>JADJPH010000008.1 GCA_016713335.1 Candidatus Fredericiella danica | reverse complement strand
GAGATTGAGAGATACATGGATCTTTCGAGGGCTCACCCCCCGGATCCCGAATCTCTCAATCTCTTTTTTTGTTGTAGAATGAATGCCATGTCACAAAATCTCACAATCGACGAGTGCTGGACCGCGCTGCGCAACGTCATCGATCCTGAACTCTATCAAAATATCGTAGACCTGGGTCTGATCTACGGCGTAGAAGTCGTCCCGGAGAATCAGGTGAAGGTCACCATGACCCTCACGACGCCGCATTGTCCGATGGGTCCACAGATTCTTGAATCTGTCGACCTGTTCCTGCGCAAAGCCGGCGCTTCTCACGTCGATATCGAAATCGTGTGGACGCCGCCATGGACGCCGATGATGATGACGGACGATCTCAAGCGAATGCTCGGCGTGATCGAAGAAGAGGAAGACCTCGACCTCGAACCCGAGCCGGCGTGGACGCCGCCGCCCAAGAAGAAAAAGGGCGTGCTGGGCTGGCTATTCAAGTAAAAGGCTGCCACGCCTAGATATCATCGGAACCTATGGCGCACCACGTTTTTGCCTCTGATCGGCCGGCCGGCCAACTCGACGCCACACCCCGTTCCCGGTTGTGGCTGTTGCTGTTGGCGACAGGTGCATGGTTGCTCGTCTATGTTGCCCTGGGATGGCAACTGTGGACGCGAGGGGTGGATCTGTCCGATCCGGTCAGCCTGCTGCTCGTCATTCTGGCCTTTGTCTTTGGCGTCATCGTCGCCGTTGGCTGGTTCCGCCGTGGCGCCAGTTGGTGGCGCGGCCGCCGGACCGGTGTGACACCGCGTGTTAGACAGCCTCGTCTGCGGATTGAGGATCTGCTGGCGCTGACACCGTCCGAATTCGAGGAATTTGTTGCCCAGGATCTGTTTGCGGCGATGGGTTATGCGGTGGTGAACACACCCGACGTGAAGGACAACGGCATTGACGTCCTCATCACCGATCGCAGCGGCAACCAGGCGGTGGTGCAATGTAAGCGTTATCAAGGCACGGTGGGCGAAGAGGTGGTGCGTGATCTGATGGGCACGATGCAACATATCCAGGCTGCGCACGGCTTTCTCGTTACCACCGGCGAAATCAGTTCCGCCGCCAGAAAGTGGGCGCAAGGCAAACCGTTGACCTTGATCGACGGGCGGCGCCTACTCGAACTGGCTTCACCCGCATAGGCTGATCTCCATGGGCACTCCTCAAATCTTTGCACACCGCGGCGCTCGTTGCGTTGCGCCGGAAAACACCTTGCCTGCCTTTGCCGCCGCCCTTGCCATGGGGGTCGCCGGCATTGAACTCGACGTCCATCTGACTGCCAGACGGCGAACTGGTTGTGATCCACGACTTCACGGTTGAGAAGACCACCAATGGCAGGGGGCGCGTGGCGTCCATGACCCGCACAGAACTCGCTGTGCTGGATGCCGGCAGCCACTTTGGCCCACAATTCGCAGGCGTCCGCATCCCGACACTGGCAGAAGTCTTTGATCTGGTGGGCAACCGCTGCCGTGTCAACATCGAGATCAAGAGTGAGGATGTCTACGCCCGCGATGCCTCAGATGGCGTCGCAGCATTCATTCGGCGCCGTGCGCTCTATGAGCAGGTCATTGTGTCGAGTTTCAACCCCATTACCTTGATCAAAGTGCGCGCCCTCGACCCACGCATCGCACTTGGGTTCCTCTATGACGCTGAGATGCCTGCGTTGTTCCGCCCAATTTGGGCCGGGCCACCGATGCACCCCGAAGCACAGCATCCGGATTACGTCTTAGTTGACGAGGCGTACATGACCTGGGCGCGCAAGATCGGCGCCAATGTGAATGTCTGGACGGTAAACGCCGTGGCGGACGCGGTGCGGTTGGCCGAACTCGGCGTCGATGTCATTATGACAGATTTACCTGACAAGATCATCGCCGGACTGGGAGGTCAACATGGCTGAGGGCCGCATTCGAGTGATTTCGCTGGCGGTCATTTTGCGACCGGCTGACCACGCCATGCTCGCCATCCGTTATCCGTATGCGCGGCTGGCAAGCGGTCATTTCTACCGGTCGCCAGGCGGCGGTGTTGAATTTGGCGAGGAGTCCGGCGCCGCGATCCAGCGCGAGATGGTGGAAGAACTGGGCCATCCCGTGCAACTCGAACGCCTGCTGGGCGTTATCGAGAATCTCTTTCATCACAATGATCGACCCTATCATGAAGTGGTGTTTCAGTGGCTGGTGCGTTTTGAAGACCCTGGTCTGTACAAGCGCGACTTCTTTCCGGTGAAGGAAGACAACGGCGACGAGTATGTCGCCGAGTGGGTGCAGGTTGATGATCTGGCGGCCCGGGGTGTGCCGCTCTTCCCCTATGCGGTAGCCGATCTGATTCGCGGGGTCACGTATGATTAGTGCAGTTGCGCCGGGGAAAGTGATTCTTGTTGGCGAACATGCCGTCGTTTACGGCAAACCCGCCATTGCCGCGCCGGTGTGGCAGGTAACGGCGACGGCAGAAGTCAATGCCGGTGAGATTGGCAGTGGCTTTCAGATCGTGGCCCATGACACCGGCGAGCGAATCCTGCTGGGCGGCCGCGTCCCCCGGCCAACCGTTGGCCCTGGTGACGCGGCTGGCGCTCGAACAACTTGGCTACGTCACGCCTCCCGATTGGCAGGTTGAGTTGCGCAGCTGATTCCGATTGCCAGTGGGCTTGGCAGTGGCGGCGCTCAGCACCGCCCTGGTGCGTGCGCTGTTTGCCCAGACCGGGCAGCCGGCCCCCCGCCGTTGTAAGCAAGATTGTCTATGAGAGCGAACGCATCTATCATGGCACACCCAGCGGCATCGACAATACGGTCATTGCCTATGGCGAACCGATCTGGTTTGTGAAGGGTCAAGCCCCGGAATCCTTTGCCCCACCCGCGCCATTTTTGCTTGTGATCGCAGATAGCGGCATCCGCAGCCCCACCAAAGAGACTGTGGGCGATGTGCGTCGCGGCTGGGAAAGCGATCCCCAGCGCTATGATGGCTGGTTTGACGAAATTGCTGACCTCGTCCGCACGGCGCGGACGGCGATTCAAGCCGCCGCATGGGAGGACCTGGGCCGGTTGATGGATGCGAATCAGCAACTTTTGGCCGCGCTCGGCGTTAGCTCTGCCCCGCTAGAGAAACTGATTCTCGCCGCACGCGGGGCCGGTGCGCTTGGCGCCAAACTGAGCGGCGGCGGTCGCGGGGGTAATGTGATTGCCCTTGTCACGCCTGCACAGGTCAACCGCGTGCAGGCGGCGCTGCTCGCAGCCGGCGCTGCCGCCGTTCTGGCGACGGTGGTCGACAAGGTTGCTCCGGTCACAACAAAAAACGGCGACTGAAACCAACCAGTCGCCGTTTACCACAGGATAGATTGTGAGCGGCTTACTGCTTTGCCTCTACGTAGGCCAGACCGGCGTTCGTGTCCGTCAACTTCTGCTCCAACTTTGTGACATCGCCAAAGAAGGCTTTCTCGTAGTCTTTGCCGTCTAATGTGCCGGTGAAGAGATATTTGCTGGTGAATGAAATATAGACCAGCATGCCGGTCTTCACGTCGTGGCAGGTGTAGCCCTCTTGCACGAGCGCCCAACCATCCAGACCCGGGATCTCCTGCTGATGCGGTCCGGAGCAATAGACCATGACTCCACGCTTGTCATCGAGGGGCAGCACGCCATTGGCGTCGCCGGGCTGCACACCTGCCCAGTAGTTCGATGTAAAGTCGTTGTCACCGTCGCCGCCTGCTTCTTTGCCGTTGAACTGATCGACCTGCTGCGTCCAGACTTCGGTGGCGCCGCAAGCCTCGTCGTCCCAGGTTCCCTTGAGTTCCACAGGCAGCAAAGTACCGTTTACAGGACGTGTCACCGCCGCAATTACTTCGGCAGTGCAGTTGGTCTTGCCCTGCAGATTGCAGCGTTCCGCAGGTGTCGACCGGCACACCCAATCCGCACTCCAATTGGCTGTGAGGTCGGACGGCAAGAGTGGGTCTTCGTCCACCGTCACCGGAACTTCGCCTTCGGCGCCAATGCGCACCAACTCGGAAGAGACCCATGCGGCCCGCGTCGGCGCCGTCGTCTGGGTGATCGCCTGCGTGGCAGTCGTTGCCTGCGTGGCGGTAACCTGGGCTGCAGTCACTACCACCTGGACTCAGCCGTTGTTGGTGCCTACGTATTCAAACGCAGCGCCTGGATTGGCTTTGGTGATGATATCGAAGTTTGTTCCTGGACCGCTACGTAGGTTGACGCGCGTCCCCTGTGTTGCGACTGTGGCGAACTGCTTCTTGCCGGGTGGTGGCGGTGTTGGCGTTGCCGTTGGGATCGGCGCAGCATAGGCAGATAGCGGTTGAATGGCCGTACCCAATGCGGTAGGAATGCCTGCGGTTGAAGCGGGCGCAAGGGTCTGCAGATTGGCGGTATTTGCCGCACAACCACTGAGAAGCGCCATCAGGGCCAGGGCCATCAACGACATGGCAATGATGCGCGGCCAGTGCAGACGACCAGGCTTTACTTTGGTTTCAATTTGTTTGCTGTGTGTAATCATAAGTCCTGACTCATAGTCGGTGCTGCTGTTGCGGCAAAACAGCGGTCATTATACCACCACCAGTACATTTTCTAGTAGCCCCAGCTCGTCCAATCCTTCGTAGGCATAACTCCGGACAAGGTGATTGGGGTCATTGAGCAGTGGATAGAGTGCGGCGGCAGACTGCATGGTGCCAATCTTGCGCAACGCGCCTGCCGCCCGCGTCCGTGCGCCCTCATGATTGCTCGTTCGCAGCACGTTCACCAATGCCGGCACCGCAGGGTTGCCGCACTGCGCCAGGGTGTCAGCCGCGGCCTGGCGGACAAGGCCATCGGGATCGCTGAGCAGGGCAGCTATGGCGTCAAGGGCCGCTACTTCCGGCGTAGGTTCACGCGCGACCTGTTTGCCGATCGCCATGGCCGCAGCGGCGCGAATCGAACGATCCGGATCGGACAGGCGCGCCTCCAGAAGCGGCAAGCAGCGCACCGTGCCAACTTCCGCCAACCCGCGCACGGCCCACCAGCGTTCGTCGACATCGGTGGCATTGGCAAGTTGCAAGAGGGCATCCTCGTCGCCTGCCGTCAATTGCTGCACTTGCCGCTCGGTCGCGTCATCGTCGCCGCGCGCAATTGCTTGCAGATATTCTTCCATCTCCGCGCTTTCTATTGGGAATCGTCCCGTGAATGGATGGTCACCCAATTAAAATCGGTCGTGACCTGGTTGGCTCCGGCGGCGTATGCGGCAATCCCGGCACTCCCGCTGGGCAGTTTGGGATCGATCACTTCGAAAAGCACCACCTGGTTGGCGGCGAATCGAATGCGGTCGCCGGTGTCTTCGAGGCTGAGCCGGTTCGGCTGGCCTGCCGGGAAGATCGCTGCAGACGGGGTGTCGTGCGCCAGCGCAAATGACTCGCCGTTTTGCCACAGTTCGACGCGATAGGCTCCGGCACTGTCGACTGAAAAGAGATAGGTGTCGCCGTTGGCAGACTGACGTGCCAGCATCGCCGCGTTGCCCGGCGTGGCGGGCGAGATCACCGCTTCCGTCTCCAACTTGT
Source organism: Candidatus Fredericiella danica (assembly GCA_016713335.1). Classification (GTDB taxonomy): domain Bacteria; phylum Chloroflexota; class Anaerolineae; order Caldilineales; family Caldilineaceae; genus Fredericiella; species Fredericiella danica. Next base: position 158,257 of record JADJPH010000008.1, on the reverse strand, counting down.
ACCTTGGGAAGGCGCTGACATCGAACATGCCCCAGCCAATATACTTGGGCCAAATGTCCATGCGATAGACGCCGGCTTCCGGGAGCGTGACCATCGACAATTGCCCAACGCTGGTATAGTCGGACAGGTGACTGTTGGGCACGGTAAAGTCATCGACCAGTTGAAGATTGTAGCCGGGCGTCGTGAGTACAAAACCTGGCATGGCCGGTTGCGGCGTGATCATGCCCTGGACCCCTGGCGGCAATAGATCGGGCCGGGTCAACGCGACGGTGGAGCACAAGATCAACAAGGCGGCAGTTGCCAGCAAAATGCTGCCGAACACAAGGAGCCAGCGCGGCCAGCGAGAACTCGGATCCGGTGGGCGTGCAACCACGTCGCGGGCCGTGTCGCGATGTGAGGAGAGCCCGGTCGCGGCGCGTTTGCGCGCTTGCGTATCGGGATCGAGGAGGTAGATGCCCACCTCCACCACGCCGCTTGTTTGCTGGGGATTGTCTACCGCCATGTCGGCCTCACCAACGTTGAGATGTTGCGATAGCCAGGATTATAGCATGGTGAACTCAATCCAGCTATCCAATAAAAGCAACGGCCCGAAGCCAAATTGGATGGCTTCGGGCCGTAGACTTCATTTTGATGCGGCGCTAACCGCACCTGCCAACTTCGATCAGCCGCCGATGCTAATCGTGATGTCGCCGTCACCGGTGGTGACACTGGCGGCAACGCCAAAGCTCGGGCTTGCCAGAACGGAGTTGATCGTGCCATTGACGTAGTCCAGGATCGGACCGCTGGTGGCAACCAGGCCGTTTGCGGCAACTTCACTCAGATTCAACTGAACCTTGCCATCGACCACGGCGACCGTGCCGGCCGCTTCCACCGTGTTGCCGCCCAGGAAGACGCCGTCGGCAAACGTAATCGCCAAGTGGATCTGGTTGTCAGGCATCAGCCACACTGTGATGGAGTCGATCGGCATGTTCGGGCCGGAGTTCTGCTTCAGCAGTTCGGTCAGGAAGCTGCTGAGCTGGCTCTCGGTCCAGGTGACCTGACCGGACATCAGTCCCATGAGGCCGGCATTTTGACCTTCAAGCGCAGCATCGACCGAAATCGGCACTTCCCGGTCAGGCGTGGCTGCACCACCCATGGAGCAACCCGCCAATAGACCCATTAACAGTACAGCGACCAACGCGACGAACCAAGTCCTCCGATTGAGCATAGAGACCTCCCTGTAGTTGGAACTCAGAAATGGAATGATTTTGCTTGCACAGCCCTCGATATTTAGACAACGCAGCAACAATAGTATACTGCGAAAATCCCATGCACGAGAAACCCATTTTTTTGCGTCATCCGAAAATGAATGGCGCACACATATCATTATGTTCTTGCAAAGGGATTTTGATTATACCAGCCTCAGTTGCAGGGTGCAACCTGCGAAAAATCCTGTCCTATCGTTGTGCCGAATAGCCATCCAATACAGCATACAGAACTTCATCCAAGAACTGATCAATCAGCCGCTCCACCCGCAAATCTTCAAGTTCGGCGCCGACGGCGCCCTCCTCATTGCGCACCGCTTCCACCAGTTGGCTGCGAAAGAACTGCACGGCACGCCCGGTCTCGGCAAGCCCCACCCCGCTGACCGCCGCCTCACGCCCATACTCATACCCCAGGTCACGTCCGGACTGCATCACGCGCGGACGCTGGCTTGGTTTCAATACATAGGCAACCGCCAGGGAGAACAACTGGCGTCCGCGCTGGCGCCGAGCCTGTTCAGCCTCGCCCTGTAAGGGGTAGTTCCAGCGTTGCACACTCTCCGTGGCGACGCGCTGCATCTCCTGCCGTGCACGCACCACCGCAGCGTCAACCAGTTGTCCTTCGTCTGCCGCATGCGCTTGACCCACACGTTCAGCCAGAAAGCGCCGCAGGTCGTCAAGGCCGAACCGGCGATGACCACCAGGCGTGCGAAAGACCGTAATCTCACCCTTGTCTGCCCATGCCCGCAGGGTCGTATAGTGGACACCAAGAAAATCACTGGCGTCTTTGAGCGTCAGCCAGCGATTTGGAGTCGCAGCGGTGTCAACGAGCGCGGCTTGTTCAGGACTCTTGCTTGTCTTTTTGACCATCATTGGTTGCATTGTACGCCTGTCGCGTGTGCTGTCAACCGCGCCGATTCGTCCACATGCAGGGTTGTCACAACACCGTTACCGGATCGACGTCGACCCGCCAGCCAAAAGGGATGTCCAGACCGCGCAGTAGCAGCGCCGGGTCTGTAGCGCGGATCAAGACCTGCCAACGATATTGCCCGCGAAACCGCGCAAAGTAGGCAGGCGCCGGGCCAAAGACTGTGCCACCCACGGCGGCAATACCCAATTGCGCCATCCGCTGTTTCAATACAGTCGCCATCCGTTCGCTTTCTGCCTGCGTGCGTGCCTCATTGCGATCCCAGTACACCAAACGCGCCAACCGGGTAAAGGGTGGATAGTGGTGTTCCTGCCGGAAGGCCAATTCGCGCCGGTAGAACGCCTCATAGTTGTGTTGCGCTGCGGCCGGATGGCATGGTGCTCGGGTCGATAAGTCTGAAACACAACGCGTCCTCCGCGTTCGCTGCGCCCGGCGCGTCCCGCCACCTGGCTGAGCAATTGGAAGGTGCGTTCGCCACTGCGGAAATCCGGTAGAAAAAGCCCGGTGTCGGCCGCGATGGCGCCGACCAATGTAACGAGTGGTAGGTCAAGCCCCTTCGCAATCATCTGGGTGCCCACCAGCAGGTCCGCCTCATGCGCGGTAAAGGCCCGCAGCAATTCTTCGTGGGCGCCCTTCTGGCTCGTCGAATCGGCATCCCACCGCAGGACGCGTGCGCTGGGGGCGAGTTCGCGCAAAGACTCGACCACGCGCTCGGTGCCGATCCCGAAATGCTTGATGCGTTTCCCGTTGCATTGTGGACACAGCACCGGTACGGGCAGCCGCCGGTTGCAGCGGTGGCACATCAGTTTCTGGTCGCCCTCATGATAGGTGAGCGATGTGTCACAACGCGGGCACCGCGCCACGTGACCGCAATCCCGGCACATGATAAACGTCCGGCTGCCACGCCGGTTCAAAAACAGAATCGCCTGCTCGCCTGCATCCAGGGTGGCAAGCAGCGCCTCGCGCAGGATGCGGCTGAAAATGCTGCGGTTACCTGCGCGCAACTCCTGCCGCATGTCAATGATCTCAACGGGCGGCATTTCGCCATAGATCGGGGCGAGTTGATCGCTCGCGATGCGGTGGCCTACAACCCGCTTTGGCAGCGAAAGGAGTGCAAATTCGCCGCGCTCGGCGGCATAGAAGGCCTCAATGCCGGGGGTGGCGCTGCCCAGGATGAGCACACTTTGCGAGATCTCCGCCAGCCGTTGCGCAACCCGGCGTGCATCATAGAAGACTTTATTACTTCCCCACTCTTCTGCGTCCTGCTTGTACGTGCTTTCATGTTCTTCGTCAATGACGATCAAGCCCAGACGTGGCAGCGGTGCAAACAATGCACTGCGCGGGCCGACCACCACGTCGACAAGCCCGTCGCGGATCGCACGCCAGACATCATACCGTTCACCACTGCTGAGTTCCGAGTGGATGACCGTCACACGCCCAGGAAAGCGCGCGGCAAACCGGCCCACGGTCTGCGGCGTCAACGCGATTTCGGGCACGAGCACGATTGCCTGGCGCCCGACGCCCAGCACCTGCTCGATCGCATGCAGGTAAATCTCGGTTTTGCCACTACCCGTGACGCCGAAAAGCAGAAAGGGTCTCGTCTTTGCACCGGCTTGCGCAGCCTCAAGTGCTAATTCCACCGGCCCCCAGGCTTCAGTCTGGGCGCCGGTCAAGGTCGGTGCAGTGGTTGGTGGGTAGCTTCGTCCCCCGAGTGGGTCTCGAAAGCGGATCTCTTCATCGAGGGTGATGATGCCCGCGGTGCGCAGTGTCCGCAGCTCTTCAAGGCTGGCGCCGGCGGCGGCCGGTAGCTCGCTCTTCCAGAGGACGCCACCCGCTGCCGCCAACGCTGCGATGATGGGCTGGTAGCGGTCGCTGCCGCGCAATTGCAGGAGGGCCGCTTGCGCCACCGGCGCCGCTGCGGTGAGCGTCACCGTGTCGTCCATGACTTGAATCAGGTTGCGCGCCAGGAGGTCATCCAGGGGTTTACGCGCCTTCCAGTGAAACTGCTCGCGCAACTCGCGCCAGACCCCCTGGCCTCCATCAACAGACAGCAACCACGCCAGCAAAGTGGCCGCTTGCGTCGTCTTCCCGATCGTTGCCAATCGGGCTTCCGCAACATCCGGTGGCAGGGCCAGCCGGACGCGCAACTCCCGCTTGGCGCGTACCCGGGGGGAGCCGTCTTCCTTCGCAAGCAGTCCAGGCGGCAGAAATAGTTTGATGGCTTCGGCAAACGGCGCAACATAGTAGTCTGCGATCCAGGCGGCAAGTTCCAGTTGGATTGTATTCAGCACCGGCTCCGGTCGTGCCAGGCGAGCGACCGCCTTTGTCGGCACCGGTGCGCTCGGTGTGAGCGCAATGACAACCCCTTGCAGTTCGCGTGAGCCGAAGGGAACCCAGACCAGGTGACCGGGTGCAACGCGCGCCTCCAATTCCGGCGCCAGGTGGTAATGATACGTTTGCAGCGAAGACGCCTCGTCAGGGAATGCCGGTTCAGGGGGCGCGTCCATACCTCGGCCAAAAGTGCGCCGAATCGGCACGTTGACGGCGACCTCTACGTACATCATTTTGCACCTACCGGCTATGGTCGGCGGGACATGGGTGTGACTGGGTGCACGAAATCACCGCGCGCCGTAAAGCCATTCCTGGCTGAATCCGGCAATGAAAGCGAGCAACCCTGGGGCCCAGAGGAGCACCGGCGTCGTCAGGGTGTTGACCCCAGCGAAGGTGAAGACTAGCGCCATGATGATGGCCAATAAAAGGCCGAAAAGGAGGCCCAACAACGGCAGGAGCAACCCGCGGAGACCGTACTTTCGGTCAAAAAAACCATACCGGCGCCGGCGATAGCGCCGCATGTTGAGCAGGACGGCAATGGCTGCACCCAATGCACCGGCAAAAATCGCAATGCCCAGACCCACCTGCCGCACGATTGGCGAATCTGCCGAGAGTTGAAACAGGGTGCTGAGCATCTGCTGGATCTGGTCTTGGAAGAGGATGATCGCAGCAATGACGACCAGTGACAACAACACCCAGGCGGTCAGATAGCTGGTCAGTCGCTTGCGGTAGATGCCTGACCAGAGTTGCGTCTGGCGGGCGCGTTGCACAATGCGTCGCACCTGCTGTAGATAGTAGTCAACTTCGGCAGACCGCGTTGGATCACTCTTTAGTAGGTTTTCTGCCTTATTCAAGAGGTGACGGCTGCGCTCCACCGCCTCATTACCCGGCGGGAGGGCGCTTGCCACCTCTTTCTGCAACATCACGATCTCCTGACGGATCGCATTGGCATCGATATCGGTGCTGCGCGGGAGCAGATTCGAGCGGTTCGGCCCACGCGTTCCAAACGACATGCTGCTTGCCGCGGACGAGTTCTGTCTCCGCACCGCCGAAGTGGTGGGCCTCCACTCGGTATCCGTGGCTTCGACTGGCAACGCCTCCGCATGGGGCGTTGCGCCCGGCACCGCAGCGTAGCGCGATGCGGCAGAGATGAGTTGCGCTTCGGCGCGCAAAGTCGAGCCTGTTGTCGTTGGCGCCGGCGCCTGGTTCGTCTGCACTGCGCCGGCAGGTTGCCCTGGCGTTGGGCTTAGACCATTCCAGTCCACCGTCCCAGCCTTGCTCTCTCGCTCAGGCGCAGTTGTGGCATAGTGTGCTGGTGGCCCACCTGCAGGTGGTTGTTCTGGCGCAGGCCATGCGCGGCCATTGCCAACATAGAGACTATCTGGCGGCGCGCTCTCTTCGTGGGGCGCCATTACACCGCCACCCCCCATATCAAACGCACCAAGCATCATTTCGTCCAGGAGCGCCTCGGCGCGACGCCGCAGTGCATCTGGGGAATCGTCGCCATTCGCGACTTGCTGGCCAGTTTGGCGTCGTTGTAGTTGGGTGCGACCGTTCATGGCTGTCATCAGATCGAACTGCGATCCCATAGACCTCCGCGGCGTGCAACTAAAGCATTTTTCGATAGTACCATGCCTTGCAGCGCGTGCCAAGCCTCCGCGCCGGACGAACAACGTCCAAAAGCTTAACGCCGTTCCTACAGGTTGAATTTGACATGTCCCTGAGCGCACTCGTATAATGCCGCTTTGAGAATTGTTCATCGGTCGTTTCCGGATTCCGGGAATGGACCCGATGCCGGAAATAAAGGAGAAAAGATCGATGTCCACTAAACGCACCTGGCAGCCAAAAGTTCGGAAGCGACTCAAAACCCACGGCTTTCGCGCACGCATGGCGACGCCCACCGGGCGCGAAGTGCTGCGCCGGCGACGCCTGAAAGGGCGCGCCCGGTTGACGGTCCAATTGACGACGCGGAAGTCCGTCTAGCCCTCGATTGCTTGCGTGCGATGGCAGTGAGCTGGGTGGCGTGAAGCGACAATATCGGGTGCGGGAATCGGCACGCTTCCAGGAAATCCGGAAGCGTGGACGCGCCTATACGATTGACCTGCTGGTTCTTTGTGCGCTACCCAATAGTCTGCCGTATAGCCGATTTGGCTTTGCGGTGAATAGCCGGATTGGGAATGCTGTGATGCGTAATCGCATCAAGCGACGCCTGCGTGAAGCGGTTCGCATTCAGATGAAACGAATCCGCCCGGGCTGGGATATAATCTTTATCGCTCGGCGGCAGATCCGTAGCGCAGACTATCACGAAATGGAAGCCGCCTGCGCCCGCCTCCTTCGGCGGGCGCAACTCTATGTGGATGGTGACGCTCAGACCGAGGCGGGGAACGAGCCGTTGAGTAACCATGCGTAAAGCTGCTCTTGCGTTGATTCGCTTCTATCAAAAGCTGATCTCACCCGGTCTACCCAGCAGTTGCCGGTTCTATCCGACCTGCTCCCAATACACCTATGAGGCAGTTGCAAAATACGGGGTCTTTCGCGGTGGTTGGATGGGCGCGCGGCGCATTGCTCGCTGCAATCCCTGGAACAAAGGTGGCTTTGATCCTGTGCCCTAGCATACCGGCGTGCCGGAGCAACTGTTAGGGCGCGTGGCCGCCGAACAAGGAGAATACACGCTGTGAAGCGACAAAATTGGATAATTTTGACTGTACTCGTGGTTGCCATGCTGCTGCTCGCCGGTTGCGGCGTGCCGCGCGAAGGCGTGGATGTCACTACGGTGCAGCCGGACGGACCGTGGCAGACGTTTGTCGTCTGGCCGCTTGCAAACATCCTGGTGTGGATGGATGCATGGCTGGCCAAACTTGGCGTCCTCTATCACTGGGGTTGGGCGATCATCCTCTTTACCATGCTCGTCAAACTGCTCACCTTCCCACTCACGCTCCAACAGACAAAGGGCATGCAGGCACAGAAAGAACTGCAGCCAAGGGTCCAGGAACTTCAGAAGAAGTACGGCAAGGACCGTGAGAAGCTCGCGCAGGAGCAGATGAAACTCTACCAGGAAGCGGGCGTGAACCCCCTTGGCGGCTGTCTACCCCTCGTGATCCAGATGCCAATCCTCTTTGGCCTTTATTCGGCCCTGGTGGCAATCGGGCCATTCATGGAGAATGCCAGGTTCTTCTGGATTCCCAATCTGAATTACCCGAATTTAGCGATGAGCACCGGACTGATCCCACAGTGGATCACGGTATTCTGGCAAGAGGGCAACTACCTGACCCTTTTTGCTTACCTGGTCTTGCCAATCCTGCTGGTGGTCACTCAGTTTGTCATGCAGAAATGGATGACGCCGACACCTGCCGGCGCCGAGGATTCGATGAAGATGACGCAGAACATGAGCATGATCATGACGCTCATGTTCGGCTACTTCACTCTCCAGGTGCCGGCCGGCTTGACCCTCTACTGGGTTACCAGCAACGTACTCCAAATGGTCCAGCAGTGGAGTGTGACACGCTACTTTGTCAGATCGAAACCCACGCCAGCGACCGTGGCCGTCAGCAGCGGCGCCAATCCTGTGACGGTTGATGCGAAAGCCAGCACTCCCACCGCGACTTCCAAGAGCACAGCCACGAAGGGCGCCACGAAGTCGAACAGCAAGGCGAAAGGTAAATAATCGATGTCTGACGGCACGCTTTTTACCGGCAAGTCGGTGGAAGACGCAGTCGCCGAAGGCCTGCGCTCCCTGGGCTTGACCGAACAACAAGTCGAGATCGTGGTGCTCAACCGGGGCAGCCGTGGTCTCTTTGGATTGGGTAGCGAACCGGCTCAGGTGCGCATCGTGCCGCGTAGCCAGAGCGCAAGCGCCCCAGTCGTGGCGATCCCGTCACGCCAGCCGCCACACCGACTGTGCAACCGGCCGTACCTGCTGCGCAACCGGCCGCACCCGCTGTACAACCGGCCGCTTCGGTCCCTGCTGCCGAAGAACTGGAGTCGCCCGCCGCCGAACCTGTACAACCGAAAACAACCGTTGCGCAAGCGACTGCCGCTGTTGAAACGCAGGCTGCTGAGCCGGATACCGCTGAGCCAGCCGTGGAAGTAGAAGACGCTGAACTGGTTGAACTGGCCGTTGATCTGCTCAGCGAGACCGTTCGCCTGATGGGCTTTGAGGCCAATGTCGTGGCCGGATGGCGCGCGCCGGATGCGGACAATGACGATCCGTACCTGCTCCTCAACTTGGAGGGACGCGATTTGGGCGCTGATTGGCCGCCGCGGCGAGACGCTCAATAACCTGCAGTACCTGCTCCGGTTGATGGTGAATCAGCGGACGCACGCGTGGAAAAACATCGTCGTCGATGTGGAGCATTACCGCGAGCACCGCGTCGAGCATCTCACCCAACTTGCGCTGCGCTCGGCGCAACAAGTGGCCAAGAGCGGCCGTGCGCTGGCCCTGGAGCCGATGCCACCCAGTGAACGCCGCATCATTCACCTTGCCCTGCGTGATAATCCCGATGTCTACACGGAAAGCAGCGGGGAAGGCGAACGCCGCAAAATTCAGATTCTTCCAAAACGAGCTTAGTTTTGCTGGCGTGCCAGCCTTGCGGGCATGGCAATTTTCCGGCCGTTGTACCCAGGAGTAGCAGCGTATGTCCGATTCGTCATCCACCGGTTCGGTCGATGTGCTACTCATCGGCAATGTCACGCGCGACTTGGTCGAACCGCCAAACCTGACCCCATACCGGCTGGGCGGCACCGTCACATTTGCCGCCGCAGTGGCAGCTCGCTTAGGCCGGCGCCCGACTGTCATCACCTACGCCTCGTCCGACACGGATTTTTCGGCTTTGCCGCCTGAGACAGACCTCCACCTGTTGCCAAGCGCCGAGACGACGACCTTCGCTAATATCTATACACCGCATGGTCGTGTCCAATATTGTTTCACGCCGGCGCCACGCATTGTTGCGGCCGACCTCACCCCCGCCATGCGCAACCCGCGCATCGCATTGATGGGACCTATCGCCGACGAGGTCGCACCCGATGTTGCCGCTTTCTTTTCCGATGACACCCTGGTCGCCGCGGTGCCCCAGGGGTGGATGCGGCGTTGGGATAGCAAGGGCCGGGTCCGCAGCAAGCCGTGGGACAATGCCGCCGAAGATCCTACCGAAACTCGATGTGCTCGTCTTGTCGCTGGAAGATATTGACTACGAATGGCAACGGCTTGCGCCCGCCTTCCGGTTTGTACCGATGATTGTCGTCACAGAATACAAAGACGGGTGCACCGTGTTCCAGCGTGAGCCGGATGGCGCCATCCACGAGACCAAGATCCCACCCCGGCCTGCGGTCGAAGTGGATCCCACCGGCGCCGGCGACACCTTTACGACGGCGTTTCTGATCCGCTTGCAGGAGACCGGTGACCCCATCCATGCGGCGCGTTTTGCCAATATCACAGCTTCGATCAGCGTCGAGTCTCCGGGTGTCACGGGCGTGCCGCCAAAGGCTGATATACTTCGGTACATGTCGAAAAATTCATTTGTGCCGGATACGAACCCGCAGTCGAAATTTTAGGGCGTTTCATGCCAGCACGCATCTACTGTTTCGCCAACCAGAAGGGTGGAGTCGCCAAGACAACGACCGCGGTCAATCTTGGCGCCTATCTGGCTGCGGCTGGCCGGCGTGCTGGTCGTAGACGTTGATCCGCAATGCAATGCGACGACCAGCCTGGGCGTCAACCCACACGCACTGGAGGCCAGCCTGTATGACGTGCTCGTCGATGGGCGTCCCGCGGCTTCAGCCATACTGGTCACCGAATGGCTGAACCTTGAACTGCTGCCCTCAAGCACCGACCTTGCCGGCGCCGATGTAGAACTGGCGGGCATGTTGGCGCGTGAACGGCTGCTCAGCCGGGCCCTGGCGCCGGTGGTGTCACAATATGACTACATCTTCATCGATGAACCACCCAGCCTGGGGCTGCTGACCATCAACGGTCTGACCGCAGCCACGCATGGGGTCATCATCCCTGTGCAGTGTGAGTACCTCGCCCTTGAAGGGTTGAGTCTGCTGCTCAATACGATTCGACAGGTGCGCGAGGTGCTGAATGATCGGCTGGTCATTGCGGGCGTGCTGTTGACGATGTATGACAGTCGCACCAATCTGGGACAGCAAGTCGTCAATGAAGTTCGCCAGTATTTCCCGCAGGAAGCGTTTGCCACCATCATCCCCCGCAACGTGCGGCTGAGTGAGGCGCCGAGTCATGGGAAGACCGTCCTCGCGTACGCGCCGCTGAGCGCCGGCGCCGTGGCCTATCAGGCGCTGGCGGAGGAGTTTATCGCCCGCGTCGAGCCGACGCCGCGCCCATTGACGGAGGAGCAAAACGTATGACCGGTGACCCTCGCAAACGGGGCCTGGGGCGTGGCCTGGGCGCCTTGTTGGTCAACACCACCGGGGAAGATAACGTCGATGCCCTGCGCCAGGTGGCCAACAATGTCAAGACGCTCTCCGTGACCGATCTGCTGCCAAACCCGCATCAGCAGCGCACTCAGTTTGACGCGATCAGCCTTGAAGAACTGGCTGCCTCAATCCGCACCCACGGCGTGATCCAACCCATTGTCGTGACCGCCGCACCAGATCGCCCGGGCGCGTATTGGATCGTAGCGGGTGAACGGCGTTGGCGTGCCGCAAAACAGGCGGGGCTGGAGAGCGTGCCCGTGATCGTGCGCGAGGCAACGCCGCAGCAACTCATGGAACTGGCGCTGGTTGAAAATGTGCAGCGTGCTGATCTCAACCCACTAGAAGAAGCCGCGGCCTATCACGCGCTGATCGCCGAATATGGTCTCACCCAGGCTGAAGTTGCCGAACGCGTCGGCAAGAGCCGGCCGGCCGTGGCCAACACCGTACGGCTACTCCAACTCCCCCTTGAAGCCCAACAAGCACTGACCGATGGCCGGATCACCGCCGGGCATGCACGCGCGTTGCTTGGATTGGAAGCACCAAAGGCGCTCCTTGCCGCCCTGGCACGCGTCCTGCAGCATGACTTGACCGTCCGCCAGACCGAGGCGCTCGTCAAGGAGATGCTCAGTGCCCCGCCCAAACCGGCCGCGCCGCCTGACCCTGAAGGTAAAGCCCACGATGCCTATCTTGAAAACCGCTTTCGCACGGCCTTTGGCACCAAAGTCAGCCTGAGCCGGAATGAGGACGGCAGTGGACGGCTGGTGGTGCATTTTTATAGCGACGAGGACCTGGCGTCAATCTATCACCTGATTGCAGATGATGATGACTCGCTGTAATCACCCGTAAGTCGCATCCCCAAAATGACGGAATCACACTCACGGCTTTCCACGCGGCGGATCGACACGCGTTCGGTCGGATTTGTGTTGGCAGGCGCCAGTGAAGTCGCTGCGCGCTGGGTCGCCGACGCCATCCGGCAGCAGCCGCCGGCGCCGGGAACCCAGGATACGGCGGGTGCGTGGATTGCCGGCGTCTACAGTCACAATGAACGTCGTGCCCGGCAGTTTGCGGATGTCAACCAGTTGATCCACTTTGGCATCGACCTGGGACCGCTGTTGCAACGGCCCGGTGTGCAGTGCCTCTATGTGGGCAACCATCCCCGCCACCATGCCGAGACGGTGCGGATTGCGCTAGAGGCCCAACGGCACGTGCTCTGTGAGCCGCCCCTTGCCCTTGACCAGGAAGAGGCGGCTGAACTGGTCGACCTCGCCACGCGGCGCGGGCTTGTGCTGGCGATGAACTACACGCGGCGAGCGTTGGGGGTGATTCACGCCCTACATGAACTGCTGATCGAAGATCGCTTGGGCGAACTGATGGGCGGTCGTATTCAGGATACCGCCTACCTGATCCCTGCAAAACAGACCTGGCGGTTGCAGCCAAATGGCGGCGGCGTACTCTATGACCGCACGTTGCACGCCGTGGACCTCCTCCGCTATCTGTTACACACCTCGATCGAGGAAGTCTACATCCGTAGCCCGCGCCGGCGTGGATATGACGTTGAAGAGGAAGTCATTGGGTTTGTGGTCCTGACCGGCGGGCGCCACATCCAATTGCACGATGCCTTCCTGCTGCCCCATTCTCCGCCGCTGATCGAGTTGGTGGGCGTTGCTGGCACGGCGACTGCCATCGGCATTGATCCGGGCGTGCAACAGGGTTCATTGACCGTGGTGCAGGGCGATCAGGGGCGGCGTTGACCGTCGCGCCGGTCAACCCCTATCGTGCGTCGATTGCCCGCTTCCTGGCGGCGCTGCGCAATGATGCCCCGCCGCTGGCCGGCGGCGCCGACGAACTGGCGAACCTGGCCGTGCTCGCCGCCATGCGCCAGTCGCTAGAGCGTGACGCCCCGGTGCGGGTGAGCGCGGTGGGTGCAGCCTGGGGTTGAAACCCCGGCTAACAGCCCAAGTCCACCTGCGTGGATTGCAGATAGGCCAGCAGAGCACCAGCCAGTGAGGGGTGGTGAGGGCCTGGCCAAAGCCAAAGCATCCTGGCAATCCGTTAATCCCAATAATCCCAGTTCAGACAGCCAAAGCCTTTGCCGCGGCAAGGCGAACCACTTACTCACGTGCGTGGCTCTGATTGGCACGTGCGTGGCGCGGATGGGGGGGGCGGGGCAGCGCGCAACGACGAGGCGCAATGTGAATGGTGAGTCCATATCGATTCCTGTCTACGGGAAAAATAGCTCTCTAGACATTGAATTTCACCTCAAAATTTGCTATACTGAAGATGCCTGAGGTGAGCAACGCCACTCACGCACTGAGTCCGCAAGGCCAGTCAAGGAAGATGTCGGGACTGGCGGTCCGACCAGGCAAGCCCCTTCGGGGCTTTTTTATTTTTCCATACCCGCCGCCCCTTTTTCGTTCGTTGTCGATTTCCTCTAGACGCGCTTAGCGAAAACTGAATACGGAGTTCTGTTTGGAATCTTTAGAGGAAATCTGGAGTTTTCAGACCGCAAGAGCCAGGCCAAAGCATCCTGGCCATCCGTTAATCCCAAAAATCCCAGTTCAGACAGCCAAAGCCTTAGCGCGGCAGGGCGACCACTCAGTGCGTGGCTCTGATGGGTGGGGAGGTCGATAACGTCCCGCAAGCGCCGCACCGGGCGGGTCCGATTGAGTGGCTGGCGCATGCCGGGGACGGCTTTGGCCGCGGCGAACCACTTACTCACGTGCGTGGCTCTGTTGGTCATGTGCGTAGCTCTGATTGGTTGGCGAAGTCACGGCGATAACGTCCCCGGCAAGCGCCACACCGGGCGGGTCCGATTGAGTTTACGTGGCGCATGCCGGGGACGGCTTTGGCCAGCTTTTGCTTTGGCGAGGCGAACCACTTACTCACGTGCGTGGCTCTGTTTGGTTGCAGCTCTTTGTCTTTGTCCCCTTGTCTCTATGTCTCCTTGTCTCTATGTCTCCTTGTCTCTATGTCTCCTTGTCTCTATGTCTCTATGTCTCTATGTCTCTATGTCTCCTTGTCTCCTTGTCTCCTTGTCTCTTTGTCTCTTTGTCTCCTTGTCTCTTTGTCTCTTTGTCTCTTTGTCTCTTTGTCTCTTTGTCTCTTTGTCTCTTTGTCTCCCTGTCTCCCTGTCTCTTTGTCTCCCTGTCTCCCTGTCTCTACCTAATCCCCCGAATCATCGGCACGAGTTTGTACTTCCGCGCGTGCTTTGTCAATAGTTCTGCAGTTCTGCTCGATATGCTTCCCACTCCGCCTTGCGACCGTGCTCAATCCAGATGTCATGCGCAAGTTCTAGCCACGCGACCGCATCAGCGTAATGGTTCGCTTTGCCGGCATCCATGATGCTATACTCCTTCTAGTATTTCCAACCAAGGAGCGTAGTCATGAGTGACAGATCCATGCACGAACCTCAACTGCTGCGCGTCCCCTTTCTCAGCACAGCAACCGGCGCGACGCGAGAATATCTACTCTATTTACCCAGAGGCTATGGCGACGATCCCGCTCGACGTTGGCCCGTGATCCTCTTCCTTCACGGCGGCGGCGAGCGCGGGGATGGTCTTGCGGATCTGGACTATGTGCTGTACCACGGGCCGCTAGGTGAGGCATGGATCCGCGGCCGTGATCTCCCGTTTGTCATGATCGCCCCGCAATTGCCGGTGTTTGGCATGGACTGGCAGTTGGAAGGCCGTGATGCAACGCCAAAACCGGAGCGCCGCTCAGGCGCACCTGGACCGCGGCCGGAGAGACCGCGCCCACCGCAGCCCATGCAGCGCGCTTCCGATCCGGCCCCGGCCGAATACGGCATTACCGAAGCCTGGGGCGACGAAGGTTTTCCGGACGGCTGGCATCGCTGTCACGCAGATCTAATCGGCATGATCGACACGGTGCTACGTGACTATCGCACCGACCCGGACCGCGTCTACCTCACCGGACTGAGCTACGGTGGTAACGGCACCTGGACACTGGCAACTCGCTTTCCGGATCGATGGGCTGCAATCGCGCCAATCTGCGGCGATACGAACCCGGCCGCAGTTGGTGTACTCGCCGAGCGCCAATTACCCATCTGGATCTTCCACGGCGGTCGCGACAACGTGATCAAACCCGAATGGATCTATGACGTGGCCAACGCCCTCGAAGAGGCGGGTCACAAATCGGTGCGCCTCACGATCCACGAAGACCTTGGCCATGACTGCTGGTCGCGGGTCTACGCCGGCAGCGATTTATATGATTGGTTTCTTGATCCTGCACGTCCTTGAACGTGTAACAACACCACAGCGGATTAAGGGACAGGAGCTGAATGAGCCGTTGATCTGGGAGGTCAGGTGACCGTGACAACAAACATCCGACTCTTTACACCCGCTGACTACCCGGCAATTGTCAACATTCATAACAGTCTTAACATCGTCTGGCCGGAACAGCCGCGCACACCGGAAGGCTGGGCTGAAGTCGACCGCAACCGCAATCCCAGATGCAAGATCCAGCGCTGGGTCGCCATCCAAGACGGCGTCATCGCCGGCTATGGCGTCTACTGGCAGAGCAACTTCGACTATCACCCACAGCGCTTTTACATCAACGTCGAAGTCAGCCCCCAGTTTCAACGCTGCGGGCTGGGTGCAGCGCTCTATGACCAGATTCTATCCGCACTACAACCTTTCGACCCGCGCGTTTTGCGTGCGAATGCGTTTACAAACCTCCCGGCGGGATTCCCTTTCTTGCAGCAGCGCGGGTTTTATGAAGCCTTTCGGGAAACGCCAGTCCACCTGGACATCGCGGGTTTTGACCCCAGCCCCTACGCAGATCTGGAGGCGAAGCTGTGCAGCCGAGGGGTCGTCATCAAGACGCTGCGTGAAGTGGAAAACGACCCTGGCTATGCCCATAAGCTTTACGATCTCTATTGGGAAGCGACGGCCGATGTGCCACAAGAAGAGCCACGCATCGAGCAGCAGGAATTTGCCGAATGGGTGAAGTGGGGACTAAATGATCCTACCATCCTGCACGATGCCTACTTCGTCGCCATCTGCGGCGACGAAACTATTGGCTTGCGGGAATTAAGCAAAGACCCTGACAACAACATCTTGTTGGGCGGCTTGCTCGGTGTCCGAAGGGACTATCGTGGGCAGGGTATCGGGCTGGCCATGCAGTTGCGCGGGATTGCCTATTGCCGAGAACACGGCTATCCGCAACTGAAGACGTGCACTGCGATTCAAAACGCGCCGATGCAGGCGATGTTTGACAAGCTAGGGTATGCCCGCGACCCTGAATGGCTCCAGTGCCAGAAGAATTTCGTGGCGCTGAATGGGTCAGTCTCGTAGCACCGAATAGTTGCACGAAACACGTGATACGCAATCCGCAATACGGGCGTATACTAAAACTACCCACACAAACCGGCACTCATCCGAAAGCCGAGTGACTCCATGAAAATCCAACGCTTTTTCGTGCTCCTGGCGATCCTCACCACCATGCTTGTGTTGATGGGCAACGCCCCTGCGCCCTATTACGCGTGTGAGGGCAAGCAAGCAGGCGATACATGTACATACGGCTATGGTTCGGCGTGTGGCATCGGTGGCGGCGTCTGCACGCTCTCCACGTCGTTTACCGATGATCCAGACACGCCCGACCTGAACGAACAGTTGATCTGCGAGGTCAAGTGAGCGCTGCAATTCGGCGCCTCAACGGCCGCAGACAATAGGCAGCGCAGCCAGTGCTCCAACTCATCGCGCTGGTGACAACCCTGGCCATCGAGGGATGCGGTATGGCTGTGCTGGCATGGCTCCTGCCCGGCTGGCGTGGCCAGTGGCTGCGCGCGGTTCTGCTGGCGCTAGGGCTGAATCTCGTGAGCCACACGATTTTCTGGTACACATTGCCGCACGTGACGCTGCCATATGCCGTCGCCGTGCCGGTGGCCGAATTGGTGGTTGCGTTAGGTGAGGGCGCGGTGTATGCCACCACCGTGGCGCGCCCACGCTGGACGGGCTGGCTCGTCAGCCTGGCGCTCAACTGGGCATCGTGGGTGCTTGGCAGCTACGTATGGCGTCTGGTTTGAAGTACTGAGGCTCGTATGCCGTCGCCTCGCCCGCAAACTTATGACACGACAGCTACCCGAAAAACGGGGTACTCCGCAGCGATAGCGTCGAACGCCTCGACGGGGGCATCTTTGTCAACGGGGATATGTGGCCGGGCGCCGGGCGCCCGCTGCAGATAGAGTTTCAGGATCCGGCTGCGCTGCTCCACCGGTACTTCCACCAGCTGCACTTGTTCGGTTCGCCCGTGCCTTAGCACGGCTTGGCCATCGGCAGCGCGCACATTCCGAACCCAGGCACTTTCCGTGCCCATCATGGCAATAAGGAAACGGTCGCCATCCAGCACAATCAATACCAGCGGAAAAGAAATGGCGCGCCCTGTGCGATGCCCCGTCACCTCGAGGGTGACGAGATAGTCAGGTGCTACGCCTGTGGCATGCACCAGTCCCCAGAATCCATTCAGCAAGCGCGCCAACGTGTTCGGACGCCCGCCTTTATAAAGCCACCGCTTGAAGTCCTGCATCGATTACCTGCGACTCAGCCGCTTCTGATGACTGTCACGAGTCACGCATGACTCGTGACGGGTGGCGACAAGAGTAGTTAATCAAAAGAACAGAAAGTCAGCGACTTGCAGGGCGATAGCGCTGATAGACCACGCCGGTCGATAGCATCTCGGACTCGACCAGGGTCAGATTGACGCGCTTGCCGGCAGGGAAGAGGCGCTTGCCGCTGCCCAGCACGAGCGGATAGACGTGCAGCGCATATTCGTCCACCAGGTCGTTCTCGATCAGGGTGTGCGCCAACACGCTGCTGCCGTCGAGCAGGATGTTTTTGCCGGGCGCTTCCTTGAGCTTACGCACTTCCTCCACGACATTGCGGTTGATCAGCGTTGAATTGCGCCAGGCATCCGCCGAAGTGAGTGTCGTCGACACGACGTACTTGCGAATGGCGTTCATGGCGTCGCCAAACGGGTCGTTCTGCATCGGCTCAAAGGCGCCGCCGTGAATCTGCCAGGTCTTGCGCCCCAACAGCAGCGTGTCGGTCTGCGCCATGGCCTGAAAGAAGTGCTCCCCAATGGCGTCGTCCCAGTAGGGCAGGGTCCAGGCGCCGTGCGTGAAGCCGCCGTGGGTATCTTCATCGGGCCCACCTGGCGCCTGGATGACGTTGGCCAGGGTGATAAACTCGGCGATGATTAGTTCTCTCATGTTGGCTCCTTCACAAACAGTTCGATAGAGACGCCCTCATTTTTATCTCGCCTCGACACCGGGCCGAGAATCCCACAAAAAGGGGTCGCTGAGAAATGGGTCAGAATAATAGCACGCCACCCCTGAACTTTCATATTGTAAGAGCAAGTGTCTGCAATTGCGGGGCGCCGATTGCACATTTGCCAATCGGCGTAGAGGTCGGTTAGTTTTATGCGCTACTGACGAGGCGGCGTCCCAAAAAAGCTGCCGGTTGTACTTACTGTGCGGGACGTCGGGCAAACACTACTTTGGGAGAGCGCGTGATGAACACGTACGACCACGATCTGATCCGGTTTGATGCAGAAGGCGCCGCGTCGCTACCCATCGCCACTGAACACGGCTATGTCGAGCACGATGGCGCCCGGATCTGGTACGCAACCTATGGGGCCGGGGAGCCTGTGATCCTCGTGCATGGCGGTCTTGGGAACAGCGGCAACTGGGGCTATCAGGTCGCTGCCCTTGTTGAGGCGGGTTACCGTGCGATTGTGATCGACAGCCGCGGGCACGGTCGCAGCACCCGCGATGACAAGCCTTTCTCCTATGATTTGATGACCACCGATGTGGTGGCTGTAATGGATGTATTGCAGATTGAGCGCGCTGCGCTGGTGGGGTGGAGCGACGGCGCCTGCACTGCGCTGGTGCTAGCTTCCAGGATCCGGCGCGGTGGCAGGTGTGTTCTTTTTCGCCTGCAACATGGACCCGAGCGGTGTAAAGGAAACCATCGACTTCACACCGATCCTGCAGCGCTGTATCAGCCGCCACCAGAAGGACTACCGCGAACTGTCAGCCACGCCGGATCACTTCGACGAATTCTCTGAGGCCGTTGGGCTGATGCAGCGCACGCAGCCAAATTACACTGCGGAGGATCTCGGTGCTATTCGCACACCTGTTGTGATCGTCCAAAGTGAACATGACGAGTTTATCAAGCGCGAACATGCCGAATATCTTGCGCGCAGCATTCCGAACGCCAGGTTCGTTTTTCTGGAAGGGGTCAGCCATTTCGCACCGATACAGCGCCCCGATCAATTCAATCACTCGGTGAAAGCTTTTCTTGCGGGCTTGGGGCTTTGAGTACCTTCCTGGAGGCACAGATGCAACCAATCTACTTGTTTGCGGGCTCGCCGGCGTCGGGCAAGACCACTGCCAGCCGTGCCCTGGCCGCAAAATTTTCCAAAAGCATCGCCATCAATGTCGATGACCTCCGCGAAATGGTCGTGTCGGGCATCGAACGACCGGGTCCCGAATGGAGCCCTGCGTTCGTCGAACAACTGCAACTGGTGCGCAAGTCCGTGACCGACATGGCAAAAACCTACAACGCCGCCGGATTTGCGGTTGTGATCGACGACTTCTGGGATCCCAATAGCCGATTGCGCGAATACGCTGACTTGTTTGCCCTCGAAAACATGCAGCGGGTGCTGTTCTATCCGGATCGGCAATTGGTGCATGCCCGGAACCTGCTACGATCGGGACCAGGACCGCTCCGAGACTATTTGGACGAAGGCATCAGACTCGTCTACTCGAATCTGGAAACCTGCTTGAATGCGCTCAAACAGGATGGGTGGTTGGTGCTGGACACCACCAACGACACAGTGGACGATACCGTAGCGCGGCTGTATGAGTTGGTTGCATAACCTGATACACTGGCCGGCTTTAACCTTCTCGTACTGTTGATGATTCTACGGGACCACTTGCTGGATGCGCTTATTCCGGTTGCGCCAGGAGCGGTAGGAAGATCCGGTCGCTTAGTTCTGCCGGTGGCAGTGGCGCCAACGCATCCACAGCATCGACACTACGGTCTTGCGTGACCAGATCCGGTTCCGCCACGATTGCCGGCAGCCAGATGAGCGAGCGATGGGTTAGCCAGGGCGCCGCTTCGTCTGGGACACGATCGGGCGGGGCAATGTCGCCCACCCCGGCATTAGTGGCTCCCGTTGTGCCGCCGCCGAAGTCGTCGAGTACTGTACCCACCGCGTCAACCATGTACAATCCTATGTAGCCGCCTCCAAACGCATAAGGCCACGCTGACACATTGCGCGTGCCAATGATCTGGCCATTGCGATATAACTCAATATTGCCATCCACCCGCGCCCGCACGCCGAGTCGATCCCCCACAGCAAACGTCATTGGGATGTCAGTGCCTAGTTTGCGCCGCCCGACGCCTGGCTCGTAGGTCCAGGCTTGCACGATTGCACGCGCCGGGCTGTAGAGCACATTGATGAGCGCGGCCGAGTGCCGGTAGCACTTTGCGCTTTTGAGTGCAAGCCCAATCTCGCCCGCAGTGGTTGGGATCGAAGTTAGTGTGAAATATGCTTCTTGCGCGGTGCCAAATACCGTTCCCTTCCAGTAGATATCAATTTCGCCACTGCCCACTGACACCTGATCGTTGTTGACGGTGTAACCACTGGTGGCACCACCCCAATCAGCACCGATCGCACCATTGGCGCGATTGAAGTTATCGAGCACGCCGGTGGACGGGTAGCCCCCGGGCACGGGCGTCGCCGTGGGCGTGCCCGGCAGTGGGGTAACGGTCGGTGTTGCTGTGGGTGTTGGCGACCCCGATGGCACGCCGGTCGGCGTCGGGGTCGGCGCAGGTGCAGAGCCATTCACAGTGCCGCCGCCAAAGTCGTCCAGTTTTGTGCCGTTCGCATTGCTCATGAACAAGCCAATAAAACCGCCGCTCGTGCCATATGGCCAAGAAGCAGCGCTACGCACCCCGACAACCTGGCTGTTGCGATAAATTTCTAGCGTCCCGTCGCTCCCAGCGCGCACGCCAAATCGATCACCTGCGCCATAAATGACCGGTACGTCGCTGCCAAGCTTCCGCCATCCTGTTCCAGGCTCATAGCTCCATGCCTGCACAATTCCTTGCGGCGGACTATAGAACACCTCGACGAGTGCAGGGCGCGACCCACTTGGGCTTTGTGCTTTGAGAATCAGGCCAATTTCGGTGGCGCCTGCTGGGATTGTTGTTAGCGTCACGTACGCTTCTTGCGCGATGCCGAATGACGCTGTGCTCCAATAGATGTCGGTCTCGCCGCTACCTACCGCCAGTTGATCGCCGGCGATGGAGAAACTACTGGTGGCGCCGGTCCAATTGGAGCCGATCATGCCATTGGGGCGGTCAAAATTGTCCAGCACGCCGGTGGCCGGGAAAGGCTCCGGCGTTGGCGTTGTGCCCGTTGCGGTCGGTGTCGGCGTGCTCGTCGGCGGGACTGGGGTATCGGTCGCCGTTGCGGTCGGTGTTGACGTGCTGGTCGGCGGGAGCGGGGTATCGGTCGCCGTTGCGGTCGGTGTTGACGTGCTGGTCGGCGGGACCGGGGTATCAGTCGCCGTCGCAGTTGCGGTCGGCGTGCTGGTCGGTGGGACCGGGGTGTCAGTCGCCGTCGCAGTTGCGGTCGGCGTGCTGGTCGGTGGGACCGGGGTATCGGTCGCCGTCGCGGTGGCCGTCGGTGGGACGGGTGTGTCCGTAGCCGTCGCAGTCGGTGTCGGTGTACTCGTCGGTGGAACCGGGGTGTCAGTCGCCGTCGCGGTCGGTGTCGGCGTGCTGGTCGGCGGGACCGGGGTATCGGTCGCCGTCGCGGTGGGCGTCGGTGGGACGGGTGTGTCCGTAGCCGTCGCGGTCGGTGTCGGTGTACTCGTCGGTGGGACCGGTGTGTCGGTCGCCGTTGCAGTTGGCGTCGGTGTGCTCGTCGGTGGGACCGGTGTTTCAGTCGCGGTTGCGGTCGGTGTCGGTGTGCTGGTTGGCGGCACCGGTGTTTCAGTTGCGGTTGCGGTCGGTGTGCTGGTTGGCGGCACCGGTGTTTCGGTCGCCGTTGCGGTCGGTGTCGGCGTGCTGGTCGGTGGGATTGGTGTTTCAGTCGCCGTTGCGGTCGGTGTCGGCGTGCTGGTCGGTGGGATCGGTGTTTCGGTCGCCGTTGCGGTCGGTGTCGGCGTGCTCGTCGGCGGGATCGGTGTTTCAGTCGCCGTTGCGGTGGCCGTCGGTGGGACCGGGGTATCGGTCGCCGTCGCGGTCGGTGTCGGTGTACTCGTCGGCGGGACTGGCGTTTCAGTCGCCGTCGCGGTGGCCGTCGGTGTGCTCGTTGGCGGGATCGGGGTATCGGTCGCCGTTGCGGTGGCCGTCGGTGTGCTCGTTGGCGGGACCGGGGTATCGGTCGCCGTTGCGGTCGGTATCGGTGTACTCGTCGGCGGCACTGGCGTTTCAGTCGCCGTTGCGGTGGCCGTCGGCGGGACTGGGGTATCGGTCGCCGTTGCAGTTGGCGTCGGTGTGCTCGTCGGTGGGACCGGTGTTTCAGTCGCGGTTGCGGTCGGTGTCGGTGTGCTGGTCGGCGGGACTGGGGTATCGGTCGCCGTCGCCGTCGCCGTTGCGGTCGGCGTGCTGGTCGGCGGGACTGGGGTATCGGTCGCCCCCCCTGGGTCTGTGGGACCGGGGTATCGGTCGCCGTTGCGGTCGGTGTCGGTGTACTCGTCGGTGGGACGGGTGTGTCCGTAGCCGTCGCAGTCGGTGTCGGTGTACTCGTCGGTGGGACCGGAGTATCGGTCGCGGTTGCGGTCGGTGTCGGTGTGCTCGTCGGCGGCACCTGTGTTTCAGTCGCCGTTGCGGTCGGTGTCGGCGTGCTGGTCGGTGGGATCGGGGTTTCAGTCGCCGTCGCGGTCGGTGTTGGCGTACTCGTCGGCGGGATCGGGGTGTCGGTCGCCGTTGCGGTCGGTGTCGGTGTGCTCGTCGGCGGGATCGGGGTATCGGTAGCCGTTGCAGTGGCCGTCGGTGTACTCGTCGGCGGGAGCGGGGTATCAGTCGCCGTTGCGGTGGCCGTCGGTGGGGCCGGAGTGTCAGTCGCCGTCGCGGTCGGTGTCGGTGTACTCGTCGGCGGGACGGGAGTATCGGTCGCCGTCGCGGTCGGTATCGGTGTACTCGTCGGCGGCACTGGCGTTTCAGTCGCCGTTGCGGTGGCCGTCGGTGTGCTCGTTGGCGGGATCGGGGTATCGGTCGCCGTTGCGGTGGCCGTCGGTGTGCTCGTTGGCGGGACCGGGGTATCGGTCGCCGTTGCGGTGGCTGTCGGTGTGCTCGTCGGCGGGACCGGGGTATCAGTCGCCGTTGCGGTCGGTGTCGGCGTGCTCGTCGGCGGGATCGGGGTGTCAGTCGCCGTTGCGGTGGCCGTGGGACGGGGTGTCCGTCGCCGTTGCGGTGGTAGGGTGTACTCGTCGGCGGCACTGGCGTTTCAGTCGCCGTTGCGGTGGCCGTCGGTGGGACGGGTGTGTCCGTCGCCGTTGCGGTCGGTAGCGGTGTACTCGTCGGCGGCACTGGCGTTTCAGTCGCCGTTGCGGTGGCCGTCGGCGGGACTGGGGTATCGGTCGCCGTCGCGGTCGGTGTTGGTGTACTCGTCGGCGGGACTGGAGTATCGGTCGTCGTTGCGGTGGCCGTCGGTGTGCTGGTCGGCGGCACCGGGGTTTCAGTCGCCGTTGCGGTCGGTGGCGGCGTACTGGTCGGCGGGACCGGCACATACACGTTGCCGCCACCGAAGTCGTCGATTTGTGCCCCGGCAGCATCCACCATAAACAGGCCGATATAGCCGCCGCCACCTGCATACGGCCATGCCGATGCATCTCGCGTGCCCAGCAGCTGGTCGTTACGATAGATTTCGATACTGCCATCAGCCCGTGCAAGCACGCCAAAACGGTCACCCGCAGCAAATGTCACCGGGATATCACTGCCCAGCTTTCGCCACGCAATCCCCGGTTCATAGGTCCATGCCTGCACGATTCCCTGCGCCGGATTATAGAGGACGTCGATCAGTGCCGGTCGTGCACCGGAGGCGCTTTGCGCCTTGAGGGCCAGCCCGATTTCCCCCGCATTGGCCGGGATCGAGGTCAGCGTGAAATACGCTTCCTGCGCCGCACCAAAGGATGCGCCACTCCAATAGACTTCGTTCTCGCCGCCACTTACGGCCAACTGATTGCCGCTCACGGCGTAACCACCTGTGGCGCCGCTCCAGCCCCCGCCAATCACACCGTTGGCGCGATCAAAGTTGTCCAGCACGCCGGTGGATGGATAAACGCCCGGCGCCGGCGTCGCGGTCGGCGTTCCGGGAATTGGGGTGCTCGTCGGCGTTGCGGTCGGCGTGGCAGAACCAGCCGGCGCGGTTGCGGTGGCGGTTGGGGCGGCGCTGAGCCACTCACGGAGCCACCGCCGAAATCATCGAGTCTTGCGCCACTGGCATTGCTCATGAAAAGGCCAATGTACCCGCCGCTCGTACTATAAGGCCACGAGGCCGCGCTATAGGCGCCAACCGGTTGGCTGTTGCGATAGACCTCGAGCGAGCCATCACTCTGCATGCGGACACCGAACCGATCGCCTGCGCTGTAGGTAACGGCGATGTCGCTGCCCAGCTTTCGCCAACCCACGCCCGGTTCGTAGCTCCACGCCTGTATGCTTTCTTGGGGTGGGTTGTAGAACACCTCGATCAGGGCCGGTCGCGTCCCGCTCGCATTGCGCGCCTTCAGGATCAGACCAATTTGGTGGCGTTTGATGGGATGGTAGCCAGCGTGACATAGGCTTCCTGCGCCGCGCCAAACGACGCCCCGCTCCAGTAGATGTCGTTCTCGCTGCCACCCACTGCCAATTGACTGCCGTTGATCGTGAAATTGCCGGTGGCGCCGGTCCAGTTTGAACCAATCACGCCATTGGCGCGGTCAAAGCTGTCCAGCACACCCGTGGCCGGGAAGGGCGCTGGGGTCGGCGTGGCGCCGGGCGGCGTGGGGGTCGGGGTTGGAAACTGCGCATTGTCAATCGCTACGACCAGGTCACTCGCCGGTTTGCTCCGGATGCGCAGGTCGTCGATATAGAACAGGCTGGAATTGCCCGCAGATCCCCTGAGCGTCGTTGCATTGCTGCTGGTCAACGGGGTTGCCGTGCTCCCAACTACATTGCCGTCGATGAAAAACGTGGCGATGCCGTTCGTTTCAACTGAATGCCAAACGTATGCCAACCGGTCGTGCGCGCCACATTCGTCGCTGTGACCTGCCCTGCAGTATCACGCCACACATAGTAACCAGTAGAAACATCCGTGGATACGCCCAGCGCCAGCTCGTCCTCGCTGGAAGAAATGCCCACCATATCCTTGGCGCTTGTATCCAGGTTGTCATACAGTTCCCACTCCTGCACGAAGCCGGTATACCCAGCGTGCGGCATGGACACGCTGAAATCAGCTCCGGACGTCTGCGTGAACTTCCCGGCTGCAACGCCCCGTGCAACCTGTTGGGTGCTGTGTTGCCAGGTCCCGCTGCCATTTGAGGTGCTTCCATTTCCCCCAACAAGCACTTGGAGGAAATCACTGTAGTCACGTTCGGTGTAGCCTTGATGCCAGATGGTGCCGTCATTTGCCGAGTACCAGATCCGCAGCCGATCGGTGGCATCATCATACAGCAGCGTTGCGCGATAGATTTGTCCGCTGTCCCAGTTGGCGCCCTTGCGCAACGCAGGCGCCGGATAGGTCGTCCAATTGACCCCGTCCGGACTGGTGGCGAAGTAGAGTTCTGTGTTTACGCAGTTGGAACCGGGGGCATACCCTGGCATCACCGCCCAATACTGGGCCTTCGAGGGTACATAGATGACGTCAATGTGCCACGGAATCACACCCGAAATCGTGAGGTTGACGGCGCTCGGGGCAGACCAGTTGATGCCATCGCTTGAAGTGCGCAGTTGGACGACGTTGGCCTGGCCGTCGCAGCCGACTGAACCCGAGTTGACGGACCACATTTTGTAGGTGGCGCCGACTTTGACGACTGCCGGCGAAAGCAATTCAAAGTCCGGTGCGCTGAAGATCACCGGCTCATCGTATTGTCCACCCCAGTTGATGCCATCGCTTGCGGTCTTGCGCACCATCAGCGTCTGGTCATTCACCTGCTGATGTGGATAGTACATCCAGAGTTGGTCGCTGGTCTCGTCATAAATAATGTCGGCATCGGCAAGATAGCTGGTGGTCGGTAACGCAATGGGATTGGTAATGCCAGGTGGCGGCGCCCAACTGGCCCCGTCATTGGAGACCAAAACCGAAGGGTTCTCGTAGCTATCCTGACTTGCGGGATACGGCTCGAGCGTGAGCCAGTACCGGTAACCTTTCCAGCCGTTGGGAAAATATGCAATGTCAGGATTGACAACCTGTCCCGAACCATCGTACGTTGGGGTCTGTTGCCAGGTGCTTCCATTGGCCAGCGGTGTGTCGATCTGGATAGAATCAAAGCCGTTGTAGAATTCAAAGACGGTGCTCGCGTTCGATAGGCTGCTGGCGCCCGGATTACCATAGTAGAGGTAGATAGTTTGGGTTTCGCCGGCTGCGATGAGCGGCAATTGCGCCCAGAGCGTCGCGGCGGTTGGGCGCTGCCAGCGTTCGATCCAGAAGGGTAGCAGGGTTTGGCCGTCACTCGCCGTCACCCGTAGATCTGCGCCGTCGTCGGCGGCATCGACAAAGGGGAAAGTGCTGTCCAGGGGGATGCGCACTTGCTGGTTGACCAGTGCGCCGCTCGGATTCGTGACCGTGATCGCGATCCGATGCGTCCACCTCGAATCAAACCATTGGGCGCTGGATTGGGCCTGTACTGGCGCAATACGGGCGATCTGGATTAATGTGAGGCAACAGACGGCGGCCAAAGAGAACCAGAGCATGCGAAGTGATCGACTGGGCATGTTTTGCCTTCCAACCGGGGGCGCTGCGGCCGCCACAACTGAATCGTAAACCATCAAATCGGGTCGCTGTTATAGGAGAACAAACCCCTGAGGTTAGTATAGGAGACAATCTGCATCTCTGATGCTGACTATTTCCTTACCGTATCCGGGGTGCGCAAGGGTGAAGAGCACGAGGAATCATGACTAAGAAAGAGCGAGCGCAAGACGAAAACGGCGCTGAACCCAAGGAGTCGCCGGTCTTTGCAATCGTCCTGGTTGCCGTCTTTGTGGGCGTTGCGATCTTGATGCTGGCGATTGCCGGTGTCTCGGCATCCATCACGATGCGTACACTCAATGGCGAGCGCCAAACGACCGGGCGCATCGTGGAGTTGGCGATGCGCCGGGACTTCTCGGGTAACGACTACTTTTATCCTTCGGTGGAGTTTGCGCTGCCCGATGGGGTCACGCAGACAGTTCAACTCACGCAAGGTTATTGGCCGGCGCCCTTCATGCGTGGCGAAACGGTGGGGATCATCTACGAAGCCGCGCAGCCGCGGAATGCGCGCATTGCCTCAGCGGCCGACGGCTTCGAGCGCTGGCTCGTCACAATTATCACGGGCGTCATCGGCATCGCGTTTCTGGGCGCGACCGTGATCGTCTGGTGGGTGGTGAAGGCTTAAGCACAGAAATAACCACAAAGACCACAAAGACACAAAGACCACAAAGAAACGAACGATAGGCTCGCATTTTCTTTGTGGTCTTTGCGCTCTTTGTGGCCAACGATGCGCTTCACTGCGTCTCTGCGTCCCTGCGGGAGAATTTCTTTCGTTGTTCCTTTGCGTCTTTGCGGCTTGGCGGGAGGGTTTGGTCCTTAGCTTGATGCCTATGGGACACGGCAGTGCCGTGACCCTACGATGGTCTGGACGGTGAGGGGGGTTGTCGATAACCGCGGACACGGCGGTGCCGGTGTTCCTAAAAGGCAGGCGCCCCAAGAATTTGAGACACACCAGGCAAACATTTCGTGGAACCCCGCTGACCTTAAGGGCGTTGAGGACGCGAGGCTCCTCATACTCTATTCTTTTCAACGGAGATAAACCATGCGTCTGTGCCTGTACTGCTACCTGGTGGTTGTGATGGCACTTGGCGCGGGCTGTGCCGCGCTGACTCCGCCGCCGCCCGCCACATTGGAAGCCGTCTCGCAACCGAGTCCGTCGATGCTGCCGGCCGGTTCTCCGACGTTGCAGGTACAGAGTCCGGCCTCCACAACTGACGTTGTCCCAACGCCACTCCCCGCGGTGCCGGTCACATGCAAGGAGCAAAGTGATGTAGTTCAATGTCACGATGACTTTCTCGCGCTCGATTTTGCCTACCCAGAATTTATGGGACGAATCGCCGGTGTTGAATTGAAGCCCGGAGGATATTCGGGTCTGGCTTATGAGTACATGATGGAGCGCCAGGGGGGTAGTGCTGGTGGTCGTAGCGCTAATTTTAGCGAGGGGCGCGGGCCAATGTGGACGGACCAGTCCGGTTTTCCGGATGGTTCGGTGCAATCACTCTGCACGATTTGGGATGCGGATCTATGTCTGGAAGCGGCGCCTGGCGTTGCAATCTTGGGGCTGATGCCCGACTCGACCCGCGTCTGCGGCGATGGTGTGCCGCCCATCCCACCCCGCGTCTTCGTTGTCGTCAACCTGCCGGAGCATCCGGTCATCCAAGGCTTCGGTTTTGCAGGTGCGCTTCTTCCGGGGGAGCAAGAGGCTGCGCTGATCGCATCATTTCGTGCGGCACATACCGATCCTACGGCGTGTAGCGAACAGGGCCAGCAAGCTTTTGACGCAGAGATGGCGGCCCTGCAACAGAGTCTACTGCACGGCACTGAGGATACACCGATCCAGGCGCGCTTTGATGCGTTCATGATGCTTGCAAAATCGATTCGCGGACCTTACGTGAGTGGCGGCGCCCATGTTGCGGGTGAACGTATGTACGATCTGCCAGTGGTTGATACAGTCATCTCGGCTGTGACTGCGGGCGATGCAACGCGCCTTGGTGAACGCATCCACTACAGTACGTTTCGTTGCGGACAGGTGGCGGCGTTGGGCGGGCCACCCGCGTGCCGGGAAGGTGAGCCCGAAGGAACAACGGTGGCAGGGCTGCCGCTGCTCGATGCCGAAGGGGTGTTCGCCAGACCCGATGAACAGGAGGGCTGGCTCCGTGCATTCCTGGCTGGAAATCCGGTCCTGGTGGGCGTCTATGCACAGCCAGGTGGGTTACCATCGGAAGCAGACTGGCTGCCCGCGACCCATGCCCTGGTGTTTGTGGGCGGTGATCGCCCAACGATCGCCACAGTACTGTCGGTTGATGACGAAGGTATTGTGAGTGTCTACACCGATGCGGCGCCGGCCGCGCTGCTGGCGCGCATCACCGGCGATCTGGTTGCGCCGTCGTTCCTTTCACCCTGAGCGGTGACGGCGCCCAACGGCAGTATGCCGCTCTCCCGCCCATTTCACTCCCATCGAAACTTTCCAATCTCCACCGCGTCTCCCAACTCCGCCCCTGAATTCGGATCATACACCCCCGCCACCAGCCGATACTCGCCGGCCGGTAACCCTCCTGGCAGCGGGAGCGCCATGTACCCCGGCTTGGCGTCGCCTTCATTCCAGGTCGTCGGCGGCAGCAGCGGACCAATCGGGAAATCATCCCGTTGCGCCACCACCTGACCGGCCGGATCCAGGAGCCGCAACGTGACGCGATAGTCCGCCGACGGTTTCTTCTCGGCTAACCAATCCAACTCGACGAGCATGTAGCGCCGGCCGATCGCCGCATCACCGATCAACGCCGCCGCACTCTGTTCGAGCCGGAATTCGTCGTTGAACAGGATGTCCTGTTGCACCGGCGAGTCTAGCTGTGCGTGCTGCGGGCTGACAAAATGACACAACTGGACATCCAGCCACGCCCAGCAGTCATCCTTGAAACTGACCGCCGTGAGGTACTTTGGCACGAACTCTCCGGGGTCCACCTCGTCCTGAGCCGTCACGATGAGCCATAACGCAGGGTGCGCCGCCAGCAGATCCTGGATCTGGCCATCCATCTCCTCCGGCACCACGTGCGGCGCCGTCACCGGCCAATAGGGCGGGAGCGTAATCTGCGGCGCCGTGGCATAGGTCCAATCGGCCGGCAGATAGTATTTGGCCAACAGATGCTGGCGTGGGGCGTAGAGCATGACGGCGTCATCGGGGCTGCGCTCCTGGCGTAGGAATTGCGTCATCTCCCGGTATTCGCTCTTGAGGTATGGGCCGAAGTAGTAGGTCAACCCGATGGCGGCGGCGGCAAGAGGAAAGGCGAGCGCAATGACCCCGATCACCCAGTGCCGCCGCCAGAGCCAGACCACGGCCGCCGCAACCAGCGTGTACAGGGCGGGCATGATGAACAGGACATAGCGCGCTGCCAGCATCCGGAACAACGTCACGCTGATCACCAGCGGCGCAACGACGATGAGGGTAATCAGCCAGCTCCACGGCGTCGCCGCCTTGCTGCGCCAATCCTGGATGATCAGCACGACCATGCCAAGCAGTGCCGGCGCCAGCAGCAGATAGCCCAGCGCCGCGGACGGCGGCTGCCAGCGAATGCCGCCAAAGCTCAGGTCACGCCAGAGGCCATCAAAGAATTGCAGCGCACTTAGACCGGCGCCGCCCCCCACATCGCCGCCAATGACGCCGATGGTGGCGCGGAAGCCGGGGGCAAAGGCCATCCACAACGCGATTGGAACCAGTGAAACCACTGTGCAGCCAATCCACAGAACCGGTGGCCGCCAGCCCTTGCGCTGCCACAAAGCCAGTAGCAAAAAAAAGAGTCCTTCGACGCCTATGAGTAAGATCGCATAGTAGTGGAAGCCGGTCATCAACCAGTTGGCGACAACAAAGGCCATTGCCGTCCGTGCACGCGGGCGATGAACGAGCAGGGCAGCGCCCCAGAGCGAGCAGAGCGCCAGTGCCAGCACAATCGCATACATGCGGGCTTCCTGGCTGTAGTAGACCAACACCGGTGAGATCGCAACCAGCCCCGCGGCGCTCAGGCGCAGCGCCGTTTGGTGTGGCCAGAGTGCCCGCAGCCACGCCCAAGTGAGGGCAATGCTCAGCGCACCCATGAGTGCCGGCAGCAGGCGCAGGGAAAATTCGCTTTGGCCAAAGAGGGTGGACCAGAGGTGCATGGTCCATTGCCAGAGGGGGGGGTGTTCGAACCCGGCGTTCCAATGGAAAGTGAGAATCTCGCCCAAGGAGGCGCGCGCCATCAAGGCGGTGGCGGCTTCATCATAGCCAAGCCCCTTGTCGCCAAGCGCCCAAAGCCGCAAGAGTGTGCCGCCCGCCAGAATAGCCAGAATGAGCCACCATTCTGTCTTGTAGGACGAGCGAGGTACGCGGATGTCTGTCTGCATAGTAACGTCTATTCTACTGCATGCAGACCAAGGTCTTGGTTTTTGAAGGGATGCTGGCGCTAATCCTGCCGCTTCACCAATCCATACCGTAACGCCAGGATCGCGGCCTGGGTGCGGTCGGTTACATCCAGTTTTGTGAAGAGGCTGCTGATGTAGTTTTGAATGGTGCCCTTGGACCAGAAACAGGCGATCCGCAATTTCGGCGTTTGATAGCCCCTCGGCCAGGAGACCCAGGATTTCTCGCTCGCGCGGGTTGGGATCGACCGCAAAAGACGTGGGCGGGGCTGATTGCTGGCCCGGTTGTGCGATATAGGTGAAGAGTTTGCCCGCCACTTTCGGGTCGACATGCGTCACACCGGCGGCTGTGCCACGAATGGCGGCGATGATCTGTTCGCGCGGCGCGTCTTTGAGCAGATAGCCGGACGCGCCGGCCCGGATCGCATCAAAGACCCATTCATCCTCATCGTAGGTTGTCAGCACGAGCACCCGCGTGTCCGGGTGTTGCTGGCGGATCTGTTGGGTTGCCTGGATGCCGTTCATCACCGGCATGCGTAAATCCATCAAGACGACATCCGGATGCAACCGCGCCACCCATTCAACTGCTTCGGCGCCATCGTTGGCGATGCCGACCACCTCAAGGTCGCTGGCCTGCCGGAGGATAACCTGGATCCCTTCAGTGACGATTGGCTGATCGTCGCAGAGAAGTACACGGATCATGGCAACACCAGTTTCACCGTCGTGCCCAACCCTGGGGTGCTCTCCACGCTCAGATCTGCCCCCATCATCGCCGCCCGCTCGCGCATGCCAATGATCCCGTAATGCCCATTGACACTGGTGGACTCCTGCAAAAACCGCGGCCATTATCGCGGATCGTTAGTTGGAGACCATCGGTTCTACGCAGGGTTACGTGCAATGTGGTCGCACTGGCATGGCGGGCAACATTGGCAAAGGCTTCCTGCGCAATCCGATAGACGCCCTGTTCGATGGCCGGCGGCAATGACAACGTGTTCTCGTCAACCTGAATCTCGGCGGCAAGCCCGGCGCGCCGGGCGGTCGATTCGGCCAGGGACTCAATCGCCAACGCAAGCCCCAGATCCTCAAGCGGGAAGCCCGCAGTGATTGCATCGCGCGCCGGGTTTCCGTTAAACCGGATCGCGTCTGGGCCAATCTTTGGTAAGCAGCAGGCGCGCCGTATCAGGCGCCGTGTCGAGTGCGCTGTCGACCGCCTCCAGTTGGACCGACACAGCGCTCAGCGAATGGGCCAGTGTATCGTGAAGTTCGCGTGCCATGCGGTTGCGTTCGCGGCTGATCGTCAATTGCTCCACCATGGCCGCATGGGCGGCAAGTTCGCGCCGTTGTATGCGTTGTGCATCCATCATGCGGGTCAGGATGTAGCCGATGAGCACAAAGATGATGCCTTGCCCGACTGCGGAGAGCGCGTTCTGCCAGACGGGCAATTGATTCACGTAAAACACCGCCCCGATCAGGATCACTTCTGCAACGGCAACTCCGGCGCTGAAGAGAACCACGCCGGAAATCGTACTGCCACGAGATGAAGACCAATGGGATCAGCAGCATAATAAACAGCGCCCAGCTACCATCAAAGAAGGGTAGCGCGATTGTTGTGTTGGCGAAGTATGGACGAAGTTCTGGCTGCTTCAGCACCCAATCAAGCGATACGACATGGGCAATGAGGCTCAGGAGTGTACATAGCTAAGGGTGACGGGAAGAAACCAATGCCCAAGCCGCTCTGTGAGACCCGGGTAGAAAACTGCAAAAAGCAGGGGCAATGTAAACACAAACCACCACGTCAGAGGCGGTTCCTTCGCCTGGTGCATCAGCCCGCCGATCATGCGGAGACCCCAGATTGCGGCCTGTAACCCAATGACAATCCGGAGCACGGGCAGCAGACCGGGTTCGAGTTCACCGGCATCACGGCCGGTCGGCTTTGCGAAATCGAAATTTGGTGTTCGCATGGCTGCAGTATAGCACGCCCATTCTGGCTACGCCTGTGCAGCGGCTCAGCCTGCAGCATGAGTCCACTCATATGCCATCGTGAAGCAGTTCACAGCCACCGATGAAGCGGTCCACTGTTGCTGGAGCGTATCTCGCTCTATGCTTGACGCAGTGGAATGTGAATCGATTGACAACGGAGCAAGTGTTGATGCAAGCACTCGAATATCCAGCAGAATCCGCAAACAGTGCAGCAGAACCGGGCAAGTGGGTGATTGAAGCGGAAGCGCTGAGCAAGGTCTATAAGATGGGAGATGAAGAAGTGCGGGCGTTGGACGGCATTTCGATCGCCATTGCGCGCGGTGAATACGTGGCCATCGTCGGGGCAAGCGGCTCCGGCAAAAGCACGCTGATGAACATCATCGGTCTTCTCGACCGGCCCACCAGCGGCGTTTTTCGCCTGGCCGGCGCCGACGCCAACAGTTTGAGTCGGGACCGTATGGCGCAGTTGCGCAACCGCGAGATCGGCTTCGTCTTTCAGCGCTTTAACCTGTTGCCGAGGACTTCGGCCCAGCGTCAGGTCGAAGTGCCACTTTTCTATGCCGGGGTCACCGGGCAGCCGGCGGCGGCGCGCGCCAGAGAGGCGCTTGAGCGGGTGGGGCTAAGCAAACGTATCCACCACCGGCCGGACGAATTGTCGGGCGGCCAGCAACAGCGCGTTGCGATTGCACGCGCTCTCGTCACGAACCCGAGCATCATACTGGCCGATGAACCGACCGGTGCGCTCGACTCAAAGACCGGCGCCGAGGTGATGGCGCTCTTTGACGACCTAAACCAGCAGGGGCTGACTCTGATCGTCGTGACCCACGACGGCCATGTCGCCCGCCACGCCAGCCGGCAGATCACACTGAGCGACGGCGTAGTTGTCGAGGACACGAAAGCAGGTGCGCAATGACGCTGTTTCGATATGGTTGGCTCTCCCTCCAGAGCATTCTCGCCAATAAGATGCGGTCGCTGCTGACCATGCTGGGCGTCATTATCGGCGTGGCGGCAGTGCTGATCACCCTGGGCATTGGCGCCGGTGCGTCCGCCAGTATTACGGCCGACATCGAAAGCCAGGGCACCAACCTGCTGACCGTGACGGCTATGAACGGCGCCAATACGTTAACCCTTGGCGACGCTGCCATGCTGGAGGACCGGCAGTTGCATCCTGAAATTGATAGTGTTGTGCCTGAATACACGGCCCAGGCGGCGGTGGCTGCCGGTGAAAACAACGAATCCGCCCAGATTGTCGGCGCATCGCCCGAATATGCGGTGGTGCGCAACCTGGAAGTGGCGCAGGGGAGCTTCTTCACGGCAGCCGAAGTAGAGTCACAGGCGACGGTCGCCGTATTGGGTGCGACATTGGCGCAGGACCTCTTTGGCAGTAGCGATGCAGTCGGTCGCCAGTTCCGGATCGGCAATCAACCGATGACCGTGATCGGTGTGTTGAAGGAGAGCGGTGGCGCCGGCTTTGGCAGCAACGATAGCCGGGTTTTTGCGCCGCTGTCGACGGTGCAAGGGAGGTTGTTCGCCGCACCACGCTACCGCGGTGATCTCACGCTGACGGGGCTGAGCATCGCAGTCGGTGACAGCACCCTGATGGACACCGCTGAGAAGCGGGTGGAGGAGACATTGCGCCTTCGCCATGCCCTCAATGCGGACGATGACAATGACTTCAGTATCTTCAATCAGGCGAGCCTGCTCGACATTGCCGGCAGTGTGACCACCACCCTGAGCATCTTTTTCGGCAGCATCGGCGCGGTCAGCCTGTTGGTCGGCGGGATCGGCATCATGAACATCATGTTGGTGGCCGTTACGGAGCGCACAAAGGAGATCGGGTTACGGCGAGCAGTGGGTGCGCGCGATCGCGATATCTTGTTGCAGTTCCTGATTGAGGCGCTGGTGCTCTGCCTGCTGGGTGGGGCCATCGGTGCGAGCATCAGCTATGGACTTGGCGGATTGGTCGGCCTGTTCCCGGCCATGCCTTTTGAGATCATCATCAGTGGTGAGGCGCTGGCATTGGCGCTGGGTGTGAGCACCGCCACCGGTTTTATTTTTGGGCTTTATCCGGCGCTGCGCGCCACGCGACTCGACCCGATTGAGGCGCTGCGGTACGAATAGCGCTCAGGATCTGAGTATCTGGCGAACGGAACTCGAATCATGGTTCGTAGTTGAAATCATGGGAAGTGGATGGGACGACAATGGAGAAGCAAAAGAGCCGCAAATGGCTATGGATTGTAGGGGTAGTAGTCATATTCGTTGGGCTTGCCGCCGGCGCAACTGTCATCCTGGCGCAGGCCGGTTTGCGCCCACCGGGTTCACAGCCGCAATCAATTGGTGACGACGTCACGACGGTGCAAATTCGCGCCGCAAGTGCAGTCGAAAGCGCGACCCAGGCGTCAGGATCCATCGTTTTCGGCGCTGAGAAGCCGATTGTGATCGAAGTAGATGGCACGGTGACCGACCTGCCAATCGCAGTCGGTGACATGGTGGAGACCGGCGATCTCCTGGTTGGTGTTGACACGGTTACGCTTGAACGCGCCGTCACGCGGGCGCGGCTGGATGTACAAACAAGCCAGAATCAACTTGATCAACTCATGGATCCGGCCAGCACCGAAGACATCGCCGATGCCGAGGCGAATTTGGCTTCCGCAAAGGCGAACCTCGCAGATGTTGAGGCAGGCGCCACCGACGCTGAGTTGGCCGCAGCCCGCGCCAGCCTTGCTGCCGCGCAGGCAAAATACGGCGACGTCACGGCTGACCTGAGCGCAGACGAGCAGACAAAACTCAAGGCAAGTCTCGAAAAGGCGCGTGTGAACATGGAGAAGGCGCAACGCGATTATGATGAGATCAAATGGCGGGGCGATGTCGGGGCAACACCGGAATCCGCAGCCCTACAGACCGCAACCATTGAATATGAAGCTGCAAAAGCCGACTATGCCGTCGCGGCTGAACCGGCCAGCGATGCCGAAGTTCAATCATCCGTCAGTTCCATTCGAGACGCACAGGAGCGATTGGCCGATCTCCAGGCGCAGCCGAAACCGAATGAACTGGCATCGGCCGAAGCGCAAGTTGCCAGCGCCCAATCGAAGCTCGATACCTTGCGAAACGGTGCAAGCCAACTTGAGATCACAGCCTCGGAATTGCAATTGCAGCAGGCGCTGGTGGCATTGGAGGAAGCGCTGACAAATCTGCAAGAAGCGCAGGTCAAGGCGGACAGTCCCGGTGTCGTGACCAGTACTGAAGTCGAAGTCGGTGAGTCAGTGCGTTCCGGGCAGGTCGTCGTTATGTTGGCGAATCCGGCGGATTTAGAGGCCGAAGTGCTGGTTGCCGAAGTCGACGTAGCGACCCTGGCGGTCGACCAACGCGCTGAAATCAGCCTCGATGCCCTTCCCGAACGCACCTTTAGCGGGAGCGTATTGCGGATCGCCCCGAAGAGCGAGCCAGGCCAGAGTGCAGTGAACTATCTGGTAGAAGTCGCATTGAACGACGCTGATCTGAACGGAGTGCGCCCTGGCATGACTGCGGTTGCGACGTTCGAGGCCACACAGCGTGACCAGGCTGCCACCGATGGCGCCTGGCTGGTGCCAGGCAATGCGATTCAACAGACCGATGGCGTCAGTACAGTGCGGGTGGTTCGTGCTGGCGCACCGTTCACGGCGGTTGTGACACCCGGTGCCGTGCAGGGGGATTGGCGCCTGGTGACGTCGCAGGAACTGACGTCCGGTGACGAAGTGATCGGCAGCGTCAGCACCTACTTGTCGTCGGATGTTGAGGCCATGATCGGGCCCGGTGGTCCGGGAGGACCTGGCGCCGCCGCGCGGAATCCGTAAGCGGAGGAGGCTTGCTAGGTCAAGCCCTGGAGCAGTTGCAGCGCAGCGTTGCGCAGGTCCCGTCCGCGGTAGAGGCCCCGGATTGCACCGCCGGCGTCTATCAAAATAAGTTGCGGCTGCTTGGCGACCTTGCCAGCATGGTAGGCTTTGTGCACCTTGCCATCCCAGTCACACAGAATGATGACATAGTCGGCGACATCCAGTCCCGCAGGCATCAGTTCCGCGGCTTTGTTGTACTGCCCCTTCATGACCGACTCGGCCAGCGGGCGCAAGGGTGAGGGCACGACGCTCATATTGACAAGGCTTGGCGCCAAGAGGTGCGTAGGGTCCGGATACTGAATGCGCACCGCCTGCTGCATCTCTTGCACCAGGTCGACAGAGTTCTGGTCATGAAATGCCAGCAGCAATGCTGCGCCGTTGTTGCTGGCCGGACTGATGACACGGCCAGAGCCGATCGCGGTCAGTTGAAATGAAGGCGCCCGCCCGCCGATTTCTAGTGCTGAAGTTGACATTCGCCGTCCCCAATTAGAATGGTAGTACGGGCCATTGTATGCGCCACAACGCAGTTGTCGAAAATGACCCGAAATGCGACAACAGAAAATAACGGACTGAAAGGCTTTTCTGGTATGATTACTTACCTAGCGGTTAGTAGAAATTATTACAGCCTGACTGCGGCAAAAAGAATACGCTGACATAGATTGTCGGCAGAGTATCAGGTGACAAAGTTGCACCTGTCGGGCAAAATAGTCTATGCAAGGCTATCGTGCATAGTGAATCTTCATTTTTTTGATTGTTGATTTGTTGGAGTGTCTTATGGCTGGTTTCCCGAGAGTTGGACAAAAGTTCCTGGCAGCAAGTCTTATAGTGGGATTGTTATTGTCGCCCGTTGGCGCACAATGGACCGGCTCCGTGCAGAATGCCTCTGCGCAGAGCGCGGGCGCCACGATGCTGGCAGTCGTCGGCGCCGGGGGTGCGACGCTCACCGACGCACCGGATGGCGCTGCGCAGAGCGAGCAGGCGCCGGGCGCCGTGTTGACGGCGACCGGGATCAGCAGCGATGGCAAGTGGTTGCAGGTCACGACCGAAGCCAATGAAACTGGTTGGGTTGAGGTGAGCAAGGTCGTCGCCTTTGGTTTGGAGAAGTTGCCGATTGTGGCGGTAGAACCGACGCCGGCGCCTACTGTAGCGCCGACCGCAACACCGACGCCCGCCCCGACCGCTACCCCTACCCTTGCGCCGACGCCCGTTCCAACCGTGGCACCGACGGCAAAGCCGGTGCAGGTGGCAGCAACACCCACAGGCGCCGCCAAACCTGTAACAGGTGCCGCCGCTGCCGTGAGCAGTCTGATTGCGGTCGTTGGTGCGGCGGGCGCCGACCTCTACTCCGCACCGGACGGTGAGGTCGTGGAAGCTGTGCCGCCGGCTGATGCCCTTTCACTGAGCGCACGTGACGGCAGCAGCGCCTGGGTGCAAGCCAGGACATCGGCGGGCGCCGAAGGCTGGATCAAGGTGTCAGAGATCGTGGCGTTTGGCGTGGACTCACTGCCGGTTGCGCAGGGGTTGGCTGAGGCTACGCCTGCAGTCACCGCCACCGGTGCAATCACCGCAGCAGCAGCCACCGTAGACGTGACCGCCTCCACAACGGTTACCGAATCTATGCCAGCGGCAGCGCCTGCAATGCCCAACGCGAGCGCCAACCAGGTTGGTGTTGCGGCGATTGTGAGCAGCGATGGCGGCCGGCTGAATATCCGCTCAGGACCTGGTCAGGCGTACCGCGTGGTGGGAAAGGCCGCCGATGGTGCGGACGTAGCAGTGATCGGCCGCGACGAGTCCGGTGATTGGCTTGCCATCAGCCGTTCCGATCTGCCACAAGGCGAAGGCTGGGTGGCTGCACAGTTCATCCAAATGGAGCAGCCGGTTACTGACCTGCCCGTGATGGAAGCGCCGCCCGCGCCCACCCCCACACCCGCCCCGGCCGCAACCCCCGCAACCGATGTAAGCGCCCCTGGCGCCACCACAGAAGCGGCGACCCCTGCGGCTACGGAACAGGCGACTGGCGCGGATCTCGCCGACCAGGAGCAGCAGTTGATGGCGATTGTCGGCGCCGGCCAGAGCCCGTCGGCGATCAAGGCCGAACCGGTAGCGGGTCTTGGCGGCAAGATCGTCTTTCAGGACGGGCGCAACAACATCTATGTCTATGACCTTGCCGGTGGGGGTGTGCGTTTCCTGACCAATGGCTTTGACCCAGATGTGAATGCTGCCGGCGACAAGGTTGTCTTTGTGCGCGGTGGTGGCGTCGAGAATGGCATCTGGTCGATCAACATGGATGGCAGCGATCTCAGGATGGTCTACGGCTCGGGTGAGCTGTTGAATAGCCCGAAGTGGAGCCCCGATAGCGACTATATTGTTTTTAGCCGGAATTCAGGCTCCTATAAGTGCTTTGATCTGACGCCGTTTCTTGGCTGCATCTCCTTCAAGCAATTGCAGTCAAAATTCCCGAAGATTCCACCCTACCTCCTGTACAAGATCTTTTTGTCGGGCGCGGATCGGTTGGAATTTCCGAATTGGGGTATCTCGCGGGTAGCGCCGGATGGCTCCGAATTCCGCGACATCAATGCGTTGGATTCGGCGGTGGCGCCGGATTGGAACGAGGCAGGCATCGTCTATCAATCGACCGCCGGACTTGAAATCACCGAAGACACCCCGGATGGGCGGACGCGCTCAGTCTTTCATGGCGATTGGGACTGGGACCCCGATTGGCAGCCGGGCGGCGGCCGGATCCTGTACCAATCCAAGGAAGGCAGCCACTGGGAAATCTGGAGTGTGACGCCGGAGGGTGGCGACATCTTTGCCTTGACCCGGCCCGAGACCACCCTGGTCGATCAACTGCCCAGCAATGTCTCGCCGGCCTGGAGTCCGGACGGCAAGAACGTCGTCTATGTGAGCAATCGCATGGACGATGAAGAAGCGGGTCCCTGGCGGCTCTGGGTGATGGATGCCGGCGGCGGCAATAAGCGCCCGCTGCCGATCGACATCACGATCGACTATGGCTTTGACGGCTCCCAAATCGCAAGTTGGGCAAAGTAACGTTCACGAAGTAACGTTCACACAGCAAAGAACCCGGCGCATCGGCGCCGGGTTCTTTTTTGCCCTACAACCGGTTAGACATTGATCTCTGCAAAGATCGTGTTGCTATCCGGCACCTTGCTGAAGCTAAAACCGAGCTTTGTGCACACACGCCGCATGCCCTCATTTTCGGGAAGGATTTCGGCCACGACACGCTCCAACTTTTCATCGCGTGCAATGTCAAGGAGTTGCGACAATAACCCCGTGCCAAGCCCTGTACGTTGATATTGGTCGCCAACGAGGATCGCAAACTCGGCCTCATTGGTGCCCTGTAGCTTTGTCAACTGTCCCATGCCGATGATCTCAGTGTGCCCCTCCGCGTCTTTCTTTTCAGCGACCAAAGACATTTCGCGGTCGTAATCGATGAAGGTTAGCGCGGCCAACTGATCGTGCGAGATCAGTTGGGTGGGCGAGACTGGATGGAAGTAGCGTAAGTAGATGCTATACGGGGACAGGGTGCGATTGAAGGAGACCATGAGGGTTCGTCTTCAGGGCGAATTGGACGGATATCGACGTTTTCGCCGGTCTGAAGGGTAAAGGATGACATATACCGCGTTGGGTAGGCCCGAATCGCGGACTTTGGCAGATCCGCCTCGTTCATGGTGGCGTCATGCAGCACGACACGGGCGTCGAGCGCAACGATTCGTTCCGGTGATGCCAGCAGCGGGTTGATGTCGATCTCTTTGATCCAGCGTTGTTCAACGACGAGTTGGCTGAAGCGCACCATGAGCCGCTCCAACGCCTCGACGTCGACGGGCTTTCGGCCGCGCACACCCTCCAGCGCTTCGAAAATCTTGGTTTGTTGCATCATACGCCGCGCCAGCGTTGTATTGAGCGGCGGCAAGCCCAACGCACGGTCTTTGTAGACTTCTACAAGGGTGCCGCCAGTGCCAAAGAGCAGGACCGGGCCAAATTGCGCATCCATGCTGGCGCCGATAATCAGCTCATATCCGTCTAGCTTGATCATCGGTTGGACCGTCACGCCCTGGAAGTGCTCGGCGCCATGCCGGTCAGTGACCGCATCGCGCACCGCTTCAAAGGCGTGACGCACGTCTTCCTCGTTCTTCAGGTTGAGTTGCACACCCTTGACATCGGTCTTGTGCGTGATCGTTTCTGAATTTAGCTTCACAACTACCGGATAACCGATCTCGCCGGCTTCCTTGACCGCAGCGTCCGCGGTGGCGGCCAGTCGCGTTTCAACGGTGGGGATACCGTAGGCAGCAAAGACTTGCTTTGATTCGTATTCAGTGAGGATTGTGCGCCCCTTCTGGCGCACTTCATCGATCAACTGGCGCGCCAGGCTGCGGTGCATCTGCTCCGCCTCGCTGGCGACGGGCAGCGAGGGGGTCTCATAGATGCCCTTCAAGTTGTAACTGTACTTCCACATGTAATTGAAAATCTGCGCTGCCGTGTCCGGGTAGGGGAAGGTGGGAATATTGGCGCGGTTGAGAATGGCGATGCCGGCCTTGACATCTGCGCCACCCATCCAGGAGGCAAGCACCGGTTTGCGCCCCACTTTGGCGGCGGCCTGACGCAGTTGCTCGGCAGTCTGGGTTGGGTCTGTCATATCCTGGGGTGTGAGCACCACGAGCAGCCCTTCACTGTTCTTGTCCTTGGCCGCCAGTTCCAGGGTCTTTGCGTAGCGATCTGCGCTTGCGTCTCCAAGAATGTCGATCGGGTTGCCATGACTCCAGGCACTGGGCAGGAAGCCATTCAACTCTTCCATGGCGGCATCGGAAATCGCGGTCAGCTTGCCACCTCCCATGATCAGTGCATCCACTGCCAACACGCCGGGACCGCCGGCATTGGTCACGATGGTAAGGTTGGGTCCCTGTGCGCGCGGTTGCTTGGAGAGCACTTCCGCCATGTAGAAGATGTCCGAGATCTTGTCGACGCGCAAGACGCCCACGCGGCGGAAGGCCGCGTCGAGCACGTCATCACTGCCCGCAAGGGAGCCGGTGTGTGATGCGGCCGCCTTGGCGGCGGCGGCGGTGCGCCCGGCCTTGA
Source organism: Candidatus Fredericiella danica (assembly GCA_016713335.1). Lineage (GTDB taxonomy): Bacteria > Chloroflexota > Anaerolineae > Caldilineales > Caldilineaceae > Fredericiella > Fredericiella danica. Next base: position 116,009 of record JADJPH010000008.1, on the reverse strand, counting down.
TAACGATGATCGGCTTGGCCAACGCCACCTCACGGGCTGCGGATAGGAAGCGGCGGGCGTTGCCGATGGTTTCCATGTACATCACGATGGCCTTGGTGCGCTGATCCTCGCCAAGATAGTAGATCAGGTCCGCCCAGTCGACATCGAGCATGGAGCCAATCGACACGAAGTTAGAGAAGCCAACATTCTCATCGAGGCTCCAGTCCAACACCGAGGTCAGGAGTGCGCCGCTCTGGCTGATAAAGCCGACGCCACCCGGCCGCGCCATGCCCTTGGCAAAGGTTGCATTCAACCCTGTCAGTGGCGACATCACGCCGAGGCAGTTGGGGCCGATGATGCGCATCCGGGCTTGCTGCGCAATCTTTAAGATTTCCTGTTCCAATTTGGCGCCTTCTGGACCGATCTCCTTGAAACCGGCCGAGATGATGATGGCGCCTTTGACGCCGGCATCCACGCTCTCCTGAATAATCGCAGGAACAGTGGGTGCGGGCGTCACGATCACCGCCAGGTCGACCTGGTCCGGCACATCCTTAATGGACGGATAGGCGCGAATGCCCATGATGTTGGAGCGCTTCGGATTCACCGGGAAAACGGTGCCACCAAAAGGATTGCTGATGAGATTCCACAGCAGCGTGCGGCCCACGCTGTCTTCTTTTTCAGTTGCGCCGACGACGGCGACGTTGCGAGGCGCGAAGATGGCATCGAGCGGATGGCGCCGGAAAGCGGCCTTTAATTCCATCATTTCGGATCTCCTTGAAAAGGTATAGAACGGTGTATTTGCAATGCTCTAAATGACTTGATCCCTGGTCGTCGTTGTCGCCAGGGTTAACAAATGTTCAATATGCTTCCGCAAAAGGCGGAGGCTTACCGGCTTCGTGAGGTACTCGTCGGCGCCCGCAGCACGCGAACGCTCTGCATCACCGGGCATTGCCAACGCTGTCACCGCAATGATCGGCACGCGCCGGCTGGTGTCTTCACGGCGGATGCGTTGCATTGCCTGGTGGCCGTCTAATTCCGGCATTTGGATGTCCATCACAATGACATCCGGTTTCAGCGATGCCGCCAGTTGCACTGCAGCAAGCCCGTTCCGCGCCACCTGAACACGGTAACCTGCCAGTTCAAAGTAGCCTGTTAACATCTCAATGGATGACTCATTATCTTCAGCCACCAGCAGCAATGGGGAATCGGTGCGGACAGAATTGGCGAAATCGGAATCTCCATCGGGATTCCAGGATTTACTGGCGACTTCGCCAGGCGGATGGATCCAGGGCACGGCCACGACAAACCGGCTGCCGGCGCCTACTTCGCTCTCCAGGCGAACGCTGCCGCCGTGCAACGCGGCGAGGCTCTGCACAATGGTAAGTCCTAACCCTGTGCCTTCATAGCGCCGTGTCAACGAACTATCGACTTGAACAAAAGGTTTGAACAGGCGCTTCATGTCATCGGGCGCAATTCCGATCCCGGTGTCCCACACCGTGATGATGACCGTGTCTCCTTCTTCGTTACAGCGCACTTCAAGGCCGATGCTGCCTTCTTCGTTCGTATATTTGACGGCATTGCTCAGCAGATTGACGATGATCTGGCGCATGCGGCGCAGGTCAGCCACCATCCTTTCAATGCGTTCATCGCGGGTGTAGACAAGCGCGACGCGCTTATCATCCGCCGCTTTTTTCACCATCGCAAGGCAGGAGTTGCAAAGTGAGTCTACGTCGATGGCTTCGCGATGAAGGCGCATCTGCCCGGCGGCAAGTTTTGCGACGTCGAGGATGTCGTTGATCAGCGCCAGCAAATGGTAGCCGCTGTCTTGTAGATTGGCCATGGCCCGGTGCTGCTTTTCGTTCAGCACGCCGTAGACGCCTTCCAGCATGACGTCACTCATGCCGATGATCGTATTGAGCGGCGTCCGCAGTTCGTGACTCATGGCCGCAAGGAATTCATCCTTGTAGCGCGCAGCACGCGCCAATTCTTCGTTTGCAGCACGGAGGTCGGCCGTCTGCTCGGCCACACGCCGCGCCAGCATTTCCCGTTCGTAGGCCAGTGCCCGCTCGGCTTGAATCCGCTCGGCGATTTCGTGCTGTGCCCGTGCATAGAGGCGTGCGTTCTCAATGGCCACTGCTGCATAGGCGCCAAAGGAGAGTGTGGCTCGACGTCCTTGGGACCATAGTAATTGGGTGTCCCGTGGCTCAGGTTGAACAGGCCGATCACCTGGTCCTTGACCACGAGCGGGACACCGAGCCAACAGCGAATGAAGGAGGTGTTGGAGCGTTGCTTCCAGCGCGGGTCGTGCTGGGTGTCACCAATGATCAGCGGGCGCCGGGATTCCACCACCGCCCGCACATGCGCCAGTTCATCGATGCGCACCGTCATTGGGGCGGCATGGGTGTTGAACACCGAACGCTGCGCGACGGGTCGAAGATACTCGCCGTCGATCAACATGATCGAGGAACTGGCATAGCTGACGACGCGCGCGAGATGATCCAGAATTGTCGGCAACAATTCTGATAGTTCCAGATTGGACACGAGATCGCGTGCGATTTCGAGCAGCCGCTGTGTCAGTTCCGGATTCTGCTGATCCATCTCAGGCCCTTTCGGCCGCCGGCATGCTTACCCCGACCCGCTATTCAGCGAGTCGTTCAAGCAACTGGCAATATGATTTCTGGCCCAGTTCAAAACTCGCCAGCCGGAAAAATTCGTTTGGCGAATGAATGCGTTCGTCGTTCAGCCCATAGGCGAAGTTCACCGTATAGACGCCAAGCGATTCCAGAAACATGGCGCAGACTGGGATGGTGCCGCCCGAGCGTGCGTATAAGGGTTCTTTGCCATAGTTCATCAGATGCACATCGCGCACGGCCCGGTTGCCCAGGTGATCTGCGGGCATCAGGTAGGGATAGGCGCCACTTTCAGACACATTGACTTCGATCTTGACGCCGGGTGGCGTGTGGCGTTGCACGTGGGCTGCGATCTTCTCGACAATTTCCCCTGGCTCCTGATCTGCAACAAGGCGGCAGTGATCTTGGCATGCGCTTTGCTGGGTAGGACTGTCTTGGTGCCTTCGCCCTGGAAACCGCCCCAGATGCCATTCAGTTCAAGGGTGGGCCGGCCCCAGGCACGCTCAAGCGTGGTGTAGCCGGCTTCACCGAAGACATCATCAATGCCAAGTTTCGTCTTATAGGTGGTCTCATTGAACGGAACGGCAGCAATCTGCGCTCGGTCTTCGGCGGATAGCGGTCGCACTCGCTCATAGAAGCCTTCGATGAGGATGTGCCCATCTTTCCCGCGCATCGAATCGAGTAGCGAAACCAGGGCGTGGATCGGATTCTGGATGGCGCCCCCGTAGCCGCCGGAATGCACGTCGTATGCAGGACCTGTCACGTCGATCTGAACCGCGCACAAGCCTTTGAATGCAATGGCCAGCGCCGGCTGGTCTTCCTCCCACTGGCCTCCGTCGGCGCTCACTACAAAGTCACACGCCAGTTTTTCGCGATTGGCGGCAATGAAGGCGGGTAATGTCGGGCTGCCGATCTCTTCCTGCCCTTCAAAGAAACATTTGACGTTGATGGGCAACTTTTCGGTCGTTTTGAGCAACGCATCAAGCGCCAGGATGGGCGCAAACATATTGCCCTTGTCGTCGCTGGCGCCGCGAGCGTACACGCGCCGTTCCCTGATCACCGGCTCGAAGGGCGGGTTATCCCAGAGTTCAATCGGATCGACCGGCTGCGTGTCGAAATGGCCATAGATCAAAATGGTGGGCTTGTCTTCCGCATGGAGCCAATCCGCATAGACGACCGGATGACCGCCCGTCTCCATGAGTTCGACGTTTTGCATACCGGCACGACTCAGCCGCGCCGCCACCCATTCGCCGGCGCGGTGTACGTCGGCGGCATGCGCCGGCAGCGCTGAAATGCTGGGGATGCGCAGAAAGTCCAGCAATTCCTGCTCGGATTCGGTGCGCCGGCTGTCTAGGTATTCCTGCCACGTCATGAGACTCTCTTTTCTACAAGATTAAGTTTTACGGATCGAGTGGCGATGTAGCAAGGTGTGTATTTGCTGAGTTCTGCGCCTGGCCAGATGTCTTCATAGAAACCCGTCAGCACGAGTCCCGCATCCAACTGACCGCCGATTTGATCCTCCAGCAAATGGCCGAATTCTAGAGGCTGCTCCTCGTCCAAATATACCTGGCGTTCGTCGTTGCTGATACTGGTCAGGTCGGAATAGGGCAACCGATGGCGGACTTCCAGGATACCATCATCGGCTTTTTCCTGGTCAAACAGATAGAGCACCGGGTTGCAAAATCCTGCCAGCAATATCCCACCCGGCACGAGCACCCGGGCTGCCTCACGCCACACGGGGCGCACATCCGGTACAAAGCAATTGGACACAGGATGGAAGATCAGATCAAAGGTCTCATCAGGAAAGACTGACAGATCGCGCATGTCTCCTGCAATCGTGTCCAGCGCCAGATTTTCGCGTCTCGCCACATAGCGATCCTGCGCCAACTGTTGCTGTGAGTTGTCGAAAACTGTCACCTGTGCGCCGCTGCAAGCACGCGGTCCTTGTTGACCGCCGCCACAGGCAAGACACAGAACGCGCAGGCCCATGAGCGGCGGAAACCAACTGCGCAGCACGGATTTCGTCACCGTCAGTCCGACTTGCCAATCGCCCTGGCGCGCCCGCAATGATCTCCGGGATCAACAGGCACCGTCCATTGGCTGGCGCGTTCAACCGCTTTATCCCAAGCACGTGCATTGTACTGGCGGACGTCAGAGCCCATCATTCGAATACCTGCCACACGCAAAGGCGATCTTGCTGCGTCTAGCGCTCGGTATCGCGCAGAAACTGCGCACATTCTTCCGGCAAGGACGCATTGATAAAGATGCCACTGCCCAACTCGAAACCTGCAGCGTAGGAAAGACGTGGCACAATCGTAATATACCAATGCAAATACGGCGCGCCCAGATCCCGGATCGGCGCCGTGCGAATTACATAATTGAAGTCAGGATTATTCAAGCCGACGTACAATTTACGCAGCACGGTATGCATCATGTTCGCCAGATCCGCCACCTCTTCCGCCTGTGCGTACAGATAGGAAGAGATGTGTGCACGGGGCATCACCCAGATGTGAAAAGGCGAGACAGCCGCATACGGCACAAAGGCAACAAAGTGCTCGCTTTCGAGCACGATGCGCGTTTGCTGGGCCAGTTCCTGATCGAGCATTTCACAAAATGCACAGGTCCCCGCTTCATCAAAATGATGCCGCGCCTCATCTGCGCGGACGCGCACCTCATTTGGCACAATCGGCAGCGCCACCATCTGGGCGTGCGGATGCATCAGCGAAGCGCCGGCGGGCGTCCATGGTTCTAAAAAAGAGGATATACTCAATGCGCGGGTCATTCTGGACCATCCAGGCACGATCGATCAGGGTTTGATAGACGATCGCGCATTCTTCGGGTGTTTGCAGTGCCGCACAAGTATTGTGGATGGGCGACTCAACAATGACTTCGTGGTAACCCACCCCAGAAATCTTGCGCACCAGCCCTCGATATTCGCGCTCCAATTTCGCATGCGCCGAGAGCGCCGGATAGCGATTCCCGGACAATCCTCACCTGCCACGGCCCCTGACTGGGTATGCGCAGCACTTCCAAGTCCTCTTCTTCGTTGCCGGGGCAAAATGGGCAGCTTTCTTCCCATTCCGGGCCGTGCCCGCACGCCTTGTTTGCACTCTCGGCAAACTCGTGCGGGCGTTTTGCGCGCTCGGTGGCGATGATCACCCACTCTTTTGTGGCCAGGTTCTGCCGCAACTCAGACACAGATGCCCTCGACTTTATATTTTGTCTAAAGCCTGCTGTAAGTCCGCAATCAGATCGCCTGTGTCTTCAATGCCAAGGCACAGGCGCACCAACTCATCGCGGATGCCCAACTCTGCGCGCGCTTCCGGCGATATTCCGGCGTAACCCATCACCGCCAGGGGGCTCACCATGCTCTCAACGCCGCCCAGGCTGGGGCCGATGGTGGGAATCCGGAGGGCGTCGATCAAGCGATGGGCGCGTTCACCGTCGCCGTCAACCTCAAAACTCACGACGCCGCCGAAACCACGCATCGTCGCCGTCGCCACCGCGTGATCCGGGTGGCTCTCCAAACCGGGGTACCAGACGCGCCGGATTTTGGGGTGGTCTTCGAGAAGGCGGGCCACGGTCAGACCGCTTGCATTCTGGCGTTCGACGCGTAACGCGAGCGTCTTGATGCCGCGCAAGATCAAATAGGCGGTCTGTGGCGCTAAGATGTTGCCAAGCATGCCTTGCATCTGGCGCAGGGGCGTCGTGAGTTCCACCCTGCCCAACACGGCCCCGGCCATCAGATCGTTGTGCCCACCCAGATATTTTGTGATGCTGTGAATCACCAGATCGACGCCATAGTGCAGTGGATGCACATTGTAGGGCGTGGCAAAGGTCGTGTCGACTAACGTCAGCAGGTTGTGCCGCCGGGCAAGCGCAACCAACTGCTCGTAATCCAGACAACGCATAAATGGGTTCGTGGGCGACTCCGAAAGGATCAATTTCGTGTTGGGACGAATTGCCGCCTCCAACGCAGCATAGTCGCCGCAAGGGACCAGGGTGCATTCGATGCCAAAACGCTTGAGAAAGTCCCGGCTGAAGGCGAGCGTACTGTGATAGCAGTTGTCAGTCAGGACAAAGTGTTGTCCTGCCGAAAGGAGGAGCAGCAACGATGAGGTGACAGCCGCCATCCCACTGGCGACAACAACAGCATCCTCCGCCCCCTCAAGCGCGGCGAGTTTGGCCTCGACCGCACGCACAGTCGGGTTCCCATACCGGCCATACTCTTCGCGTTCCGGCTCATCCCAGAACATGCGCTCTTCGGTGAAGTCCACCAGCGCCTGGCTATCGGCAAATGTGTAGACTGCAGTCTGCACGATCGGCACGGTCAAACTGTGATGGCTCCGAAACGGAGCCTCCCCAGCATGCACCGCTTACGTACCAGAGCCGAGTTGTTCGTGAGTCATCAATGGGAACCAATCTACATGGGCCGGTGCAACGTGACGACCAGACAGTGGCCAAACTCGGCTGCATTATACCAGAAGTGCGCGCTGGCAACATTTGCGCCAAATGGATAGGATCGCACAACAACCATGTGGGGCGATAGGGTACGATAGGTAGCAGAGGTTATACTATATCCAGTCGTGGTTTTGGACAGCACCCTTGCCTTGTCATAATGGCATGCGAGCGGCGCACTACAATTGAGCGCAAGCGAGAAAATAATCAATAAAGGGATTTACGATGACTAAACCCTCACTTCAGGCCAGCATACCATCGGCGCTGGCCGACGTCGCAACTGCGAAGGTGACGCTTCCAAACGATGAGTTGCTGAAGATGTACCGGTCGATGTTCTTGATCCGGCGCGTCGAAGAGTCTCTGCTCGAATTAGCCGAGTCGGGCAAGATTGGTGGCGCAATGCACACCGCAATCGGGCACGAGGGGAGCGCCATTGGCGCGGCGTGGGCGCTCAACAAGACCGACTATCTCACCTGCACCTACCGCGGCCATCACCATTCATTGGCGCGCGGGATGGACCCCAAACGCGCCATTGCCGAAGTGCTTGGCAAAGCCACCGGTTTTGCCAAGGGCAAAGGCGGTTCCATGCACTTCGTCGATCCCAGCCTGGGTCTGATGGGAGCCAATGGGATCGTCGGCGCCCAGGTGCCCCACGCCACGGGCATGGCGTTGGCCGCCAGGATTCGCGGAGAGGATCGTGTTGCCATCACCTTCTTTGGCGATGGCGCATTGTACCAGGGTCTGATGCATGAGACCTTCAATATGGCGCAGAAGTGGAAACTTCCCGTCATTTTCTACTGTGAAAACAATCGCTACTCCGAGATGACGCCGATCAGCCGTACTTCGTCGGTGAGCGAAATCTACAATTTCGTGAAAGCGTATGGCATGGTCAGCGTTCAAATCAACGGCAACGACGTAGAAGTGGTCTATGCCACCGTTAAGGAAGCGGCCGCTCGCGCCCGCGCGGGCGAAGGACCAACCTTCATTGAGGGGCTGACCTATCGGCTCTCCGGGCATATGGCCGGAGACCTCGAAACCTATCGCACGTCTGAAGAAATTGAGATGCAGAAACAGTACGAGCCTCTCGCGGTGCTGCAACAGCGTCTCATCGAGCGCGGCGTAAGCGAAGATCAACTGGAAAAGATCCGCGCCGAAGTTGAGGCCGAAGTCGAAGCAGCCGTGGAATTTGCCCAGGACTCGCCGTGGCCGCCCATTGCCGAAGCCTACACCGACGTGTACAAGGTCTAAAAGAGAGAGTACGCAAATGCGCAAAACAACTTATATACAGGCAATCAACGAGGCCATGCGCGACGAAATGCGTCGCGATGAGCGCGTCTTCCTCATGGGCGAGGACATCGGCCACTATGGTGGGTTGTTCCGCGTCACACGCAACCTGATGGAAGAATTCGGCGAGAAGCGCGTGATCGATACGCCGATCAGTGAACAGGGCTTTATCGGCATGGCGACCGGCGCCGCGATGGTGGGGCTGCGCCCGATCATCGAACTGATGTACATGGATTTCTTTCTGGTCGCCGCCGACCAAATCTTCAACCAGGCGGCCAAGATGTATTACATGACGGGCGGTGTCGTCAATGTGCCGCTGGTGCTGCGTGGCCAACATGGTGGGGGCAAACGCTACGGCTCCCAACACAGCCAGTCAGTTGAAAGCACCTTTGCCCAGTTTCCCGGCATCAAGGTCGTGACGCCGGCCACGCCGTATGATGCCAAAGGGCTGCTGGTTGCTGCCATCCGCGACGACAATCCGGTCCTCTTCCTTGAGCATAAGATGCTCTACTTCACGCGCGGCGATGTGCCGGATGCCGACGTGGATTATGTGGTCCCAATCGGGAAAGCCGACATCAAGCGCGAGGGCACGGATCTGACGCTGGCGACGTTCAGCTACACACTGTTGCAGGCGCTGGAAGCGGCGGAAGAACTCAAGGCTGAATATGGCTTCGATATCGAAGTGGTGGATCTCCGGAGCATCACGCCCCTCGACATGGAGACGGTGTTGGCCTCCGTCGCCAAGACCGGCCGGTTGCTTGCCGTACACGAATCCCAATCCAACTGTGGGATTGGCGCCGAGATTGTTGCACGGATCTACGAGGAAGCCCCCTATCTGTTGAAGGCCCCCGCGCGCCGGCTTGGGATGGCGCCTGTCTCGATCCCGGTTTCCAAGGTGTTGGAGGAAGAAATTCTACCCTGGAAGAAAAACATCAAGGCCGCCGTACTGGAGATGCTGAGGTAACCCATGGCAACCGAAATCAAACTTCCCGACATGGGAGAAGGCATTACCGATATCACCGTAGGCGCTGGCGCGTGCCGGTGGGAGGACAAGTCAAGGCGGGCGACATTATCATCGAAGTCGCCACCGACAAGGTCGACACCGAAGTGCCTGCTGCAGTCGACGGCGTCTTGCTCCAGATCAATGCCCATGACGGTGAACTCGTGCCCGTGACCAGCGTGTTTGGCTATATCGGCGCCGAGGGCGAAGCCGTAGGCGGGGCACCTGCCGCGCCCGCACCGGTTGCTGCGACGACATCTGCACCCACACCGGCGGCAAGCGCGCGCTGGCGTAAGCGTAAGCGGACGTTGAAGTGAAGGCTTCCCCTGTGGCCAAACGCGTGGCCGCCGATAAGGGTGTGCCGCTGGCGGCTATCTCTGGCACCGGACCCGGTGGTCAGATTACGAAGCATGACGTCATTGCCTATGCGGAGACCTCGGCCAGTGGCGGCCCGGCGGCCTTGCCCGGCGATCTTGCCAACGAAGCCTCGTTGGTTGTGCGGCGGGCTGCGGCAGATTTCAACGTCGATCTGGACGAGGTTGCAAAGGGCAAACCCTTGAGCACACTGACAAAGTATGATGTGCTCAGTTTCGCTGCGACCCGCGCCAGCGGCAGCGAGGTGAGGGTCGAGCCGGCCTTCGCCGTACAGACCGTTGCCGCGTCGCCAACCATTGCGGCGCCGGTTGCACCGGTCGCTGCACCCGCACCAGCCGCAGCACCTGCCACACCGGCGGCGCCAAAATCGGTGCCTGCACCCGGCCAACTACGCCCAGGTGAAGAACTCGTCAAGCTTTCGCGCATGCGCCAGGCGATTGCCAGGAACACCAGCCAGAGCATCTTCACCGCGCCGCATGTGACGACGATGTGGGATGTGGATATGTCGGCGGCGATGGCGCACCGCGCGGCCAACAAGGGGGCATTTGCCAAAGATGGCGTCAACTTGACGCTCACCGCCTATTTCATCGAGGCGATTGTGGCCGGGCTGCGCAAGGTGCCGGCGGCCAATGCCAGTTGGACCGACGATGGGGTCATCATCAAGCGGTACTACAACATTGGCATGGCGACCGCATTGCCGATGGATGCGAATGGCATGGGGGGACTGATCGTCCCGGTGATCAAGAACGCCGGCGAACTGAATCTGCTTGGCATCGCCCGCGCCGTCAACGAGTTGGCAGAGCGGGCACGCAGAAATGAGTTGCGGCAGGAAGATCTGGCGGACGGCACGTTCACCCTGAGCAACTATGGGACATCGGGCAGCCGCTTCCAAACGCCGGTGATTGTGCAGCCACAGGCAGGCATTCTTGGCGTGGGCGCCGTAGAAAAGCGCGCCGTGATTATCAGCAACGGCCACCCATTGGAACCGAACATGGGGGATGCGCTCGTGATCAAGCCAATGACCACCCTTGGCTTCAGCTACGACCACCGCATCCTGGATGGCGCCACGGCCGATGCCTTCTGCGCCGCGGTGAAGGCGCACCTGGGGGGAATCGGTGAGGAAGACAAAGAGACCGGAGACAAAGAGACCGAGACAAGAGCACAATTCCCTTGTCTCCTTGTCTCCCTGTCTCCCTGTCTCCCTGTCTCCTTCTCTTTGTCTACTCTTTCCGTCCGGCGATGTTCACCATCCACTTGACGCCGTATTTGTCGTTGACGGCGCCAAAGGTGTCGCCCCATGGCGCGGCCATCAGCGGCTGCACAATTGTGCCGCCTACTGCCAGTTTCTCATAGTAGCCACGCAGCGTAGCATCATCGTCCCCGCTGAGCGACATGTGCATATCCGTACCCTGGATGTACTGCATGCTGTTGGGCGTATCGGCAGCCATGAAGACGATGCCATTCTCCGCTTCCAACTGCGCATGCATGATCTTGTTCTCTTCGCTGGGCTCCTGCGTCATACCAAAATCTTTGTAGGTGTTCATGGTCAGTTTTCCGCCAAAGATGGTGTGGTAAAACTCCATCGCCTGGCGGGTGTTGTCTCTGAAATTCAGGTACGGATTTAGTTGTGATTTCATGGTTTCCTCCTCGGTTCGTTCCAACAGTATGCTACGCATCAGCATGTCTTGAAGAGCGTTTATTATATGCGAACATTTGTTCTAAGTCAAGCGTAAATATTACCATTCCCCATGAACTTTCTCGCACTTGAGGCGCTGCGATGTCAGCAGGACAAGCCGCATCGCAGTGGCAACCGTTGTCGTTCATAGGCCGCCACCGCGTTATATTCAGTTGCATTTGGGAGTTTTCACTTCACGCCCAGAGGACGTCACCGTCGTCTTCGTAGTTGACTTTTTTCTCGCCAAAGAGCGCGTTGGCGCGGGCTTCTTCGGCGGGGCGATCCTCTTCAAACCACTTCGCCCACTCCAGGGGCGTCCAGATCCACGCCACCGTGTCGCGTGATGCGCTGGCGGATGCGGAGCAGGACAGGGGTATTGACGCTGGCGCCACTCACGATCGCCTGCCCCTTGCTGAGGCTAGGGAGTTCTTTCAGCAGGTCGCGGCCGACACTCTCAATCGACTCGGCGATCCGGTTCTGGTCGATCGGGTTTGTGATCCGCATGATACATTGGGTCATGCACTGTGACAGGACGTCACTGTCCAGTTTGCCTGGGCGCTGGGTGATCAACCCGATGCTGACGCCAAACTTGCGGCCCTCGCTCAGGATAGTTTTGAGCACTTCGGAACTCACAGCCTCCGCGTTGGCCGGCGCATAGTTATGCGCTTCCTCCACCAAACAGAAGACGGGATAGGGCACATGGCCCTTGTCGCCGCGCGCCACCTTGCCCTTGGCCGTATCCATCCGGGCCTGATAGACGCGGCGCAGGAGGGTTGCCACGATCACTTGCTGTTCGCGGCGGTCGACCTCGTTCAATTGGAGGACAGTCGCCTGACCCGGTTTGAACAGTTCCTCTAACTCAAGGTTTTCAAAGTCGTTGAAGATGCGGTTATTGCCGAGTGCGCTCTGAATACGCCAGATCAATGCCCCGGTGGTCGGGTCCTCGTTTTCGAAGCCGGTCTCATCCTTCTTGCCTTCGCTCGTCTGGCGCACGGCAATGAGGAATTGCTCCAGCGTGTAGTGACCATTCTTGCTGCTGCGTTTCGCAAAATTGAAGGCCCGGCCCAGTTGGTAATGCATCTTGTCTGAGAGATTGGGCAGCAGGTAGCGCAGATCGGGGAGCGTTAATGTGTCGATGCGCACCCGGATCGAATCAGGCGTGAAGATGCGGACGCGCGGGTGGTAGTTGCCTTCGCTGAAAGGCGCCAGATTGGCCATCTCCTGCAGCGTGGTGTACTCACCGTGTGGGTCGACGATCAACACGGCGGCACGGTTGTGTGGCATCAGCATCTCTTCGAGCAGCACACCGGCGAGATAGCTCTTGCCCGACCCGGTGCTGGCGATGATCGCAAGATGGGTGCTCGTAAAGCCACGGACGTCCAAGGCAACGGGCACGGCGCCGTCCGCCCGGCTGAGGAGGCTGCCGAGATAGGCGCTGCCGCGCTCGCCCCGGCGCCGCTTACTCAGTACCTGCACCAGCAGTTCGTCGTCGGCGATATAGATCGGTGACCCACCGGCAGGCGGCACGCGAGGATTCACGAAATCGCCCATTGCCCCGCTGTGATAGCCGAGCACCGTGACAGTCAGTTCGAACAATTCACTGGCGCCGCCATCATAGCCCAGAAGACCGGCGATATCGTCCGGCGCAACGCCAGGATCAGCCATAAAATTGTCGGGGTAGATTCGCACCGCCTGGCGGGCAGTCACGCGGCCAAGAATATCGCGTGACTCGCCATCGACCCATGCGTTGTAGTAAACGAATTCACCATGTTTCACCTGGCGCTCGGGATCGGGCGCAATCAGGGTGTATTCGTTGGGTGTTTCACCTGGACCTTTGACGGTGCCGATGCAGTGAGGCATGGTGGGTGTTCCGTGTTGCGTGTCTCGTGTTACGTAGTATATCTGGCGTGTCTGGATGCAACTGGGATGGTAGGCGGGCGGCAGCTAGCCGGCGGGTTGGACGATGGCCTTCCATGCCAGGTTGTTCCGCAAAACAGCAAGTCTGTCGCGGTTGGCTGGGAACAAGACGGACAGCCGATCCAGGATTGCCAACAGCAGGGGCGACGCCAGCGGATTGTTTTGCCCCAACAGCAGCGGGAAGTAAGTCAGGGCAAGATCGCCGCGGGCGTTACGATGAAAGCGTTCAATTTCGTCGTCGCGCAGTGGGGCAACCGAGGCATTGACGGCGGCCGATGGTCGTGGTACGCCTTGAAATATCCGCCCATTGTCGTCAAGCCAACCGACTGCGTAGATGCCAACCAGTGTCGCCGTTTCAGAGAGATAGTCTGGCGAAAAGACTTCGATTTCATTGCGCGGGCTGAGGCGTGGCCCCACATTGCCATATTCAGGGTTGAGCAGCAAGGTGTTGTAGATAACGCCAATCAGGCTGGCCGCCTCGTTGCCAGGGCTTTCCAGCGGAATCGAAACAAAGGCGCCAAAGCTGTAGTCGTCTGGGGCAGGCATGCGTTCGACTTCGCCGGGGCCATAGATCTGGCACACGTAGTCGACGTGGCTGTTGGATTTGACGATTTTGCCGATCCCGGGGCGCTGCATGATCGCATTCATGACGATAGTAAACCAGAACTGATGTGCGAAAGCAAATAGAGAAATGCATCCGGCGCACCGGATTCGCCGCAGCGGCGGTGATGTGCGATCATGATACGAGACACGAGACACGAGACACGAGACACGCAACACGAGACACGCAACATGATCACAACCGTCCTATTCGACGTCGGCGGCGTTTTGATCCGCACCCGCACCCAGGATCCGCGCCGGCGCCTCGAAAAACGATTCCATCTGCCGCAGGGTGGGGTGGAACACCTTGTCTACAACAGCCCCAACGGGCTGAGTGCACAGCGCGGCGAGATTAGCGCAGATGAGAACTGGCGCAGGATCCAGGCGGAACTCAACCTGAATGATGCGGAAGTCCAGGAATTCAGGCGCGAGTTTTGGAGCGAGGATCACGTGGACGTGCACCTGGTCAACTACATCCGGCAGTTGCACGGACCGTACAAGACCGGCATCATCAGCAACGCCATGGACGATCTGCTGCCACTGTTGGCAGAAAAATACGCCATCATCGATGCCTTCGACGTGGTGGTTGGATCGGCCTATGAGAAGGTGATGAAACCGGACCCCGCCATCTATCACGCTGCCCTGCACCGGCTGGGCGTGGAAGCGGCCCAGGCCGTGTTTATCGACGATTCAGAGCACAATGTTGCCGGCGCGCGGGCCGTCGGCATGGCGGCGCTTCACTTCACCCCTGGCATCGATGTGCCGCAGGCGCTTGCCAGCATGGGTCTCACCGTGTGAGCGAGGTTTCGGCCAGCACCCCCGCGTAGACCCGCAGCATCCGTTCCACGATCTTGGGCCACGCATAACTCTGCGCATAAGCCCGGGCAAAATGGCTCAATTCATCGCGGCACCCGGGGCAGTCGAGCACGTCCAGGATGCGCGCGGCCAACATGGTTGGGTCGCCGGCAGGCACCAGGAAGCCATTGCACCCATCGACCACCAGGTGGGCCAGGCCGCCGACGCGTGAGGCGATGACGGGGGTGCCCATTGCCATGCTCTCCAACGCCACCATGCCAAAACTTTCATAGTGTGAAGGCACGACCACCATCTCCGCAGCAGCAAAGTAGTAGGGTAGCAGATCCTGGTCGCGCGCACCGGCAAAAGCCACGAGATCATGGAGACCCAGTTCGTGCGAGAGTGTCTGCAACCGCTCCATTTCGCTGTCTGGCACCGGAGTCCACGGGTCGCCACCGACAATGGTCACGCACACATTGTCCAACTTGTCAGCCGCTTCCGTCTGCAGGATGGCGAGCGCTTGCAGCAGGGTGTCGATGCCCTTGAGCGGCTCAATACGTCCTGCAAACAGGATGTTTTTGCGCCACGGTGGAATGCCGATCGAGGTCATCGCTGTCTCACGCGGAATTGGCTGGAAGCGCGCCAGATCGACGCCTGGCGGCACCACTGCAATCCGCCCTGGATCAGCACCGTAGAGTTCAATCAGTTGTTCTTCCTCCGCAGGTGTGGCCGCGATCAGCCGATCGGCAACTTGAACAAGATGCGTCTCGCCGTCGAGCCGTTGCCGTGACGCAAACTCACTTTCGCTGCGGGCGATGGCGTTCTTCATATGACCCAGGGTGTGAAACATCTGGACCAACGGCGCGCCGGGCCAGACCGCCCGGAGCCGCTCCCCGATCAAGCCGGAGAGCCAGTAATGGCTATGAATCAGGTCGTATTGCACCCCCTCGGCGGCGGCGAAGGCAACCACGCCGGCCGTGAACTCGTCGAGGTAGTTCTCCATCTCGGCGACCGAGACCAACCGGTCCGGACCCGCCGGGATATGGATGACGCGGCAGTTGGGTCCGAGTTCATGGTTGACTACGGGTTCACAGCCGGGCTGGAGCCGTGTGAAGACGTCCACCTGGACGCCCGCATCAGCCAGCGCCTGGCTGAAATCGCGCACATAGACGTTCATGCCGCCGGTCTTCTGACCGCCCAGTCTGGCGAGGGGACACGTATGGTAACTGAGCATCGCGACGCGGCGCGGCAGGGGCATAGATTGGATCGTCATGGCTGTCACCTTCTCAACAACACCGGCAATGCGTAAAATGAACACTTCATTCTATACCCATTGAGCGTTCACTTCGGTAAGCCAAATCATGCAAAGCAACTACGACGCCATCTATCTCTCCCCACACCTGGACGACGCCGCGCTCTCTTGCGGTGCGCAGATCTTTGACCGCACGCATGCCGGCCAGCGCGTATTGATTGTGACGATCATGGCCGGCAGCCCACGCCTGGACATCCGCTCGGCCTACATCGAGCGCCTGCACGAGCGGTGGGAACTGGCGGGCGATGCCGCGGCCGCGCGGCGTGAGGAAGATATCGAAGCGTCCCGCATCCTGGGCGCGGGTTTCCTGCATATGGAGGTTCCGGATTGCATTGACCGGCTCGACCCGGCGACCGGGGAACCGCTTTACATCTCGGATGCAGACATCTTTGGCGACCTTCATCCGGCGGAAACGGAACTGGCAATGCAGTTGGCAGCGCAGTTCCGGTCGCTCCCTTCGGCGACGAGCCGCTATGCTCCGCTGACGGTTGGCCACCATGTCGATCACCTGCTGGTGCGCGCTGCCGCCGAGCAGGTCTGGTCGGGTGAGTTGGCGTACTATGAGGACTATCCGTATGTCCAGCAACCAGAAAAACTGGCACGCGTCATTGGCGAGGATGCAAGCTGGCGCGCCACGGCGATTCCAGTCAGCGACGCGGCGCTGGCGACAAAGTTCGATGCCATCTGGGCATTCCGCAGCCAGTTGAGTACGTTTTTTGGCAGTCGCGAAGACATGGAAGAACAAGTAGGGCGCTACATGCGCAGCGTCGGTGGCGAACAAAATTGGGAACGCTTCTGAGGGGGTGTGCTGACGGATACGTTCTGGCGTGACAAGCAGAGCCGCGCACGTGAGTAAGTGGTTAGCGTGGCCGCGGCAAAGGCTTTGGCTGTCTGAACCATGATTTCTGGGATTCAAGGATTGCCAGGATGCTTTGGCTTTGGCTAAGCGCTCACCACCCTTCACTGCGTCCCTGCGGGAGAATTTCTTTCGTCGTTCCTTTGCGTCTTTGCGGCTTGGCGGGCGGGTTTGGTCCTTAGCTTGATGCATATGGGCTTTAGCGCCCACCCATCCCCGAGAGGGTGATGCCCTTGACGAACCACTTCTGGCCGAGGATGTAGATGATGAGGATCGGGAGCAGGGCAATAACCGAGCCGGCCATCAGCAGATTCCAGGCGGTCTTGAATTGCCCGACAAAGGCGGCAAGGCCAAGCGGGATGGTGCGCATGCTCTCTGAGTTGATGACCACGAGCGGCCATAAGAATTCGTTCCAGACGCCCTGAAAGGTGAAGATCGCCAGCGTCGCCAGCACGGGTCCGCTGAGCGGTACGATCACCTGCCACCAGATGCGCAGGCTGGATGCCCCGTCCATGCGGGCTGCCTCGTCCAAATCCAACGGGATGCCCCGATAATATTGGCGCAGGAGAAAAGTAGCAAAGACGCTGAAGAGACCCGGCACGATGAGGGCAAGATAGGTGTCGAACCAGCCGAGGGATTTGATGATCAGGAAATTGGGGATCAACGTCACTGGGAAGGGGATCATCAGCGTCGCCAGGTAGACCATGAATAACCCATCGCGGCCACGGAAACGCAGCCGTGCAAAGGCGTAGGCAGCCAATGATGCGATGAGGGTCTGCCCGATGGTGACCGAAACGGTCACAAAGATGCTGTTGAGATAATAGCGGCCAAAGGGCACGACGCGAAAGGTCTCAACATAGTTATTGAGTGTCAGTACGCTGAGACTGAACTCCCGCTTCATGAACGCGGAAAGCGGCATGAGCGACACCAACAGCATCAGCGCAAACGGCGCCAGCATCAGCACAGAGCCCAACAGCAGCGCAATTTGCAGCGCCAGCCGCGCAGGTGCGCGCAGGCGCGTGGGCGAACCGGTGGCGTTGGATGTGGCGAGCGATGTTGTTGCCATTTCAATCGGTCTCGTAATAGACCCAGCGCTGCTGCAGGCGGTTCTGGAGATAGGTGAACGTAAAGATAAAAAGGAACAGGAACCACGCCATGGCCGACGCCTTGTTCATTCGAATGTCGCGGAACGCCGCCAAATAGATGTACTGCACGACACTGAGCGACGAGTTGGCCGGGCCACCCTGTGTCATCACGAAGGGCTCAGTAAAGAGCTGGAAGGCGCCGATCGTCTGAAATACAAAGAGGAAAAAGGTCGTCGGGCTGATCAGCGGCACGGTGACATTCAAGAAACGCCGCCAGGCGCTCGCGCCGTCGACAGACGCCGCATCATACAGTTCCTGCGGTACGCCCTGGAGCGCCGCCAGATACACCACCATCGTGAAGCCCGTGTTCTTCCAAAGGGTGAGGATCACGACCGCCCACTTGGAAAACTGCGAACTGCCAAGCCAGTTGGGCACCGGGATGCTAAGCCCCAGCAGACTATTCACCCAACGGATCAGGTCGTTGACCGGACCATTGTTGGCAAGCAGCAACCGGAAAACGATGGCGCCGGCCACAATCGTCGTCACCACCGGCATAAAGTAGATCAGCCGGTAGAACGAGCGCCCGCGGATCGCCTGGTTGAGCGCTACTGCCATCAACAATCCCAAGATCAATTGTGACGGCACAATGATGACGATATAGAACGCAGTGTTCCAGAACGCCTGCCAGAAGACCGGGTCACGCAGCATCTGCTGGTAATTTGTCAGCCCGGCAAAGCCACGCCAGCCGGTCAGCCCCCAATCTGAGAAGCTGATGCCGAGCGAGATCACGACTGCCAGGGCAATAAACACAAAAAAGCCAAGGAAGCTTGGCAGAATGAAGAGGTAGCCTTCCCATTGTTGGTCGGGGCGCCAACCGAAGCGGCCGCGTTTCGGTTGCGGAGATGCTGGCGTCAGCGAACGGTCAGAAGTTGCCATGAGGTGAAAACAGAATAGGAGGGCGACCACTCTGGTCACCCTCCCATAGGATGCTGAAACAGACTACTGCTTGGGGTAACCCTTCTCAGCCAAGAAGGCGTCGACCTGGTTGCAGATATCGGTCAAGCCAGCCTCGGCCTCGGCCTCACCTGCCCAAATCTTCTCCATGCCAGGTTCGATGATCGAGCCACTCAGTTCGCCCCACTCTGGGAAGTAACCAAAACCACCCACGTCCGCCGCGGCCGCCTCGGTGAGAATGCCCTGCTTGTTGGCCGGTGGCGTATCGGTCAGGAAGGCCGGCGAATTGGCGGTTGACTGAAGTGCCGGGAAGATCTCGCCGCGCTCGGTGTAGAGCTTCTCGCCACCATCGGTGCTCTGCAGCCATTCCAGGAAGGTCCAGGCGGCATCCTTGTTGTCACTGCCGGCGCTCATGACCCATGCCGCGCCACCGGCGCCGTTCCAGCGCTTGCCGTCCGCGGGTATTGGCGCTGCGGCGACATCATAGTTGAGACCGGCGTCGTTAAAGCCGGAGTGACTTCGTTGTCGCGCGGGAAGCCATAGACGCTACCGTTGTAGCTCGCCGATTCGAGTAGCCCGGGCCAATAGTCATCCAGTTTGTAGCCGGACTTCTCGATATAGGGATCCAGATTCTCCAGTACACCCTGGGCCGCATATTGGGGGTCGGCCAGAGGAACGCAATGTCCGGAATCACCTTGGGATCGCCGCTGGCCCAAAGCGCCTGGATCTTGGTGAAGTAGTCACCCCAGGGCTGGTTCCAGATGTCGATCTTGATGTTCGGATGCTCGGCCATAAAGGCATCCGCCACCTTCTTGTGGGATTCCACTTCGGGTGGATCGCCCCAGAATGCCCACGTGATCGTAACCGGCGCTTCGCTCGACGCCGCCTCGCCGCCTGCGGCCGGCGCTGCCCCTTGGGGCGCTACCGGTGCGCAAGCCGTTAGCAGCAGCACTGCAACCAAAAGCAGGCCCGAGAGCACCGACACTCGCATACGCTTCATATCGTTTCCTCCTATTGATACACTGTTGAATAAACGGTCAGGTTGACGAGAAGTATGTTGATGGTTCCGAACCGGCGCCGCAGCGAGCAGCGTTGATCCCTCGCCCGCAGCACCCATTCTTGATCATAGCATGCCAAAGATAGAACAAGAAACAGCCTCTATACGGGACCGCCGCCACCGGTCATGTGAAATGCATTGTCCTCACGCGCAACGGCATCGGCAGGCTTGGCCGCCAGCAGTTCGTCAAAGAGCGGCAGTTTGCCGGTGCGCACCGCATTTTCTGCATACAGGAACATCGCCGCCGACCATGCCTGTTGCTCATACCCCATGGGATGGCCGCTCGACCCGTGTAGCCATTCGTTGAACGTCCAATCCTCCAGCGTACCCTGGCGGTTGGCCTCAGCCAGTGAAATCACCATCTGTTCTGCATTGCGCATCCAACCGTGGCGCACCAGCGCGGCCACATGGAAGCCACCGATCATCGGCCAGATGCCACCGTTGTGATACTGGTGTGGCAGGTTCAGGTTGCGACTTCGATAGTAGTCGCGCCAATGGCTTTCACCCGGAAAAATAGGCGGGTAAATCGCCTTGGTCGGATAGGGTTCGGCCATTCCGACCTGATGCATGAACCGTAAGATGTGTTCGGCATGGTGGCCATCGGCAATCCCCGTCAGGATGGCGAGTGTGTTGCCAAGACTGTCGCACCAGTCGCCATATTCACGGAAGGCCACCCACGGCAGGTAGAAGGGCCGGCTGGAGATGGTGCCCATGTTGTGATAGAGCATGAACCATTCCAGGCGGATCGACTTCAATTTTTCCAGATGTTCGGCGAAGTGTTCGGCCACCCAACAGCGGTCGATCCACATCAGGAGGTTGACCCGCTCATGGATGCCGGCGGCGTCTACGTCGCTGGCGTAGATATCGACGCCTTCAGGCTGGAGACGGGCCATCTCTTCATGCGCCAACTTGGCAGCATAGTAGAGAACATTGTCATAGAGCACGTTGTAGCGCACCGCGAAGCAGGTCCATCCAGTCGCCGGCTTCGGGCGCCTCGAGAAGACCGCACTCGTTCATGTCCTGATAGTCCAGCCAACAGAGCGCCTTGTTGATAGTCGGCCAGTGCTTCTGCAAAAAGGCCAGATCGCCCGTGTATTGGTAATAGAGATAGTGGCCCAAAATAAACCAGAGGTTTGAATCCAGCGCCCCGGCATTTTCGGTGCTGATGTAGCCAGAGTCGGGGTTGACGTTGAGCGGGATCAGCCCACGCCGCGACTGGTGGCGGCCCAGCGTCTCGAGTGATGCCCGTCCCGCGGCAAACAGTGCCTCATCACCCGTGGCGGCGCCACCCAGAAAAGTGATGAAACTATCGCGCGCCCAGATCTGTGGGTAGCCGGCCGCCAGACCGGAGGCGCGGAAGCCATGGGGGGTGACACAAGAATGGATAATGTCGAGCGCCTTGCCGTGTGCCTCGTGGAGCAGTTTTACCTGGAGCATATGGATTTTGACTTGGCCTGAAGTCGGGGCGCGGAAAATGAAATCGACTGTATCGATCATAGCATGTGCACAACGCTTAACGCAACCGGATAGGAGATGGATCTTGAGAGCCGGCGCCGCGGAGGTGCATTACTTCTTTCTGCATGTGTGGCGCTTTGCGGATCGACGGCATCGCGCAAACCGTCACCCACGAACGAAAAGACGAGCACAAG
Organism: Candidatus Fredericiella danica; assembly: GCA_016713335.1. Lineage (GTDB taxonomy): Bacteria > Chloroflexota > Anaerolineae > Caldilineales > Caldilineaceae > Fredericiella > Fredericiella danica. The sequence continues at coordinate 94,383 of JADJPH010000008.1, read as the reverse complement.
CAAAGTCAACACCAGACTGGGAAAGAGGACCTGAGTCCAGTTCGTTTCCAGATAGTCAATCGACTGGCGAATCATCTGGCCGACGCTGGGATCAGGCGGTTGAATACCAAGGCCCAGCAAACTGAGGACGGCTTCGTTTACGACCACCGCAGCCACGTCGAGCGTTGCGCTGATCACAATCAACCCGATCACGCCCGGCATGATATGCGACCGCATGATCCGCCCGTTTGATGCGCCGATGCTACGTGCGGCGCCCACAAAGTCCCTTTCTTTCAACGTCAGTGTCTGACCACGCACATACCGTGCCATCAGTGGCCAACTCACCAGGGCCAACGAACCGGCAACCAGTAGCAACCGTCCAATTCCCCCGAAGCGTTCTGTCACTGCCTGGCCAAAGACCGCAGCGATCAGAATCGCAAACAACAAACCGGGAAAGGCAAAGAGCATGTCGGCAAATCGAGAAATCACGTTGTCGACATGACCGCCGGCATAGCCGGCCAGCAACCCAAGCGTCGCACCGACGGCGATGGTGATCAGTTCGACGTAGAAAGCCACCGTCAACGAAACGCGCAAGCCCTGCATAATCCGTGCGAGGGTATCGCGCCCCAAACTGTCCGCGCCCAGCGGATGAGCGCTCGATGGCCAGGAATTGATGGCATCGTAGTCCTGATAGTTGGCGTCGACGCCATACCACAGTGGCCCTGCAGTCGCCAGCAGAATCAAAAGGATCGCAACCGCCAGGCTGACCACAGCCAGCCGGTTGCGCGAGAAGCGCCACCAGAAACCATGCCGATTCCTGTGCATCAGGACGCTGTTGCCGGCAGGCGCCAGTTGAACCGCTTCGGGAGTCGCCATCAGCCTTCACTCTTGATGCGTGGATCCAGGACGGTGTAGAGGATGTCAGTGACCAGGTTCATCACCACCACGGCCACGGCGAGCACAACGGTGGTGCCCTGAATGACAGGATAGTCCCGCTGACTGATTGCCTGCACACCGATGAAGCCGACGCCAGGGATCGCAAACAAGCTCTCGACCACAAAGCTGCCGGTGACCAGGAAAGCCATCGCAGGACCGATTACGGTGACGATCGGGAGCAGGGCATTGCGCAGGGCGTGGACGCCGACGACCCGGCGCTGCGGCAGCCCCTTTGCGTTCGCAGTACGAATGTAGTCCTGACGCAGCGTTTCAAGCATACTGGAACGCGTCAGCCGTGCCATGTACCCCATGCTGACCGCGGCCAGTACGATCACCGGGAGCACCCAATGGGCGGGCGTTCCCCAGCCGGCGGGCGGCAGTGATGGCAGCCCGTTCTTGTAGAGAACGTAATAGTTAAACGCACGCAGAATGGGAATCATCACAAATGTTGGAATTGAGAAGAGCGCCAACATCGTGATCATGCTGGTGCGGTCAAACCAGCTATTCTGGCGCAACGCCGCCAGGATACCCAGGGGAATGCCAATCAACAGGCTTACTGCGAGCGCGGCAAACCCCAGGCTGATCGACACCCCGACCCCACCCCCTAGAATCTCGTTGACGCTCCGCCCCTGATAGCGGTAGGACATGCCCAGGTCGCCGTGCAGAAGACCGCCGACGTAGTTAAAGTATTGCTGCCACCACGGTAAATCCAGGCCATACTGATGGCGCAGATTCTCATAAATGGCAGGGTCACGCCGCGGGCCCATCATCACGAGGATCGGGTCGCCAGGCGCCAGGGAACCCACGATGAAGGTGAGAAATGTGATGCTGAAGATGACAAAGATGAGGCTTAGCAGCCGGCGGCTGATGAGAGGGGCCATAGTGATGAAGGGTCATCCAACCCGTCCGGCCCCAGGCGCCTGGGGCCGGACGGTCTTCCGTTTCTACGGTTTACAATTGGGTCGCTTTACTGTGCGGCGCGACTGGTCACCTGCGACCAATCTGGGAAAACCAATCCCTGACCGGTCGCAACGACACCACTGACCTCGGGCCGAATCAGGACGTTGAAACTGGGTGAATAGAGCGGCAGCCACCCTACCTGATCAACTGCGATCTGCTCTGCCTCATTGTACAGCTTCAGCCGATCTTCGGCGCTGCCAATGAAAGTGTCCGCTTCCATGGCCAGCTTATCAAAATCCGCATTTTCGAAATGCCCGTTGTTGTTCGGGGAATCGGACCGCAATTGCTGCGACACGAAATTCTGTGCATCCGGATAGTCAGCGCCCCAGATGCTCAAGTAGAACTGCAGGCCCGCTTCCGGCGTCAGATAGGTCGTGTCGAGATTCTTGCTGAATGTCGCCAGTTCCAACGGCTGGAGTACAACATCTACACCCAGGTTTTCTTTCCACTGCTGCTGAAGGAAAGTGGCGACGCGCTCATTGTCACCCTCGGCGCCGTAGGTGAAGGTCACCTGCGGGAAGGGATTGTCTGCGCCGTATCCCGCTGCAGCCAATTCCTGTTTGGCCGCAGCAGCGTCAAAGGCAAGTCCCTTGACCGGCAGTTGCGAGCCGGGAAAGCCCGCCGGCACGATGCGGTCTGTTGGCGTAACGGCGCCGCTGAGCACCTTGTCCGCCAGCGTCGCCTTATCAACGGCCAGGGCAAACGCACGGCGCACCTGCGGATTGTCAAAGGGCGCCAACTTGTTGTTGAAACCGATGTAACGCGTGGCAAAGGACGCAACAGTCTTGAAGTCCGGGCTGTCCTTGACTTCGGCAACGTGCGCCGCAGGCACCGGGTTCTGTTGGCTGCCCATGATGTCGAGACCACCGGTGCGGTACAGTTGGTAGGCGGTTTCCGAATCCTGGAAGAAGGGGAGTTCCACCTCAGCGATGCTGGGGGCGCCGGCCCAATAGTTCGGATTGGGTTCCAGGATCAGTTTCTGGTTGTGCTGCCATTCCTTCACCTGGAACGGGCCTGTGCCAAATGCCTTTTCGGTCCAGCCGGTCGGATCCTTTTCGACGGCCTGCAACGGCACGGCAAAGGAGACCGGATAAGTCAACTGCGCCAGGAAATAGGGGACATTGTCATCGAGGGTGATCGCAAGGGTACGGTCATCAACGACAACGATGCCACTGGCTTCCTTGGCATTGCCTGCCGCAACGTCATTTGCGCCGACAATGTGCCCAAGTTGGAATGAAGCGCCGTAGGAGGCGGTTTCAGGCTGGAGTGCACGGTTGATGGAGGCGGCAAAGTCGTTGGCTGTCACCGGCGCACCATCGGCAAACTTGAGACCCTCGCGAATGGTGAAGGTGTAGGTCTTGCCGTCCTCGGAGACTTCCCATTTCTCAGCGCCATCCGGAACAACGTTTAATTGGTCGTCCAGTTTCACGAGGCCACCGAAAATGAGATTGATGGCCTGAATCGACTGGGCGTTCTGCGGGTTGGCCGGATCAAGTCCCGGCAATTCATTGACGCCTTCCACCGACCAGATCAACTTCTGCACCCCTGCAGGTGCGGTCGCCTCTGCTGCAGCAGGCTGCGCTGCGCTCTGACCAGTTGGCGCCGGGGCGGCGCAGCCGGCAGCAACTACGGCGACGAGCACCAACACAAATAGCGGGATCATCTTCTTCCATGACATGAGCATTCTCCTCTTGTGTGTTACAAACGACTGCACTGGGGTATTACCACTATACTACGTTGCTCGCAGGCGAATGTGAGCCATCGCCCCAAAAATGGAATCCCCGCCGCTGGCGCCGGTGGCAATAGGAAAACAGCGCCCAGGGATGCTGAGCACTGTGTCTTCTCTCGTTACCGTACCGGAACACGCATCGATGCAGCAAGCCGGGAAGGCACTTTGGCGGCCTGCATAGCTACCCTCTGCGAGCCGAAAGTGGTTATGGGAGCATAAGTGGCTATGGCCGAAGTGTCAAACTCGATTTTTGCTCAGTGCCGGTTCCGCGTAGGTCGCGGCAAAGGCGAGGATCGCGGCCAGCGCCAGGATGCCCGGCGCCAGCATCGGGTTGGCGCCCATCACCCCTGCCAACAGGAGTTCACCGGTGGCGGCGTTCGGTTGGATCTCCTGTGCGAACGCGATGTTGTTGAAGATATGCAGCGCAACGCCCAGCAGGCTGCCAAGCGCCAGCACCACCATCACCCCACGCATGGCCAGGAGGGCGCCCGCTGCGGACGCCAGAGCACAACCAGGATGGTTACCAACCCGACACCCGCCAGAGGGGGGGGCCGGGGGGGGGGGCCCCCCCCCCCCCCCCCCCCCCCCGGCCGGCCGGGCCCCCCCCCGCCCAGCCCGGCGGCAAGCCAAAGCAGGAAGTGCCGGCGCTAGGATCGTCGCATCGCTCATTCGGACTCCAGATACGCGGCGGCGCCGCACAGCCCTTCAGCCATGCGGCGCCGCACTCCCCTATCCCACCCTCACCGTTGATTTCGATCAGCGCTTGGTAGTAACAATGCCCTGTGCCCATTGCCCTTGTCACAGTATTGGACACGACAATTTTTGTGGGGGCTGTCCTCACCACCCGTTTTTGGTGACAATTTTCGCTTGTCAGCTAGTCCACAAGTGGACGGTAGCGCTCTACCTCGAACAACGGTTACCAACACCTCAGTCTACGAGTTCCACCTTCCAGTTTTGCGCCTGGATGCGCGTCCAACGCACGTGCCTCACGGGAATAATTGTCCGCCTGTGCCTGGACTGCCGCGATATTGATCGTTGATGCGAAGCGAACTTCACTGCGCGAGTAACGATCCTGTCGCATCACCGCAGCGGCGGTGAGCTCGTTGTACACCGTAGCGCGCTTGCGCAGACCGTCACGTACGGCGATCGCGTCCGTCAACGTCATCGTCGCATCGAACGCCGTTGCGGCATTGGTCCGATTGATCCGCTGCACGATGGTGGTTAACTCGGCGGCGACGCGCTCGAACTCCGCCATGAGTTCCGCAGGGTCCTCGGCGGGTTTCTCACCCTCCTGCACCCGAACATTGCGCAGGAGACGAGCCTTGATCTGCTCAAGCCGGCGCTGAAGGTCAGCGCGCTGCATGAGCGCTTCTGAGAGAATCATACCTACCTCCACATACCTCTTTACTGCTTGATGAAATCCGCCATCACTTGTGGGGTGGCGGCATCAAAGCCCACGACATCCAACATCCCGGCATCGTCCGGATCGGCGATTGAGAAGCCGTTTGACGTCATCGCAACCACGATCAGCTTTGCCGCAATCCCCATCTGCTCCCGATAGGTGCGGAGCGCTTGCACCGGGTGCACGGGACCCGCCCAGGTCTCCGAGTCCGTATAGATCACGAACACGTCCACCGGTCGCCGCTCCTTGAGCGCCCAACGCATCGGGAGCGAGCAGTCGGTGCCCCCCATCGGAATCGCCTGCATGCGCTGGATCACTTCCTCCAGCCGCATGGCGGGCGTGATATCGACCGGTGGCATGCCTGGATCGCCGCCGCCGAACTGGCCGCCGTACCCTCCACCAGGCGCCGCTGCGAAGGCGACGAAGGTGTGGTTGGGTTCCACTGCGGCCGTCACCAGCGCCATCGCTGCCGACGCCACGCGCGGAGTCAAGCCAGGTACGCCGGCAATCGATCCGCCATCCATCGACGCCGACACATCCAGCGCCAACAGCATCCGTCGGTGGGTCGCCTCCACGTTGTCAAAGGCCATATAGAACGCCTTATCCAGCGCGGTGGCAATGGCCTCGACCGGTGTCCACTTCAGGCGGCCACGTTCGCCATGACCCTGCGCATAGGTCTTCAGCGCAGAGAGCACTGCGATCGGGTGAATGCGCGCCTTGCGCAACACTTCCCGGCTCCCGAGCCGTTCGACAACGAATTGCACTTCCGCACCTTTGGGCTGCAACGCCCCATTGGCGGTCATGCGCCCCGCGTTACGGAGCAGCGCCGTCGCCGGCAGTTTTGGGAGCAGTGCTTGCCACACCGCCGCCTGCCCCAGCCACTGGGTAGGCACTGCCTCCCAGGGTAGGTTGTAGCGGTCGATCAGGTCGACGATCTCCTGAACGCCGGTCGCCTGCTTTGCCCGTTCCATCGCCCAGATCTGCCGCAGTGCGGCATCTGGATGCGGCTCAGCGGCCACCGCCTCCCAGCCCCTGGTCATCCACGAATAGATGGCCGCATGCTGTTCTGACGGCGCCTTCGGGTGGGCCAGACGCAGCGCGTCCCGGTGTGACCACGCGTCGCGCTGTTGGTACTTGATCGCCTGGTACGCCAGTTTCTCGGCCGGCATCTGCTTATACCAATCCGCCACGGCCCGGCGGGGACCACGCCCTCAGCCGCGGAAGCGGTCGACGAATGCCAGGAAGTGGAACAGATGCGTCCCGATACGCGCCACATAAGGAAGCGCCAGCACTGCCGCCCGGCGGGTGGTCTCGTCACCGAGCCCAATCGCCATCGCGAGGGCAAAGAGGGCAGGGTCATTCTTAGGCGCACGACCACCTTCGCTGATCTCCACGATGCGCCGTACCACGCTCACACCGTCTTCCACCAGACATCGGCGCACGGCTTCGGCGTTCTCCACCGTCAGGCGGCGTTCGCCGATATAGTACGTGCCCCTTCGGCGCCCAGGACAAGGAAGCGATCGAGGCGAACCCAATCGTCCACTGCCCAGGCATAGCCACCGGCTGAGTTTTGGACCTGCCCGGCACCCGGCATTGGCGCCCACTGAGGGGTAGCCCGCATTGCATAGTGTTTTCCGTACGCCATACCAACCTCCGAATGATTGTTTGCCGTCCCGATGCTGACCCGCTCGGGGGAGCGGGCAAGCCGCGGGGCCGGCAATTCCCTGGCAGACATGATGTGCTGTAGGCAAAGGTGGCAGATGTTCCCATTCACCACCGCTCCAGGTTCTTAGACTGGTGTGTCTTGGCAAGATAACCTACATGCGCCGGCCCGCCAGGGTCCGACATAAGTGACAGCAGGCGAATGAACGTTGGTCGGGTCTGATAGCGATAACCAACCAACTTCGGCCCGCAGATCAACCAAAATCATTGTGGATCTGTGTGTTTCAGATCCACAGAGTTGGGGACAGCAGGAATTGAACCTGCAACCTTTGCCACCAAAGATAAGCGACCACTATCGGCCCGCGGTTAACAGGCATGGCGGCGCAGTCGCGTATGCGGCCGAAGCCGCCGCAATGCTCTGCCGTTGAGCTATATCCCCATGATTAAATTGTCTTGCGCTGTCTTAATGCCTGTGAAAGGCAAACAAAAAGCGCAGGTTCACTCACATGAACCTGCGCTTAAAGGAGGGCCAGGACTGGGCGGCTATCGCCGTCGCCGGTTGCGCCTCCCGCGTCCAACGCAGGTTGCAGTGGTGTTTCGAGTTCCCCAACAGGGATTGTGAGTGCCAAGTATTCTTTGGAGAGAGATTGGCAGAATGGCGAAACGCATAGGCTTACCTGAACTTTTTGGGGGCTCCGGGGGTGCCGGTGTAGCCCTGTCGACTTCCAATGAAATAAGTTGATTGCTGAGAGTCGCCAGGGTCTACACCGCCGGCACACGCACAAACCAACACTTCGAATAGAGAATAACACACAAAACTGAGGTTGTCAATAGGGAAAATTGTGAATTTACACAGAATACCTATTCAATCTCGCTATCGCCGCCAGATCCTCGCCGCTGCTGATCAACATGTGGTACGTTGTGGCAAAGGTCAAAGCATCTGGGGTGAACCCTGCCTGCGAGATGCACCAGGCGCGCGCTTGGAGCCCATCCGCTGCCACCAACAGTCTTTCCAACTCGCTGCGACCGACTCGCTTCTGCCGCCATTTGACCTCCACCGCCCACAGTTCGCCGTTTTCAGCAAGTGCATCGATCTCAATCTGGCCATCCGGTGAATGATACGGCTCGATGCGGGTGAAGGTGGGCACGGCGATGGGGTCGATTTGCCCCAGGTAGGCGCCCGGCACGGTCCGTCCTGCCATTTTCCGCAGTAACTCCCGCACCTCGCTCTCTTTGGCGCGGCCCAGTTGGGTCGAGGCACGCAAATCGCTCCGCCAGGCCGGCGACCAGCACCTTCAACTCCTCTTGGCGCGGGAATCCCTCGATGGCCACACCCTTGGTCGTCTGCGCCACCCAGTAGCGAAACACGGGATCGGCGTAGAAATAACGCCCGTCGCGCTCAAGCAACAGATCCACCGCCATCAAACGTCTGAGATAGTCACGCGCAGCCGGCGCCTGACGCCGCAAGCGGCTGGCGACTTCCGACAGGGGCAGGCCATCTTCGGTGGCAAGAATCTGGAGCAACGCCTTGAGCACACCGTAACCGCGCGCTTTCTGGAGAGAAATATCGTACAGGTAACGGCAGTAGCCGTAGATTTGTCCACGATTCTCGAGCGCTTCGAGCACAAACGCCTGGCTCACCAACTCAGGCGTCACCGCTTCGACCTCGCCCACCGCCAGTTCGCGTACACGTTCGACCAGTGCAGTCACATAGAAGGGATGGCCAAAGGTGTAGGTGTGGATCGCCGCTTGCGCGGTGGGTGACAGCCGCCCAGCGAGTTTTTCGGTGAGTGCCTGCGTATCTTCAGGCGTAAATGGGTGAAGTTCAAGCGCACGAAACTGGAGGAACAAAGGCGATTGGTGATCCTGTACAATGCGTTCGGTGGCGCTGACCGCTGAGCCGGTGATCACATAGGCAACTCGAGTCTGGCGTTGCAGCGCTGCGCGAAAGTGCTTCAGCGGCTCCCCAACCCCGGAAAACTGCCCAGGGTGAGCAACTCGGGGAATTCGTCCAGGAAGTACATGAGCGGTCGCCCAAGCGCTTCAGCCAGACGTTCGGGGAAGTCCAATGCAATGTTCAACAGGGCGGTATAGTCGACCTTCTGCTTGCCCATCTCGTTGATGAGCGCAGACGCAGTGCGCGTGACCACCGGCAGGCTCGCGGCATTGGTCTGCAACAATGCAGTGGCGTTCAGATAGGGATCCGTTGGGCCTTCGCCGTGATCGACCGCCCAAAAACAGGAGAGACCAACGTATCGCTGCGCAAAAAGCTCTGGTGAACTGGCGAGATCCTGCAGGTCAAGATAGACGGGAAGCACCTCGCCACCTGCGCGCAGCCGGCGCATCTGCTCCTGACAGACAAGTGTCTTGCCAATCCTCCGCAGGCCGAATAGCGCCACGTGACGCGGCCGGCCTGCCATCAGATCATCGGCCACGAGCGCAAGGGTAGTCAGCTCGCTGACGCGGTTGGTAAAGTAAAGGGGTGTCGTGTAGATGCCAGCCATCAGGTGACCTCCTCAAACTAAGCCAGTTGGCTTATAAGCCAACTGGCTTAGTTTGAGTGTATCACGAGTTTGCCAATGCCGTCAATCAGTCCAATCTGCCCGCAAGTGCGTTTCAGATTTTCGGGGTTCAACCCGGGGTGCATTCTTCAAGCCACCCCGGACATGGCAGTGCCGCTGTCCCTACGACGCGCTCTGGACGGTAGGAGGGGTGTTCAAGATACGAGATACGCAATACGGAACACCAGACACGCAACCCGTATCACCCATTCATGATCTCGCGTTCGCGAATCCCGATCAGATACAGAAGTCCGTCCAGCCCCACATCCGTGATCGTGCGTTCGGCCTGGCGGCGCACAATGGGTTTGGCGTGGAACGCCACGCCAAGCCCGGCGGCGCTAAGCATCGGGATGTCGTTGGCGCCGTCGCCCACCGCAATCGTCTGTTCCAGCGACAACCCTTCCTGGGCGGCGAGCATGGCCAATAGTTCGGCTTTGCGCTGACCATCGACGATGTCGCCCAGCAGTTGCCCCGTCAACTTGCCGTCCACAATTTCGAGGCGATTGGTGAAGGCATAGTCAATGCCAAGCTGGTGTTGAAGGCGCCGGGCAAAGTAGTCAAAGCCACCGGACAAGATGGCCATCTTATACCCCAGGCGGCGCAAGGTGCTGGTGACTCGTTCGGCGCCTTCGCTGAGCGGCAACCGGTCCGCAATCTCCGCAAGGACCGACTCATCGAGTCCTCGCAGCAGGGCGACACGGCGTTTCAGGCTGGCGCGAAAATCCAGTTCGCCCCGCATTGCCGCCTCCGTGATGGCAGCCACCTCTTCGCCCACACCCGCGGCCGTAGCCAGTTCGTTGATGACTTCACACTGGATCAGGGTGGAATCCATGTCGAACGCCACCAACCGGCGGTTGCGCCGGTAAATGTCGTCCGCATGAAACGCAATGTCGATGCCCGTGGTCTCCGCGATCTGCCACAGTTGATCGCGCATGGCGCGCGGGTCCTGCAAGGTGCCGGTGATGGTGAGCTGAATGCTGGCATTGGGTGACTGCGTGGGGTTGGACAACGAAGCCCGGCCCGAGAGGCGCGTGATGACGTCGATGTTGAGACCGTGCTGCGCACAGACGCTCGCCACGCGGGCGATCTGTGCAGCGCTAAGGCGCCGGCCCAGCAAGGTGATGATGTGGCGCTCGCGCCCCTGTTCACGCACCCATTCTTCATAATCCGCCAGGGTCGTCGGGCGAAAACGAACATCCACCCCCAGATCGTGCCCCGCGAAGAGCAGGTCCTTGATCACCGGCGATGAAGCCTGCGCCTCAGGGATCTCGACCAGGATGCCAAGCGAGATGTAGTCATGAATGACCGCCTGACCGATGTCCAGCACGTTGACGCCGTGTTCGGCCAGCACGCCGGTGACACGCGCCACCAGACCGGTGCGATCCTTGCCGGTGACGTTGATGAGCAGAATATCCGACATAGTTTGAGTCCGATCTACGATTTTCTGGTCACAGTTAAGATCTCACCTGCGCTGGGCTGCTCAACAACGGTCGTGCCGCCGTCGGGCCAGGTGATCTCCAGCTTTTCCAGCGTCGCACCTGCAGGAAAGCCAAAGTGAAGCCGGGATGGATCGCCGCTCAAGTAGCCGCTGCCGGCGCACGTCGCGGAGCAGCACCCCCTGGTCGGTGGTCAGTCTTGCGGTCGCCCCCATTGCATGTGTGTTCCCACTCTCAGGCCAGCGCAGGTCGACTTCAAGGCTGTCGCCGGTGCAGAGCAGATTCTCATAGAGTTGGGCCGGACCGCGCAAGTTGTTGATCACGATGTCGAGATCGCCGTCTTCGTCGAAATCGACCATCACCATCCCACGCCCGCTATAGGTCCCATCGAGGTCCCACGACGGCATGCGCCGGAAGCGTAGCCCGTCTTCGTTGCGGAAAGCCTGATTCTCTTCAACCAGCTCGTGGCGCGGCATGTGGGCAAAGAGGCGCTCCTCGATCATGCCGTTGACCACGTACAGATCCAGCCACCCATCGTTGTCGAGGTCCCCAAACTTGCCGGACCAGCTCCAGCCGGTGCCGTCGACACTCCAGTCGGGCGCCAGATTCAGGTACTTTCCGGGAGACGCCTGCATTTGCAGCATGTTTTCCATCAACTGGCGTTCAGTCGTCACCTGCTCACGCGTCATGCCTTCCATCATGTCATCCATCACCGGCATCATATCCATGGCGTCATCGGCTGAATAGGGTTTCATATCCGCTGCGAAGATCTCTGGTGCGCCATCCCGGTTGACATCGCCGTAATCAAGGCTCATGGTGCTGTGGGTTGTGAACTCAAAGGGCAGAGCAGGCTGCCACCCCTTGTCACTGTGCAACCAGATCATGTCAGGCGCCAGAAAATCATTGCCCACCAGGATGTCCTGCCGGCCATCGCCGTTCAGATCCGGAAAGATCAACGCCAACGCCTGTGAATCCTTTGCTAGCTGGGTGGGCGAAAAATGTCCATTTTTGTTTTCGTAATAGTAGACGCCCTTGTTGCCGCTGGTCACGATGTACTCATTGCCATGATCGGTCAGCAGTCCAGCATCGTAAGTGGCCGTCACCAGATCCAGGTCGCCGTCACGGTCCAGGTCCGCCCAATTGGCAAGATATGCAGGCGCAGCTACTCCCGGCAACGTTTGGCGCTTGAATTGGCCGGCGCCTTGATTATGAAAGAAATTCAGTGTGCCGGACTTGCGCGTGAGCACGATGTCGAGTCTGCCATCGGCGTCGACGTCAATCAATTTCACGTCACGGGTGTTGCCGTTGGAAAATTCCTCCTTGCGAAAAGCCAGCGGCCCATCATTCCACAGCAATGTATCGGGGCCATCTTGATTGCCGAGCAACAGGTCGATGTCGCCATCGCCGTCCAGGTCACCCGCCGCCACACCGGAACCGTTGGCGTCGAACATTCTGACGACGTCACCTTTGATCGCGGTGACATGAGGAAGCACATGTGCGGCAAAGACATCAATACAGGGGAGCGATGTCTTTGCGAGCGGGTGACGCTCAACCTGATCCGGAACCGTGGGGGTGGCAGCGGACTGTCCCGCCGCCAGACCGGGTGCCAAACCAGCGAAAAGGACTGCAACCAAACTCCAACGCATGGCGTTTCTACGCATATGGGTACGGCTCCTGACAACATTATGGTCATTTCGTGCTAGAGTACAGTTTTGCGCCCACACGTAACGTATTTTACACTTGGCGACGTCCTTTCGCCTGCCTGAAGATCCGGCAAGCTTGCAAACCCGACACGACGGAGGGCGAATATGCCCAAATTGGTTATCGTAGAATCACCGACAAAAGCACGCACGATCGGTGGATTCCTACCGAAGGATTATGTAGTCAAAGCCAGCATGGGGCACATTCGCGACCTGCCTGCCTCTGCGGCCGAAATCCCGGCTAAGTACAAGGGTGAGGCATGGTCGCGCCTGGGCGTAAATGTAGAGGCCGATTTTGACCCGCTCTATATTGTCCCCGACAAGAAGAAGAAGGTTGTCAGCGAACTAAAGGAATTGGTCAAGAAGGCTGACGAAGTCATTCTGGCGACGGACGAAGACCGCGAAGGTGAGAGCATCGGCTGGCATCTGCGCGAGGTGCTCCATCCAAAGACGCCGGTGCGTCGCATGGTCTTTCACGAAATCACGCGCAGCCATCGAGCATGCGCTCCAGGACACCCGCGAACTTGACATGGATCTGGTGCGTGCGCAAGAAACGCGCCGGATTCTTGACCGGCTGGTTGGCTACACGGTTTCCCCTTTGCTTTGGCGGAAGATCGCGCCGCGCCTTTCCGCTGGGCGCGTGCAAAGCGTGGCGGTGCGTCTCCTGGTGTTGCGCGAGCGCGAACGACGGGCGTTTGTGATCGGCCAGTACTGGGACCTGAAGGCGCTCCTTAACAAGCGCCCCGACCAGCCGGCGCACCGCTTTGACGCGACGCTCGTTTCAGTGGGCGACAAGCGGGTGGCCACAGGACGTGACTTTGACGAGACAACCGGCCAGATTGCCGCCAACAAGCGCAAGGATGTGCTGCTGCTAAACCAGCAGGAAGCCGAAACGTTGCGCAACCGGCTGCTAAAAAGCGCCTGGTCCGTCACCGACCTGGACGAAAAGGACGCACAACGTTCGCCTTATGCGCCGTTCACCACGTCGACGCTGCAGCAAGAGGCCAACCGCAAACTTGGCTGGAGCGCAAAAGACACGATGCGCGTGGCGCAGGACCTGTACGAGAACGGCTACATCACGTACATGCGTACGGATTCAGTCAACCTGAGCGAACAGGCCATCAACGCTGCCCGGCGCCGCATCCGCGAACTGTATGGCGAAGAATTCCTGAGCAGTTCGCCGCGCCACTATCAAACCAAGACCGCCAATGCCCAAGAGGCGCATGAAGCGATCCGCCCGGCCGGCGAGCAGATGCGCACGGCCGACGAACTGCCACTGGATGGCCGCGAACGCGCGCTCTACGATCTGATCTGGAAACGAACCATTGCCAGCCAGATGGCCAATGCCCGCCTGCGACTCGTCACCGCCACGATCAGCGTGGCCGACGCCACCTTCAAAGCGAGCGGGCGCACGGTGCTCTTTGCCGGCTTCTTCCGCGCCTACGTCGAAGGATCGGACGATCCCGATGCTGCACTGGAGAGCCAGGAGCAGCCACTCCCGCCGCTGACCGTGGGTGAGCCGCTCGACTGTCGCGAACTGGATGCAGTCGGGCATGAGACCAAACCGCCGGCCCGATATACGGACGCCACCCTGGTCAAGGCGTTGGAGGCCGAAGGCATTGGCCGCCCCAGCACCTATGCCACGATCATCGACACGATTCAAGAGCGCGGCTACTGCTTCAAGGCGCGCAAGGAATTGGTGCCCACCTTCACGGCCTTTGCGGTGACGACGCTCATGGAGCAGCACTTTGAGGAGTTGGTTGACCTCAAATTCACCGCCAACATGGAGCAGAAGCTCGACGATATCGCCGCGGGGCAGGTCAACTACCTGACCTATCTGCGCGAATTCTATCTGGGGCCAGAGGGGCTGGAGAGGGACGTGCGCACGCGCGAATCGGAGATCGACGCCCGCCTGGCAAGCACGGTGGAGCTCGGCAACCTGAACGCCGAAGTACGCATCGGGCAGTTCGGGCCTTTTGTTGCCAAGGAAGAAAACGGAGAACGGTTGACGGCGAGCCTCCCGAAAGATCTGGCGCCCGCGGACCTGACCGACGAACTGGTCGAGCAACTCTTGCATGGCAAGACAGACGGTCCGGTGGTCTTAGGCAACGACCCCAAGACTGCCCTGCCGGTGTTGCTTAAGATCGGTCCCTTTGGCCCCTACGTCCAGTTGGGCGAAGACGACGGTGGCAAGAAGAAACCGAAGCGCTCGAGCCTGCTCAAAGGGATGACGCCTGACACTGTTGGCATCGACGTGGCGCTGGCCCTGCTTAACCTGCCGCGCGATCTGGGAGAACATCCGGAAACTGGGAAGCCCGTTCAAGCCGGGGTCGGGCGTTATGGACCATTTGTGGTGCATGACGGCATCTTCGCCAACCTGAAGGCTGGCGACGATGTCCTGACCATCGAACTCGGCCGCGCCCTGGAGTTATTTGCAGAAAAGGCCAGTGGGGCACGGGGCAAGGGACGTGGGGCCGCCGCCACCAAGAGTGTGCTCAAAGAACTGGGTGAGCATCCCGATGGGGGGGCGGTGCAAGTGCTGGCCGGACGCTATGGTCCCTATGTCAACCATGGTGGCGTCAACGTCACGCTGCCCAAAGAGATGAAACCGGAGACTGTCACCCTGGAGATGGCGTTGCCGTGGCTCGCAGAGAAGGCAGCCAAGGGCCCGGTGAAGAAGTCGGCAAGCCGCCGAAAAACGAGCACGTCTGCTGCGTCAAATGGCGGCGCCGAAACAAAGGCAACAAAGACGAAGAGTGCTTCCACCAGGTCAGCGAAGGCGAAATCTGGCAGCACCACAGCGGTCGGCAAAAAGCCTGCCACTAAGAAAACAGCCAGTAAGTCTGCTGCGACCAATACGGCGAGCGCCACCAGCAAGAGCACGGCGAAAAAGTAGCATAGGAAAAATGGTGCACGCGTCACGGAATGAGCCATGACGATCGATACACTCTCGTTTGAACAGGAGATTCGCAATTATCTACTGGAGCAGCGGTGGCCATTCAATGACCAGACGCGGGCCTATCATGAGTTGGACTTCACGTTGCTGCTGCCGGCCGGGGTGCGCTTCCATCTGGAGGCCAAGGAAAAGCAGAAGCCTTACAACCCCAGGTCATGGCCGGCATTTGCGCCGGAGCCGGATCTCTTCATACTGGACGATTTGACGGTGCGCAAGTGCCTTGCGTTTTCACCGCGGGCGGGCGTGGTCGTCAAGGATGCACCGGGAGGACGCTATCTGTTTTTCAGCGTCGTTGACCTGGCGCTCATGCCACGCCAGCGCGTCAACCGGGCGATCGAGAAGAATACTCGTGAGCTCAAGGGCAAATGGCTCATCGACCTGCGCAACGGCAATACCGCGCCCGGCATGCACGAACTCATGGGCTTTGTCGACGGCTACATCGACCAGTTGAACACCCTGCTCTTTGAAATGCACGCCTGCTATGGCGACTATGTCGGCGAGAACATCGGCGAGGGCGGCGTCGTGCGCCAGCCCTCGCATTGGGACAAGGATGTGCGAAGCACCCGCTAGGCAGTATTTTATGCAGCCTGCTTGAGCGCATTCCGGTGTTGCTCATACCAGCCAACCATCGCCTTCACGCCTGCGGGCAGCGGGGTTGCAGTGTCCCCAAAGGCAGCGCGGAACTGGCTGTCATCGACGACATAAGGTTCCTCGAATTCATACGCCAATTCCTTCATTTCGCGCACGATCGGCACAAACAGCCCGATCATACTGACCATAAACTTGCTTACGACGCGGGTCTTGATGGGTTGCCCCATCTCCGCTTCGAAGAGCTTTACGATCTCGCGCGTGCTCATCGCCGAGGCATTGGGCACATGCCAGGCGCGCCATAGGCCTCCTCCTGACCACTCAGGGTAATCAGCGATTTCGCAAAGTCCGGCACGTAGGTGTAGGTGTGTAGCGCGTCCGGATTGCCAAAGAGATCGACCGGCTTACCCGCCCAGACGGCTTCGAAGAAGCGTTCCCCAAAGGTCGATGCGTCCTTGACGCGCGGTCCGTAGAAATCCGAAGCGCGGCCAATCGTCACCCGAATTTTGCCCGCTTTGTGTGCGTCCAGCAGGGCATTGGCCACCTCGGCGCGCGTCTTGCCTTTGCGTCCCGTCGCGGCGTAGGGCGTGTCCTCACGGATTGGCTTGCCGCCGGTCGGGCCGTACATGTAAAGATTGTCCACAAACACGAGCGGGGTCGTGGTCTGCGCCATGCCATCGATGATGCTCTTGACCAACGGCGGCCATTTTTCGGGCCACTCGGTGTATTCAGGCTGTGCGGTCTCAAAGACCACGCCGGCGCCCTTCGCCAGCTTTGCCACGGTGGCGGGGTCGTTGACGTCACCGGCGACGATGGTAGCGCCGGTGGGCAGCGGCTCGCCGGTCTTGCCCCGCCTGCTCACCAGGGTGACCGTGACGCCCTGCTGTACAAGTTGCTCCATCAAGGTCATCCCGACCTGACCGGCGCCGAAGATCACTGCGTTGGTGTAATTGATCGTAGTCATTGCGATAGTTCCCATTGCGAACGTTGCGATTGGCGAATTACGAACGACGATGGCGCACCCGGCGTCTGGTTGACAGCGCTTTCGCCCAGTGCACCGGGCGCCTCGCCATTCGCAATGAAGAGCATAAACCCTGACACAGTGGCAGAGTCAAGAGGGAAAATTAGGGAGTTTTAACGGGGCTGGGCGCCGCAGACTATGCAACATAGTGCTGCACCACGTCGTCTCCGTGCGGAAGGAAATGGATGCCTGCCCCATCCGGCGAGCGCCGCACGGCACTTCGTCAATTACCGCATCTTGGCGCATGCCGGGGACGCTCTCTGGCTCAAAAAGACGACAAGCCCACTGGTTTTCTACTATTCCGAAGCTTGACGTTTGCGGTGACCCGTAATACGCTTTGCAGACTGGGTCCTATTCGTCTATCCGAATCTATTCATACTTTTCATACCTTCCATCTGCCATGAATCCTGTAGACATCATTGTCAAAAAACGCGATGGTCACGAACTCTCACATGATGAGATCAACTTCTTTATTCAGGGACTGACGCACGGCGCGATCCCGGACTATCAAGTCGCCGCCTGGGCAATGGCCGTCTACTTTCGCGGGATGACCGACCGCGAAACGACCGACCTGACGTTGGCAATGGCCGCCAGCGGCGAACAACTCGATCTCCATGATGCATTGCCCCCCGGCGCCATCATCGTCGACAAGCACTCAAGTGGTGGCGTCGGCGACAAGACCACGCTTGCGGTTGGCCCGATTGCCGCGGCGTGCGGACTTCCCGTCGGCAAGATGAGTGGCCGTGGGCTTTCGTTTACGGGTGGTACGATTGATAAGCTGGAAAGTATCCCCGGTTGGAGTCCAGACCTGAGCGAAGCGCAGTTCCGCCACCAGTTGCGCGAGATCGGGCTGGTTGTGGCGGCCCAGACTGCCGACCTTGCCCCAGCCGACAAGACGCTCTACCCGCTGCGTGACGTCACGGGCACGGTCCCCAGCCTGCCGCTCATCGCCTCCAGTATCATGTCCAAGAAACTTGCCGCCGGCGCCGACGCCATTGTGCTTGATGTCAAGTGCGGGCGCGGCGCGTTCATGGAAAACTTGGAAGCCGCGCTTGCGCTCTCTCGGCTGATGGTGGCGATTGGCCGTCTTTCCGGGCGCAGCACCACGGCGCTCATCACTCAGATGGAGCAGCCTTTGGGGCGGGCCGTCGGCAACGCAATGGAGACGCAAGAGGCAATTCGCACCTTGCAGGGGGGTGGCCCCGCTGACTTCCAGGCGCTGGTGGAGATTGTGGCTGGGGAGATGTTGCGCATTGCTGGCGCGGCCGACGATGAACACACGGCACGCCCGCAGGTCCGCGCCGCAATCGAGAGTGGCGCTGCGTTTGAGAAGTTCCGCGCCTTTGTTGCCGCCCAGGGAGGCGATGTCCGTACGGTGGATGATCCAACGTTGCTGCCATCCGCACCCGTGCGGTTGGACGTCAAGGCGGGCGTCGATGGATACGTTCATGCGATCGATGCCCGCGCCATTGGGTTGACGGTGGTGGCGCTGGGCGGCGGTCGTCAGAGGAAAGGCGAACCGATCGACATGCGCGTGGGCGTCATGGTCAACGCCAAGGTCGGCGACCACGTAGCGGCAGGTGACGCATTATGCACGGTGCATGCCGGCGACGAACAGGCGGCCAACCATGTGGTTGACCGCCTACATGCTGCTTATCAACTTGGCCACTATCCTGTCGCGCCGCTGCCGATTCTGCTGGATCGAGTTGGCGCGGAGGATTTCGAGCCTTGATCGCTACCAGTCAGTCTCGCGCCGATCCCTGATCACCTGGTCGTAGAGTTCTGCGGTCTGTTCGGCAATGCGCTTCCAACTGTAGACGGTGTGGGCTTCGTACAACGCCGTTTCTCGGCGGCGTGCGGCGGCCTCCGGGTCGTTAAAGAGCTGATCGACTGCCCAGACGATACTCATTGGGTCATTCGGGTAGACCGTCAGCCCATTCTGTAAGTGGTGTACGATCTCTGCCAGCCCGCCGACGCCGGAAGCAATCACGTTGCACCCGGCCGACATCGCCTCCAACGCCACAATGCCAAACGGCTCGTACAGGCTCGGCAAGATGGCGGCGTCGGCCCCGCTGTAAAGGCAATCGCGATCGTGATCGCTTACGTAGTCCAGAAATACAACAGAGTTCTCAACGCCCAGTTCGTAGGCCAGCGGATAGTAAATGGCGCCGTTCTTACCTGCAACCAGTAGTTTTGTATGCGGGTAATCCGCCACGATCCGCGGCATGGCGCGCAGTAAGATCTGGAGCCCCTTTTCATAGACGATTCGCCCCACAAAGACCAGGAGTCGTTCCCCGTTCGCGGCATGACGCTTCCGACACGCTTCTGCCGCGTCCGGGGTGCAGAGCCGTGGCCGGTCCGCATGTACGCCATTCGGGATGATCGCAACCTTGCTGTACGGAAGTTCGAAGTATTCATGCAGTTCATGATTCATGAATTGGCTGCATGCAATCACACGCCATGCTTCAAAACAACTCAACCATTCGGTGCGGTCAATTCGATAGCTCGCTTCATCTGGCGTGTGGCCACGATGCCGGCCACGTTCGGTCGCGTGCATCGTGGTGACCATTGGGACCTTCCAGCGCTCTTTGAGCGTGATACCGGCTTTTGTCACCAGCCAATCATGCACGTGGACTACGTCATACGGGGTGCGCGATGCAAGATGCATCGCATGGTCTGCAAGTGGGATGTTGTTGCTGACGATGCTGTTGTAGTTGTCCTGCGGATCAATGGGGGGGACGTCGACCCGATGGACGGTGACGTATTCCGAGACATCTTCAATCCAGGCGCCGCCATTGCATCGTGGCGTCACCAGGTCCAGATATAGCGGGCCATCTGCTGTCATCTGACCGCCGAGCGCCGGAACCAACTCGGCGACATGTTTACCGAGTCCGCCAACGACATGGGGGGGAAACTCCCACGAAAACATCAAGACCCGCATAGTATAGGTGTCCTAATTGAACGCACTGCACCGAGCGCATGCGCAGCCGCAATCGATTGCCTGACGAATCGTCAATCTTCCGGGACCAATGGCTGGCTGTCGCCATCCGATGTCACGGAATACGCCTGAACAAACCAGCCTGTGGTGGTTTGCGGCGTCTGCCCGGTTGCAGATTGGATGGATGCAACCGTAGCCAGATAGACGAGGTAGGCAAGGGGTGAGGAAGATGAATGCTGCTGCTTCCAACTATTATAACCGAGGTCGCTCCAAACCACCCAATAGATTTGGTCAAACGATTGCGCCCGTTCGGAAAATACGGGATCGCCACCCTGTGGCCCAAGCCAGAAGGGAGCTGTGGGGTGGTATTGGCGCAACACATTCAAAAAATCGGCGCCTTCTGCTGGCGAACCCAACCAGAAGACGGCATCGCTCGGTGCCACCATTTCCGGCGCCTGGATGCGAACCGCAGGCAAACCAATTGCCGTACTCCACTCAGCATCCGATAAGTCGGGCCAGCCCGCAGTCCAGCCGGCAAGGGCAAGCCGGCTTGCGCCTTGCTGGCTCGCATAGTCGGCTGCCGTTGCGACCATTTGGACGGCCCATTCGTCGTCGCGCAACATGAATGGCGCCAGCGGTGGAGACCAGAGAACACCCGCTGCCTGTAGGGTGGGTTCGACTCCTGCGGTCGTAGCGGGGGAGAGAGGACCAACGATTGCAGCGACATCACCGTCAACCAGCAATTTTTCCGCAGCACGCCGAGACCTTGTTGGATCGCTGCCGTCATCAAGGGCCAACGGTATGATTGCCGCACCGGCAACGGGGGTATCTTCGATCGCGGCCCGTACTGCCGCAAGTGCATCATAGCCGGTCCGGCGGTAGAGACCTTCAAAAGGAGCCAGGACGCCGATTTTTAAGACCGGCTTGACATCAGTGCATGCCGCCAGGCCAAAGACAATCAAGAGCGTGATGAATCCGAGCCTATACCACTTTGCCGTTGCTTGTCCCTGCCTATTCACAGGCTTACGGGTTATAGCCGTAGATCTGCAAGTTCTGCTGTTGTTCACCATAGGTCTGTGCAAAGATATGCCGGCCATCTTCGCCAGTGGCAACAAAGAAGCAGTAACCTGTTTGGGCCGGATTACGCGTTGCGTCGATTGCACTTAAGCCAGGGTTTGAAATTGGAGCCGGTGGGAGACCTGGATACAAATAGGTGTTGAATGGGCTTTGCACCGCCGCATATTCCTGGATGGATTGCGGCTTCCACCACCAATTGCCTACCGTGCCGCGTGCATATTGCACCGTCGGGTCTGCCTGGAGATAGTTCCCACCGACCTCAGGGCACTTGTTATTAAGCCGGTTTAGATAAACGCTTGCAATGAGTGGGCGCTCGTCCGATTGCACGGCTTCGCGTTCAACGATGCCTGCCAATGAAACCAAATCCCGTCCACTCAAGCCGCTGCTACCTCCAACGAGTCCTTTGTTGCCGACCCGGTCTTCAAAATTGGCTAGAAATGGCCGCAGCACCTGCTCCGGCGTGGCCGCCAGCACCGGGAAACGATAGGTGTCGGGGAATAAGAAGCCTTCCAGTGAGCCGTTCGGCGGTATGCTCTGCAGAAAATCGAAGTCGTCGAACAAACTCAGGCTTTGGGGATTCCGCACGGCGGCAAGAAACACATCTTCCTCGATGACATTCGCCGCAGAGAGCCGCTCGGCGATTTCCTCTGAGCGCATCCCTTCAGGAATCGTAACGACGGCTTCTTCAAACAGGGCGTTTTGCAACGATTCGGCGACCTGTGGCATCGTCATGTTCTGGGCGAGCATGAAATTGCCGGCTTCAATGTTGCGCTCTAAGCCGGTGACACGCAAATAGAGGTTGAACAGGTCCGGGTCCGTAATAAAGCCTTCCTCAGCCAGCCGTGCAGCGATGAAGCGTGCCGGTTCACCGGGTTCAATGCGAAATGGGCGCTGCCGCGGATCGGTGCCTGCAGGCACATAAAGCTCCGGTTCCTGCAGCTTCAGGTTGAGCGCAAGCACCTGCTGCTCGATCGAATCAGGAGAAAGCGAAAACTGATTGGCGTTGGGGTTGATTAAGCCGGCGGTTTTCTGCGGTGACGCCAAAAACTGCTCACCAAGGTGGGCGCTGCTGACCGTCCATACCCCAGCCACGACGATCAGCACCAGGGCCAGCACGCCGGCCCGCAGGATGTTCCATACAAGATTTTCGCCGCGCAACTGGTCGCGCCAGCCGCGCTCGTTCTGTTTGGCGTGTGTGCTGCGACTCAGCAACAGCGCGCGCCGTTCTTCGGTCGTCATTTAGTTCTGTTCTCGCTTCGGTAAGTCGAAACGTCCATAATCAAGCAACTCGCCGGCCTGCTGTGCGTCCAGATAGCTCTGCAAAATGACTGCTGCTGCCAGGTCGTCATCCTCTTTCGGACGTTCGCGTCCTGCCATCAGTTCCCTGGCGAAATAGGTCGTCAGTCGCTCATCCCAAAAGATGACGGGGACCGGCGTACCCAGCAAAGCCCGCAGCGCTTGCGCCAGCCGGAAGGCCCACTTGCGGATGGTTTGCGCCTGCTGGCCTTCGCTCCCATCCATGTTGAGCGGCAAGCCGCAAATGACTGCTTTGATCTCTTGCTCAGTGACGATTTGGGCCAGCGTTGCAAAATCCTCATTACGGCTCCGTCGTTGCAGGATGCTCAGCGGACGAACCGTTAGCTGCAAGCCGTCACACACTGCGATGCCAATGCGAACCATCCCGACATCCAGTGCAAGCAGTTTGCCTGAAACCGCCTGACTATTGTGATGCGTCACGCTGCTCCTGTTCGTAATCGACGCGCACCTGGATCCGGCCACCAATATTGGGCAGTGCGCCCTTCCATGCGGGATCGAGATAGATTTCCGGGTCACCCTTGAGCAGCCATCGATCCTTGATCAACGTGCTGGCATCCTCCGGTGTACGCCCGGCCACCGTGTCGCGCACTTCATCGGCGTCGATCGGTGTCGTGTAGTCTGCACGGACGGTCATCGTGAAAGAAACGCTACTGGCCTGGAAGTCGCTGCCTGGCTCACGTTGCACTGACACTGAATCGGCCACAAGCCTCGCATTTTCCGGCATCTGCTCCTGAAGGCTCTGCAGGATGATGTCGCCGGCTTCCCGTTCGTTGACGGCCAGACCCTGGGCAAGGACGCGCACGGTGCCCATCAACTCGGAGGCCTCTTCGTCGTTGTACTGGTCAAACGACTGCGCAATTACAAACGTTTGCACCGATTCTGGCGGCAGCCATTCGCCCGGTTCCAATTGCGATTTCAGCGCCTCATAGGCCTTCTGCTCGGCCTGGGCCTGCAACTGCGCGCCGAGCGCATCCTTGTCTTGTTGCGTCACGACAGGGACAAGCGCCGAACCGCCGCCAAAGGTGGGGCTGGTGTTGTTGACGCGGACGCGAAATCGAAGCGCGCCGTTGACTGTGTTGATGGTGTTCGCACGGGCATTGCCGATTGTGCCCGGCTCCAACGCCTCGACGGGAACTGTGGTGCGCGTACCGACCCCGCTTTCCAATAGCGCGTCGCGCGTGGTGCGGAATTCCACCGGCGTACCCGAACTTGTACTGACGGAGGTGCCCACCGGAATGGTGACGGGTGCACTCCCCAGGTTGCTAAACACTACTTCGCCGACCGCCTTGTCCGTAGCCTTCTGCGAACTGCCGCTGGTGGCCGCAGCGCCCTTCTCTACCAGGTCAACTTTGATGGTGCGTGCTGGCAACTGTTTGGCTTGTGCGTCAGGCTCCGTCAGCCCCACGACAGCGTTCACATTGACATTTGTCTGTAGGGGCAGGCGTCCCGGAACCACGGTGATCGTCGCGGCAGGCAATACATAGAAGGAAAAGGCCGCCAGCGCAAGTACAATCAATCCGCCCAGGAATACGGTTCCCATCCAGCGCAGCCACACCGGCAGCGGCTGACGATACTTTTGCTCTTTTTCGATCCGTTTCTGGCGCGCCTGATACAGCGTCGGCCGGGTAATGCGTTGCACGACGTCGGTCCGGCGCCACGGTGGCGGATCGGGTAGGTCTTTTTCCGGATGGCGCAGGTCGATCGGTGGCAACACCGTTTCCATGGACCAACGATCCCCGGCGGCATCCTCGACCCGGGCAAAGACCGGGATGCCAACGGCGCGCGCCGCGCGCGTGGCGTGATCGCGTGTCACCAAACCAAGATTGACTTGTTGGAAGAGTGCCTGGCGTTGGAGCAGCCGCATGTTCGCCACACTGCCCAACTCGATCCAACTGTCCGGCGCCACCAGGGCGACGCGTTTTCCACGCCATCGCCCCAACGAACGGCGCACGGCTTCGAGGCCGGCTTCAGGGGGGATCTGGTAGATTTCGGTCATTCATCTCCTATTTGAGATTGCCGCGCACCCAGGCAGTCACGCTCGCCAGGGCATCGTCCAACTTGCCGCTCTCTTTGCCGCCGGCCTGTGCCATGTTAGGCCGGCCGCCGCCGCCGCCGCCCATCAATTTCGCCGCGTCGCGCACCAGGTTGCCCGCATGCAAACCGCGTTTCACGAGGTCGTCGGTCACGGTGGCGACAATCATCGGCTTCTCGTCGATAATGGCGCCGACGGCGACGACGCTACTTCCCAACCGATCTCGGAACCAATCTGTCATCTGGCGAAGTCCGTCACCATCGTTCGCATTGACCTTTACCGCCAGGACGGCGAAGCCATCGATATTCACGGCTTTGTCCAGTAGTTGCTGTGCTTCTTCACGGGCTGCCTTCTGGCGCAACTGCGCCAGTTCTTTTTCAAGGGCATTGTTCTGTTCGAGTAGCCGCTGCACCGCACTCACCGCCCCATCTGGTTTGGTGTGCAGGATGCCGGCAACTTCATCCAATGTCGCCAGGCGTGCCGTGACGAGCTGTTGGGCGCCGCGGCCGGTGGCGACTTCGATGCGGCGTACGCCGGCTGCAACGCTGCCTTCATTCAGCACCCGGAAACCGCCAATCTCGGCGGTCGAATCGACGTGCGTGCCGCCGCAGAGTTCGGCGCTCACGCCATCCTCTTCGCCAAACGAGACAACGCGCACTTCGTCGCCATACTTTTCGGTGAAGAGGGCGGTGACGCCTTCACTGATGGCCTGTTTGTAGCTGGTCCAACGCGTGTTCACCGGGTAATTGTCCAGGATGATCTCGTTGGCGCGGCGCTCGATCTCGGCAATGTCTCCATCGGATAGGGGTTGGCCATGGGTGAAGTCGAAGCGCAAGCGCTCCGGCGCCACGAGCGAACCGGCCTGATGCACATGGTCGCCCAGCCGTTCGCGCAATGCCGCATGGAGCACATGGGTCGCCGTATGGTTGCGCATGATGTCCCAGCGTCGCTCTGCATCGATCGCAGCTTCGACGGGATCACCGACGGTGACGGTGCCTGATGTCACTTTGCCAACGTGGACGATGAGTCCCGGCACCGGTTTGCGCATTTCGGACACTTCCACCGTCCACACCGGTTCGTCCAGGTCTTCCGGCCAGTAGTAGATGTCCCCGGTGTCGCTGACCTGGCCACCCGTCTCCACATAGAAGATGGTCTCTGGCAGCACGATTTCCACCGCGTCACCGGCGCTGGCCTGTGAAACTGGGGCGCCGTCGATAAAGATCGCCGCCACCTGCGTCTCCAATTCTGCCAGGTTATCGTAGATCCGGTAGCGCACGCCATCGCGTTCGACCATGCCGGAGTCCTTGAGTTGCTGAAGTACGTCAGCGTAAACGACCAAATCTGGCCCGATGCGTTCGACTGCGTTGCTGCGGCTGCGTTCTTTGGCTTCTTCCATCGCTGCGCCGAAGCCAACTTCGTCCACCGTAAACCCGTTATCCTGGGCGACGTCACGCGTCAGGTCGATCGGGAAGCCGAAGGTATCCCACAGGAAGAAGGCTTCCGGGCCGGAGATAACGGTGCGTTGTTCTGCACGCATCTTCTCCATCAGATCATCCATGATACGTAACCCATTGGTGAGGGTGCGATGGAAGCGTTCCTCTTCTTCTGTGATCGTCTGCAAAATGTACGCCCGTCGCTGCCCCAGGTCCGTGTAGTGGCGTCCCATCTCGTTAATGACGACATCGGCAACCTGGGCCAGGAAGGGACCATCAAACCCGATGATCTTCCCGAAGCGGGCTGCACGGCGGAGGATCATGCGGAGTACATATTGGCGGCCCTCATTGCCGGGTTGCACCCCATCGCCAATCATGAACGTGACGGCGCGAGCATGATCGGCAATGGCCCGGTAACGAACTAGGTGCTCGTGGCGCTGTGCATCACTGTGACCCGCCAAAGCCTGGATGCGCGCCATGATCGGGGTGAAGGCATCGGTATCGTAGTTGTTGTCTTTGCCCTGAAGGATGCTGGCAATCCGCTCCAGCCCTGCCCCCGTGTCCACACTGGGCGCAGGCAGCGGCGTCAACGTTCCATCCGCCTTGCTGTCGTATTGCATGAAGACGAGGTTCCAGATCTCCAGATACTCGTCATCCTTGTTCACGCCATCGGGAACCTGTAGATCCAGGTCGCCCCAGTAGTAGTGGATCTCGGAACAGGGACCACAGGGACCTGTGTCACCCATCGCCCACCAATTGTCTTTTTTGCCAAAGCGCAGCACGCGCGAGGGGTCGGCGCCCTGCGCGATCCAGAGGCGTTCGGCCTCATCGTCGTCTTTATAGACCGTAAACCACAGGCGTTCAATGGGGAGTCCCCACTGGTTGACCAGCAAGTCCCAGGCAAAACCAATCGCTTCCTTTTTGAAGTAATCGCCAAAGGAAAAGTTGCCCAACATCTCAAAGAACGTGTGGTGGCGGGGGCTGGGTCCCACATTCTCGAGGTCGTTGTGCTTGCCGGAAACGCGCATGCATTTCTGGGCTGTGGCCGCACGCCGGTAATCGCGTTTCTCCAGCCCAAGAAACAAGTCCTTAAACTGGTTCATCCCTGCGTTTGTGAAGAGCAGCGTTGGGTCGTCATGGGGCACCAGGCTGCTGCTGGCGACGTTTGCATGTTCGAACTCGCCGAAGTAGTCAAGCCAATACTGCCGGATTTCGTTGGTGGATAGGCGTATCATAGACAACCCTGCTTGCTCACTTGGGCGCCGCAGTGGGCGCCGAATCACCGATCATAACCCTTGATCTTTACGATTTTAGGCGAACCGGGGGTCTCTGTCAAAAATCTGGCGGTTAGCCACCATCTGGTGTACACTTTTCTCGGTCCACGAACATCATCGTGCACACTTGGAGGAGAGCAGACGAACATGGACAACCATCTCCTGAGCGCCGATGAACTACTGCAGCGCGCGCTGATCGAACTCTACTCAGAATGGTATAACCTGCCGCGGCGCAGCACCGTGCCGGAGTTGGACGAGCTGCGCCTGCACGCGGCCGGCGCGTTGGCCGCGTTGCCGGTCGCAGCGGGCGCTGTTCCGCGCCAGGCGCTAGAGCAGATCCTGGTCGAATTCGGTTTGGCGGTGCTTGAATTGCCCAGGTGCGACGAATATGCCGGCGAAGCGTTGCGGGATCTGACCGGCCCAACACTCAAAACCAACATTGCCAATTCATCGGCCCGCGTCGATGAACTGCTCGCCTGGCTGCGCACCCCTGAGCCATTCCTCTTTGTGCTTGGCAAGATGCAATTCACACCGGCGCGGGCCGAGCAGGCATGGACGCAGATCTGGTCTGCCGTCAAGATTGCCTGGGACAGGCTGCCGGCAGAGGTTCGCAATGAAGCGGAAACCGTTGACCAGCGCTTGCAGCGGGAACTCGAGGGTGCCAACTGGTTGAAACGCCCTGGGTGCTTTGTGGCAGCGCTTGCACAGTTGGAGTCAATGCCCACCATCGTGCGCGCGGCCTGGCGCGAATTTCGCGCGGCAAAAGAATGCGATCCTGTGACCTACCGCTCCGCACCACCACCCCCTGCTGCGAGCAAGTCCGTGCCTCCGGCAGGTCAGGGTGTCAGTGAAGGCGATCTGGAAGGTTTCTTTGTCCCCGATGAGGAAAGCTCGCGTGACTTGAAGCCGGTAAGCGAGGCGACGCCAACGAATCTATTTACGGATGTGCAATTTCCGAGTCAGGTCAAGCCGGACACCGTGCACTGGCTCACGGTGCAATTGCGGATCGACCAACCTGAAACCACCCGCGTGACCGGGCAGGTTCCCTTGCAGTTTGCCGCACCTGCGCCTGGCGCGCTGCCGGATCCGGAAATTGTCGACGTGCGCCTGAACGCACCCGGCTTTAGCGAAGAGACGGGCATCTGGGAACGCACGATCACCGTCTATCCGACGCGTGATTCTGTGCCTGCAGTCTTCCTGCTTAAGGCGCATGACCCTGGCCAGCGCCGGCTCATCGTGGATTTTTTCCATAAGGGCCGCATGCTGGGCACGTTTTCGTTGGTCACGACGGTGGGGGTTGCGATGGCAACCCGGAGTGCGCTGTCTGGCGCTGCACCCACGCCCGGTGAAGTGGCGCCATTTGACCGTACGCCGCCACCGCCCGCGGATCTGGTGGTGCGCATCGTCAAAGACGTGGAGAGCAACCGGCTGAATTTCACGGTGCATTCAGACCGTCCGGAGGTGGGGCTGAATGCCCAACCCGCCGGCGCCATGGTGCTGACAGCCAAGGACCCGCAAGCGTTTTTCACGCAGCGTTTCGATCGCCTAAGCCAACGCGCGGCCGGTGGCGCCGGCGATCGCAAGCGGATTGAACGCGACATTTCCAAGATGGGCGAAGGCCTTTTTGAACTGCTGCCGGACGAGTTTCGCGAGATTTACTGGAAGGTGATCAAGCCCCAGCGTGAGGCCGGGAAGATCGCCACCTTCCTCATCATCAGCGATGAACCGTGGATTCCCTGGGAACTGATGAAGCCCTATCGATTTGACCTGGTGACGCAAGAGGAAGAGGAAGATGGCTTCTGGGTGGAGCGCTTCGAAACGGCGCGCTGGCTGGCAGGGTTTGGCCCTGGCACTCAATTGAGCGTTGAGCGTGTCACCCTGATCATGCCCGAGTTAGATCTGACCCATGTGCAGGAAGAGCGGCAATTCTTCGCCAGACTACAGGCGGAGCGCGGCCTCCAGGTGGATGGCCCATTGCAGGAACGGAATCAGGTGTTGGATAGCATCGAAGCCGGCGGTTTCCAGTTGTTGCACTTTGCGACGCACGGCAATTTCGTCAGCCAGAATGCTGACGAGTCGGAACTGAGCCTGGTGGACGGCAGCCTGAGCCCCAGCGACGTCGAAGCGAGTGGGCTGCGTGGATTGCGGAAATCTCGCCCGTTGGTCTTTCTGAATGCCTGCTACGGCGCGCGCACTGATTTCGGGCTTACTGGGCTGGGGGGCTGGGTCGAACGCCTGGTGGGGCAGGCCCACGTCAGTGCGTTTGTCGGCGCCCTGTGGGAAGTCAATGATGAACTTGCGGTTGCTTTCTCAACGCATTTTTATGAACGGCTGCTGGCCGGCGACACTGTGGCACAGGCGTTCCGGAGCGGGCGCCTGCACATCCGCGACCGGGATCCAGCCAATCCGACCTGGCTGGCCTATGCACTCTACGCCGATCCAAACGCACGCGTCGTGTTTGGCAAGGCCCCGCCCTGAAGATCCCCCGAAAAAGTGCCACCAGATCATTGACAAACGATGCATAACGTTTATACTGTACCTGTTCCACCGACTTTCCAAGGGAATGGTTGCTGCTCTCTATTTGTCAGTTCTATGCTGCACACCGAGTGGCATATGCATTTCCCCCGACCAACGATCCAATTTTCAATTTTTGGAGGATACTATGCAGAACAAGCTTTTTCGCGCCCTCCTGCTGATCGTCGCAGTTGCGATGATGGCAGGTATGGTTACCGCATGCGCCGCCCCAGCGGCTGCGCCTGCCGCCACCGGCGGTGAAGCCGCCGAAGCAACCGAAGCCGCTGCGCCTGCCGCGAGTGGCGCCCCGGTCGTCGGCATCGTGCTCCCCACCAAGGATGAGCCCCGCTGGATCCAGGACGAAGCCCGCTTTAAGGACCTGCTGGGCACCGCCGGCGTACCGGTAGAGATCCTCTTCAGCCAGGGTGACTCTGCCAAGGAAAAGGCCAACGTCGAGTCGCTGTTGACCAAGGGCATCAAGGTCCTCATCCTCACCCCGCAGGACGGCGCTGCTGCCGCGGCGGCTGCGCAAGCGGCAAAGGATGCCGGCGTAAAGGTGATCGCCTATGACCGCCTGATCCTCGGCACCGATGCAGTCGATTACTATGTGACCTTCGACAGCAACGCCGTGGGCGCTGCGCAGGCCCAATACCTGGTCGACAAGGCCACCGGCACCGGCAACCCGCTGTACCTGTATGCTGGCGCAGCCTCCGACAACAACGCCTTCCTCTTCTTCGAAGGCGCCTGGAAGGTCCTCCAGCCGAAGATCGCCGACGGCACTTTCGTCATCAAGAATTCCAGTGAAGCGGTTGCCCTGCAGGACAAGGCGGAACTGACCCGTGACGAACTGGCCAAGATCATTGGTCAGGTCACCACCAACTGGGACTTCAACACCGCCAAGAACCTGGCCGAGGCCAACCTGACCGTTGCCAAGCCAGAAGACAAGGGCAATGTCTCCATCCTCGCCCCGAACGACGGCACCGCCCGTGCGATTGCCGATGTCTTCGGCGTGGACCCGGATGTCACGAGCTATGTCGTCACCGGTCAGGACGCCGAGAAGGCTTCTGTCCAGTACATCATCGATGGCAAGCAGTCCATGACGGTCCTCAAGGACGTGCGCACACTGGCTGCCGATGCCATTGCGGCAGCGCAGGCCTTCCTTGCCGGCGAAACCCCGGAACAGACCAACACCTACAACAACAGCACCATCGACGTCCCGGCCAAGCCGTCCGTCGTGATTCCTGTTGACAAGGAAAACGTCAAGGCCGCGATCATTGACTCCGGCTACTGGCCCGCCAGTGACTTCACCGGTCTGGAGTAAGCAGTAACAAGTAGGTCAACACAGGCATCGTGGCGCTCCCACCACGATGCCTGGTTTCACCACCTTCAAAATCCTCTTTCGAACCTGATTCGCCGGAGGTGCAATGGGCACTCCAATTCTTGAAATGAAAAGCATTACCAAGACCTTCCCTGGTGTGAAGGCCTTGGACAACGTAACTTTCAGTGTTGCCACCGACGAAATTCACTGTCTGGTTGGCGAGAATGGCGCAGGCAAATCCACGTTAATGAAGGTGCTGAGTGGCGTCTACCCACATGGCACCTACGAAGGCGACATCCTCTTTGAGGGACAGGTGCAGCAGTATCGAGGGATTGCCGACAGCGAGAAGGCCGGCATCGCGATCATCTACCAGGAACTGGCGCTGATCCCGGAAATGACCGTCTACGAGAATATCTTTCTTGGGCACGAGATCAAACGCGGCTTTCTGGTTGACTGGAATGAGACGATCCGCAGAGCCGACGAGATGCTGAAGAAGGTCAAACTGAGCGTCAATCCAGCGGCCAAGGTCAAGGATCTCGGTGTTGGCAAACAGCAACTGATCGAAATCGCCAAGGCGTTGAGCAAGAATGTCAAACTGCTGATCCTTGATGAACCCACGGCCGCCCTCAATGAAGACGACAGTGATAACTTGCTGAGTCTCCTGCGCGATCTGAAACATCAGGGCGTGACCAGCATCATGATCTCGCACAAGTTGAAAGAGGTCATCTCGATTGCGGACACGGTGACCGTATTGCGTGACGGCCAGACCGTCTGCACCCTGGATGCCCACAAAGGCGAAGTTTCCGAACCTGTGCTGATCAAGTACATGGTCGGGCGCGAGATCGAGAACATCTACCCCAAGCGCGACCACAAGCGCTCTGATGAAGTCGCCTTGGAAGTCCGCACTGGAATGCGCATAGCCAGACCCTTGGGCGATGTCTTGAAGGATGTCAGTTTCAATGTGAAGAAGGGCGAGATCGTCGGCTTTGCCGGTTTGATGGGTTCCGGGCGCACGGAACTCGCCTTGAGCATCTTTGGGAATCCCACCGGTTTTCAGGTGCACGGTGATCTCCTCATCAACGGGGAGGAAAAACACTTCGCACGACCTGAACAAGCCATCGACGCCGGGCTTGCCTATGTGACCGAAGATCGCAAAGCCAAGGGTCTGATCTTGATCCAGGATGTGAAGGAGAATATCACGCTGGCCAATCTGCAGGAGATTGCCAGGCGCGGTGTGGTCGACGGCAATGCTGAAGTGAAGGTCGCCAACGAATACCGGGTGAACCTCAATATCAAGACACCCAGTGTCGAACAAAAGGTCGGCAATTTGAGCGGCGGCAACCAGCAGAAGGTGTCGCTGGGGAAGTGGCTGTTCGTAAAGCCCGATGTCCTGATTCTGGATGAACCCACACGCGGCATTGATGTCGGTGCGAAATTCGAGATCTACACGCTCATGAACGGCCTCGTGCAACAGGGGATGAGTATCATCATGATCTCCTCCGAGTTGCCGGAGGTGCTAGGGATGAGCGATCGCGTCTATGTCGTTTCCGCTGGCAGGATCACGGGTGAACTGCCGATTGAGGAAGCAACCCAAGAAAAAATCATGCATTTGGCAACCAGTTAAGGAGACCTACGATGACCTTCTTTCATGACTTGCAGAAGGTTTTGCGCCAGAATATTCGCGAATACGGCATGTATATTGCCCTCTTCGTTATCATGGCGATCTTTACGGTCTTGACCAACGGCGTGTTTCTGTCGGCACGCAACATGAGCAATTTGATCAATCAGACCGGCTACATCGCTGTGCTGGCGGTTGGCATGACGTTAGTCATTGTCATTCGCCAGATCGATCTGTCCGTTGGCTTTCTTGCTGGCTTCTTGGGGGCCATTGCTGCCATCGCCATGGTGCAGTGGCTCTGGCCGGTGGCCGTTGTCATCCCATTTGTGCTCCTACTGGGTGTGATCGCCGGGCTGATCAGCGCTTTTCTCATCGCGTATTTTGGTATCCCGTCCTTTGTCGCCACGCTTGCCGGGTGGTTGATCTATCGCGGTCTGCTGCTGCAGGTTACGGCGGGCACAGGGACCATCATCATTCCCGATGCCATTTTCAACGCCATTGGGAACGGGTATGTGCCCGATCTCCCGATCCCTGGGCTTGACTTCATCGTCGGCCACAAGCTGACGCTGCTCCTCGGCGCGATTGGCATCATTGCATATATCTTTGGCGAAATCAATGGTCGCCGTAAAAAGCAGGCCTATGGCTTTGAAGTGTTGCCGCCGGCGATTTTCGTGCTCAAGCTGGTGTTCATTGCGGCGGTCCTTGCGCTGGTCACCTGGGTGTTGGCCGGCTACAACGGCCTCTCCTGGACGGCGCTGATCGTTCTGGTCGTCGTCGGTATCTACAGTTTCATCACCACCCGCACTGTGCTGGGCCGGCACATTTTTGCGGTCGGCGGCAATCCGGAAGCAGCGGAACTGAGCGGCATCAGCGTGAAGCGGATCACGTATATCGTGTTCGGCTCGATGGGTTTGATGTCCGCACTGTCGGCCATCCTCTTCACCTCGCGGCTCCAATCCGCCACGACTACTGCCGGCACCTTGTTCGAGCTGGACGCAATTGCGGCGGCTTACGTGGGCGGTGTGTCGGCCGCGGGCGGTGTCGGCAGTGTGTTTGGCTCGTTGATCGGCGCCCTGGTGATGGGCTCGCTGGTTAGCGGCATGAACCTCATGGGGGTCGACATCTCGATGCAATATGTCGCCAGAGGTCTCGTGTTGGCGGCAGCCGTGATCTTCGACGCCACCACGCGGCGCCGCGGCGGTTGAAATCGAGGATGGTGTTGATCTGACCGGTGAATCGAGTGCGCTCGGCCTGGCGATAGACCCGGGTTGAGCGTGCTCGATCAACTGATCTCTTCCCCGCTGCAACCGCGACTTTTGACTTCGATTCGTTTGCTCGCCGCACCCCAATCAGGCTACATGCGTCGCTTTGACAGATTACCCGTAGAGTGCATATACTGAGTGGCGGAGCATTCCTCAAAGACCAGATCGGTCTGCCAAAGCTCCAGTAGAAGTGTGTCTTCCCAGTTTTGTATCCTTGTCCAAACCAGGAGAAAAGTATGCGAAATAGTTACCGTAAGTTGTTGATCGTCGCAGTCATTGCGCTGATCGCAAGCTTCGTCGCGGCTTGTGCCGTGCCGGCTACGACCACCGCGCCAGCCGCCGGTGGTGACGCCGCTGCCGCACCAGCCGGCGAAAAGGTCAAGATCGGGCTCTCTTTCTCTGATTTCGCCACCGAGCGCTGGAAAAACGAAGAGCAGATCATTCGTGGCTTGCTCGAGGCCAAGGGCTACGAAGTCCTGACCCAGGAAGCCAACCACGATGTCAAGCTCCAGAATGACCAGATCGATAACATGGTCAGCCAGGGCGCCAAGGCCATCATCGTGATCGCCGAAGACGGTGACGCCGCTGCGACTGCGGTCGACAAGGCTGCTGAAGCGGGCGTCAAGGTCATCGCCTATGACCGCCTGATCAAGAGCCCGAACATCGCCGGCTACATCTCCTTCAATAACGTCGAAGTCGGTCGCCAACAGGCGGACGGCGTCATGAAGGCGCTGGGCATCGAAGGTTGGGACGTGGCTGCAAACGGCCCGGCCCGCGTCGTCAAACTGGGCGGCAGCCCCACCGACAACAACGCCATTCTTTTCCGCAAGGGCCAGGATGAGGTCGTACAGCCGTTGGTTGATGCCGGCACGGTCGAGATCGTTGCAGACCAGTGGGTCGACAACTGGGACGCCGCCAATGCCCTGAAGTTGATGGAAAACATCCTGACCGCGGCCAACAATGACGTCGATGCAGTCGTTGCCTCGAACGATGGCACGGCGCTGGGCGCGCTCCAGGCAATGAAGGCTCAGGGTCTCGCCGGTGCTGTGCCGATCTCCGGCCAGGACGCCACCGCCGACGGTTGCAACAGCATCGTCAAGGGTGAACTCACCGTCTCCATTCTCAAGGACATCCGCAACCTCGCCCCAATCAGCGTTGACATGGTCGACAAACTGCTCAAGGGTGAAGCCGTTGAGGGCATGGGTGAATACACCATGGCCGAATTGACCAACGATGACACCAAGACGGGCAACGTCCAGGCGCTCTTCCTGCCGGTCGAACAGGTCAACAAGGACAACGCGTTCGATCTGTGCGTCAAGAATGGCTTCCAGGCCTACGAAGACGTCTTCCGCGACATTCCGGAAGATCAGCGCCCGCCCAAGCCTTGATGCTTGAACTGTAGGACTTTCAGTGGGTCCGAACTCTAGAGACAGGGAGTTCGGACCCATCTATATTGGCGACTCATGTCGTCCTGCGTCACGAGTCACTGGTGATGCAGGATGTATGAATTGTTAACGTGGCGAGCAGCAATCGCTTTGATCCCTGCTAAGCCATCTATCGTGTGCGCTAAGCGCTACGTACAGCGGAGCACCCTGTGAGCGAAGATATCATTCTCGATATCCAAAATGTGACGAAACGCTTCCCCGGCGTGACTGCGTTAAGTGATGTATCCATTCAAATTAAGCGGGGTGAGATTCACGGCTTATGCGGTGAAAACGGCGCCGGCAAATCAACCCTGATTAAGATCCTTTCGGGTGTCTATCCATATGGCACGTACGAGGGGAAGGTCATCTACGATGGCAGCGAACTCAAACTCGAAGGCGGTTCAATTCGCCAGGCTATCACGGAGGGTATCGCCATCGTCTACCAGGAATTGACCCTGGTCCCGAACATGACGGTGGGCGAAAACGTATTTCTGGGCAAAGAGCCCAGTGAAAACGGCGCTATCAACTGGGATAAGCTTTATGCAGAGACGCGCGATATCCTAAGAAAATATCAACTTGACGTCGCTCCGCAGGCCGTCGTCCGCCATCTTGGCGTCGGCAAGATGCAGATGGTTGAGATCGCCAAAGCGCTTTCCGAAAACGCCAAAATTTTGATTCTGGATGAGCCAACCAGCGCCCTGGCGGAAGCCGAGATCGAAAAGCTCATGGAGATCTTGGAGACTCTGCGCAGTCACGGCGTCACCTGCATCTACATCACCCACAAGTTAGATGAGTTCTTCCGCATCACGGACTCCGTCACGGTGTTGCGCGATGGCAAGACGGTCACCACCCAGCCGACCGGCAACCTCACCAAGGAGAAACTGGTCAGTTACATGGTGGGCCGCGAGATGAAGGAACGTTTCCCGAAAGGAAACCGCCGTCCGGGTGAAGTGATTTTTGAAGTCAACGACCTGCATGCCATTGACCCCAACGACAATAGCCGTCATGTACTGAATGGCGTCAGCTTTGACCTACGTAGAGGTGAGATTCTCGGCATCGCAGGCTTGATGGGCTCCGGTCGTACTGAGCTGGTCACCACGATTTTCGGTGAATACGGAAAGATTACGCACGGGACGATCAAACTTGAAGGGCAGGAAGTCGAAATGACCAGCGCCAGCGATGCAATGCACAAGGGCGTCAGCCTTGTGCCGGAAGATCGCAAGCGCCAGGGTCTCGTATTGATGCAGTCGATCTTGAAAAATATCTCACTTGCCAACCTGGATCAATTCTCGAAGTTTTTCCGGATCGATGCTGACGCCGAACTTGCCGCATCGCTGCAGCAGGCGAAGAACCTCGCCATCAAGGCGCCGAATCTCCTGGTGGCCTGTGACTCGCTTTCGGGCGGCAACCAGCAGAAGGTTGTCATTGCAAAGTGGCTGCTCTCTAATCCCAAAGTGCTGATCATGGATGACCCGACGCGCGGCATCGATGTCGGCGCCAAGTACGAGATCTACAAGTTGATGAACGAACTGACCGAGAAAGGTGTGTCGATCATTATGATCTCCAGCGAATTGGAAGAAGTGCTGGGAATGAGTGATCGAGTGATGGTGATGCATGAAGGCGCCTCCACACGCATCTTGGACATTCGCGAAGCAAATCAGGAACGCATCATGGCGCTGGCCACCGGTATTGCTGAGAATTGACCGATTATTCTTTTCGGGAATCCTTGATTCCTTCTGCAGCGACTGTATTCAGGAGTCTCTTATGGCCGTATCCACCGACACCGGGTCGAAAAAGTCGTCCACCGGGCTGATGGGCGAACTGGGCAAACGGTTCCGCAGCAACATGCAGACCTACACCATTATTCTGGCGTTGGTCGCAATCTGGATCTTTTTTGCAATTCTTACCGGCGGCGCCTGTTTGCAGCCGCAGAATGTCTCCAACCTCTTCCGCCAGATGACGGTCACTTCCTTCCTTGCCATTGGCATGGTGTTCGTGATCGTAACCGGCAATATCGACCTCTCGGTCGGCAAGTTGGCGGGCTTTGTGTCGGTCGTCGTGGCGTACTTCCAGGCCAACATCTGGTATAACCTGATTCCAAATCAGCCCTATGTGGCGGCTGTGCTCTCGATCATCATTGGCCTGGGAGTCGGCGTGCTCTTTGGCGTGATGCAGGGGTATATGATTTCCTTCCTGCAGGTGCCATCGTTCATCGTCACGCTCGCCGGCATGTTTATTCTGACCGGTCTGATCTTGCTGGTGACACAAGGCAAGACGATTCCGGCCAATCAAGCCGGATTTGACTTGATTGCACAGGGGTACCTGCCGCCGCTGGTGGGGTGGATCATCGCTGCTATCGTCGTGGTCATCCTCTTCTGGAACATGACGCGTAGCCGGCAGCGCAAGCGCCAACACGGATTTGAACTGCCGAGCATCGCGTTGGATCTGGCGACGACGATCTTCTATTCGCTGCTTGTCATCGCTTACGTCTGGGTGGTTAACCAATACAAGGGTGTACAGGTGCCTGTGCTCCTGCTTGCGGTGGCGGCGGTGATCATGTCGTACATCGCCAACAATACCCGCTTCGGACGGTATGCCTACGCCATTGGCGGCAACCGCGAAGCCGCCCGGCTCTCTGGCATCAATATCCGCCGCAGCATCTTTTTGATCTTTATTCTCATGGGGTTGTTGGCCGGTATCGCCGGCATCGTGCTCGCTTCCTACGTGGGCTACGGCACCATTGCCGCCGGTCAGGGTTATGAACTTGATGCCATTGCTTCGGCCATCTTGGGCGGCACGTCGACCCTCGGTGGTGTTGGCACCGTCTTTGGCGCCTTGATCGGTTCGTTGATCATGACTAGTCTGACAACTGGCTTGCAGATGCTCAATGTCCAGCCGGCCTGGCAATATCTGGTCAAAGGTATCGTGCTGGTGCTCGCCGTCTATGCCGACGTGGCCTTTAAAAAGAACCGCTAGGCTTGCGCCGTCCTGATGGCACTGCGTAGAAAACTCAACAAGGCGCAGCACCGATGCAGGCGTTCCTGTGTCGGTGCTGCGCCTTTCCATCGTGAGATGAAAGTTTTTCGTCCATGCAATCGCAGTCTTCGTATTTGAAACTGGCCGTGATCCTCGGCATTCTCACCGCATTCGCGCCGTTGTCGATCGATATGTACCTGCCTGGTTTGCCCGCCATCGCGGATGATTTCGGGGTGAGTATCGCAGCGGCGCAGCAAACCCTCTCCATCTTCTTTCTTGGGCTTGCGATCGGCCAACTGATCTATGGTCCGATCTCGGATCGCCTGGGCCGGCGTGTCCCGCTCCTGGTCGGGTGCGCCCTCTATGCGATAGCGAGCATCGGGTGTATCTTTGCCTCATCCGTCAATGAATTGGTGCTGCTGCGCTTTGCACAGGCATTGGGTGGCTGCGCCGGTGTTGTCATTGCCCGCTCAATCGTGCGTGATCTGTTTGATGCCCGCGAATCCGCCCGCATGTATTCGTTTCTCATGCTCGTCATGGGGCTGGCGCCGATCCTGGCGCCACTGATCGGTGGGCAGTTGCTGATTGCATTTGGTTGGCGTTCGATTTTGTTGCGCTGAGTCTGTTTGGCGTTTTGTGCTTGCTGCTCGTGATCTTTGTCTTGCGCGAATCGTTGCCGCCGGAGCGTCGCAAACGGGCTGGTCTTGGCGAGGCCGTGCGCACATATGGGCGGCTGCTTGGTGATGGGCACTACATGGGTTACGCATTGGCCGGTGGTTTTGCTTCGGCTGCCATGTTTGCCTACATCTCTGGCTCGTCGTTTGTGTTTATTGAACTAAACGGCATACCTCCCGAACGCTTTGGCCTGCTCTTTGGCATCAATGCGCTGGGACTTATCGGCGCAGCACAGTTGAATCGCTGGCTCCTGACGCGGTACACCGCTGGTCAGATCCTCAATGTGGCGCTCGCCGTCACCGCGATCACCGGCGCACTGCTGGCAATGGTGACGTTGGCCAATCTCGGCGGCTTCCCACTCATGTTGGTGCTGCTCTTCTTTTGTATTGCGAGTACAGGGATGGTGGGTCCCAACACCACGGCAGGCGCAATGGCGCCGCACGCGCGCCAGGCGGGGAGCGCCGCGGCATTGTTGGGTGCGCTGCAGTTCGCCATCGGTGCGCTGGCCGGCGCCCTCGTCGGCTACTTCTTCAACGGCACGGCGCTGCCAATGACAGGGGTCATCGCGGTTTGCGGGATCACGGCCTATCTTGTGCTTCAGGTGATGGCCAACCGTCCGGTTACAGACCCGGCCTCGGTCTAGCCCTTCATGCCGCCCAGCGAGATGCCCTCAATAAAGTAACGCTGGGCCACAAAGAACAACAGGATCATCGGCAGTGAGGTGGCAAGGGACGCCGCCATCAAATAGGCCCAATTGGTTGTGAAGGTGGATCGGAAGAATTGAAGCCCAAGCGTAACCGTATAGAGATCAGGTTGCTGCAGGTAGATCAGCGGCGCCAGAAAGTCGTTCCATGCGGCCTGGAAACTGAAGATGGCTACCGTGACCATGGCCGGCAGCGCTAAGGGTGTCATGATACGGAAGATAATCTGAAGCGTGTTGGCGCCGTCGATCCGCGCCGCATCCTCGAGGTCACGCGGCACGGTCATAAAAAACTGGCGGAGCAAGAAGATATAGAATGCGCTGCCAAAGAAAGCCGGAACCGTCAGCGGCAAAAACGTATTGATCCAATCCAACCAGTTGAACAGCACGTAGAGCGGCACCATGGTGACCGGATAGGGTAACATCATGGTGGCCAAGACCACGATGAAGAGCGTGTCACGACCGGGGGCACGCAACCGGGCGAAGGCGTAGGCAATGAGCGTGCATGATAGCAGGTGTCCAAAGATGACGGCGATCGTAATGATGGCCGTGTTGACGACATAGCGCCCGAAGGGCAGCATCGTCAATGCCTCCGTATAGTTCTGCCATTGCGGTGGATTCGGAATCCATTGCGGTGGTGTTGCAAAGATCTGATAGTTTGGCTTCAGCGAAGACGACACCATCCACAGAAACGGAATCAGAAAGAGCGCAGCCACACCCCAGACTAGCAGAAACACGCCCAGTCTGCGCACTCGATTTTGCCACGGACTGGACTGAGTGATCATGATTCGCGTTCGCCTTCGTAATAGACCCACCACTGTCCGCTCCGGACGACGAGGATGGTAAGTAGGAGGATCACGATAAACAGCACCCAGGCCAACGCCGCTGCATAGCCCATCTGAAATTCTTGAAAGGCCTTGCGATAGAGGTAAAGCACATAAAAGAGCGTGGAATCAAGTGGGCCACCATTGGTGGCGACAAATGCGCTCGTGAAAGTCTGCAGCGTGGCAATCAGGCTGAGCACGAGGACGAAAAAGATCGTTGGCGTCAGCATTGGCAACGTGACATGCCGGAATCCCTGCCACATGCCGGCGCCATCCATTGCTGCCGCCTCATAGAGTTCTTTCGGAATGCCTTTGAGACCTGCCAGAAAAATGATGGCGTTGCGGCCCAGACCCCAGAGACTCATCATCCAGAGCGCAAAAAGTGCCGTGCGTGGGTCGGCCAGCCAACGCGGCCCCTGAATTCCAAAACGACTGAGCGTGGCATTGATCAATCCGACTTCAGGCTGAAAGAGCCACATCCAGACGACGACAAAGGCCACGCCTGAAATAACGGTTGGCAGATAGTAGCTGGTGCGGTCTGCGCGGATGCCCTTGATATTGCGATTCATGAGCAACGCCAACAAGAGCCCGCCGACGAGTTCTGAAGGAACATAGAGCAATGTATACCGGAACGTGACGCTCAGTGACTGCCAGAAGAGCCGATCATCCAACATCCGCGTATAGTTGCGCAGGCCAATCGGCACGGGCGGCGTGAGGAGGTTCCAGCGCGTAAAACTGATCCCAAGCGACACGAGAACCGGGCCTAGCGTGAAGAACAGAAAGCCCACGATCCAGGGTGAGATGAGGAGATAAAAGGTAAGCGTCTCGCGGCGCGCAGCGCGGCTTTTCAAGAACAAAGCAATCCTCGATCCAGGGGAAGAACGGTGGTAGGAGAATAGAGGGGATTCCAAATTGGAACCCCTCTACCGGCGTTATCCGTGACGATGCTTGTCTATGGCAACTCTTCCAGCGCCGACTGCGCGTCCTGTGCGGCGGTCTTCAGCAATTCCGCAACATTGGCTTGCGGATCCAGAATGACCGTTTCCAGCACCCGGCGCAGCGCTGGGTCCGCGGTCTCTCCCCAGTAGGGTGTCGATACATAGGCGCGCGGCGCCAGATAGTTGAGTTCATTCAACCAGACGCCTTCGATCGGATCGGTCGAGAGACCCGAAGAGTCGGCAACTTCCTTGACTGTGGGCAGCGCCCAGTCCTTCCAGGTTTCGGCGCCTTCTATGCCCGTATAGTCACGTAGGAAGCGCCAGGTAGCCTCTTTATCTTGGCTGAGCGCCGAGATGCCGAACCCACCCCAGAACAGCACGTTCGCACGTTGCTTGCCGACGGGCATACCGACGACACCCAGGTCGATATTCGGATTCTGCCGTAACCCTGCTTGCGGCCAGCGCCCAAAGATGCGCATCGCCGCCGTGCCATTCTCAAATTCAGTGTTGCCTCCGCCAAACGAATTCATGTCGGCGGGCAGTGGCGCCACCTTCTCCTTGTTGTACAGATCGGCGTAGAACTGGACCGCTTCCTGCACTTCCGGTGAATCCATGTACCCCGTAAAGGTGGAACCGTCCTCGCTGATCAATTTGCCGCCTGCGGCAGACACCCAGTATTCGAAGCCTGTGGTCCAGGGACCCGGCAACTGCACACCCCACTGCGTAACTTTGCCCGCAGCATCGGTCTTGGTGAGTTGTTTGGCCGTATCCAGGAACTCCTGCCATGTCCAGCCATCCTGCGGGTAGGGCACACCTGCTTCGTCAAAGAGTTTCTTGTTGTAGTAGACCGCCAGCGGCGAGAAATCTTTGGGCAGCAGATACTGCTTGCCGTTCCACCGGCCTGGTTCAAGCACGCCGGGAAGGTAGATGCTCGTATCCAATGGGTGTTCGCCGCCCGTGATGTAGTCGTCAAGTGCGATGAACGCACCCGCATCGACGAAACGCGGCACAGCATCGTCGCCAATCTGGAGCAGATCCGGCGGGTCACCGGCCGCAATCTGGGTGAGGATGCGGGCGTAGTAGTCACCGCTGCCAACCGGTTCCAACTGGACCTGGATGTCAGGGTTAGCTGCCTCGAACTGTTCGATAATCTTGAAATGAGGTGTCAGCCCTTCGCCACTGTCGCCGGTGCCGGCGCGTAGGACTGCGATGGCGCCTTCGGGGCGAACAGTTGGCGTTGCCGTTACGACGATCGATGGCATGCCGCCCGATTCCGCAGAACAGGCCACTGCCAGCAGTGCAATCGTAACCAACAGCAGTGAAGAGAGAATCGTCGAACCATGTGGAACCGTCCTTTCAAATCGTCCTATAGGGTGCCAGAACAGACGGAGTGAGGTTGAACGATCACAGTCTACCCGGCAACGCCGAGTTCTGCAAACGTTCGCATGTAAGGCTTTGTTGGATATTTGTATAGGCTAGACACGTTGACACTCTGTTGGACGAGCGTATAATGAGTGTTCATTGGGCGTAAGGGGGATGTACGTATCTCGTATCTCGTAATAACCAGTCTAGCACGCAACGCAACGAGACACGACATGATCAATGAAAACAGCAACTGATTGGCGGCGATGGGTAATGGATCCCCGAGTGTGGCTGGGCCTGATTGGCCTGTGCGCAGTGTTCTTCAGTGCGCGCTGGTGGCCAACGTGGTGGCAGATCGTCGCCGATCGTGCTGCATTGCAGGCACTCATGGCCCAACTTGGCTGGGGCGGACCGCTCGCACTCGTGCTCATCAATGTTGCACAAATTATCGTGGCGCCGGTGCCCGGCTATATGGTGCAGGCGGTCGCCGGCTATCTCTACGGGCCCTGGTGGGGAGGGCTATGGGGCGCTATCGGTCTCCTGTGTGGCGCCATGTTGGCGATGTGGCTGGCGCGACGATTTGGCAGGCCATTGGCGCAGCGCATGGTTGGCGCTCAACGGCTTGACGAATGGGAAACCACAACTCACAGCACGAGCGTGTTCGTCTGGACGATTATTCTGGTCGCGCCGACAGGTGATCTACCCTATTTTCTGGCGGGGCTGTCGCACGTATCCTTTCTTCAGATCTTCCTGTTGACCTTCCTGATCCGCGTCCCGACTGTCTTTTTTGTGACTTCGGCCGCATCAGGTGTCTGGTATCTGTCAGGATGGCAATTGGTCATCGTTTTTGTCTTGCTGGGTGCACTCCTGTACTTCTTTCTGCGCTATCGCGATCGTATCATTGCCATGTTGGATCGCCGCGTACAGCGTCGCCTACCAAATGAGGATCCACTATGACTGAGAATCAATCACCAACATTGCAAGCGCGCATCGACGCGGATCTCAAGCAAGCCATGCGGGATAAAGATGAGACCGTCAAATTGACATTGCGTGCGGTCAAGACCGCGTTGACTGAGGCGCGCACGGCGGATGCGACGCATCAACTCACCCAGGACGAAGAACTGGCCGTCCTCCAACGCGAAGCCAAGCGCCGGCGCGATGCTGCGGCGGAGTACGTTAAATTTGGTGACCAGGGACGCGCTGACGTCGAACTGGCTGAACTTGCGGTGATCGAGCGCTACCTTCCTCGCCAACTGACGGAGGCGGAGGTTGAGGTGATTGCACAGGCCGCGATCGCCCAGGTCGGCGCAACCTCAGCTAAACAACTTGGGGCGGTCATGCCGGTGGTCATGGCTGAAGTAAAGGGCAGGGCGGACGGCAAGATGGTGAACCAGGTTGTCCGGCGCTTGTTGGGCGGCTGAGCCGTATGACAGACAGCATGCAACGATTCTTGACACGCGTACGCTATCGGGTACGCACTTACAACTGGCGGGCCTTTGGCACGCTGGCGCTGCTGTTGCTCTCCAGCGCGCTGTTGCTGATCGTAGTGCTGGCGTGGCAACTGCCTTATGGCAGCGGGCTATTCGTAGAGCCCGGTGAAGTCGCCGGATTCAATGTTGTCGCACCGCAACGGATTACGTTTGAGAGTGAGGTGCTGACCGAACGCCTCCGTGAGCGCGCCGCACAAGCGGTTGCCGACCAATACGATACCCAAGAAACTCGCCTCCGGCGTCAACAGTTTAACCGCGCGAAGTCGTGGGGATCATTGACACCGTGCGCAACGAGGACGCCACCCTCGCCGCAAAGTCCGATCTGCTGCTGGCAATCGAAGATCTCGACCTGTCAGCAGAAAGTGTGCTCCAGATTCTGTCATTGGATGATACGCAGTGGGAGGCCGTGGCAACTGAAACCCCGCTGGCAGTTGACCGCGCCATGCGCGATGAGATCAGGGAGAGCACGCTGCCGCTGATTCAGCGCAGAGTGCCAATGTTGATTGGTGGTGCGCTTGACGAAGCCGCCAATGACGTGGCAATTTCGCTTGTGCAGGGGTTGATTCGCCCGAACAGTGTGTTGAACGCGGAGCGTACAAAACAACTGCGCGACGAGGCCTCGCCCAGGTGCTGACGCAAACCGTGACGCTGGAACAGGGTGAGATGATCATTCGCGCAGGGGATGTAGCCAGCGCAGAGCAAGCTGAAGCGTTACGCGAGATGAGCACACTTCAGTATGAATGGGATCTGTGGGCTTTGTTGCAGGCCACGCTCTTCTCCGTGACGTTGCTGATCGTCGTGATCGCTTCACTGTA
Source organism: Candidatus Fredericiella danica (assembly GCA_016713335.1). Classification (GTDB taxonomy): domain Bacteria; phylum Chloroflexota; class Anaerolineae; order Caldilineales; family Caldilineaceae; genus Fredericiella; species Fredericiella danica. The sequence goes on along the minus strand of JADJPH010000008.1, from coordinate 49,466 downwards.
TCGTCTGTACCCCCAGGTGCTGCGCAGTTACTCCCAACTGGGACTCCTGCTCGTGGTGACGGTCCTGTGGTTGTTGGCAGCCAAGTTCATGGTGGTAAACCATCCCTGGCTGCCGTTCCTCTATCCGATGGGTGCGCTCGTCATCTTGATTGGCGTCCTCTGTGATCTCCGCGTCGCAGTTGTCTTTGCCCTGGCCTTTGCAATGATTCTGCTCTATCTGAGCCTTGGCAACGCCCCCCTGGTCGCCTATGCCCTGTTGGGGTCACTGGCCGGCAGTTTGATCGTGGGGCGCGGTGAACGGCTCAACACCTTTCTGTGGGCAGCGGTTGCCATCGGCTTGGTGAATGCTGTGATGATTGCCGCCTTCTGGGTGCCCTTCACCGGCGCCAGCACACCGTCCCCGGTCGCAATGGCGCTGATCTCGGGGCTGAACGGCGTCCTATCGGCAGCGATTGCATTGATCGGTTACTTCGTGCTCGGCAACCTGTTTGATATTACGACCCCGCTCCAACTTGCTGAATTGAGTCGCCCGACCCACCCACTCTTGCGCCAACTGCTCCTCAAGGCATCCGGCACCTATCATCACACCATTCTGGTGAGCAATATGGCCGAGCGTGCAGCGGCAGCCATTGGGGCGGATGCGCTGCTGGTGCGCGTGGGCGCGTATTATCACGATATCGGCAAGACTGTACGCCCCTATTTCTTCGCCGAAAATATTGTCGACGGTTCATCGCCTCACGAAAAACTGGATCCGCTCACAAGTGCGCAGATCATCATCAGCCATGTGAAGGATGGCGTCGATCTGGCGCAGAAATACCGGCTGCCTTCGCGCATTCAAGATTTCATCCGTGAACACCACGGGCAATCACTCGTCAAGTACTTTTATTTGCAGGCGCTACGTCATGCCGCAACCGGCGAAGAAATCGATGAAGCTGAGTTTCGCTATCCGGGACCAAACCCCCAGAGCAAAGAGACAACCATTCTGATGCTGGCCGACACCTGCGAGGCAGCCGTGCGCGCCGTGCGCCCGGCAACACGTGAGGACCTCGAAGCACTGGTAGATCGTCTGATTGATGAGCGCGTGGCGTCGGGTGAGTTGGAGAACTCCAACCTGACCTTTGCCGAGTTACAGACGGTCAAGAATGTGTTTCTGCAAGTATTACAGGGCGTCCATCACCCGCGCATTGTCTATCCAGAACCGGTGAAGGCTGGGGAAACCACCGGCAATGTGGCGACGGATATGAATGCCGCACCGGAGCCTGCGCCACAGGAGCGCACCGCACGGGGCGGTGTCGAAGAGGCCGCCACTGGGCGTGCAGAGATCAATGCACCGGTCAATATGGCGGCTGAAGGTTGAGCGAGAATCAAGATGGTAAACCCTTTATACGAAATTGAAGTTCAGGTTGATGAGCCATTCGTGGACAAAGTTGATGTCGCTGACTTGGAGACGGTGGCGGCAGCAACGCTCACCCACTGTGCGCGCCATACAGCGACATTGTCCGTCGTAATCACGGATGATGCGGCTGTCCACCAACTAAATCGTGACTATCGCGGCGTCGATAAGACCACGGACGTTCTGAGTTTTGCGGCGCACGATCCCGTTGATGGACCTGCGATTGACTTTCCGGCGGAACTAGCAGCCGCACTGGAACGAAATATCGGCGATATCTTGATTGCCTATCCCTATGCAGAGCGCCAGGCTGCCCGCTGCGGCAACAGCATCGGCGCTGAATTGCGCTTACTCGTCGTTCACGGCGTACTCCATCTTTTGGGGTACGACCACGGGACCGACGAAGAAGAAGCGGAAATGTGGGCAGCGCAGGAAACCGTGCTGGCGCAGTTCGGCGACGCGGCGCTGGCACGCCGCGTCTACCCTGATGAGGAGACGCAGCTATGAAACCGGCAACAGCCGTACACCGCACCCCAAGCCCCGAGTTGACAGGGCGGGATCGGGGTTTCTGGGGTGGTCGTTGGTATAGCTTCAAAGCCGCTATCGCCGGCGCGCTTCATACCGTGCGCACGCAGCCGAACGCATGGATTGAGTTGGCCGCATTGGTTGTCGTAGCGACCACAGCCTGGCTGCTGCAGGTAAGCGCAATCGAGTGGGCGATTCTGGCACTCTGTATCTTCGGCGTGCTGTCGTTGGAAGCAATCAATACGTCCATTGAGGCCATTGTCGACATGGTTTCACCGCACTACCATCCCCTGGCAAAGATCGCAAAGGATGCGGCAGCAGGCGCACTGGTCTTTGCGGTGCTTGGCAGCCTGTGTGTCGCTGCCTTCATCTTAGGGCCGAGGCTCGCTGCCCTGTTCTAGCAGATGCCGCGATCCGAGCGGCGGGTTTAGAGGCGCCGTACTGCGCCACCTACCGTCCCCGCTGGCCGAGCGTGACCTCAAGGTCGATGGGTTCGCCATTTCGCAAGATGTTTAGCGTAATCTTGTCCCCCGGACTCGAATAACGATCCAGATAGGTGAGCACCTCGTCAAACGACCGAATCGGCTGCCCACCAATCCCGGTGATGAAATCGCCTCCGGCACGCTGCGGACAGATTGACGGATATTTTGTCTTTGTCGGCGTGTCTCCAGCCCGCAACCCGGCGTTGTTTGACGGTCCCAATGGCGCCACTCGTTCCACAACGACGCCACGCAACGACGGATCGATCCCCAATTCGCTGCCACAGATCGGGCTGAAGGTAACACCGCTCATGCCCAGATAGCTGTGTTGGTACACGCCTTTGTCAATCAAACTCGGAATGACGCGCACGATGATGCTGATGGGAACCGCAAACCCCACCCCGCTGTTCGCATCACTCTCTGAGCGAATCTGTGCGTTGATGCCGATCAGTTCGCCTTGCTCATTGAGTAGCGGCCCGCCCGAGTTGCCGGGATTGATGGCGGCATCGGTCTGAATGGCATCCGGGATACTGAAGCCACTGCGCGATGGGATCGAACGCCCGATGGCGCTGACGATCCCGCTGGTGAGCGTACCGTGCAATCCAAAGGGGTTGCCAATGGCGGCAACGCGCATGCCCACGAATACGTCGTCCATCTTGCCAACGCGCAGCGGGGTCAATTGATAGCCCTCGGGCTCAATCTTCAGCAACGCGAGATCGCTGTCTGCATCGACCGCCAAAACTTCTGCCACGGCCATCGCGCCATCTTCAAAGGTGACTTGAACCTGATCCGAGCCTTCCACGACATGGTATTTGGTCACGATGTGGCCATCCATATCCCAGACAAAACCGGACCCGGAACCGAGTGGAATGAGCCCGTCGCCCTCTGAATCGTGCGGTAGCGGGATGGTCGAATCCCCGTCGAGCATTGGGTGGCGTCCAAGCACAGACACGTTGACAACGGAGGGGTTGACCTGAGCATACAGGTTGCGCAACACGGCGGTTTCATAGTCGACGCCTTCCGGTGGCGGTTGTACAACCACCTGCGCCACGGGTGTTGATCGCAAGTATGCGCGTGCTGCGCGTTCACTGCGTGCCAGCGAGGTGCTCGCGGTGGAAGCGCTGCCAACAAGCACGGCAAGGGCGGTTGCCAACATGCACGCACTGAGGAGCAAGATGATCACAATGCTCCCAACGACCAATTGTGTGTTGCTTCGCTTTTTGTGGCGGCGTCGAGTGAATCATGGCAATCCCCAGGCCAATGAACAAGCTCCCCTGTGCATGTATTCATTCTATCCCATCAGAACTTTGATCGCGTGAAGTTTGAACTACAATCCCGTAATCCCGTCAATTGTGTCTCGCCTGGCCTAAATGGACACTGGTGGGGCCAGAGTACTCGCATTGAAGCAAGTCAATTTTGCGGTAGACTGATGGTGAATTGGCTGCCTTTGCCCAGTTCGCTTCCCACGACGACAGTGCCGCGCAACAACTCGACCATGCGCTGCACGTAGGCCAATCCCAGCCCTACACCCGCGTAGGTACGCGCCAGTCGCGAATCACCTTGCACAAAGGGTTGGAAAATGGCATCACGCTGTTCCGCCGAGATGCCGACGCCGGTGTCCCACACAGTCAGGTGCACGCACTGATTGGCGTCGTCTTGCACTGCCTTTACGCCAATGCTGCCGGCCTGAGCCGTGAACTTGACCGCATTATCGAGCAAAGCGATCAGCATTTGGTGAATACCCCGGCGTCGCTTATGACCGTCAGATCGGGCGGATCCACGTCTAGCGCAACCGCCAATCCCTTCTTCTCGGCGCTCACACGGATGGTGCGCACTGCCGTGCTGGCGATCTCGCCCAGGTTGCATCGTTCGTGCCGGATCGTCACGTTGCCGCCCACCAATGCTGTGTAATGGAGAATGCTGTTGACCAAAGTCAGCAGATGATCCCCACTTTCGCGGATGCTGCGTACATAGCGAAGTTGGCGTTCGTTCAACGGGCCGATGATCTGTTCCTGCAGTGCCTCGGACAGACCCAGCACGCCAGTGAGGGGTGTGCGTAATTCATGGCTGACCGCCGCCATGAATTCGTCCTTTGCTTGATTTGCTTGCGCTAGTCTCTCAAGCGCGGCGGTCAGCTCGACCGTACGCACCGCGACCTGGTCCTCTAGCGCTGCATTGCTCTCCGTTAGCATTCGCTCAAGCGTCCGGTGTTCGGTCAGGTCGTATACAATCGTGACGACTTCGCTGCCTGATGCACGACGCGCGAAGCCCTGGTGGATGAACTGCAAATCGCGCAGGCCACTTACTTGAGAAAACATCAACTCGTCAGCCACCACCTTCTCGCCAGGATTGCGGGCGCAGTACTGAACAGTCTTCATCATGGTGAGCCACTTGGCCGAGTTGGGCATGTGAGATAGCCCGTATTGGGCCATCAGCTCGGGCGTTAACTGGACACCCTCAAGTTCATCTGCGAGCGCATAGACGTAAGCAGCGCGGCGGACCATTTCATCTGGCGAAAAACCAAATACCGGTTCGATCGCCGGACTGATGTACCGTAGAAGACCGGTTTCGTCCCAGATGCCGATAGGCGAGGGTGAATTCTCAACTACAAGGCGAAAGCGCTCTTCGCTTTCACGTAACCGCTGCTCGGTCGCCTTGCGCTCGGCAATGTCGCGCTCAAGCTTCTGTTCGCTCTGCCGTAGACGTTCCTGAAAGATGCTCATGACTACGCCGGCGCCAATAAAGACAAGCAGAGAAATGATGCTGCCGGGGTTCTCATAACCAAATGAAAGCTGCGGTGGGACGAAGAAGTACCAGGCCAAGAGGGCGGAGATCAGCGTCGCACCGATACCCCCCCAAAGGCCACCAATCAGTGGAGCAACAGACACGACCAGGAAGAAAAAAAACCAGACGACTGGCTGGAGCTTATCCCAAAGAATCCACTGCACCACACAAACAGGAAAAGGCAGGAGCCAGGCCAGTATGAGGCGGACCGTGCGGTTGCGGAGAAATGCCGCGTCATTCATTAGTATGCCCTCTTCCTTGATCATAACACCGGGCATTGTGTATATCAAGCGCTGGCCAACCGCCTGATTGAACCGTTGTGGTTACGACAATCAAGAAATGCGTATGGTACAATACGTGCTTGGCTGTGGCGTGCGCTGCATCTGACCGCACACAACCGAGCAGCGGAGACACTGGATGAATCGTCGCCAATTGGCGTTTGTTATCTTGCTTAACGCGTTCGTGAGCCTTGTGATGGCTGTGCTGGTCGTCTGGATAGTCGAATTAAGACGACCTGATCCTGAGGCGTTGGCGGCGGTCTTTACACCGGCTGCCGCGCCGATCGCGCTGACCTTCACGCCAACGCCGTTTAGCGCGCCGGCATCCGACACGAACGCGCAACCGCAGGCGACGCCCGCAGCGCCATCTGAACCGGTGACCCCTGATCAGGCCGAGTATACGGTGCAGGCTGGCGACAGCCTCTCCAGTATCGCCGATCGTTTTGGGCTGACGCTGGCGGAACTGGTGGCAGCCAACAAGTTGACGAATCCGGATTTTGTGTTTGAGGGACAGCGGCTGGTGATCCCAACCGGTGGTGTTGCAGCGGCGCCCGCAACCGCAGCGCCGCCGGCGATTCCGGTTGGACTGCGGATTTCTGCCTTCAGTCAGGCGGGCCAATTGGCCGGTGAAGCAGTCGGCATCGTCAATGACAGCGATCTTGCGGTCAATTTGCAAGGCTGGCGTCTTGAGAAGGAAGGCGGACCGGCTTACTCCTTTGGCAATGTGCTGCTGTTTCCTGGCAGCGGGGTGCAACTCTTTAGCGGCGCTGGAACGGACACCAGCGTTGCCGTCTATTGGAATCAGGCCGCACCGGTGTGGGCGCCGGGTGTAAATGCCCGGTTGATCAATGCGCAAGGCGCAGAGGTAGCACGCCTTGTCGTGCAATGAGCAGGTTCGATAGGTTCGGAGTAATCTATGGGTGAGGAACGGTCATCAGGTAAGAGTAAAGGCAAAGGGCGCCGGCGTTACTTTCAGCCCAATCGCAATAAGGCGGCCCCCAGCCCCCAGCCGGCGCCATCCCGATCCAACGAACCGGCAAAGGGCGGTAAGGATACGGGACAGAATCGAACGCGCCGTTCACGCCGGCGCGCACGCTCGCGCCAACGCCCAGTCGATGATGCGCGCGCCCTCGTCACCGAGATGGAGGTGGATTACGTGCCGCCAGAGACGGTGTACGTCTACACCTATTCGTCAAACCCTGAGCTCCGGGATGCCTATGAATTCCGTCCCGAGCACTTTTCGAATGTAGGTAGACGTCTCGACGACTATGACATCGATCTGAGTAAGTTGTTCCAGCCCGGCGCCGTGGCGCCGGACGGGGCCCCGGTGCTGGTCGAGACGGTGGCAAAACCCATTTATAATTGGGAAGACTGGGAAGAACCAGGCGAAACCCCATCAAACCAAATAAAGGAGTAGACTGTGCCTCCTGTTGTGACTATCCGCTCGCTGAAAGATCACATTGGTGAAGAAGTCGCCGTCCAGGGGTGGCTTTACAACAAAACCGAAAAAGGCAAGTTGCAATTCCTCCAGATCAGAGATGGCACGGGGGTCTGCCAGTGTGTTGTCTTCAAGGGCAATGTGACGCCCGATGATTTCGAAATCGGCCAATCTTTGACCCAAGAAAGCAGCCTCATGGTCGCCGGCATTGTCCGCGCCGAACCACGCGCACCAGGCGTGCCGGGGGGCTTCGAACTTGACGTACGCTACATCGAAGCAATGGGGATCTCCGACCCTTATCCGATCTCGCCCAAGGAGCACGGCGTCGAATTCCTGATGGAGAATCGCCACCTGTGGATCCGCTCGTCGCGCCAGTGGGCCGCGCTGCGCGTGCGCGCCGTGATTGTGCGCGCCATCCGTGACTGGCTCGACAGTCACGGCTTCGTCAACATCGACACGCCGATCATCACGCCTGCGGCCGCCGAAGGCACGACGACCCTGTTTGAGATCGATTATCACGGCGAGCCGGCTTATCTTGCCCAGACTGGGCAACTGTACAACGAAGCCAATATCTTTGCCTTTGGACAGGTATACTGTTTCGGTCCCACCTTCCGCGCAGAAAAGAGCAAAACGCGCCGCCACCTGCAGGAATTCTGGATGGTCGAGCCTGAAGTTGCCTTCTGCACGCTTGAGCAACTCATGGAAATCGAAGAGCATTTTGTCAGCTACATTGTGCAGCGTTGTCTCAATGACTGCGGTCCGGAACTGCGAGTGCTCGAACGTGATCTGACTCATCTGCAGCGCGTTGCGCCGCCCTTCCCGCGCATCCACTACGATGAAGCAGTGGCGATGATCAATGCCGCCGCGGCACGGGGAGATCTGGTGCCAGGTTATGACGATCCGGTGCCGCCAATCGAATGGGGTGGCGATTTCGGCAGCCCGCACGAAACCTATATTGCGGCCCAGTTCGATAAGCCGGTCTTCGTTCACCACTATCCAACTGCCATCAAGGCGTTCTACATGGAGCCGGAGGGTGACCGGCCGGAGGTGTGTCGCAGCGTTGACCTGTTGGCGCCCGAGGGCTACGGAGAAATCACCGGCGGCAGCGAACGCATGAGTGACCCCGGCAAATTGATCGCGGCCATCGAGCGCCATAAACTGCCGATCGAACCTTATGAATGGTACGTAGACCTCCGGCGCTATGGTTCCGTGGTGCACAGCGGTTTTGGTCTGGGCGTTGAACGCACCGTGGCGTGGGTTTGTGGTCTCGACCATGTGCGGGAAACCATCGCTTTCCCGCGCATGCTGAATACGATGCGACCGTAGAACTCTGTCTCGTATTCCGTATCACGTATTCCGTATTGCGTATTCCGTATTGCGTAGCTCGTAGGTCGCGTACGCAACATGAAGTACACGATACGGAATACGTGATACGAGATACGTGATACGAGATACGCAATGATTTTCCTCCTCACCCTTCTCTTTGCCTTTACCCTCGCGTTTGCCCTGACGCCGTTGGCCGGCTGGCTTGGCAAACGGTGGAACCTGATCGATCAGCCGGGAGGGCGACGCCGGCACCGTGGTCTTGTCCCGCGTACGGGTGGAATTGCGCTCTTTGGCGCATTTTTCGTAACGGTACTGCTGATCACCCTCCTGCCCGAAATCCTGCCTACCCCGCTTACGGCCTGGTTTCCGGTACGCAACGATCCGAATGAACTGACGCGACTGGCTGCGCTGCTCATTGGTTCAGTCTATTGCGTCGTCTTTGGCTTGCTCGACGACAAGTTCAATTTCCGGTCGGGTCCCCAATACCTGATCCAGTTTGGCGCCGCACTCATTGGATTTGCCGGTTTGATCTTTATCAAACACGTGAACAATCCGTTCGGTGGTGGTTTTCTCTTTGGCCCCGATGGTTTCCCTTGGTGGATCGTCTTCCCGTTGACCGTTTTCTGGTTCATGGGGATGATGAACACCATCAACTTTCTCGACGGCGCCAGCGGGCTCGTCACAGGGGTCACGGCTGTTCTTTCTGCGGTGCTGGCTGCTCACATGATCTTCAAGGCCGCGCCACCGCAATGGAGTGTTGCGTTGTTGCCGTTGGCCTTGATGGGCGCGGCGCTTGGCTTTCTGCCACGAAATTTTGCAGGACGCATCTTCATGGGGAGCAGCGGCAGCTATTTTCTCGGCTTTGCCATTGCGGCGTTGGGCATCATCGGCGGTGCGCGTCTGGCGACTGTGATGATGGTGGTGGGGCTGCCGGCGCTAGAAGTCGCCTGGCTGATGTTTACGCGGTGGCGCCATGGCCAATCGCCGGGGCAAGGTGGCCGCGACCACTTGCATTTCCGGCTCCAGGATATGGGCATACCCGAGCGCCCGCTCGTCGTCGGTTACTGGCTCTTCTGTGCCGCCTTCGGCGCGCTCACTTTGCTTATCGACAGCCGGATCGAAAAACTGGTTGCGCTTATCGTACTGACTCTGATCGCCCTGGGCGTTTTCCTCTGGGCCAGCCGCCGCGCTAATCCCCCCCCCCCCCCCCCCCCCCCCCCCCCCCCCCCCCCCCCCCCCCCCCCCCCCCCCCCCCCCCCCCCCCCCCCCCCCCCCCCCCCCCCCCCCCCCCCCCCCCCCCCCCCCCCCCCCCCCCCCCCGGGCCCGGGCCCGCCCCCCCCCGGGCGGGCGCGCCGCCCCCCCCCCGCCCCCCCGCGCCCGCGCGCGCGCCCCCCACCCCCCCCCCCCCCCCCGCCCCCCCCCCCGCCCCGCCCCCCCCCCCCCCCCCCCCGCCCCGCGCCCCCCCCCCCCCCCCCCCCCCCCCCCCCCCCCCCCCCCCCCCCCCCCCCCCCCCCCCCCCCCCCCCCCCCCCCCCCCCCCCCCCCCCCCCCCCCCCCCCCCCCCCCCCCCCCCCCCCCCCCCCCCCCCCCCCCCCCCCCCCCCCCCCCCCCCCCCTCCCCCCCCCCCCGCAATTCCTCCAACACCTCATCCGTGAAGGGGTTCTCGCCCTGCTTCAGCGCTGCGATCCAACCTTCTCGCCGTTCGGCTATGGCGAGCGAGCCCGGATCCCCTTTCGCCAACAAATCGTCGACATACACCTGGAAGTCAGCGATCGCCGCCGCATCATCGCCAAGCAGTGCTGAGGTCAGGCCGCGGCTATCCAGATACTCCGGGGCTGGGTCGAGTGCGATCGCACGTTCGCAGTAGCCCATCGCTTGCTGTGCACGGTCATGGATCGCCAGCAGCCAACAGACGCCGCCCAGAACCATTGTGTTCTCCGGATCAAGGGTAAGCGACAGGTCGAAGTCGGCGATCGCGTGGTCGAGATTCCCCTGATGATAATAAGCCAATCCCCGATTGCGATAACTCTGCGCGTCGTCCGGATTCAGCACGAGCGACCGATCAAAGTCCGCGATCGCTTGGTCAAGGTCGCCATTTTGATAATGGGCGACTCCCCGATTGTAGTAGCCGTACAGTTCGTTTGGGTCAATCGCAATCGCTTGATCATAGTCGGCGATTGCCAGATCAAAGTCGCCTCTGTCACTGTAAGTGTTGCCCCGATTGTTGTACGCATAGGCGAGGCTTGGGTCAAGGTCGAGCGCCTGGCCGAAGTCGGCAATCGCTCGATCAAGGTCGCCATTGTCATAACGGAGCATCCCACGATTGTTATAGGCCTGTGCGTAATTCGGGTTCAGTGCAATCGTTTGATCGTAGTTGGCAATCGCAGCATCAAAATTCACGGGCGGTTGGGAATGAAGCCAACCCAATCGATAGTAGGCATCTGCGATGTCCGGCGGTCGCTCTGCCAGTGTCAGCGTCGAAGAAATGGCGTGGGTAATGGCATCCTTTTCTGCCGCAAAATCCCCATTCGCATGGTAAGCTTGACCTACCGCAAACAGAGCCAGAAAGGCGAGTTGACCGGGCAGGTCGGCTGTAATGTACTGTGCGTAGTTGCTCGGGTTGGCAAATGGCGTCTGCTCTGTCTCATCAATACTCACGTCGGAGCCGAGAAATGAGGGTTCACGCAGATTCAAGAAATTCACCGTGACCGCTACATCCGTAGCTTCCCCCCAGATCACCATGCTGGCGTTGTATTGTTTCCCCAGCGCCTCCGCTTCTGCACGCTGATCATAGCCAAGCACGACGTTGGGATCGATCTTGACGGTGGTTTTGGTGTTCGGGATCTTGGCCAGTTCCTGGTTGATCCTGCGCCAAATCCGCTGATGCGGTTCGGATTCCGCGGCCGCGCTGCCGTGAAAGGGCAAGATCAGAATCAGGGTTTCATCGTCTTGCGCCGGTGCAAACGGGAGTGGGGTAGGCGTGACGGTTGGCACGGGCGTCGGTGTGTGCGTTGGTGTGGGCGTGGCGGCCAGTATCGCCGCCACCTGCCGGGTATCATTGCCGGTCTGTGCATTGAAGTAGACGCCGGCGCCGGTCAACACCACAACACCCGCCAGCGCTACCAGGATCAGGAGGGCCAGCCAGCGGGGATATGAACCGAGCCAATCTGGATGATGTTCTTACCGATCACCACATGGTCGGCAGCGGCGCCCACTTGCCCGATGACCACATCTTCCGAGCGTTTGCTCCTCACGCGGTTCCATTGGCGCTGTAGCCAGTTTGAACCGATATCCGGTGAAGACGTATCCGTGGGCGTCATGTTGACTACGATGCATTTCTGCGGTCTGCGCCAGAAAAGTGCCCGGCTGGCAGCTTACAAACCAAGTTAAGTACCTGTCATTGTAATCCTGTCGCGATAGCTAGTCAACGGATAAATGTATTATTGTTCTTTTTCGTCGTTGCGTGGTGTGTGTTCTTTTGTTGTGTGATTATGTCTCACCGTAAGCGCCGAAATGCGGCAAATAAAGAGGCGGTGCATGGCTACAGCCATGCACCGCCTCTTTATTTATCACTCACGCTGGCCTTCTACCGCATCGCCTACTTCCGCTCCTCGATCGAGAACGGATTCCCTTCCGGATCATGCCCATGGCAGACCCGCATGCCAGGCGCCACTTCCTTCACCTCATCGAGTTCGACTCCGCGCTCGGCCAGAATCTTGCGTGCATCCTCAATATCAATCACGCCAAACACGATCATCGGCGTATCTTCACCGAGACGCCGCTTGCCACCGCTGTGGAGACAGAGTTTACAGGCCCCCGTGTCAAACACCACCCAATCTATGTTGCTGTAGTCTGCTGCCTCAAGCGGTTCTTCGACGCGCAATCCCAGTTTCTCACCATAGAATGTAACCATGGCGCCCATATCCGCGACATAGAGGAGGATTTCCGTCAGCCCGCCCAGGATTTGGGCCTCAACGTCTTCCTCGACCTCTTCTGGGTTGAGCGCACCTTCCAGTTGTTCGATCAACCTGACGATGTCGTTGCGGGTGACAATCCCAACGACCTGCTCCCCCTCAACGACCGGAAGCACGGTCACGTTGGGGTCCAGCATTAATTCCATGACCTCTTCAAGCGTCGTGTCGGGTGTCACCGTGTGAAAATCCGGTTCCGTGAACTCCCCTGCGGTGACCGCGACCGCATGGCGAACCTGATCCTTATAGTGCCGGGCCTCTTGGATGTTGACTGGGATGAGCGCCGAGAGCACGGAAAGGTAGCGTGGTTCATGAATTGGCGCGTTGCGCAGAATCAGATCGTGATCGGTGACGATGCCGACCAACTTGCCGGCAGCGTCCAGGACTGCCGCGCCACTGATGTTATTGGAACGCAGGGTGCGCGCGACATCTGGAATACGGGTGTCAGCGCTGACGATGACGGGGGAGTTGTCATGAGTTCACGTACGAGCATGGTGCCTCCGGGCGTGTATGGGCGTGGGCTGCGCCGGCTGAGCCGGGTTGCACAGCGGCTTGTTTATTGGTTTTGGTGGACCAGAAATTGACCATTTTGGTAGAAGAGCTCTCCGTCCACCCAGACTTCGCTCTCTATTTGCATGTCGCAGATGAAATCCCAGTGAACACTGGAACGGTTCTTACTGCCCGTCTCCGGGTAGCCACTGCCGATTGCCAGGTGGATCGATCCCCCGATCTTCTCATCGAACAGGATGTTCTTCGTGAAGCGCCGGATGCCGTCATTGGCGCCAAAGGCGAATTCGCCCAGATAGTGCGCGCCGGGATCACTCTCCAATTGGCTCAGCAGATACGCTTCGTTCTTTGTAGCGGACGCGTGGACAACTTTCCCCTTCTCGAAAACCAGTTCGACGCCATCCACCTCACGGCCCTGACGCAGGGCAGGATAGGTGAACTTGATCCAGCCCTCCACTGAATCCTCCACCGGCCCCGTGAAGATCTCGCCGCTTGGCATGTTACGCTTGCCGTCGCTGTTGATGAACGTGCGACCGGCAATGGACAATTTCAGGTCAACATGGGGACCCCGCACGACAACCTCGGATTTACTGGCAAGCCAATCCACGAGGCCCTGCTGGCGATCGTGTACGGCTCGCCAATGCGCAACCGGGTCGATCTGGTCAGCGGCGACCGCCCCATAAACGAAATCCGCATACTCATCCAGGCTCATGTCTGCTTCTTGCGCGTAAGCGTTACAGGGGTGTACGGTCAATGCCCAACGATGCTTGCCGTCTGCGGTGCGCTGCGCATAGGTCTGGCGAATCTCACGTTCTGCATTCTGCTGCAGCCGCTGTCGCTCAGGTTCGACACCCGTGAGTCCCCGCGTATTCGAAGGCGCCTGAATCACGATCCGTGCGTCAAGATGTTCAGACAATAACGTCTCAGCCGGCGAGCACCACTGCAACTGGGCTTCACTTGCGTGCTTGAGCGTAATCTCTCGCAAAACGTCCGCCTGCAATTGCACGGTCGGGTTACCCCGGCGCCGAGAATGCGTTCCACCACCGCCTCGACCAATGGCAGCGCTTGAACATCGGCGCGCACGCACACCCAGTCGCCGGGTCTGATGGCCGTACAGTAGTCGACGAGTAAGTCTGCATGGCGCAGTATCCGTTGATCCAACGCGTTCTCCTCTCGTTCTACGTGCAGTCAAACAGGTAGCCGCATTATACCCGACGCCTAAGACCCACGCGAAATCCCTCGAGAAATCGCGCAGGTGCAGGGTCTCATGCTTTGCGCTTCCCCGAGTTTCTGGCCGATCGGCCAGTGCAATAATAGCTTGCGGGCAGGGGCGGATTGACTGAGCAGGCACTATCCTAGATAGGTCGAACCTTATTGATCAGGAGAAGAGACCGTGAACACACAGACAATTGATCATTCCGTTCCAACTGGTGGCGTGCTGCCAGTCTCAACCAGGGGACGCCGAGCACTTGCAGGCGCCGCCGTGATCATCATTCCGGCGTTCGCCGGGGTGCTTACTGCGCTCCTCATGCCGTACGGCCCAGCAACCGGGGTGCAAGCGCTCTCCACCTTGGCGGCATGCTTTGGTGTAGGGCTATTGGCGGGTTGGGCGCTCTCATCGGCATGGGCCATCCTGCCCGCGGCGATCCTCTATATGGTGAGCGTGGAACTCACCCGCCTGGGAACGCCTGGAGCAACGACCGGCCTCATCCGGCTGGACAGTGCGTATGGCATCCTTGCCCTGTTGTTTGGGCGCGGTTTTCATGGCCTGGTGAGCCTGGCGCCGATGGCGGTTGGCGTGTGGCTAGGTTCCAAGATCGCAAAGGAGCGAACCCCGCACGGGACCGTGCCGCCGCAGGGGCGAGTTCGCTCCAGATTGAGTTGGTTGGGGCTGGGGCTATCGTTGATCGCCCTCATCCTGCTTGCTGTCGTGATGGCGCTGCCTGCTGCCACGCCCCCGATTCTGGGCGTAGACGGCCGCCCGCTGCCCGGCAGCATCACCGAATTAGTGAAAGTGCCCATTGGCGGGCAGGAGCAGGCGCTCATGATCCGCGGCCACAGCATTGACAATCCGATCCTCCTCTATCTGAGCGGTGGACCTGGCCAGAGTTCGCTGCCCTATCCACGTGTGATCCTCAGTGACCTGGAACAGGATTTCGTCGTGGTTGGCTGGGATCAGCGCGGCGCCGGGAAGTCGTATGCTGCCCTTGACCCGGTGCGCGAGCTGACGCTCGACCGGGCCATTTCCGACACCATCGAGGTTGCAGACTATCTTCGCACACGCTTTCATGAGGAGAAGGTGTACCTCCTGGGCGAATCGTGGGGCACCACGCTGGCTGTGCTCGCGGCGCAGCGTCAACCGGATCGCTTCTACGCCGTCATCAGTAGTGGTCAGATGGTGAGCCAGCGAGAAACGGATCGCCGGCTTTATCAGGACGTCCTTTCCCTGGCCGCGGCGCGCGGTGACGCCAACCTGGAGGCGCAGATGCGGGCTTATGGTGAGCCGCCCTACACAGACGTTCCCTATGCCTATGCTTTTGTCATGGGATTCTATGAAGATCTCTACAAGCCCTACACGCCACCGGCAGCATTTATTGAACGCGGCGAGCGGGCTGGCATTGGCCCGTTTGGGGTCCTCGGTGTGGAATACGATTTCGTTGAGAAAGTCAACGTGGTGCGCGGATTGTTGGACATGTTCACGGTGATGTATCCCCAACTCCAGGCGATCGACTTTCGGGTTGATGTTCAGAAACTCGATGTGCCACTATACCTCCTCGACGGTCGGGCGGAGTTGGCAAGCCGTCGCGATTTGGCGCTTGAGTGGTATGGCGAGTTAGAGGCGCCCCATAAGCGGATCTTTTCATTTGAAAACGCCGCCCATGCCGTTGCCTTTGAACAGTTTGAGGCGCTGCACCAGATCTTGACGGAGATTGTGCTGCCGGAGACATATGGTAGGGGGAGATAATAGACCGTAATCTCGTATCTCGCTGTGCGTGTCACCTGCGCGCCACGAGATACGAGATACGTGACACACAATCTGCTTGACACCTGGCGCTGCGCATGACAGAATGCACCCACCGTCTATCCGCCATCGCGAAGGAGTCTCGGCGCAATGTCCTCCCTAACTACGTTGGTCCATACCCCTCATTGGGTTAAGAATGCGATCTTCTATCAGATCTATCCTGACCGCTTTTGCCGGAGTCCGCGCATGCCCGAAATGCCGGGGGTAAACTTCAAGCCATGGGGCACGCCACCAGAAGAACAGGGCTTCCAGGGTGGCAATCTTGCCGGCATCACCGACAGGCTTGACTACCTACAAGAACTGGGTGTTAACGCCCTTTATCTGAATCCGATCTTCTCTTCGGCGTCGAACCATCGCTACCACACCTTTGACTACATGCAGGTGGACCCCCTATTGGGCGGGAACGCAGCGCTGCGTGAATTGCTCGATGCGGCTCATGCGCGCGGAATGTACGTCGTGCTGGATGGGGTCTTCAACCATGCCAGCCGCGGCTTCTGGGCGTTCCACCATATCTTGGAAACCGGTGGAAACTCCCCCTATCTCGACTGGTTCACCGTGCGTGGCTGGCCACTCCGCCCCTACGAACATGACGCAGAACACCCACTGAACTACGATGCCTGGTGGAATCAGGCGGCGTTGCCAAAGTTCAACATCAAAAATGCAGGTGTACGCAAGTATCTGTTGGATGTTGCCCGCTACTGGATCGACTTTGGCATTGATGGCTGGCGTTTGGACGTGCCGGAAGAGATCGACGACGTTGATTTTTGGCACGATTTTCGAGCAACGGTCAAGGAAGGCAATCCGGAAGCCTATATTGTCGGCGAAATTTGGCATCAGGCGCGCGAGTGGTTGCAGGGTGACCGGTTTGACGCCGTGATGAACTACGTCTTCCAGCGATTGGCCTACGGCTTCTTTGGCGCTGAAACGCTGAACACTGCGTATAAGCCTGGCGGCTATACGGTTGAACCGATCGATGCACGCGCACTCGGGGCAGGTCTACACCACATCTACAGTCTCTATCCCTGGCAGATCTCGCAGGTGCAGTTGAATCTGATGGACAGCCACGATACGGCGCGCACGCTATGGACGCTCCAGGGCGATGAGTCTGCGCTGCGGCTGGTTACGCTTTTCCAATTGACGATGCCAGGCGCGCCCATGATCTACTACGGCGATGAAATCGGCATGACGGGCGCAAATGATCCTTACTGCCGCGCAGCGTTCCCATGGGACGATACAACGCAATGGAACATGCCGCTCTTTGATTTTTTCCAGCGCGCCACGAAACTGCGCCATACCTATCCCGCGTTGCGGACCGGCGGCTTTCGGCTGCTCCATGCGGTACAAGATGTCTTTGTCTTTGAACGGCGGCAGCCGGGCCAGTCCGCGATCGTCGCGTTCAACCGTGGGCTGGCGCCGGTCACAGTGACGTTCCAACTGCCGCACGCCGAAGCAACTGCGGACCGCATCTATGTGGCAGCATGGAACGGTGGGGACACCGCAGTCACGCAGGATCAATCGCTATCCATTGAGGTTCCGGCGCGTGATGTGGTAGTCCTGGTTTCCGACCAGACGGCATAGCGTCTGGACCTTGCGGCGCGCTGTGTAGCGGTCTGCGCCCATCGTTTCGTGACGATCGGCATCTGTGCGGTATAATCTCGCCAGGGCAAACGCCCATGCGCACGTCGCGCATGGGTTTTCCTGTTTTATTGACATGGCAAACGCCGAAGAATTCGCCACAACCGCAGACGGCAATGCGCTGACGAGCACCTGGCGTCGTTGGGTCACGCCGCGCACCCTTGACGCCACTGAATTGGCCGGGGCGACCTTGACCAATTCACAACTATGGGTCGACCAGGCATTTTGGCGATCTGTCGGGTTGTGGGCGGCCATCGCAGGTCTCTTGACGACGGGTGCCCTTGCGCAGCCTGGGCAACTTGACTGGAAGAGCCTGATGCTTGCGCTGGTGCTGGTCGAGTTGCTGTGGGGCGCAATCTGGCGACTTGCCGGCGGCCGCGCGGCGCTGCTGGCCGTGACCGGTGCGGCGCGCATAGGGCGCGTATGGCTGCCGTATCTCCAGCATGATTCCCCTGCGAATCGGCTGCTGGCGGGTGAAGATACTGGGATCTGGCCCTATGTCCTGCGCAGCGGGTTGCCCGCAGTGGTGGTGGCGTTCGCCGTAGCGGCGGTGTTGGGCCAGGCAGCGCTCATTCTAACCACCGTGCTGGTGATTTTCACCGTGCTGGCGTGGACCCTGCGCCGGACCCTGGGGGGCTTACCGGCCATTCTCTATTGCCTGGCTGCAGTCACGCTGCCGTGGTTACTGGCAACCGCACTGTTTGCGCCCGCCTGGGACGAGCGGGCCTGGCTGATTGCACTGGCACTGGTGGGCTTGTGGACCCTACACCATTGGGGCGCAACACGTAACATGCTCTTTGGGTATGATCTGCCGGGATTGGTGTTGATGGGAGGCGCCCAACTGGGGATCTGCGTCCTCCTGATCGTGGCACAGGCGCCACTGCAGTTGGTCTTTGTTGTCATTCTTTTCTTGCCGACCTGGCTTGCCGCCGTCCAACGCATGGCATTTGGGCGCCTGCGCGTTCTCTGGCTGGCAGCGCTGCTTGTCAGCGCGCTGGCGTTGGGCCAGACGTTATAGACGGTTCATGTTACTCAAGGAGGAGTCGTGTTGAATGATGCAATGCAGGTGACACCCGGAGCTGGCAACGGCGCCACCGTGAACGGATATCGCTTGCTCACGATTGAAGACATGCGACGCGATGCCGAAGTTGCAGCCTTTCTCCAGGCCGCCAACGCAAGCATGAAGGCACTTGGCTATACTGAACATGGTCAACGGCATGCCAGCCTGGTCGGCAACATCGCCGAAAATGTACTGGAACACCTTGGCTATGACCAGCGCACGTATCAGCTCGCCAACGTGGCGGGGTATCTCCATGACATTGGCAATTGCATTCATCGCCAGAATCACGCCCTTAGTGGCAGTTTGATGGCGTGGGGTATCTTGAAGCGCATGAATATGTCCCCACAGGAGTGCGCAACTGTCATGAATGCGATCGGAAACCACGAAGAAGAACGCGGCACTGCGACGACTCCAATCTCTGCTGCGATTATCATCGGTGACAAGGCAGACGTGCACCGCAGCCGTGTGCAAAATCCGCGCATGGAAGACTTCGACATCCACGACCGCGTCAACTACGCCGCCAAACGCAGCTTTGTGCGCGTCAAGCCTGATGAGCGGACGATTACGCTCGAACTGGAGATCGATACGCACTATGCGGCGGTGATCGAGTATTTTGAAATCTTTCTGAGCCGCATGACGATGATGCGCCAGGCCGTGGAATTGCTTGGCTGCAAGTACCGGTTGATTATCAACGAAACGCAATTTGCTTGAGGAACCAGAAGATGCGAATCGTACGTTACTGCGAGATGTTGCCGGGGCTACCCGATGAGTGGCTGGATGTGCGGTGGGGAATCATGGTAGATCACCTGATCTATCCGTTGAATCGTGCCCCGTACCTGGATCTTTCAGATGAAGGTGTCTATACGCCCGAGATCGTGGGGTCTCCGGTGGAGAAAGCATTGGTGAAGTTGTGTGCACCGGTGATGCCGAGCAAGATCGCCTGCGTGGGACGCAACTATGCCGCCCATGCGGCCGAGTTGGGCAATGAGGTGCCACCGGAACCACTCATCTTTTTGAAGGCGCCGTCAAGCGTCATCGGTCCGGACGACGCAGTGGTCTATCCCGGCATCAGCCAGCGCGTTGACCACGAAGGCGAACTTGCAGTCGTCATTGGCCGGCGCTGTCGCAACATCAACATTGAGAATGCCGCCGGCTATATTTTCGGCTATACGGTCGCCAATGACGTGACGGCACGCGATTTGCAGAAGATCGATGACCAATGGGCGCGGGCAAAGGGCTTTGACACCTTCTGCCCGGTTGGACCCTGGCTTGATACGACCTTTGATCCAAAAAATCGACGTCTGCGCTGCCTGGTCAATGACCAGGTGCGCCAGGATAGCAATACGGAACTCATGATCTATTCAATTAGCCGGATCATCGAACATGTCTCGCGTTTCATGACGCTTGAGCCGGGTGATCTCATCTTGACGGGTACACCATCTGGCATTGGCCCCGTGCAGGTCGGCGATGTCATGACGGTCGAGATCGATGGCCTGGGTTCAATTTCCAATCCAGTTGTCCGCGAAGTACTGGAATAGATCTTGATCAGAGCGATCCGGCTTTCACCCGATTGCTCTGATCACACGGTAGTGATCGATTGATGCCCGACATACTTGCCTCTTTTGGCCGTCTTCTGAATTGGACGAGCCTCATCGATGTAGCGCTTGTCGCGTTGGTCATCTACCTGCTGTTGCGTCTTTTCAGCGGCACGCAGGCGATGCAATTGCTGCGCGGCCT
Organism: Candidatus Fredericiella danica; assembly: GCA_016713335.1. GTDB lineage: Bacteria > Chloroflexota > Anaerolineae > Caldilineales > Caldilineaceae > Fredericiella > Fredericiella danica. The sequence continues at coordinate 29,315 of JADJPH010000008.1, read as the reverse complement.
CTTGATTGTGGCGCTGGTCATCGCCATCCTTAGCCAGGTCGTCGATCTGCCGGCGTTCAACTGGCTCCTACGGAATAGCCTGCCGGTAGTCCTATTTGCGATTCCGGTGATCTTTCAGCCGGAACTGCGTCGCGCCTTGGAGCGTCTGGGACGCTCTGCGCCCCTCTTCTTGCAGCGTGGCGACACGACCAAAACGCAAAACCTGATCAACGAAGTTGTGCGTTCGGTTGATTACCTGGCGCAGCGTCGCACCGGTGCGTTGATTGTGTTTCATGGGATTACAGAACTTGGCGACATCATTGACCGTGGCGTGCGCGTCGATGGCGAAGTCACCTTCGAACTGCTTTCGACGATCTTCTTTCCGAACACACCGCTGCACGACGGCGCCGTCATCGTCCGCGGTGATCGCCTCCTGGCCGCCAGTTGTGTGCTGCCCTTAACCGATCGCGAATTGTCCGATAGCCAACTGGGAACACGACACCGGGCAGCGATCGGCGTGACGGAACAATCTGATGCACTCGTCGTGGTTGTCTCCGAAGAGACGGGCCGCGTCTCTGTGGCGAGGAACGGTCGCATCGTGCGCATCGATACGAATCGGCTTCGCGCTGTGCTGAGCGACTTCTTTTCGACCACTTGACCGGGCCTGACCTGTACGCCGTTGGCGCGAGTACCCTTCCTCCTGCCGCCCGTGTACGTCGCCCGAGGAGTTTGAATGACGACTGAAACGCAGTTGCCCTTAGAAACGGAACCCAAAGTGCCCGCACCACAGCGCGAGCAGAAGCGCTTCGCGTGGTCACGCGGCGATCTTGGGATGATTGCGTTTGCGATTGGTCTGGCACTCATTATCTGGTTTATTGCGATCAACCAGGAGAACCCCCTGGTCGTCCAGGATCTAACCGACCGTGTCCCGGTAACTGTGATTGGGTTGGAGCAAGGGTTGACCGTCATAGAAGATCTGAGCAACGAGTCGGTCAAACTCAAGTTACGTGCGCCTCGCAGCGCCTGGGATAATCTAGATGTCACCGACTTCCGCGCAACCATCGATTTGACGAATCTGGATCCCGGCCAACACGACGTCGAAGTTCAGGTCAAGAGTCTGGATCCACAGATCAGCATTCTCGACGTGCAGCGTCCGCGATTGCGGGTTACGATCGACACCGTTGCGCTGGCAGAGGCGCCGGTGCAGGTGGAAGTGATGGATAGTTCGGCCTTTGGTTACGATTGGCAGACGCCAGTCTATAACCCTATGACTGTGACCGTGAGCGGGCCGGCGACTCAGGTTCAGCGGGTGGCGAAGGTGCGCGCTGAGGTCTTTCTCCGGAATGCAAAAAGCCAGGTGGAGCGGCAGCAGGCGGTTACGCCCTACGATGCGCAGAACCGCCCCGTCGAGGGATTGACGGTGGAGCCGTCCATCGTGCAAGTTGTGGTGCCTGTAGAACAGTGGCCGGGCCGAAAAGAAGTTGCGGTGCGGGTAAAACTCTCTGGCCGTCCTGCCGATGGGTATCGTCTGAGCAGTGTGAAGGTCGAGCCATCGACCGTGGTGCTCCAGGGCAACGCGGATGATCTCAGTGAGGTCCCCGGTTTTGTCGAAACTGAACCGCTTTCGCTGGAAGGCGCGACCAGTGATGTCCGCCAACGGCTGCGTCTGATCCTACCCACTGGCGTCAGCTCATACGATGGCGACACTGTGATCGGCTCCGCCGGCATCGCCGCGATTGAGGGCGGCGCCACCGTTTCGCAGCCACTCGTGCAACAAGGGCTGATGCCAGGACTGGTTGCTGACAGCGCACTGCAGGATGTCGACGTCATTCTGAGCGGTCCCGTCCCGCTGTTGGATTCGTTGAAACCTGGCGATCTATTTGCAATTCTAGACCTAACCGGTCTGATTTCTGGCACCCATGCCGTCGCACCCAAGATCGTTTTGCCGGATGGCATCGAAATGGAAGGCGTCATTCCTGAAACGGTCGAAGTTGTCATCAAGAATGTCGAAGGCGCCGCAACGCCGCCAGAGAACGCGCTGCCGGCGCTGCCAACGTTGCAGGCCGCCCCGCCGCCGACTAGTACCTTGCCGCTGCCACTCGAAACAACCCAGCCATCCGCAACGACAACGCCCGTGGCCACAACCGAACCGTGACCGGCCCTGATTTTAAGACGCCGGATACCAGGATATCGATGGAATTTTACGGAAACTAATTCATGCACACACGCAAACCTGTGGTTGCTTTGGTCGGAAGGCCAAATGTCGGCAAGTCAACGCTGTTCAATCGCTTGATTGGGCGGCCCACTGCCATTGTTCAGGATATTCCGGGCACGACCCGTGACCGGATCTACGGCGACAGCGATTGGAATGGCGTCGGCTTTGTGGTCATTGACACCGGCGGTCTCGAGGTCGCCAGTGCGATGACCGACACCCGCCAGAAGATCGAGGTGGACAGTACTGTCTCCGACTCCGCGCGCTTTATTGCCCACATTCAGAGTCAGGCGCAGCTCGCAATTGAGGATGCCGACGCGATCATCTTTGTCGTCGATGGGCGCAGCGGGCGCACTGGTGCCGATGAGGACGTAGCCGAGGTGCTCCGCGTGGCAAACAAGCCGGTATTTCTCGCGGTCAACAAGGCTGAAAACCAAAAGGTGCAGCAGAATGCCGTCGAATTTTGGAATCTTGGCCTGGGTGAACCCTACCCGATCAGCGCCTACCACGGCGACGGTCTCGGCGATCTACTCGATGAGCTCGTCAAAGAACTGCCGGAATACCCGGCGGATGAAGAGGACGACGACAGCATCGGGATTGCCATTGTGGGTCGCCCCAACGTCGGCAAGAGCAGCCTGCTCAATGCCCTTGCCGGCGAACAGCGTGCGATCGTCAGCGAGGTGCCTGGCACCACGCGTGACCCCATCGACATGGAAATCACCTATGATGGCCAACCCGTTACGCTGATTGACACAGCAGGCATTCGTCGCCGGGGACGCATCGAGGTAGGAATTGAGCAATACAGCGTACTCCGTAGTATGCGCAGCATCGACCGCGCCGACGTTGCGCTACTCTTGATCGACGCCACCGAAGGCGTGACGGCGCAAGACATGCACGTGGCAGGCTATATCCTGGAACGCCAGCGCAGCGTGGTGGTCGTCGTCAATAAATGGGATGCCCTCGAAAAGGATAGCAACACCATCAACGAGTTCGGCAGCAAAGTCCGCGAACAACTCAACTTCATGGATTACGTCCCTGTGATCTTCATCAGCGCCAAGACGCACCAACGCATTCACCAGGTGCTGCCCACCGCACTCCGCGTGGTGGCTGAACGGCGCCATCGCATGACCACCAGTGAGGTGAACGACGTGCTGCGCGAGGCGTACGATGCTGTGCAGGCACCCTCAAGGATGGGTCGCCCTCTGCGGCTTTATTATGGCTCACAGGTGGGCAATGATCCGCCAACATTTGTCATTTTCGTCAATGATGTGGAATTGATCCACTTCTCTTATGAGCGCTTCTTGGAGAATCGCATCCGCGCCTTTCATCCTTTTGAGGGCACGCCGATCAAATTGGTGTTTCGCGCACGCCGCAACGAAGAGTAAGCCATTCCCATGGAACGGGCGTGACAGCGGTGCGCCAATATGCAACATCTACGTAGCTACAGCATCGAACTGATTCTGATTATCACCCTCGGCGTGGCGGTGGTCTTCTTTGGCTACCTCGGGTATGGTTTGCTGCAGCCGGACCTGGTGAACGAAACCTTTTCCGGGGCACGCGCCCTGGACACGGCAAAAACGATCGTTGAATTTGGGCCGCGCGTGACCGGCACCGGCAGCAATGCGCAAACAGGTGACTGGCTAATTACCCAGTTGCGCACATTGGGCTGGGACGTGGTGATTCAGCCTTTTGCCGTCCGGGAAGGTGTTGAGGGGCGCAATATCATTGCAGTCCAGAGCAATACAAAGCCGGGGGCACCGGTCATTCTGCTGACTACCCCTTATGATACGCGCCTTGCCGCGGATGCCGACGCCGATCCAAACAATCGCCAACGCTCAGGACCAGGGGCAAATGAAGCGGCCTCAGGCGCGGCTGTGCTCCTCGAACTGGCGCGTGTGCTCGGCGTCCAAAGCACCGGTCACACGATCTGTCTTGCCTTTTTTGACGCTGAACAGAATGGTGGCCTGCCAGGTTGGGACGCCAATATGGGCAGCACCGTCTTTGTGCGCGGCCTGCCGGCCAGCGTTCCGCGCTGCGCCTCACCGCAGGTCGTCGTCTCACTCGATCAAGTGGGGGCGCCGGGACAGGTCTTCCCCCAAACGGAGGGCGCTGACCTTGACTTCCAGGCTTCCATCTGGCAGACCGCGGCAAATTTGGATTATGAAGCGACCTTCACAAGTACACTGACAAGCACAACAGATCCTGCCGGCGTCCAGGCGGCCTTTGCGGCAGAAAAAATCCCCACGGTCACGATTTCAGGTACTGGTTTTCCCCTCCTCCATACCATGCAGGACACGGTCGACCGTCTCAGCGCGGAAACCCTGCAAGCCGCAGGCATGACCCTGGAAACGTGGCTGGAAACTGAACCCTGACGGTAGTGACACGGCAGCGCCGTGTCCGCAGTGACACCGGCAGCGCCGTGTCCGTTCGAGCAACTCAGTACTTCAACTCAAACAACCACCATCTCCCATCCTGGCGCACAAATTTCCACGTGTCGTTGCCGGTCGTTGCCGTTGCTGCGTTCTCCGTGAGAATAATCTCAAGTTTCGGTATTGCATCAAAAGGTGGTGGTGGCGCCGGAAAGACCGCGACGCGGTACCGATCTAGAATCGCGTTGCGACCCTCCCACACGTAATCATCTGTGGTGGCTGGGGTGCCCCGGCTGTCAACGATGCGGGCATCGGGCGCCCATAATTGTGACAATGTCGCCAGATATCCTGTGCGCGAAGCTTCTCGTTCACCTGCTACGAGTGCCGCCAGCGCCTGCTCCGGCGGGGTCATAACGAAGGCCGGCGCCACTTCCGTGGGGAGTGGCATCGCCGTTGGCGCTGGCAGCGGCGATGCAGTACAGCCGGCAACGATCAGCATAGCACTCAATCCTGTAGCCCAGAGCAGGGTAAGGGCCGGCGTTTGGCCTGCAGCTTTGGTATTTGTTGTAAAGCGGACTATACTAGCGCACATGAATCCAGTCATTTTCTCATTCGGTCCATTTACTCTGCACTGGTACGGCGTCTTCATCGTTGGGGGCGCGGTCCTGGCGACCTGGTTGGCGGCGCGCACGGCTGCCAAAGCCGGTCAGAATCCCGATCACGTTTGGAACATGTTAGCCTTTGCGCTGATCTTTGGCATCATCGGCGCACGGCTCTACCATGTTTTCAGTTCACCTGCCAACAGCATCGGCTGGGAATACTACCGTGAGCACCCGGAAGACATCTTTGCCTTCTGGAAGACCGGTGGGTTTGCAGGGCTTGGTATCTACGGCGGGCTCGTCGGGGGCATTTTGGCGATTGCCGGCTACGCCTGGATCCGCAAACTTGACCTGTTGATGTATCTCGACTTTCTGGCGCCCAATGTGCTGCTTGCGCAGGCCGTCGGCCGGATGGGCAACTTTATCAATCAAGAACTCTACGGGCCGCCAACCAACCTGCCCTGGGCATTTCACATCAATCCGGAATTCCCTTGCCAGACGCCTGGCGAACTCCCAGCAGGCATTCAAACCTGCGCCCCAGCCGATGCATTGACGCAGCAGACGCGTGACTGGTACGCCTCCTTTGGCTTCCACCCCACCTTCTTCTACGAGGCGCTGTGGAACCTGGTGATGTTTGCCCTGCTGACGTTCGTCTTTCGCCGTTACGGCAACCGCTTCCGCAAGGGTGACGGCGTGCTGCTCTATTTTATTGCCTACCCGCTTGGTCGATTCTGGGTCGAAATGTTCCGCCCGGATGCCTGGGTGACAGGCTCCTTGCCGACTGCGCAGTGGATCGCATTGGGATTGATTGCCGTCGCTGCGATCATCCTCGTCGTGCGGCATATCGGCTGGAACTGGCGCGAACACCCCGAGCAATCAATGATCTACATGCAGGGTGTCAACCCAGACGAACTCACGCCAAAGCACGCGGAAGCTGCCGCCTAGCCGGCGTAACCGCTACGCCAACATCTCGATGGCGTAGTCGACCAACTGCGCATCCATTCGCCAACCTTCAACGTGGTTTGCCACGATCTGGAGTTGGCGATGGGCAAGCGCACCGTTCTGGCTGACGCAGACTACCTCGAGTACGGCACGCGCCAGCACATCCTGCGCGTCCGCCTCGCAGACGGAAACATTGAAGTCACGCCGCAGCCGCGCAGTCAATGGTTTCAGAATACCGCGTTTGCCTTTCAGACTATCGTTGAGTGGAAGATACAACTCGAGCGTGAGCAATCCAACGGCCATGATAGGAGCGCTGGTCAATGCCAGTCGCAGTGGAGATGGGTAGACTTACGTCACCTATTGTCGTAGAGCGTGGTTCAATTGTCAACCGGGTGCGTGATACAATGCCAACCATGACGACTGGCGCACAAGAACCCCAGGCAGACCCTTCGCAATCGCCCGCCTCAGCGGCAGCGCTGCCCATGCCGCTGCTTGCGGATGGGTGCAGGCAATTGGGCCTTGCACTGACGCCTGCACAGGAGGCCCAATTCGCCCGGTACTATGCGCTGCTGGTGGAATGGAACGAGCGCCTCAACCTGACCACGATTACCGCACCTACCGATGTACAGGTGAAGCATTATCTCGACTCGCTCGTTGCGCTGCCGCTCATTGCTGAGGAACTTGGTGTCCAACTACCCATCATGAAGCCGCTGCGGGTTGCCGATGTCGGCACGGGTGCAGGTTTTCCCGGCGTGCCATTGAAAATTGCGGCGCCGGCGCTTGCACTGACGTTGATGGACGGCACGCAAAAGAAGATCGCTTTTTTGGAGGCGATCGTCGCCACGCTGGGGTTACAGAATGTTACGCTGGTGCACGGCCGCGCCGAAGAACTGGGCCGCGCCGAAACACAGCGCGAGCGTTACGATGTGGTCGTCGCGCGCGCAGTTGCCCCGCTGAATGTGCTGGCTGAGTATGTACTGCCTTTGGTTCGCGTCGGCGGGCTGGCCGTCGCGTATAAAGGCCCAAGCGCCCCACAGGAGTTCATCGACGCACGTAAAGCCATCGCTACGTTAGGCGGCGAGGCGGTGCGGCTGGCGCCGGTGACGGTGCCGCACCTGGACGAGCGCCGGTATATCCTGTTAATCAAAAAGGTAAAGGCGTCGCCCAGCCAATATCCACGCGGGCAGGGCCTGGCACGCAAGAAGCCACTGTAACGTGAAATCAGGCCGCAACTACTCCTCGATACATCCCTTTTCCAGATAGAATGTCATGTGCTGGAAGTAGATGACCGGGTCGATGTATTCAACCCGCACGTTGGCCGGTACATTCAACGTGATGGGTGCATAACAAAGGATGCTGCGGATGCCGGCCTCAATCAGTTGTTCCGCCACGCGCTGGGCTGCGTGCGCGGGCACGGCGATGACGGCGATCTGACAACGGTACTGGCGCACCCTGCCAGGAATTGCCGTGGTTGGCTCGACAATGCGTTCCCCCAATTGGATGCCGACTTTTTCGGCGTCACTGTCGAAGACACCAATGATCCGGAAGCCGCGGTGTTCGAAGCCATTGTAACTTGCAAGTGCATGGCCCAGGTAGCCGGCCCCAACCAGCACTACCGGCCAGACACAGTCCACCTTCAAAATCTTTTCGAGTTGCTTACAAAGGTAGGCGACGTTGTAGCCGGTGCCTTGTTTGCCAAACTCGCCGAAGTGGCTGAGGTCCTTCCGAATCTGTGCGGAACTGATCCCAAGCAGATCGCCCAGTTCATGGCTCGATGTCACCTCCGCACCGTGGCCCAGCAACAGGCGCAGCGTCCGGAGATAGACCGGCAGCCGGCCAATGACAATATCAGGTATTTCGCCAGCAGCGCCTGCCACCAAATCAATACTGGTGAAGTCAGGGTGCTCGGATTGATCAACAGCCATAATGCACCGGTCCTCTGCGCCTGGGAGCCAAATAACTTCTTTGTAGATTTTATCACAAGCTTTTCGCGCAACGCTAGTAGGTATTATGGTTGATGAGCAGACGGTCACGGAACTTGTCATTGAAAAACTGCGCCGGGGTGGAACGGTCTCCTACGTGGTGCGCACGGGAAGCATGGCGCCGCTCGTCCGGCCAGGGGATCACATCGTGATCGCACCGGCGCCGCCGCAATTCCGCCCAGGGGAGTTGGCATTTCGTCCTGCGGCGCCACACCCCGTCGTCCATCGCGTGCTCGCACAACAGACCCAAGACGCAGTCAGTTGGCTACGCACGAAAGGTGACGCCACGCCACACGCCGACCCGCTTCAACCGGCTGCCGGGTTCGCAGGAGTTGTCTGCTGCATCACGCACAACGGTCGCACCCTTGCACCGGGCAGCATACCCGGCCGTTTTTTGGGAGGTATAGTCGCGCGCCTTTCTTCGTGGCAGGCCTGGTGTGTTGGCAGCCGCTTCGTCCGCCGCACCTGGCGGCTGGCGCTTCATGGCGCGATTCACCTCATCGATTGCACCTTGTGGTGGTTCGCCAGGTAATTTGATTCCGTGCTATACTCGTATTTATAAGTTTTAGGCCACCCCCTGAGCGCGCCGTTACCTGCCGCGGAGCGCTTATGTTGCCGACACTTCTCACGTTCTCCATTGCTGACATCCCTGTCACGCTACGATTGGGCGCGCTCGACTGCGAACGCAGGCGCCAACTTGTGGCGCAATATGGCTCCTTCGCAACGCCGGCAACAGACTCTGCGTTGCGCGTTGACCTGCAAGTTGTGGATGGCGCACCATTTATCACACCAGAAGGACAACATGCCTGGCAGGTGATTACCTGGCAAGAAGGGGATCGCATCCGTTTTCGATCCTTTTATGAAGAAGGCTGGATTGCGCGCGACCAGAGAGTCGCCCATCTTGACTTGCGCGCCGAGGGCGATCCGGAGAACTTCCTGCGTGTACTCTATGCCTGGGAGTGCCTTGCGCATGGCGGGCTGCTGTTGCATGCCAGTGGCATCGTACGCAACGGGCTGGGGTTTGTCTTCTTCGGCCATTCAGGCGCCGGCAAAACCACCATTGCCGGTCTCTCCGCACCTGCTGTCGTGCTCAGCGATGACCTCGTCATGATTCGTCCAATGGCGGATCGCGTCGTTGTCTTTGGCGCGCCGTTTGCCGGCGCACTGCCTGAAACGGCGCACCAATCTGGGTGCACCGCTGGCGGGATTCTTCGCCCCGATCCAGGCATCCTTTCATCGCACCGAGCGACTGCCAACTGTCGCAGCTGCGGCGCGCCTTGCGTCATGCGCACCCTTTGTCATGCAGCAACCGGCACGGTGCGCTCAAATCACGGCACTCTGCGCCAACCTGGTGCAGACCATTCCTACCTACCTTCTGTATTTTCGCAAAGATAGCCAATTCTGGGAGGTAATCGATGATCTCAATCTCTGCAACTCCTGATCTGCATCCGCAAGTTGCAACCCGGTCGATCGAAGGGCAGGCGATCGTCGTCCTTGCCGACAGCGGCGAAGTGGCAATCTTGAATGATACTGGCACCTTCCTTTGGGAACAGGTCAACGGAACCCACTTGCTGTCCGAACTCGCCGCGCGTCTCGCATTGGCGTATGGGCTTGATCTGGCTGACGCCGAGCGCGACACACTCGAATTCTTCGAGACGCTCCTTATCATGGACGCAGTTGTGCTCTAGCACCCGCTGGCGCACGGTAACTCTGGCAAAACTCCAGAAAACCTCTACTCTTTCACGGGCGTGAACATTGGCCGATAGTTTCTGGCGTACGCTTTGGATGCGCAATTGGGAACGGGTCTTGTCGGGCGTCGCGCGAAGGGAACCAATCCATGCTGTCCAGAAATCCATGGCGATTACGGGTGATGCTGGTCTTTTGTCTCTGGATGCTCGCGGGTGTGAATGGGGCCTTCACCGTACACGCAGAGGATCTCTGCACGTGGACGGCGTCACTGGATGGTGATTGGAACCGGGCAGGCAACTGGAGTTGCGGGCACATCCCCACAAACACGGACACCGTTGTGATCGGACCTGCCCCCATGCCTGCACGGGTGACGGCCGCTGCGACGGCAGCGACACTGATCATTGAAGCGGGTGGCGAACTGTTCTACAACGCTGGCGCCGGGGTCGACTTTGCCGTCGGCGCGTTTACCATTGCGGACGGCGGCCGGTACATCCATAAACGTACCGCCACCAATCCCATCAGTGGCAGCAATCGCGCGTTTGCCCCCAACAGCACCGTGGAAATCCAAAGCTTTTCCAGCCCAAGCACCGCCCTGCCAATCTTCGGCAATCTGACGGTGAGCAACACGACCGCGATTCAGTTTTCGGGCAAGCTCGGGCAGGTAGCCGGCGTCTTCACTAAAAAGGGGGGTGGGGAACTGCGACTCTCCGCCGCCGATAGCGTGAGTCTGACGATTGCCGGCAACCTCGAGATTTTGAGTGGGACACTCCTCATGCAAAGTATCAACACCAACACAGCCGTGACACTCACGGTGGCGGGGGATGTTCGCATCGCCAGCGGCGCCGCCCTGCTCCGTGGGACCAGCGTCAGCCCCTGGATCCACACGGTGGGCGGCGACTGGATCGATGAGGGTCTTTATACACCGGGTGCGGCGGGCAACAGCACAGTTCATTTCAACGCCAGCGGCGCCGCGCACCTGACGCGGCTGGCGGCCACCGCCGGCGACACAGAGACCTTTTGCAACGTCAGCATTGCTGCCGGCACGGTGCTCGATACCGGGACCGACTTCATCGCCGTTGGAGCCTGGGCGCGACGTCCGTAACCGTTACGACGAATGCCGCCCCGCTGAGCTGTGGGGCGGAAGCGCTTGCCGTTCCCGCCGTCGCGCGGCAGCTCGAGATCTCTCCCCAGCACACAATGGGGACGGCGACCATCCGTGCCTATTTCACGCCGGAGGAGCCTGACGAAGCCAATGGCAACACGGTCGAGGCGCCCTTCGACCTCGCGCTCTATCATTGCGACGGCGCACATTGGGCGAAATTCGGCGGCGCGGCCGGCAGCGATGCGAACGGCGTCTATGTGGAGGCAGACGGGGTCAATGCTTTCTCGCCTTTCGTCATTGCGCGTGGGTCGGACGACCCAACCGGCGTCGATGTTGCAGAATTTTCCGCGCGGGTTGAGGCCGGACGGACACGTCTCCACTGGGTGACGGCCAACGAGCTCGACATCCAGGGATTTCATCTCTATGGCGCACCCACGAACACCGCTTCCCCCGCACGGCTCACCCGGAAATTGATCGTCGCCGCCCACGTTGGCGCCCCAGTTGGCGCTGCGTACACCTGGGATGACCCGCGTCCCTTGGAAGTTGGCGCACCGGAGTTCTATTGGCTTGAAGTGGTCAGCGCAAAGGACGCGGCACGGTATGGCCCCGTCGTTGCCTCGATGCCACGCCTGCAAATCTTTCTGCCGGCATTAGTGCGCCAGGCAACCCGCTGAAACCGTTGCCGAGGAATCTATGAGTAGCAATTCGCAACCAGACGACCCTTCAGACAACCAATACTTGCGACTGCTCAAGACAAGGCGCAGCAACGGGCGCAGCCTTCTGGCAGTCCATTGGGAATTGACCTATCGTTGCAATGAGCACTGTACACATTGCTTTCTCGACGTACGTGCCCCGGACGCACACGCCGCTGCCGAATTAACGACACAAGAATGCCGCCAGGTGATTGATCAGCTCGCTGAATTGGGGACGATGAATCTCACCTTTTCCGGTGGTGAACCCCTGCTTCGCAGCGATTTCTTTGAAGTCGCCGGCTACGCACGCCATCGTCGCTTCGTGGTCCGGCTGTGTACAAATGGCGCCTTGATCGATGACGCCGGAGCAGACCGGATCCATGCCCTGCATCCCTTTGCTGTGGAAATCAGTCTCTATGGTGCGGATGCCGCGACGCATGAGGCGATCACCCGGCGACCTCATTCGTTTGCGCGCACACTACGCGCCTTTCGCCTGCTGAAAGAACGCAAGGTCCGCACCATCATGAAGACGCCGCTCCTCCGGGACAACGTGCACCAACTCCATCAGTTAGAAAGTCTCGCTGCAGAATGTGGGGCGCACTTCCAACCCAGCCATCTCATCACCGCGCGTAATTCCGGCGATCGCAGTCCACTGCGCCGCCGGCTCAGCGATGACGAGCTGCGCTGGGTGCTGCGCGAAACACTGACGCCCGCACAAACAATCGCCACCATGCAAACGCCCAGGCGATCGGTCTGCGGTATTGCGCAATGGGGTTTTGTGCTGGGGCCGGATGGCAGCGTTTACCCGTGCGTAGAGGTGCGCCAGGTTGCAGGCAACGTTCGCTGCCAGCCGGTTCAGGAGATCTGGAACCAGGATGAGTTCTGGCTGCCCCTTGCTGAAGTCTGCCGGCGCATGCCGCCAATGTGTCGCGACTGTGCTTTTCATACCACCTGTCAACGCTGTCCTGGGCTTGCACTGCTGGAAGAAGGCTCACTCATCGCGCCGGGCGCAGAGAATTGCCGCGCTGCCCGCATCTATAGCCAGGTGATGGCTGAGAAGAGGGCGATGTCTTGATGCGTGAACAACACAAGTAGAGAGACGACCATGCTGCAGACCAATGATCCCAACGACCCATCACCCGCTGCGCTTCGGCCATCCGGTCTGGACGATCCGACTCGCCCGCTGGCGCCTGTCTACACCAAACCCGCGATTGTCTTTCGCACGCCGCTAGAAGCGGTCGCCAACGTCTGTTCGGGGCCAGGCGCCAAGGTGCGTGGTATCTGCGCGTTGGAGAATAGTTGAGCCTATGAATCGCACCGGCACTGACAACCGCAAGCCATTCCATCACCAGTTCTTGGATGCGTGCAGGCTGCTGTTCTGCATGCTTGTCGTTGGCTCGATCACCGGTGTGGGCGTTGCTGTGGCAAGGTCGCAACCCGAAGTGGGCGCCCCGATGACCATCCTTGAATCAACCACATCCCGCCTCGTTGTGGAGTTTTCGGTGGCGAACCGCAGGTGCGCACTTTTCAGTCTGGCAATACACGGTATGCCGAGTACGCGATCACCGGCTTCGAGCTCAGTGGCGAAACCGGCGCGCCGGGACTTCCTGTATTCGCCACGATGCTCCAGGCGCCGCCAGGCGTTGCCCCGCGGATCCAAGTGCTGCACGATGATACGGAACTGCTGGCGGCGCCTGCGCCCGTTGCGCCCATCGCGCAGCCGGTGATCGACTTTGAACCCATTGCCCCGCTCCCAAAGACGCATGGCAGCGAGTTCGTGATGGACGCTGCGGTTTATGCAGGTGATGCGCTGGCGCCGCATGATGTGGTCACCGTTGGCGCCCTGTTCGTGGGGCGCACAACGTGGCCGTGCTGCGCTTCTTTCCGCTTCAATACAACCCAGCCACCCAACAGGTGCGTTTCCATCGGCGGGTGATCGCTGAGGTCGTTTGGGAACGCACCGGTGCGGCAGCGTTGCCTGCTGCGGGGGAGCGCGCCGGCAGTGAATTTGAGCGGATGGCCCACAAAATCATTGCAAACCCCCAGGACGCGACCGGAGTATCTGCCCAGACCGCGGTTGCACTGCACGACGAACTTACCCAATGGTCCGGCGTCTGGGGCCGCATCGGCATCGACGCCGATGCCATCTATGGGATCGACTGCACCGATCTGGGCCACGCCGGGTTCGACATCGCGACGCTCCCGCTCGACACTTCGCTGCAACGGCGCCGATCAAATCAGATTCTGGGGACGGGCAACGCACACAAGATATGCCGACATGGCCTATCACTGGCTCAAGCAGGGCGATGCACCGGGCAGGCGGATGGTGGTACGCGTTGCAACAACCGGTGCACCACCGGTTGTTGCAACCACGCAGACTGTGCATCTTGAACGAGATCGGCTCTATCGCTCTTACGTGCCGATGCGCGGTGAGTACGAACGATGGTACTGGGATCTGTTGAGCACCACCTATTCACTCTACCCACCGGCACGGACCTTCACCTTCACGCTCGAAGCCGTCGCCGCGCAGGATGGGGTGCTTGCAGCAACGATCGCAGGCTACGACGGCCTCCACCACACGCAGTTTCGTGTCAACGGTGTGCTGGTTGGAGAGTCCGACTGGCATGGGCGGACCGTGCAGCGATTCACAGCACTGTTGCCGGCAGGGCTGCTTGTTTCCGGTGAAAACTCAATCGAAGTGACTGAAGTGAATCGCGAAGTCGACATCATCTATCCGGACTATTTTGATGTCACCTATCAGCGGCGCCTCCTGGCAGACGATGACTATCTCCGGATCGAACAGCCGGCCCCTGGCAGTTGGAGCTACCGCATTGGCGGCTTCTCGGGTGCGGATATCGCCATCTACGACGTCAGCGATCCCCTGAATGTGCAGGTTTTCACCGGAGACACCGTCAACAAGGGAACTCCTACCACCATCGAGTTTGGCGATGTGGCGTCAAATGGACGCCAATACGCCGTAGTCGAACGCATGGGGTGCGCCGTCCTCGGCAGATCGCGCGATCCGAGCTCACCAACCTGCACGCCGCAACCAATGGCGCCGACTACTTGCTCATTACCACCGCTGCGCTGCGCCCGGCGCTGGAACCGCTGCTTGGATTGCGCAAGGCACAGGGGCTGCGCGCCATCCTTGTCGACGTGCAAGCCATCTATGATGAGTTCAGTGGCGGCGCAACCGATCCTGCGGCGATCCACGCGTTTCTACAATATGCGTACACCCACTGGCGCCGCCCGGCCCCAACCTATGTGCTACTCGCTGGTGACGGCTCATTTGACCCGCTTGGTTACTGCACGGAGCCGGGTGTTTGCTTCGATGGCCTGGTGACGCCGCCTGAAACAAACCAGATCCCTCCTTTTCTGGTGGCGTCCGATCCCTGGATCGGCGAAACCGCAGCCGACAATCGTTACGTCACGTTCTCTGCGGAAGGTGGGCTTCCGGCAATGGCCATTGGTCGTCTGCCGGTCGCCACTCTGGCCGAGGCAAGGGCGGTCGTGGCGAAGATCCTGGACTATGAGCGCCAGCCCGCCGCGCAGGAATGGCGCGCACACATTACCTTTGTGACTGACAATGCATTTGACGCCGGCGGCGAACTCGATCCGGCAGGCAACTTTTGGGATTTCTCAGATCGGGTTGCCAATGATCCGATGCTTGCCGCCGCAGGCTTGCGCGTTGAGCGCCTCTACTTGAATCTTTGCGATCCAGACGCTCACGGCGCGTGCCGGCTCCCCAACCCGCCTTATCCCCCGCTGAAGGACGGACCGTCGCTCACCAGCGCCTTGATCGGCGCCATCAACGCCGGTAGCGCTATTGTGAACTACACCGGTCACGCGGCGTTGGCAAGTTGGGCAGGACTTCCCGAGATCTTCAGTTCGGAAGATGCAACGCGGCTCATCAATCAGGACCGGCTGCCGGTCATGGTGGATATGACCTGCTACACGGGATACTTTCACTTCCCAGGCGCACCGTCGTTGGCTGAGACGCTGCTGCGCGCCCCCACGAGGGGTTCCGTTGCAGGGGTGGGCGGCGACCGGGCTCGGAGTGGCCGCAAGGCACGATGTCCTCGATCATAGTTTTTCACCGCGGTGGTTGAAAAGGGAATCACACGCATCGGGCTGGCAACCGTCTATGCCAAGGCGCAATTCTTTGCCGTTGGCAGCCAACGCCAGGAATATCTGGACACCTACCACCTCTTTGGCGATCCGGCAATGCGCATTGTGCTCTCGGAGTCTACTGAACCACCGCCGACTGCGACGCCCGATCCTGTAGCACCCACTTTGTTTATGCCATTGCTTGGAGCGCAGCCCGATCCATAGAATACAAAAGCCTTCGCCCGGTATTGGCCGGGCGAAGGCTCTCTGTTGATAGGTGGGTCTGGCACCTGCGCCAGGGACTCATGCTTCCGCGACTGGAATCGGGCTTTCTTCGTCAAATTTCTGGTTTGGTTGTGGCAGACAGTACCCCTGGCCCCGTACGGTCACCACATAACGGGGATTGTCCGCATCAACCTCGATCTTGCTGCGCAGCCTGCGCATGTGCACCCAGAGCGATTCGACGCTGCCCTTGCGCACGGGGTCCCAGGCTTTTGCTAAAAGGTAGCCAGGTGACAGCACGCGCCCGCGGTGGTTGTATAAAATGTTCAGAATACGATTTTCCGTGGGCGTGAGCATGATCTGCTCTTCGTTCACCACTGCGTACTGTTTTGCGAAGTTGATTCGCAACCGTTCATCGATTACCATTTCTGGCTCAAACGCCTGATCCTGTCCGGAGCGCAGCAAGATCCGCCGGATCCGCGCCAGGAGTTCCGAAAGCGCAAACGGTTTAGTCACATAGTCTTCGGCGTAGAGGGTGAGGCCTTCGACCTTGGTGTCGACATCGGAGAGTGCGGAGAGAAAGATGATCGGGATGTCGCCCATGCGCCGCAACTCGGCCGCGACGGCGAAGCCATCCATATCGGGCATCATGATGTCGAGTAGGACTAGATTCGGGAGACCTTCGCGCTTGATGATTTCCAGCGCCTCCCGCCCACCTTCTGCCGTGTAGACTGTGTATCCTTCACGCTGGAGGCGCAGATTCAGGATCAGACGAGTATCAGCGGCATCGTCTACTACCAGAATTCGTTGTCCATCGCGTGGGGAAGTGTATGTCTTATCATTCATTGGCGGTCGACCCTTTATCTTGCCTTTAGCCTGTTCCAATGTTGGCTTTATGGTTGACTGTTATCTTAAACTGTAGATGATCAAAGACGATGGAACTGATGCACTCTCGAAATACGTCGTAAGGTACGAAAGCATCATACCAGGAATTATCGCGATTGTGAACTATCGAAAATAGTGAGTGTGGAGAATTAACGGCACAACATGCAAACAAATCGACAGCGGCGGCTGCGCCACTTCCTTGTTGTCTTCCTCGTGATCACCAGTATGGGCGTTTCGTTTACTGCGGGCGCCATGACGGGTGGTTTTGCGCGCCCCGCAAGCGCGCAGGGTGAGCCGTCGGAGTTCGGCATCTTCTGGGAAACCTGGGAGCTCGTTGACAAGTACTTTGTCGACCAAGAGAAGATCGACCCCAAAATCATGACCTATGGCGCCATCGACGGTATGCTGGCGACGCTGGGCGACGAAGGACACACTGCGTTCCTGAACCCTGAAATGGCCAGGCAAGAGCAACAGGCCATGGAAGGCTCCTTTGAGGGAATTGGCGCCTATGTCGATCTGACCGACAACGAATTCAGGATCGTAGCGCCGATTCATGGCTCGCCGGCTGAGGCTGCCGGGATTCTGGCCGGCGACGTCGTGATGAAGGTTGATGGCGAAGATATCACCGGTCTGCCTGAAACGGAAGTCATTTCCCGGATCCGTGGCCCGAAAGGCACACAGGTCGTCTTGACGGTGTTGCACAAAGATGAGAAACAACCGGTTGAGATCACAGTGACGCGCGACAAAATTGATGTAGAGAGCGTCACCTGGGCGCGCATTCCTGAAACCGAACTCGTCTACCTGCAGATTGCACAATTTGCCGAAGACACCGGCAAAGAACTCGAGAAAGCGCTGAAGGCGATTGAAGAGGCGAAGCAGACCGCACCCGTGAAGGGCATCCTGCTGGACTTGCGCAACAACCCGGGCGGTTACTTGAACGAGGCGCTGAGCGTCAACAGCGAGTTCTTGCCTGAGGGCCAGATCATCTTGCACGAACGTGACGGCGACGGCGAGATGCGCACCTACAAGTCAGTGGGGAAGGGGCTGGCCCGTGACATTCCAATGGTGGTTTTGATCAACGAGGGCACGGCCAGCGCAGGTGAAATCACCGCAGGCGCCCTGCAGGAAAATGAGCGGGCAAATCTGATTGGCCAACCGACACTTGGCACAGGCACCGTTTTGACGCCTTTCACGTTGAGCGACGGTTCCGTGCTGCGCCTGGGCGTGACCAACTGGCTGACCCCAAAGGAGAACCTGATCAAGGGTCAGGGCGTCAAGCCCGATACGTCGGTGAGCCAGGAGGTTGAGATCAAGATGGTGGATTCTTACCTGCTACAGGAGAATGCGCTCACGGAAATCCTGGCACAGGGCGACAAACAATTCAACCTGGGGCTCTTCCAACTGCGGCTCAAGGCAAAATAGGCCACGCCAGCACCGGCGCTCCGAATTCAATGGCGAGTTCGGGGCGCCGGTTTTCTTTATGCGCCGATGGGATGGTCGTAGACCCGGTGCTTCCGAATGTAGGACTCCACGGCGCGCGGCACCATATACCGGATCGGTTGCCCATTATGGACGCGTTGCTGAATGACATGGCTGGATATCTCGAGTTCCGGCATATCGAGGATGATGACGCGATTGCGCAACCCAGGCAACTTGCTCTCGAGTTCATCCCAATCCAACTCAACATCGTGTCTGCTGAGCGCCACCAGCCGGGCATGCTCCACAAGCCACTGGGGTTGATACCAGGTAGGCAAGTCGCGCAGACTGTCCATGCCCATCAAGAAGTAGATCTCGGTGTCTGCGCCGGCCTGCTCTTGGAGTAAGCGGACCATGTCGACAGTGTAATGTGGACCCGGGCGATCCGCATCGATCCGGCTGACCAGCAGATAGTCTGAATCCGCAGTCGCAAGTTCAGCCATCCGGATGCGATCCTCAATGGGCGCCATCCTGCGCCCACGTTTGTGCGGTGGATCGCCGGAGGGGGACAGATAGACGGCATCGAGTTTGAGTTGAAACCAGGCTTCTTCGGCCAGAATCAAGTGGCCGATGTGGATTGGGTCGAAGGTGCCGCCAAAGACGCCGACGCGGCGGCCACTCCGAATGGCGCCACTACTCGCCAAGCGCATTGTCGTAACCCCAGATCAATTCCTTGTCGCCAATCTGCACGGCGTCACCTTCCGCGACGCCGGCTTCCTGCAATGCCTGGGTGATGCCAAGCGCATTCAGCACGCGCTGGAAGCGCAGCGTGGCCTCATAATAGTCCCACTGGGTCATCTGCACCGTGCGCTCAATCTCTCGCCCCTCCACAATCCACACGTTGGGTTCTGGGTTGAAGATGGTGAAAGCCCTGGGATCTGGTCCTGGTGTGATCTCGACAACGGGCGCAACCACTTCTTCTTCCGGCGGTAGCGCATCCAGCAGTTCCTGCACGCGGTATAGCAGGCTATTCACATGCTCGCCGGTTGCCGCACTGATCGCCATCACAGGCAGATCAAGGCGTTCCATCTGTTCCTTGACGGCAGGCCAGACAGCCTGTGCGTCAGGCAGATCGAGTTTGTTGAGGACGATGATTTGTGGCTTATCGGCCAGCCCCGGGTTAAAGAGCGTCAGTTCTTGATTGATGGCTGCAAAGTCGCCCAATGGATCTTCGCTGGCGCCGTTGAGGAGATGGATCAGGACGCGAGTTCGCTCGACATGGCGCAGAAACTCCAGACCCAGGCCGACACCCTCATGTGCGCCTTCCAGTAACCCTGGAATATCCACCAGCACCATCACGCGGTTGCCAACTTCGGCAACACCTAGACTCGGTTCCACGGTGGTGAAGGGGTAGTCTGCGATCTTTGGTTTGGCGGCGCTGACGACACTCAGCAACGTTGACTTTCCGGCATTGGGCACGCCAACGATGCCGACATCTGCCACCAGTTTGAGTTCAAGCGCAAGCCAAAACGACTGTCCGGGTTCGCCATTCTCTGCGATCCTGGGTGCGGTGGCGCGCGTGGTCTTGAATGCCGCATTGCCGCGGCCGCCGCGGCCGCCGCGGGCAATGATGACTTCTTGCCCGTTCCGCGTCAGGTCCGCCAAGATCTCGCCGGTGTTGCCGTCACGCACCAACGTACCGGGCGGTACGGGGATGCGCAAATCGGCCCCCATGGCGCCGGTTTTGTCCGCGCCACTACCGTTCACCCCGCGCGCAGCGCGATGATGCACCGAGTGCTGCAGGTGATAGAGCGTGTTTAGAGCCGGATCGACGTAGAGCACGACGTCGCCGCCGCGCCCACCGTGTCCACCTGAAGGACCGCCGCGTGGTACAAACTTCTCGCGGCGGAACGCTACAACGCCGTTGCCGCCTGCGCCCGCACTGACATGGATTCGTGCTCGATCAAAGAACATGCCAACCATTGTAGTTGACATATTGCCCAGGGACAAGCGATGAAGAACGTCAGGACGCATTTCTTGGCGGCGGTAGCGACCCTGATATGCCTCAGCTATACTTTGGCAGCCAGTCGCCGTGCGCCTCGATCAGGTCATCCACCAACTGCCAGATCTGATCCAGGCTCAATTCTGCAGCCGTGTGCGGGTCGAGCATCGCTGCATAGTAGATGAATTCGCGCTTCCCCGTCAGCGCAGCTTCGACCACCATCTCTTGCACATTCACGTTCGTCCGCATCAGTGCGGCCAGTTGTGGCGGCAGTGAGCCGATCTTGGTAGGCTGCACGCCATTCTTGTCCACCAGGCAGGGCACTTCGACGCAACAGCCCTGCGGCAGGTTGGCGATCAACCCCTGGTTGGCAACGTTGCCATAGACAACGCGCGGCTGCCCGGTCTCAATGCTGTGGATGATGCCCGACCCATATTCGTGGCTGCGCTCGACTTCGTTTAGATGCTCAAATTCGTGCACAGCCTCCGGGAGTTGAGCCGCAGGCACGCCGGCTTTTTCCATCGCCATTTTGAATTGCGCGGTCAAGTCTACTTGTGGGTTCTCCAATTTCTGGCGCATGAAATCCCAGCCCGTGATCTGGACCTCGCACCGCCGGATATATTCATCCAGCGGAATGTTAAACTCCTCGATTAGGTCGGGGCGGTCGCGCTTGATAAACCAGGGCACATATTCACTGAAGTGTTCACTGGATTCGGTGACGAAAATAGCCCAGGCGATTGAACATCTCGTAGCGCACCCGGTTCCAATCCGGTACGCGCCCTCGTCCAATACCTTGCGAATCTGCGGATAGAGATTCTCGCCATTGCGTTCGAAGTGCAGGTAGAACGCCATGTGGTTGATCCCGGCGCAGGTGTAGTTGATTTCGTCGATGGGGATCCCAATGTCTTCGGCCAATTGTTCTGCCGTGCCCTGCACGCTGTGGCAAAGCCCGACGGTCTTGATGCTGCTGGCGCGGCTGATGGCCCAACAATTCATGGCCATCGGGTTCACGTACTGTAGAAAGGTGACGTCCGGGCAGAGTTCTTCCATCTCGCGGGTGATTGACAAAAAGACCGGGATCGTGCGTAGCCCGCGCATGATCCCGCCGATGCCCAGGGTGTCGGCGATCGTCTGGCGCAACCCGTATTTTTTGGGGATTTCGAAGTCGATCACGGTGCCGGGCTTGTAGCCGGCAACTTGGAACATACTGATCGCATAGTTGGCGTCCTTGAGCGCAGCGCGGCGATCCATGGTCGTCTCAATCTTCGGCTCGATCCCAAAAACGATGCAATCTGGCGCGTGACAATTTCGGAAGTGCGCAGTCGTTCGGGATTGATGTCGAATAGGGAGATTGTCGAATCCTGCAATTCAGGGTAGCTCAGGATGTCGCCAAGCAGGTTTTTCGCGAAGACCGTGCTGCCCGCGCCGATAAAGGTAATCTTTGCCATTTGGTCAGGCTCCTTTCAAGAATACAGTTGAATCAGGTTGAGCTCAGTCAACTGAGCTCAATCACGGTGTTGTATGGATCGCGTGCCTCAGGGGGAATCAGAATGGTGATGCGCTCCTGATCGTCGGAGACGAAGAAATTCGGTTCATCCCGGACGATTTCCAGCGCCTGCCCGGTGTGCAGCAGCCGCATGCTGGATCTGTTCGGGCATCCCCCGGCAGAATCACACAGTCGCTCACGTAGTCGAGCACATGGACGAAGTGATGACTGCCACGCTGTGCTGACCGAGGAACGCGTCGAGGGGATGATGCCGGCGCCGGTGCCATAGATGCTGGCGCCGTTGTCCGCCAACCACCGGCCAACCCCTTTGAGCCGCTCTGCGTGCTGGGGCACGACCTCGCCTTCGGGCGTAGGACCGACGTTTAGCAACAGATTGCCACCAACGCTCGCCGCGCGTAAGCACGTGGACGAGCCGCCGCACCGACTTGGTGTTGCGATCATTCCGGCTCCACCCCCAATGGTCGTTGATCGTCATGCACACTTCGATCGGCAGGTCGTAGACGGTGGTCTCGTTAAAGCCCGTGGTGTTCTCGCCGGGCAGATCCTGTTCAAAGCCCTGCACGTCTTCGCCGGGCTGCGGCTCGACGTGACGATTGTTTTGAATGATGGCGTTGGGCTGGAGTTCGTGGATCATGCTATAGAGCTTTTCGTACTCAAATGACCCACCGGGTTTGAACTCAACTCGGTCTGGGTCATCGGCGGAATGAGGCCAGTCGCCGTCAAACCAGATCTCCATGATCTCGCCGTAATTTGTGCAGAGTTCGCGCACTTGACCGTGCAGAAACCCCAGATAGTCAGACCACGCCAGCCCGCTCTCCGCACGGAAACGATAGGCAGGATGATGCCAATCGATCAGAGAGACATAGAAGCCAAGCTTGATCCCGCGCCGGGCGCAGGCATCCGCCAATTCCCGGATCGGATCGCGACCAAAGGGTGTGTTGGTGACTTTATAGTCACTCAAAGCCGTGTCATACATGCTAAAACCGTCGTGGTGGCGGCTCGTAATGACAAGGTACTTCATGCCGGCGTCGGCGGCGACGGCTGCCCAACGATCTGCATCAAACTTGACCGGATTGAACTGGGGGACCAGCCTTTCATACTCCGGCACAGGGATGCGGTCGGTGTGCATGATCCATTCGTGCTTGCCGATCAGGCTATACAACCCCCAGTGGATAAACATCCCAAAGCGGGCGTTCTGGTACCAGGAAAGACCTGCGGGTGACACACTGGTTGACATGATTGCGTCCAGTCACTATCGCTTGAGTGAAGTTGAGGCGGTGACGCGGGAGCGTCACCGCAAATTGCAGCAATCCGGCTGATTGGTTTACTCGAATTGTGGCAGATAACCTTCATTGGCGGCGAACATCTCATCCACCATGCTGCGAATTTCCGCCAATGACAAAACAGCCGCAGTCAAGGGATCGTTGTAGATCGCCTGATAGACTAATTTTCGGTCGCCGGTGATAGCCGCTTCCACCGCCATCTCTTCGATCTGTGAACTTAGATTGGTGAGCACTGCGCACTGCGGCGGTAACGCCCCGACCCCGACCGGTTCGAAGCCTTTCCGGCTGGTCCACACCGGCACCTCAACGCAGGCGCCTTGCGGCAGATTGGTAATATAGCCTTTGTTGGCGACGTTGCCATTAAACGAGAAGGGCTCGCCCCCTTCCAATGCATTGACGATATAGGCTGCGTATTCATGGCCGCGCGTCAGGTTGCGCGGGGCAGGATCGTCGAGCCATGCCCGGATGTCGTCCATCCATGCGGTCTCGCGGCGCTGGTACTCCTTCAGGATGTACGCGTGTTCGCCTGGATTCCAGCCCGTCCCCTGCGTGCAATACTTTTCGATCAGATCCGGTCGTTTGCGGAACCACGGATTGTATTCTGAATTGTGACCGCTCGACTCAGTGACGTAGTGGTCAAACGCCAGGAACATCTCGTTGCGCACCTGTTCTTCGTTGTAAACCTCCGGCCGCTCTGTGATCGCCTTGCGGATCAGTGGATAGGCGTCTTCGCCTTTCCATTTGTAGTCCAGATACCACGCCATGTGGTTGATGCCCGCGCAGGTGTAGGTGATCTCTTCCATCGGTGCGCCAATCCACCCCGCCAACATTTCGGCGGTGCCCTGCACGCTATGGCACAGCCCCGTCATCTGGATATTCGTTACGCGCTGGATGGCACGGCAGAGCATCGCCATCGGATTGGTGTAATTGAGCATGGTCGCCCTGGGGCAGAGCCTTTCCATGTCGCGGGCAATGTCCAGCATCACAGGGATCGTGCGGAGCGCGCGGAAAATGCCGGACGGGCCGCGCGTGTCGCCGACATTGATATCGACGCCATACTTCGCCGGAACTTCGATGTCATGCCGCCAGACATCGGTGGCGCCGGCCAGGATGGTGACCATTACATAGTTTGCATCGGTGAGTGCTTCCTCACGACTTAATGTGGTTTCGACCTTGGCAGGATACTTGCCCTCGTCGACAATCCGCTGCACCGCACGGCGAGAATTCCAGTCGCTCCGGGTTGATATCCATCAAGCAGAGTGTCGATCCTTCCAGCAGGGGAAAAGTCAGGACATCGCGCACGAGTGTCCGTGTAAAACCGAAGCTACCGGCTCCAATAAAAGTAATCTTTGGCATCTTGCTCTCCTAAAGTGGTTAAAAACCGCCAACTGGCGGCCGATTTCGAGAAGCCACTGCGCGCAAAAGGTGCCTGCGCGGAATGCACCTGGCGCCAGGTGACGCACCGCACGCACGCGGCATTGCTCAGACGAGGGTGCGTTGTCTACGGATAAAGCAGTGTTGCGGCAGCAAAGAGCCCAAACGCGTCAACATAGCGTTCGATGGCGTGCGCGACACGATCTACCACATAGGCATGTGGATCCGGCGCTACAAGCGTAAGGTGCGAATACAGCACGCGCCGCGCGGCAACCACGGCCGGCGCCGTCCACACGTAACGTGCGCCTGTCTGCGCCAACCAAAGCCTCCGCGCTGGGGCAAGTTGCGCAAAGTCGCAACCAACCTCGTCTGGCTGCAGCCACTTCTGCCAGCGATTGGAGGCAACGACGGCCCCCTCAAGCGTTGAGATGAAGTCTGCTGCTTTCAAGTTTCGGATGGCGATGAGGCGTGCATCACGCTGATCCAGTTCTTGCAATGCCTGAAATTCGGCGGCAGTGAACTCGGGACCGACGTTGGCGCCGCCCATTCCCGACGCAGGATACGCCTCTGCATTATACACCCAATCCGTGTAATGCCCCTTGAGCAGGCTACCCAACGGGCGGACAACTTCCGTCAGCTTTTGCGCCGCACTGGGGTCAAAATGCGTCGTATGGAGGTCGGTGCCGACCTGGGCGACGACGAAACAAGGCCACGCCTGCTGTATCCCGCCGGAAGGCAGGCGGTTAAACTCGCCTTCACTTCGGCCATGGCGTGCTCAAGTGGCAAGTTTTCATGCGTATGCCGGTCCTTCAACCATGGGCCGCCATGATCGAGACAGGGATAGAGCGGGCTGCGGCAGCCATACCGGATCGCAAAGTTCTGCATCTCAGCGACAAATTGCGCCGGCGTCCAACCCGTGTAGCCGCCATCACGGTCAACCTGGTTGAGCGTGGCGGCGAAAAGCATGGGTGTATTCATGCGCGCAGCGACCTTGACCGCTGCCTCCAGTACGGCGGTCGAGTTGGGACACACCGCCAGCAAAGTCAATTCGACCCCGTCACGCGCACGCAACTCGATGATACGCTGGATCAGCAAATTCAGGTCTAGCATGGTGGGTCAGCTTCTTTCGATGGTTGCCATTGCTTCGGTGAGGGTTGGTTGCGCCTCGGTGCCACCCGCGGCCTGGGTTGAAAGTGCACCGCACGCCGCAGCCAATTGTAAAGATCGCAAGATGTCCCAACCGGCGAGATACCCGTACACAAAGCCGGCATCAAAGGAATCACCCGCGCCGGTCGTGTCCACAACGGTGAGCGGCGGCGGTTGAAACGAAAACTCGGTGTTGCCGGAGCGTGCCGTGGCGCCGTCAGCGCCGCGCTTAACGACCACCAGGGGTGTGCCCGCGGACAATTTCGCCAGTGCAGTGCGCCAATCGGCGCTGTGCGCAATGGCGGTGAGTTCCACTTCGTTGGGAAGAAAGATATCGACGTGCGCCAGTGCTTCTCCGATGCCACCCTCCCAGCGTTCGGTCGGGTCGTAGTTCGTATCCAAGGATACGGTGAGGCCCAACGCCCTGGCGTGGGCGAAAAGTCCTGGAATATCCGGTCGCAGTGCGTCAAGCAGATAGTAGCTCCCCAGATGCAGATGCCGTGCGCGCAATGATCTGCAGATCAATCTCGGCTGCGCGCAGTGCGTTGATGGCTCCCAAATGGGTGAGGATTGCCCGATCCTGGCCGCGCGACAGGATCACGGTCAACCCGGTCTTGAGCGCCGGATCAACGACGATGCCACGCACATCGATGCCTCGTTCCGCCAGGGCATTGACCATGAATCGGCCAAACGTATCGTCGCCTACCTTGCCGATGAAGGCGACGCGCAGACCCAGCCGCGCCGCGCCGCACGCAAAAATCGCCGACGAACTCCCGATGGTCAACGTGGCATCATCGACCAATTTTTCGACCTGGCCAAAGACCGGCGTTACATCCCCTTGCAGGATCAGATCGACATTGACCTCACCAACCACGACGACATCAAAATCATCACTCATCGCTTCACCCCCGACATCGCGATCCCCTCAATGAACTGCCGCTGCGCAATAAAAAAGATGATCATCACCGGCAGGATGCTGACCAACGCTCCGGCTATCAGGGTCCACTTGCCCGCGTACTGGGTCTGAAAGAGCGAGAGTCCGACCGTAATCGTGGTCAGGTGGAGGTTAGCGGGCAGGTAGATCAGCGGGCGCAACAGGTCATTCCAGGCGCCAAGAAAGACAAAAATCGCAAGTGCCGCCAGTGCCGGTCCCGACAACGGCAGGTAGATGCGGGCAAAGATCTTGACGAGCGATGCCCCATCGACACGCGCCGCCTCGGCAAGGTCAAATGGGATGGTTAGAAAATACTGCCGCAAGAGAAAGGTGCCAAACGCACCGCCCCAGCCCCGGCAGCACAGCGGGAACCTGGGTTCCGATCAGCCCCAGCCACTTGAAGAGAATGAAGTTGGGCACCAACGTCACATGGAAGGGGATCGTGAGCGTGAGCAGCAGGGCAAGAAACAGCGTTTCACGCCCTCGAAACCGGACAACGGCAAAGACAAACGCGGCCATCGCACAGGTCAGCAGTTGGCCAATCGTGGTCAGCCCGGCAATGAGCAAGCTGTTGAAGATGAGCCGGCTGAAAGGCAGCGCTTCCCACAGTTTCGGAAAATTCTCGAGGGTGGCCGGGTTCGGAATCAGTGCACGCGAAAACTGATCGGCCGGCTGCTTGAAGGCCGTCGAAACCATCCACACAAAGGGCGCAACCATGATCACCGTGCCGGCCGCCAAAGCACATAGGTAATGGTGTCCAGCATCAATTTGCGTTGATGGATGGTCATGAGGCGCCTCGGGGATTATTCATAGACGACCCATTTTCGCTGCAGCCAGAAGTAGAAGAGCGTCAATGCAAAGATCAGCGCCGCCAGCACCAGCGCCTGCGCACTGGCAAAACCCATGCGGAAGAAATCAAACCCGTTCCGGTAAATGGAGTAGACGACGGTGGTGGTGGCCCCGTTCGGTCCCCCACGCGTCAGCACATAGATAAACTCAAACGCCTGAAAGGCATTAATGGTGGCAATGATCAGTTGAAAGAAGATGCTCGGGGTGATCAACGGCACCGTGATACGCCAGAATTTTGACCATCTGTTGGCGCCGTCCACGTCCGCAGCCTCATAGAAGGTGCGGCATGGCTGTGGCCCGGCGAGAAAGATGATCGCCCCTCGCCGACCGCGCCCCAGACGTTCATGATGATCACGACCGACGTCATGGCCATGTTGGTGCCAGCCAGTTGACCGGCTGGCCGCCCATCCCCCCTGATGAGGTAGTTCAGGACGCCGGTGTCTTTGCATAAATCCAACTCCCCACCAACCCCACCGCCACTGCCGAGGAGAGGCCGCAGGGGAAATACGCAGTGCGGAAGAAACCGACACCGCGTATTTGCCGGTTGAGCAGCAAACGCAATGGCCAACGACGCCACCATGACGCTTGGGACGTACAGCGACAAAAAGCAGCGTGTTGACCAGCGCCTTGCGGAAGAGCCGGTCTTCGAAGAGCGCAGTATAGTTGGCCAGACCTGCAAACACCGGCGGTGTCAGCAGGTCCCAATGAAAGAAGCTGATGCCAAGCGTGGCCAGGATCGAGCCGAGTGCACCAAAGGCGAGCCCGATCAGCGTCGGCGCCATGAGCACCCAAACCCAGATCTTTTCATTGCCAAGTGGCTTGAGGCCGGTGTGCATAAGTTACTAATTACTGATTCTTCGCGAGTACTTCATCCGCCGCCGGCACAATCTCATCCAATGCCGCGTTGATATCCACTTCGCCGCTCCAAGCCGGGGACGAGTATCGCCCACGACCGTCGCCCATTCGTCATAGCCACGGAATGAAGGCTTGACCTGCGCACTGTCAGTGCGTCCAGGAAGACCTGCTGGCGGATCGGCGCGACTTCTGGTCCAGGTAGGCCGGGCTTTCGGCGACGCTCTTGAGCACGGGCAAAGGGCAAAGCCCAACCGGTCGCTTTGCTGTCCCGCTTCGCTAGATGCAAATTCGACAAACTTCCAGGCGGCGTCAGGATTCTTCGAGTCCTTGGCGAGCACGAAACCTGCGCTGTTGACGCTGGTGGCGCGCTTTTCAGGACCGGCCGGCATGGCAGCTACATCCCACTGGAAGGGCAACTTGGCGTATTCGGGCACGACCCAGTGGCCGATGGTCGTCATGGCGGCCGTGCCCGCTGCGAAGGCGTCGCCATACTGCGCAGCAGTCTCAGGATCGGGAATGGACTTGTCTAGCAGCACCATGTCGCTGATGGTTTGCCAGGCGGCTCTTGCCTTTGGCTCGCCGATCAGGGTTTGGGTGCGATCGGCATTGAGGACTTCGGCGCCGTTGCCCCAGAGCGCTGCTCCAGAAGAGAGTTCCATGTCCCACAGATCGGTGCTAAACCCCCACTGGTCCATGACGCCATCTCCGTCACTGTCAACCGTGAGTTTCTTGGCCGCGTCGCGCAAGTCCTGGAGTGTCCAGTCATCGGTCGGATAGGGCACGCCTGCGGCGTCAAAAAGGTCTTTGTTGTAGAAGAGGACGATGGTCTGGAAGTCACGCGGCAAGCCATAATAGCCGTCGGCGCGGTAGGTTCCAATGGACCGGGATAGAGGCCGAGCAACGCCGGATTGGCGTCGACGCCGGGCTGGAGGTTCAACAACAATTTCGCGACTGCTAGTCCGGCGAGAGGGGACCATCCATCGCAAAGACATCCGTGGTGCCGCCGGCAAGCGAAGAGTGTCTGCAATTTGTCCCAACATGATGTCCAGTCGCTGGACGTCGACGTGACATTGATGCCAGGATTCTGCTTTTCAAAATTCATCCACGATGGCCTGCCATACGGCTAACCTCTGGGGAACCCCACAACATGTACTTCCACTTTCAACGGC
>JADJPH010000007.1 GCA_016713335.1 Candidatus Fredericiella danica | reverse complement strand
GCGTCGCTTGCGCCTTTTGCGTCTTTTGCGTTAGGCAGTTCTCCTACGCTGCGTTTGCGCCCCACCCATCACGCACGGCGAGGACCAGGGTTTTGTCGTCATCTGTGCGGCTATTGACCGGGTCGCTGCCGAGAAAAGTTGCCAGCGACTCGGCGAGGGTTGTGGCCGGTCCTGGCGGCCTCGGCCAGGAGGCGGGTGAAAAAGGGCGTGAAGAACGGTTCGTGCACCGAGTGGGCCGCCATGTTGAGCGCGAGGCGTTGCATCCCGTCGCTGAGCAGCGCCACGGCGGTCGGGCCGGCGTCGAAGATGGCCACATGCAGATGATCGGCATAGTCGTCGTCCGTCACAAAGAAGGTCGTGTTGGCGTACTCGCCGTTGTCGGGCCAGATGGCGACCTGATAGGGGCCGACTGCCTGGTCAGCCTTGGCGGCCATGGCCGTTTCGCCTGGAAGGGCACCGGCGCCGTCGTCCGTCACCGCAGGCGCCGGCAGGCAGAGCACGATGGCCCCGTCGCCGATCTGGAAGCAGGTGACGCCCTCGGCGCCCGCAATCACGCCGAGGACCGTGCACGCCAGTTGGCGGGGGGAGGCGCCGAGGCGGGCGGCTTCGTTGACCAGTGCGGTGTGGGCGTGGTGGAGCCACTTCTGCACTTGCGCGGGCTGGGGCAGGAGCGTGGCGTCGGCCGGTTGGCGAAGCAGCCACCGGCGCAGCATGCCATGCAGGCGGGTGCAGACCAGGTGGGCGCCCTGCTCAGCATGGTCTGCGCTGCCGGCGCCATCGGCGACCACGGCGAAGAAGCGCGTGCGGCCATGCACCGTGATGCGTGCCATAGCGGTTTGCGTCCTGGCAGGGGGTGGCGGTGGCGGCGTGGCTGGTGCCCACGACCGACGCGCCGACAGTGCGCCAGCTCACACTGCGGCCCACCCATCGGGCGCGGTGGGATTTTCGAGCGGCACCGTATCGCCCACCTTCGATTGGGAGACTGAGCCGAGCGACTTTGACAGCCAGAGGAAGAGATCCGGAAGCGCAGCCCCTGGAGTTTGAGCGGTTGGCCGTGCGGCGATCTGGCCGAGCTTCTCCAGGTTGGCGTTTTCCACGCCCACGGCGAAGAAGGAGAAGTTCTTGGCGCTTTCGCCCTGGTGCACGCGATTGGCGGCGGCGCTCCATTCATCGGTGGGTGCGCCGTCGGTGATGAGGAAGACCCAGGGGCGATAGTAGGCGATGCCGTTGTCCTTATAGATCTGCTTGCGTGCTTGGAGCAGATCCAGCCCCAGGTTGATCGCTGCGCCCATCGGCGTTTCGCCCCCGGCGAAGAGGGTCGTGGGGGTGAACGCGCCGGCGGTGGTGAAGTCGGTGACCACATTCACGGCGCCGCCGAAGGAGATTACCGCCACCTCGACTCGTTTGACCGCCAGTTCGTCGGCTGCGAGTTCATCCTTGAAGGTGATGAGACCGGCGTTGAGTTCCTCGATAGGGTTGCCCTGCATCGAGCCGGAGCAGTCGAGCAGGAGGAGGCAGGCGCAGCGTGGTTCTGGGTTATCGGCGAAACTGGTGGTGCCGAAGGGCGTTTGGGAGAATGAGTCCATGAGAGAGGGTCCTTGTTGAAGTCGGATGGCGGATTGCGTATCCCGGATTGCGTAGCTCGTATTGCGGGTTGTGGGTTGGGTCCAGCGGTGCCGGGTGGTGGGGGGGGCGCGGGCGGTGTGGCTGGGGCGCTGGCCGGCGGGCGGCTGGATGCCGTGACGTCTGGCGACCTGCGCCGCGGCGATGGCAGCCTGTCTGGCCTGGGAGAAAGGTGGCGGCGCCAGGGTCTTGCGTGGCGGTGAGAGCGCCGGGATGGGCGGCATGGGCGCCTGGCTTTGCGGGGCCTGGCCTGGCTGTGCCTGCGGTTGCGCCAGGTCCTCCCAATCGAGCACCTGCTGGCGGTACGACAAACCGGAGCCGGGGAGACCGGTGTTGGCGTAGACGCCCTCCTGGTTCACGGTGACCGTGGCGCCGGTCGGCCCACGGAGAGGCTCGCGCCGCGCGTGCCGAGGTTGATGCGGACGCCGGGCAGGATGCGGATCGATTTACGAAAGCGGAGGCCCATGACATTCGTCTCCGGGGTGGATCACCTGGTGGGTGGGCAGCATGCAGGGCATCAGGGTTTCATCGTACACCGATGGCGGGACGGGTGCAATGGCCAATTGGCGGGTTTTGTGGTGGCATGTCGAAAATTCCAAACCAGCTGTTTCTTGCTGCGACAATCTCCACTTTTGCACCGCCAGGCGCCTGACCTTGACGATAGATCTTCAACACAACAAGATTTGTGTATGCTCACCGCAAAGGCGCACACCTGAGCCGATCATCTTTTCTCTCAATGTCTTCCATCAGCAAGCGAGCTCGAGCATGGGGCAAATTACATGAGTCTCAACAATACCGACCTTACGGCGCCGGCAGTGCGGCGGATCATCCAAGCGCAGCCAGACTACTGGGTCTTCATGCTGGCAGTCGAACTGCTGCGCCCCGGTCTGGCGGAAGTGCAACTTGGCTATGATGAACTGGAAGATCGGCCTGTTGCGCCGTCCCTTCCAACAATGTGACGACCGTACCTTTATGGCATGGATTGAAGAGATGCTCAAGCAGTTGAGCGCGCATTCGGAAAACCTGGCATCCGCCGTCACCAAAGACCTTGTAACTGCCTTTGGAAATCAAGCGGATGACGTAGATCCGCGCGATTCAGCGCGCATCCAGATCGTAACGGACTGCCAAGCCATGCTCGAATGGGAACGCTCGCTGCCAGGCAGCGACCTTTTCCGCCGACTTCAATGCCGTCAAGCAGCGACTCGCAGGGTGGACCCTATCGTATTTCGACGAAATCCAACGTGTTGTCCGCGGAATGGAAGGCATCCATCTCGATCCGCCCAATAGCGCTTCCTTCACCATTTCGTTGCGGTTCGATGCACCTGCTACGACAGCCGGGTTTACAGAAGCACTACATGCATGCCTGGTGCGGCGAGGGTGGGCATAGAAGAAAAGAACGATTTGAGTTCCATATCGAGCGCCACCACGGCTTGCAACTGCTCAATCGCCTGCGCCACTTCGCCCAGCGGCCAGGGCAAGGAACCGGGCTAGCCGGTTGCGAATCACTATCACGGAGGTCTGTCTAATACGGGAAAGGGTCATCAACCAGATCAACCGCCGGTTCCTCATTCGCCAGCATCACGCGCTCCGCCTGCATCCAGAGGCAGCCGGTCGTACATCCCATGCAGCCGCCAGAGGAGTTCGCCGCCTCCGCCTCCCAGAGCGAGAAGAGCAGCACCGTCGCAGGCAAGCGGAAGAGCATCAGCCACAGCGCATACGCAAGGGAGAGCCACGAAATCCCCAACTGCCGTGCCTGAGGACGACGAGTTTGCGCGAGTGGGCCATCGTTTGCAGGGTCTGATTCTGCGTAGTGGCGTCATAGATGAACACGAAATTGCGGACGAATTAGGGAGATCAGTTCAAGCAGAGAAGCCAGGCGAGGCGAGGATCAAGCATATGAAGTAACAAGGTCATTCGGCATCTTCGTCACTCTGATTGGCTGCTCGAGGGACGCTTTTTAGCCAATCCGAACATGAGAACAGCTAAGACACAACAACATAGAGCTGCCATACGCTGACTCGCAAGAAAGCCAGGAAGTTCGACCAGGGATTTGGGTATAAAGCCATGGCTCCAAGGCCAGGTATACGAGCAGCAGAATCCTGCAACAACAAATACACATGCGGACAGTAACCGGAAGTTCATAACCCAAAGCACCACCACCACGACCAATGCAAAGGATTGGAAAAACAAAGTCGAACCACTGGAGGGTTTTCTTCATCTTGCTTTTCCAGTGTTGGCGCAGTCACAAGTCGATGGGTATGGCTGTGTCGGCGGAGGTATTGTGTAGATGTTCACCCTTAACAGTATAGGTGTTCAAGACCCTGTCAATTGGAAAACCCTTTGTCTGACACGTCACGCAAGACGATTGCCGGCAACTTGCGCTCGGGGCAAGTCGAGTTCATTGCAGATGCCGGCATTATCGGTTACTTTATTTGAGTTCGAACACATGCCTAATAGGCGGCCTGCCGAAGTTTGGAGGTGGTATGCGCGAAGAAGACCTGAGTCCGTCCTGCAGCAAGTGCGGCAAGACGGCAACGATCATCAGGCTCGTCCACGAGGTGGGTGGCGTGCGCTTTCGCTATGCCGGGATCTGCGGCGGCAATGGTGGGGGCGACCTCATCTCTGCGGTGAAAGCAGATGCCATCAGGGCGGCCTTCACTGCGCCATGTGCCGTTGAGCGAATCCACGCGCCGACCTCTATGACGACGGCGGATTCTGCTGCGAGTGCCTCAAGTTCTACTGTTTCGAACACTGGCACGTCTCCACGACCGGCGGCGGTCACTGCCCGCAGGGTCATTTCAAGCGTCTCGACCCCCACTGGTCGCCCGAAGAATGACGAAGCGGATCCGTTGGCACACCCCAGCCGCCTTGCCCAACACCTTCCGCCAGCCAGGGCCGATCAGTGTTGCGCATGTGAAATCAGAGCCACGCACGTGAGTAAGTGGGTTGGGTGTTCATCAGAGCCACGCACGTGAGTAAGTGGTTAGCCCTGCCGCAAGGGCTGAGGCCCGACTGAATCACGGATTCAACGGATGACACAGATTCACGTCCGCTTTGGCCTGGCCTTCCAACGCACCCCGCCACCCGCTCGCAATTCTTGGCAATCCTCGAATCCAAGTACAAAGACAATTTGGCGCCGAAGATATGTTTCTGTGTCGATCAAGGTCGCTGTGCAGATCGGCTGTCACAACTCTCCCAAGCACACCTAACCAAGAATTGACGGCAGAACGCATCCAGTTCGGCGGCGATGCGAGCATCTCTGATCCATTGTTGCGTCCATGCTGCAGGGTGCGAACTTTACTGGAAGTTAGAATGAGCAACTCTGTTTCTCACATTTTCCTTCCAGTGGTGATGAATCTCGCTATACTGAAGACTGAACAGGCTACGATCTGGATTTGCCTTCGATGAAATTGTAGACAGACCGTCATACAAAGACGGTTCCGCATGGTTGTTAGGTGCCTTATTTCGCCATTTCGCTGTTTATGACCAGATTGTGGCGTCTTTTTGACTTCTCTGTTCAAGAAGAATGCTGAATGCAACCAAGATCCGAGCTGCGAGTTAAATACAGTGGCCCGATGAAGCTAACAACAGTGGCTAATTGAGCGCATACCATTTTCGCGTAGGGCGTAAGTTTTGGCTTACCGTTTTCACCTTTATAGTTCTTTGTGCTACAACGGCGACAGATGCCGCCGCATCCACCATCGCACGTTGCTCCGGTTGTAGTCACCGTCACCGAAAATGCCAACCTGAGAGTCGGACCGGTACCGATTTCGCGCCTTGCTGGCGCCGAGGCAGCTGCCACCATCAATATTATTGCGTGCACGCCCTCCGGCGACTGGTGCCAACTGGACAATGGGGCATGGATATTTGCTGAACTAATCGTGTTCCCCGACGGTCTGGATATCGAAGCCCTTTCCAAAACCCGAGTCGTCACATTCGGAAAATTCCAATGCGCCCACAGCGAAGGTGACTAGCATTCCACCGGCTAGACCAGGCCCAGCAAATGCATCCATTCTCACCCCAGCCAATATCTCACACCAGCAGTTGGCACAATCACGCCACCTGCCAATCTTTCAGCAGTCCTAAATGCGTTGGTTGCCATTGCCTTGAGCTTCGGACAATCACGCCCTTGATTGCATTAGCCCCTGGATCGGTGCACTGATTTTATGACTGTCCGGAAGCACGGTCGCTGGGCCATTTCAGCTTCGTGCTGACGGTATATTCGGACCACTCGGGCTTCTCTATACACTCGTCGTTGCTATTCTGGTCTTTTCCAACAGCCCGAAGTTGTCAACCATCTCGCCGCGTGAGTCGGTGCAAAAAGTGACCGAATCGACGCCAGTGATGATCGGTTTGGGAATTGTTTTTCTTGCGTTAACGGCAGTCAGTATTGTGGGCGGCTTTATTTTCTTTCTCGCACTGCTGATAGCATATCAAATCTTTCTCGCCTTATTTCCGGGCCCAGCGCGCAATCGCCACTTCAGTCATCGTTGACAACAGCGACGCGTCATCCTCCGATGATCGCAACGACCTTGGTGGGATCTGTGGGATCGCGATCTCACAGTAATGACGACGATGACAAAGACAAAGGCAGTCCCTGGGATGGCTGGCTAGTGAAATGGTAGCCAGCGATAAGTCCGACGTGAATCGATAGCGCCTTATCCCGCGCCCGCCTGCCGCCCAGCAGCTCTCAACTTCTCCCGGTCGCGCTGCAATTCCGGCCGGCCCAGTTCCTCATCGAGCGCCACCACGGCTTGCAGTTGTTCAATCGCCTGCGGCAGGTCGCCAAGCGCAGCCAGGGCAAGTGCGCGGAATAGCCTGTCTCGGCTTCATCCCACCGATTTCCAACTTGGCACTGAAGTCCGAGTGCCCGATCATAAGACTGGAGAGCAATTTGATGGTCTCCCCAGGATAGCGTGAACCCTACCGACGTTGGTGAGAGTGATGGACTCGCCAGCCTTGTCGCCGACTTGGTGCCTGAGCGATAAGGCATGCCCAAAGTATTGAAGAGCCTGCGTCTGGTCGTTCATCATCATACAAACGCTACCAATGTTGTTGAGGGTCTTTGCCTCGCCAGTCTTGTCACCAACTTGGCGTTGGATGGGTAACGCCTGCTTATAGAAGTCGAGGGCCTGCAACTCATCGCCCAAGGCAGAGTAGACGCTACCGATGTTGGTAAGAATAATGGCCTCACCGACCTTGTCGCCGATCTGTCGTACTAGGGTTAATGCTTGCTCGTGACAGCCAAGGGCATGCTGTAGGTGCCCGAAATCGAAATAGCCGTTACCAATATTAGTGAGAGTTTTGGCCTCACCATCTTTGTCGCCAACCTGGCGAATGAGAGCTAGACACCGCTCGAAATACTGGCGAGCCTGCTGATGGTCGCCCACGGCAGCATAGACCAAAGCCAATGTTGTTGAGGAGGGTGGCTTCCCCGCGTTTGTTGCCAGTCTGCCGTATTACAGGCAAGGGCAAGGTTGTAGCGGTTAAGGGCATTCTGCTGATCACCTAAGTCAGAGTAGGCTTCACCGATATTGTTTAGGATGGCGGCCACGCCCCGCTTGTCGCCGACCTGTTGACTGAGCGTAAGGGCCTGTTCGAAGTATTCGAGGGCTTGCTGCTTGTCGCCTAGAGCGCTGTAAACTAAGCCTATACCATTTCGGGTGGCTGCCTCGGCGTACTTGTCGTTGACTTGGCGGATTAGAGCCAGGGCCTGGGCATAACATTGGAGGGCTTGCTGTTGGTCGCCCAGGTCAGAGTGATTTGCCCCAAGTTCATGAAAGGCATGCGCTAGGCTCCGCACAGCACGAAGCTTTACCGCTAGTTCTACCGCACGCTCACACCATGGAATCAGGCGTCTCGGATGCAGCATATGGTTAGCACCTTCAACGAATCGCAGCATTTTCGCCAGCACGATCCGCTCGTCGGCGCCGTCAAATGTCAACTGCACCAGCACCGCCAGCGTCGCCTCGTCATGTTCCAGGTCCGCAAGCCGGTTCGCCAGGTCTTCATACTCGAACGCTGCGCTCGGCATGTCGATAGCCCGATAGAGCCATGCCAGCGTTGTCAGGATGCGTTCCCGGTGCGGGTCATACGCCGCCAGCAACGCCTTTGCAAAGCCCTGCCCTCGTTCCCGCCTGGTCCCCCAGATCCTGCCGTTGCCGTAGGATCGCCGCCACCACCGGCGGCCGGAAGCGATACCGGCAAAAGTCACGCGATTGGTTGTCACCGTACGGCAGCGAAACGGGTTCCAGAAACTCGATCAGCCCATCCAGATTGTCGTCGCCGGCGCATAACGCCTCTTCAAGGATCTCCTGGAACGACTCCCACGCTTCCTCCGTCTCGTGCCACCCCACCGCCCGCGCCAGCGCATCGTCCGTGAAGGCATCCCCCTCCCACACGGCATATTTCAGCCATTCGAGCAGGTGCTCGGCTTTCAGTTGTTCATAACCAAGTTTCTGCGCAATTTCGGCGGACCGCGCCAGCGGCGCCATGATCAGGTCGTCATACAACGCACCCGGCAACACATTGCCGGCGCCGGCATGCACATGCCAACGGCCATCCCGATCCGGCGTCGCCATACCCACAGTCTGCCAGTGGCTCAATACGCTCTGCACGATAGCCGGCAATCCATCGCTCAGGTGCTGCAGATCCGCTGCGAAGTGCCGCGAACCGGGTGCAAGAATCGCATCGATGTCTGCTCGTGTCAGCGGCGACACCTCCACCATTCCCGCGCGGTAGTCGTTGGCGATACACACTTTGCGGAACCAGTCGATGCACAGGTCCGTGCCCACTGCCGGCAGCGCGGCATGCAGATGATGCGGATGATCCCATTCGACGACCAGGAGCACCGGCCATTTCGAGTGCCCGATCTCCTCTTCCCATCGCTTCAACATCATGAACCACTCGTCTGAGCAGAGTTGCGCCTGCTCCAGCACGACCACCACCGGCCTTCGCTCCTGGCCGGCGAGGCGCAGGAGTTCGGTCACCGCACGCACTGGCAGCGGTTCGGTTCCGGCTTTGAGCGCGTCGTCCCATTTCTGCCCGGTGTGCAGCGCTCCTGGGATCGCCTGGCTCTGTCCTGCCAGTTGCACCGCCATCGACACCCAGGGATAACCGCCTAATTGGAATGCCTCAGGAAGTACTGCCGTACCTGTTCGCCATGCACGCCCCAGCCAAGTTCCCACGCCGGGTGTGTGCCGTAATAATCATCCGAAACCTGGTCGCTCAGTTCTGCCGGCAGAAACGTCGTGCGCGCTACGATGGGCGCCGGCTGCACGCGCAGATCGGCCAACCACTGCCGCACGAGTTCCCGCTTCCCCACCCCGACAGCACCGTACACGAGCACCATCCGTCCGCCACGGTGTTGCCCGGCGCGCAGCGGCGCCGCCAGTTCGTCGAGGTAATGATGCAGTTTCAGCAATTCCTCATTGCGGCCCACAAAAAGGATCGGTGCGCCAGGTGGTTCGACAGGAAGGGTGAGACGCCGCTTCTCCCACTCCGGGTTGTCGGCCGGCAACGCACCTGCGGGGTAAATGATCTGGGTGATGTTGGAGCCAATGGCCACACCGGAGGAGCCCGTGCCAACCTGACCGATGACAACAGCGTCACCGCTGACGGTGCCAAAACGGAGAACATCTTCAGGTGTGGGTGGCGTGTCGTCCATGAGGCGGGGTCCGGACATGCAGATGGATGATCGGTGCCGTCAGCATAGCATGGAACGCCGGGGTTGTCGATGGACTACGAACGTAGCAGGGGAGAGAAGGAACTGCACAACGCAGAGGCGCGGGGGAGGACCGCAGAGAGTATCAGCCACAGCGCATACGCGAGGGAGAGCTAGGAGATCCCCTGTCAATTTGCGCCCGCAACTGCACCACTCATTTGGAGAGTATGTAATTGACGTTTGCAGATTCACAATCGGCGCACGCGGCACACATACAGCCTTGGTCGGTGCAGTCGGCGACAAACGTCAATTACGCAGTGTCAAGGCCTAGTGCAGTATCGCATGCAAAATGGCAGCGGTGGAATGGTTAATAATCAACATGGCAATAATCAATGGTTGAGTGGGGAGCGCCGGCTAGGGGCAAAGCCGGCCAGTCGCCGAAGGGCGACTTGGGCTGTTAGCCGGGGTTTTCAACCCCAGGCAGCATTGAAACGGAAAACGCCGCCCCCAAACTTGCACAGGAGCGGCGTTTATAACGCTCTATCGTTGAACTACATTCCAGTCTGACTGGACGGTTATGCCGGCGCCGTTGGCTGCTGGAATTGGTGAACTCAGGTCTTATCTTACTCTCGCAAACTCGGCGTCAAGATTACCAACAGCATCAATAGTATAGCGAAGCGTCAACATCGCCTTCAATTATTGGAGTCGCCGAATGTGACCCTGACGGAAAAAATAGGCTGGCAACCCAATCAGCTTCATCACTGATTTGAAGCGTCTTTCCGTCGTCCCACAAAGCGTAGTTGCCAACCTTATTCAAATTCTGTAATTCCCCATTGTTTCTAATGACTGCCCGGGATTCAAAAGTCCCATCGGGTGAAAATATGTAGTCAACCTTATAATCAGTTGCGAAGTGTTCATTTAAGTCGGTCATAGTCCCGTCTGATTCGATGGGCTTGCCGTCCATCGTACTAGTGGTTATTGCCACTAACCGCCATGTACCGACCAGTGGTTGGTTTTCAGCTTCGACTGAGATCGGTGGCTGTCCTGCGGCAGCGTCAGTTGAACTCGGCTGACTTGATTCTCCATTTCCAGAAGAGCAGGACACAGCAACAAGAAGCACGAAGACAATCGTGAATACAACGCAGATGCGAATCATGTGGGGATTCCTTTGGCTGTCGGGTTGTCCAATTATCGATAGTCTACGCCAATGGCGGTGGCGTTGTCATCCAACATTTGCCGTAGACCATTGACAATTGACCATTCTCCTCCCCCCCGTCCCCAACCTTACGAACCCTCCAATCGCGGGCGGCGGGGCGCCCCGCCGCCCCAGCCATCTTTCGAGTATAGCACGCATGGGCGTCGAATTTATCAATATACACTACCACTTATGCGACCACTGCCTTGCGCGGCGTCACTGTCGAGCGCCTCCTGGTCTGGCTGGAACAGGTCGTAACGCCTTCCCTTACCCAATTATCACAACCCACCCCGTGCATAACCCTCGCACAATCACCCTCGCCCGTGTGGAAATACCTGCGGAAAACACCTGCATACCGCAGGCGCAACTTCGCACTCAATCCCCAGGAAGATCCCCCTTGTTCCCAGCGCAGTGCCCCTCGTCGCCCGCCTGCCACTAGCGCTAGTAGCCCCGCCGCAGACCCCTTCACGCTTTCCACAACTCCGCCAAATCATGCATTGGCCGCCCCAATGATTGTCCACGCGCGCGGCGCCGCGGCTGAACAGCCCACAGCCCTGCAAATACTCCCGCCACCAACCTACCCCCCTAGATACGGGGTCACCGTGACAGGTCCAGCGCAGTTGTCCCCTTTTCCCCAGCCCCTACGACGACAACGAATAGTAATAACCAAAAAGATGGAAGCTGCTTTAATTGGGAAACTGGGAAAAACTCCAAATTACAATTCTGCTTCTATTTGTGTAGAATAAATGTTCTAAACTCTTTCTGACAACGGAGGAAAAACCCATGCAATCGCGGATCGGACACATCCAGTTCAACGTTAAATCTGAGAATTTACCCTTCTATAAATCCTTGCTCAACTTCCTGGGCTGGCAGGTGCTCTACGATGCCCCAGAAATGCTCGGCGTCGGCGAAAGCAGCGGCGCCAGCCTCTGGTTCGCAGCCGGCGCGGACGGGGTCGTCGAAAACTATGACGGTCCCGGGCTCAATCATTTGGGGCTTAATGCGGAATCCATCGCCGATGTGGATGCGCTGGCTGCCCACCTGGCGAAGCTGGGCATCCTGGCTCTTTGAAACCCACGCCACCGCCCGGAGTTCTCGGCAAGCGAGAACGACACCTACTACCAGGTGATGTTTGAGACGTCGGATCGGATTCTGCTGGAGTTTGTGTATATTATTAGGCCAAGTAGGTTTTTTATTGCTCAGCGTCTTAGCGCAGTTTGTACAATGCCAATACGCCAGCGCCGTGGTGGCGGTCTCTTCGTCGCCTGCCACCCCTTCAGGGCTGTAGTGCGCGACGAAGCCGCCGTCTGCACCCTGCGCCTTGAGCAGCGCATCGAGCACAGCCTTGTTTGCCGGCCTACCGATGACACTCCCGGTGTAGATGGCAGCGCAAGGGTGTCCGTCGCATACTGTCCGTCAAAGGCTTTGTCCTGGAAGCCCACCCCATCAAACGTCGCCAGCGCAGCGTTGTAGAGTTCATGCGCCTGTTCGTGATCGCCCCGTTCCAGGCATTGAGCGCACCATAAAACAACAGATCGCTGGACTGCCGCCACTCTTCGATCACTCCCTCCCCGGTGTACGCCGCTTCCTTCACCCCGGGTGCAACTTCACTTTCCACCAACGTGTGCGGCGGCCACGACACAGTCACGCCGGCCAGTGTTTCCAGCAGGCCATTCTGCGTCGCCGCACGCTCGGTGAGCGCAGTTCCCACCTTGGCGTCCAGCTCATCGGCATTCGCCACCGCAAAGACCTGGCGTGCCAGCAGGTTGTCCGGCGCCAGCCAATGCGTGGTGGAGGTGACGTTCTCACGGAGCAGCCCCACGCCTGGGTCATAGCGCCGCGCCAGGAACGAGAGCGCCCGGCCCAGCGTCGGCTGGAAGGCCACCGGGGTCGGCGTCGGTGGCTGCTGGGTTGAAGAGGAACTTGTCGGGCTGCATGCCGCAACCATCAGAACAACGACAAAGAGTACAGCGCTGCGGAGTAATTTCATTTCAGTTTCCAGACGCCACGCGCCCGCTCGCAA
Source organism: Candidatus Fredericiella danica (assembly GCA_016713335.1). GTDB lineage: Bacteria > Chloroflexota > Anaerolineae > Caldilineales > Caldilineaceae > Fredericiella > Fredericiella danica. The sequence continues at coordinate 193,224 of JADJPH010000007.1, read as the reverse complement.
ATAAGCCCAGGATAGGAAGCAACATAACAACTACAAAGATGGCGACCATCAGCCAGGTCAGCCAACGTTTTTCCGGGTGATTCACCCAATAGTAGACAATTGCAGACAAAAGGAGCGACTGGAGCAGCACTTCGGGCAAGCCCATCAGGTGGAGAGGAAGTGGGACAATCGTGTACAGGATGCCTTCGATCGACCCCGGCGACGGACCAAAGGTGGAGAGGATGCCGGCAATCACGAGCACGCACCAGAGAATCAGCCAGCCGTTCTTCTTGGCAAAGACGACATCGCGCAGCAGGTAGAAGATGATGCCAAAGAGCACGCCGCGGATGGGTTGGAAGAGCGGGCCTGCCATGACCCACGGATCTGTGGTCTGGCGCATGTACATCTTGAGATTCGGGTCGGCATACTTGGCGGAATAGTCGACAAATGTGTAGGCCAGCCAGCCGACCACGAAGTAGGTGACGGTGTGCACGACCGCAGTCTTCAGCGTGACGCCCAGGAGCGTCGGGGAGGGATGCGACATGGAACCCCCTTCCGTGCGGAATTAGATATGATCAGGACGCGCGTTATTATCGCGCCAGCCGCGTCAAACGAAGGATCGTGCGTGCGGTTTGTGGACAACGCATGGGGCAGTTCGTGCGACGTTGGCGGGGGAGCGTTCAGCAGGTCATGCTATATGGGACGATTGTCTGTAGACGTTCTGCAAGTGCTCGCCTGGCAACATCCAATTCATACGCCTGCTGCAAGTTGAGCCAGAATTCAGGCCCTGTGCCAAAAAACCTTCCCAATCGCAGCGCCGTGTCGGCCGTGATGTTGCGCCGACCCTGCAAGATTTGGTAGATTCGATTATTGGGTACACCGATCCGGGCAGATAGCATCGCCGGATTCATCTGTATCTGCCAGTTCATCTGCCAGAATTTCGCCGGGATGAATCGGATCGCGTTCATTCGACCTTCCGGTATCGACCAGAACGCACCTTAGTCTTCTCCCAACTAGTGATAGTCTACAATTTCCACATCATAGGGACCTTCGTCCCAACAAAAACATATGCGCCACTGGTCATTGATGCGGATACTGTATTGCCCCACTCGATCTCCCTTAAGTGCCTCAAGACGATTGCTCGGCCGCCAGCATTCAACGTCATTGCGCTCTCTGTACCCGCAGGCGTTTTACGGCTTGGCGCTCGATACCGGCAAAGCGCCACTTGGCGATTGTAGAGCGCCCCGCTGTTGTCTTTGAAGGATTTTCCGACTGCGTCAATCGTAGAAAAAGGCGGCCATGTGTGTCGCCGGAATCTATGAAAAACCTACAATGATTTGTAGACTGCTCCCACCTGTCGCGCCGAATCCGCCTATAATAAAAACTACGAGGAACTCGTTACTCACGCCTTTTGTGCTGCGCCGGCGACTACCGGCGGCCCCTTTTTGCATGGAACTTCCCGCTTGTCGGGAAGATAAGGAGTCTTATGGCCCATATGTATCCAACCAACCCGCGCATGGGCACGCAGAGCCATGCGGAGCTTGCGCTCTTCGCCGCACTCCGCAGCAAACTGCCCGACCACTATCTCGTCTTCCACGCCGTCAAGTGGGTCTTGCGTGACCCGGAAGGCGGCGCGCGCGAAGGCGAGGCGGATTTCATCATCTGCCACCCGGAACGGGGTTTGCTCGTCCTCGAAGTGAAAGGCGGGCGCATCCGTATCGACGGCGCCACCGACCAATGGTATAGCAACGAACACGAAATTCGGGACCCCTTCGCACAAGCCGCAGGCAACAAGTACAGCCTGCTGCGCAAGATGAAGGAACTGCCCTACTGGCGTAACCGCACCATTGCCATCGGGCACTGTGTGGCGCTTCCCGACGTGGCCGTGAAGCAAGATCTTCGCCTCGATGCCCCAGAAGAGATTACGTTGGATGGTGAGGATGTTGGCGATCTGCGGCGGCGCATCGAAGAGATGATGGCGTACTGGTTTGGCGACTCCACCGGCGCCGGCGTCGGCGCGGCAGGCGCGCAGCAGTTGATCTCCCTCTTTGCGCCATCGCGCGAGTTGCGCCCACACATGGCGCTGGAGTTCGCCGGCGAAGCGCAGACCATGCTGCAGTTGACGGAAGAGCAGTTCATGTTGCTTGACCTGCTGCGCGGCCGGCCGCGTGTGGCCGTGCGTGGCTGTGCGGGCGCAGGCAAGACGACACTCGCAGTGGAACAGGCGCGGCGCCTGGCGGCACAGGGCTTCCGCGTGCTGTTAACCTGTTTCAATAAAAACCTGGCAGCCTTTCTGCGGCGGTCTGTGAAGTTCGAGGAGCCTGTGGATGTCATCCACTTCCACAGTGTATGCAATTCATTGGCGCACAAAGCCGGGCTGCGGCCCCCAGGACGAGGACCGCCGCGATCCTGACTACTTCAATCAAGTTCTCCCCGGCCGGTTGTTTGACGCTGTCGACAAACTGGGTGCGCAGTACGATGCCATCGTGGTGGACGAGGGTCAGGATTTCAGGCAGGACTGGTGGATTCCACTCCAGTGCCTCTCCTCCCAGACCAGGAGAAGGGGGTGCTCTACATTTTCTACGACGACAACCAGAACCTGTACGAGACGGATCGCTCGTTGCCGCCCGACATGGACACGTATACGTTGACCACTAATTTACGCAATACGCAGCAGATTCACCGCACGTTTTTGCCGTTCTATCGCGGGCAACAGGCGCCGCGGGCAAAGGGGCCGGAAGGCCGGCCAACCGACGTCTACTTCTACAAGAGCGAAGCAGAACTGCACAAGCGGGTCGGCGGCGTGTTACAGCACCTGGTGGGTCAGGAGGGGGTGGCGATCGACCAGATCGTGATCCTCCTGCACACATGCGCGCGAAAAGTGCCCGCTCTGGCGGCGGGAAACAGTGGCGAACTGGAAGCTCAGTGCAACGCAACCCGCCGGCCCGGGCGAGGTTTACTGCACGACGGTGCACCAGTACAAAGGAATGGAGAGTCCGGTGGTCGTTTTGGCCGAGGTCTCGCCGACCAGCCATCAGGACTTGGACACGATCATGTACATCGGGTGCTCACGGGCGCGGAATCATCTGGTGATTGTGGCGGATGCTGCGCTACCGCCGGAACTGCAGGCACGCCTGCCCGCAGCAGGCGCAAAGCGGGATAGCGCGCACTGAGCGATCGTGCTGCGGGCTGGACTTGCAGGTCCATGTTCGCCCTCGCCGCTGTCCCGTGTTACGATAGCGCATAGTGCACAGGTGCTTCTCGCCGTGCACCCGCACATAACCATGTGCCTGGATGCAGACGTGGTTCCACTCACCCCTCTGACTGCTGTGGATTGGGGGCAGGTAGGTGGTCTTCTGCAACAGCCCTGTCGGGGCTGACGATAGAGGCGTATTAATGCCAAATCATACGACAACGAAATCGCGTGCTCCACGCAATCGAACGCTCACATGTACACCGGAAGAACAGGCGCGCTATTCGGCACACCTGTTACGGCCGTCAAAACACTTGACAACAGAAGACCTCCTGGGCAATATCATCTGTCAGGACTTCGAAGTCGCCTACCCGCTTTCTTCCCCCATGCATTTGTAGACCTCCTGATTCTCGATCCACCGTACAACCCTCACAAAAGACTTCAATGGACAGGTGTTTCGGGAACAAGACGCAGGCGTATATACCGCATGGTTTGAGAACATGCTTCGGGCAACAATTCAATGGTTGCGTCCAACGGCATCGGTCTACGTGTGCAGTGATTGGAAAACATCGATGCTTATCGCCCCCGTACTGGATAGGCACTTGCATGTGCGGAATCGAATCACGTGGGAGCGCGAAAAGGGACGCGGGTCAAAGGCCAACTGGAAGAATAATGCTGAGGATATTTGGTACTGCACGCTCGGTAATGAGTATACCTTCAATGTAGATGCCGTGAAGCTCAAGCGACGCGTTCTTGCCCCCTATCGCCACGATGATGGGACACCGAAGGATTGGGATGAAACAGAGACAGGAAGCTACCGGCTCACCTATCCATCGAATCTCTGCTCCGACATCACAATTCCATTTTGGTCGATGCCTGAGAACACTGATCACCCGACGCAAAAGCCAGAGAAATTGATTGCAAGACTGGTTCTTGCCAGTTCCAATCCACAAGACGTTGTGTTTGATCCATTTCTTGGCAGCGGAACGACTGCAGTGGTTGCCAAAAGCTTGGCCGTCGCTTTAGTGGCATCGAGCTCAATGAGGAGTATTGCTGCTGGTCCTAAAGCGCCTCGAAAAGGCGGATACAGATACCCGCATTCAGGGTTATAGTGATGGGGTGTTTTGGGAGCGAAACAGTCTGAGCGATCAGAGTTCCACAAAGTCCATGCTGAATGACGAACTAACTTTACGGCTGTTCAATGAATGAAGCACTCAGATCGTTGCTTCAATTTATTCAGGAGCACGATCAGATAAACGACAAAGCGCGTCTTACACACCTGGTATGGGTGGAACTCAACCTGATAAAGGACCGCTCCGTATATTATTGTGCGGATTATGCTGTGCGTTTCAGCACAGCAGCGGGGCGAAACTTTAGCAATACTGTCCTTTCCCTCTCCAATTTGCGAAAATATGATGACCGCCCATTTATTGTCTGCCTGGTTACTCCCGCTCAAAACTACTGCCTGATTGCGAATTCAACTTTTCTGAAGAAGATCAGTCATAGCTCTCTTGAACTCAGAGAAAATCATATCCGTGGCAGTTTCAATGGCTCTGACATCGTTAAGGAGTTTGAAGGGATCACCAATTCCACGGAGAATATTGAGCGACTATATGCCATTCATGCGCAGATAGGATTTGACGGCAATTTGCCCCGACTTGTCGAAGCAACAAACAACATCTCCCCTACAGGAATGAGATTTGCTATTTCGCCGGATCAATCCCGCAAAATCCTTGGTGCGCCAGGTAGAGCAATACGTTTTGTCAGTTCCGAAGATGCGACTACGCTTAAGGACGAGCTAGATAACAAGGTTAAGAAGTTCGGAAACGAAATTTTATTGGCGGCTCTTATCGAGAACGTTAACGTACGTGGGCGGGTAATTGAGTATCTGATCGCTGGCAGCGACGTACTACTCCGGCAACGATTGGTTACGGCCCTTAGAGATGGTACACAACGTCTACCTCAGTTTCAGACTGACCATGCTCTCGGAGATTACCAAAGAAGTTTTGATGCCTTTGACACAGAAACAGATGTCAAGACAAAGATCATGATTCTGAATTCAAATCCGAAGGCATACAACTTGGACAAGATGCTGGAATTTCTTGCTGGCGGCAAGTCGGTATTCATGATTTATTTTGTTGGGATTGATCCTGGGAAAATTGTTAATACCGCGCTCGTGTCGATGTTTCAGAAGGATCTCCTTGACGCAACCATCCTACTTCGGCACTGGGCTGGACGGAACTCGCGTGGTGTATCGCAGTTTGACGGGAGGGCAATAAACAGGCTCATCGATGCCAGATTCTCAAATCGATGAACAGAAGGCGCAGGATTTTCTTTCTAAAATTATGAACCTGTAGGCGCACCACTTACTCACGGCGTGGCTCTGACGGACGTGACTCGGTTATTTGATCGGTGTAATGGGGACTTGTATCTCGATCACAGGCACTGACGCAGCAACGATGCCGCAGCCGTGGGCGCGGCCGGAAAGATGGAGTTCACGCAGAGGACCCGCAGTGGTGTGGTTGTGCTGCCCAATCCACTTCAACAACGATTGGATCGGACCCCCCACTTCGCTGTACCCACCCTCAAAAACCAGCGCCGCCGCAAGCGTCCGGCCCGGCTCTTCGCGAAAGTTCAGATAGTCATCAGCCGGCGGCGTATGCGTAACCATCGCATCGACCGGGACGGCCACTTCCATGTCGATGTCTGTATCGGCATACTCTTCGTTGTGGTAGAACGTCATTTCCGGTTCAAGCGGCGTCACCCCCAGCTCCTCCAGACGCGTATAGAGTTGCCCATACAGCGTCTCGCAGAAATAGCCCACCTCCAAAATCGTTGGGGATAAATGGCGCAAGGACGCCACGTGCAACGGTGGCAACTCTTTGACCACGATCTCATAGGGTTCAGGATCGTGTTCGTGCTCGATCTGCTGGAGCCGCATCTCGACATTCGCCAGTTGCCAGCGCTTGTCAGCAATTTCTCGTTCGATCTCAACCCGGCGCAACGCCAACATACCGCGCAATTGCTCGACCGGCAGATCGCCTTCGTCACCCAGCAGTTCACTGATCTGTTGCCAGCGTCAAGCCCAGGTCATTAAGCGCGACGATACGATTGAGACGAGGAAGTTGGTCGAGTGTGTAGTAACGATACCCGGTGAACTTGTCGATGTGACCCGGCGCCAGCAACCCAAGTTTGTCGTAATGGCGCAACATGCGCACGGATACTTGCGAGACGCGCGAGAAGTCGCCAATCTTAAACATGTCTATTTTACGACAAGCGCCAGCGCCATGTCATGGGCCAGTGAATGGCGCTCATCGGCCACCTCGATCAGAAGCGGCCCGGAAAACGGCGCACGCTTGAGCACGGTCACCACGGAATGCGGATAGAGATGCATGCCGCCAAGATAGACAAGGCGGTCCGGATCCTGCAGCAACACACGGACGATCTCGTACGGCCGGTCCAGTTCCGCCTCGGTCAGGCGGATGCCACAGGCGCATTCCACCACGCCTGCCTTGGACGGGATTGGGTCTCCGTGCGGATCCAGCGTCGGGTCACCCAACGCCTCGGCAATGGCATCTTCCAGCGCCTCGCTGATGACGTGCTCCAGCCGCTCCGCCTCCTCATGCACACTTTCCCAGGGCAGATTCAGTTTTTCGCGCAGATAGAGTTCGAGCAGGCGGTGGTGTCGCAGCACTTCCAGCGCAACCCGATTGCCCGACTCCGTCAACTGGACCGTCTGGTACGGTTCGTAGACTACCAGCCCCAGGTCGGCCAGTTTCTTCACCATGTTCGTCGTCGATGCCGGCGAAACATCCAGTTGCGCGGCCAACGCGGAATTGCTGACCTCTTCCCCGCGCGCTTGTACGGTATAGATGGCCTTCAGGTAGTCTTCGTGGGCCGGCGTCAGCACCTTATGGTCAGGCGCAGGTCTATGCTTGGTCATGGTCGCCTCCTACCTCACCCATTATAACGCATAACGATGTTAGTGGCGGCAAAAACGCGGTGCGTGTTGCGAGCGCCAGAGTGCTACGCAAAGATGCGGAATGAATTGTAGGTCTGCACCCACTCATCCGTATACAGTTTCGCAACCCAGGCGTTGGCCGCGACGACGTAGAGGTCGTGGGAATAGGTTGAAGTGTTATACCAGTTAAAGCTGCCCTCCAACACTCTCCAGTCATCAATGATGGCATATTTGGAGTGGATTGGGCAATAGGGCACCGGCTGATCGTGCGTGCCGTAAGCAAGAAGCACGGGCACCCCGGCACGTTTTAGCCGGTAGACTGCAGGGAGCAGTGGGCGCGCCAGTTCCTCCGCCATCGTGTGCTCTTCACCTGGGTCACCCTTACGCGCCAGATGTCCATTCAGCAGCACCTGCACGTCAACCCCGCGGTAGAAGGCCTGGATCAAGGCGTCGATCACGCTATCTTCGTGTTCACCGTCATTTCACCGATCAAGAATAGACTCATCTTGATCGAACGCTGCGCCCGCTGCACCTCGGCGAGAATCGCTTGATGGGGCCGGTAGTATTTCCCATTCGATAGCGCTTGCCGGCCATAAGTGTACAGGAGATTGAAATGGCTGAGTGGATCGACCCAGTATTTTTGGATCACCCCTCCACGAATACTTTGGAAAATGTTATCGAGCAGCCGGCAGAATCCCTTGGACTGGAACGTCATCCCCGATTCCCAGTTCGATCCCCAGCGATCAAAGGTGATGTTGAAAGATCCCAGAATTGCGTGACGATCCCCGAAGATGATGAACTTGTTGTGCATGTCGGGCGCCACTTCGATCTTGTGGTGCTTGGGATTGCAGAAGACTCCCAAGAGTTCAACCCCCGAACGCTTCAAACGCACGTAATTGGGGCTATTCGTGAGCGTCATCTTGCGCCAATCCACCTGAATCTGCACCCAGACGCCATTGCCCGCAGCGTGCAGCAGGTGATTCACAAAGTCCGTATCGTCGATGCAGTCCACGCAGACCTTGATGGTGTGCAGCCGCTCTGGACGGGCTTGCCGGCTGGCGATGACGGCGTCGATCTGGTCGTGGATATACTGTTTTGGATGGTACGGATGATAGGGTACGCCTTTCGTGAACTTCGGCGTCAGATGCAGCGAGTCAAAATGACCGTTGATGTAATCGACATCCCGCTGTAGCATCCCCGCGTCCGCCTCAACCGTCTGCCATGTGTTGGGTGTTGCGAATTCCGCATTGATCTCGCGGCGCTGGAACTGATCATGATCAAAGTGATAGCCGTCCATGAAGATATACTCGTGTTCGGACGGAATGGATCGTTCGTCCAAATGGACAACGTAGGAGAACTTGACGGCAGTGATGCGGCCGAGATCCCGCGGGAAAGGGTGTACAAAGAAATCCTGCGTGACGCGCTAATGGTGATTCCACTGCGCCCGCCGCTCTTCCGTATCGACGACGAAGTGCTCGCAAACGCCGTCGGAACGATAGATCTTCAGGAGTACTTTGATGTTGAGTTCAGGACCCCAATGGACATCAAAGCGGATTTTGCCCCAGCGCAGATAGAAGACTTCGCCAAAGTCGTTGTTCCGGGGAAACGCTGTGCCCAATTGACCTTCGATTGGAAAAGCGTACTTCTCGGCGAATTCCATGTTTCCCACCTCGTCATGATGCAATTTGAGCGATCTCTGGTCCCCTTATTCGGGCTCAAATGCCACCAGATAACCAACATGGTCAGAGACGCGCCCGTATTGTTTTTCTGTGAACAGCATCTTTGCACTTTTTGCCTTAAGCTTGCCCCCGCGTCAGCCAGATATAGTCGATGCGATGGTCGTCGTGCAGGCGCGCCAACGCATTTTCGGTTTGCTGCCGGAAAATCGCATCAAAAACCTCTTTCCGGCGGATACGCAGATACTGGTCCTCGTAGTCTCCACGTTGCACGACGTGTGCATAGCCCTCAGCGCCCGCTTTGATGTTGAAATCACCGCAGAGCAATGTGGCAGCCACATCAGCCCCGGCTAACTGCTGCGCCCACTTTGTCAAAGCATCGAATTGTTCAGGGAAGCCGTCGTTCCACCAACTCACATGGGCGCAGAACACGTTGATCAAACCCATGCCCGGCGCCTCTACCTGCACCATGATTGCCTTGCGCGTGAATATCGTAGATGTTCTGATTCGCAGAGACATAGCGCGCGTCTTGCTTCAGGATGGGGTAGCGAGTCAGAATTGCCACGGATTCACGAAAGCGATCAAAGCCAAGATGTGACCAATCCGTGAAGAGTTGGTAGGGGCGCCCAATCCGTTCCTGAATGATCCGGGCCGAGTTGGATGCCCAGTCACCGGCGCCACCATTCCAATGCTCAGCCACCTCCTGCAGACAGACGATGTCAACATCGAGTTCGGCAATGGCCCTGGCAATCGTGGTGAACTTGGCGTCCTGATCCTCTTCTTGATAACAATGCAGATTGAGCGTCATCACTTTCAGGTCATTGCGCCGGACCCGATAGTTGGCGCCCAGATTGTTGTCCCACAGTTCACGGCCGTCTGCGTCGATGCAGACCACCGCGTATTCGACCCGATAGACATCGCGCACCTTGACCCGGCCACCCCATACCTCGATGCCATATTGATTCGGGTTGCGAGCGTTCGACTGTTCCGTCTTGTCCCAGTGGTCGCGCGTCGAGAAACAGGGCGTCCGGTGCCGGGTGCGCCAGCCGTCAGCACTCCATTCGACAAAGACCGCTTGCGGTCGATGCCGGCGATCCACGGCCACGGCAACCGGCAAGACGCGCTGATCGGCCTGCAGCCGGCGCTCGCCGGCAAGATTCACAATCGGCAGCCCGGGCGAAGGCGGATGCCAGAATCGGCCTCCAGCACGAAGTTGGCGCCCGCATTGTTGTTCCAATATTCCCGCCCCCCCACGTGCGCCCGGAGCGCAAAGACGATATTCCCCGGCAACGATGTTTCCGCGGTCGCCTGGCGCGTGACCTGCGCCTGCCAGAGTTCACGATTCTGACCGGCTGCGCTGTGAAAGGTTGCCGGAGCCGTTTCCCAGAGACCCTCTTCGCCTGTCCAACGCACCTCCACCGTTTTGGCAAAGCCAAGGTTCTCCACGACGAGACAGACTGTCAGTGTCTGCTGCAGCGCGCCCCGCTTGCGCGAGATGGTGTTCTGCGCGTAAAGCAGTTCAAGCGCGTTCATGGGGTTCCTTTGGGTGATTGATCATGGCGAAAAATCTGCGAAGAGCGGGCTTGCGTTGGTAGATAAGAGTATAGCATGATATGGCAAATGCTTGAACCGTTTCATGCTTGGCCACTTGGCCAGGATTGACCCTACCTTGCCGGGTATGTACAGCTACTTAGCGTCTATGCTACACTTAACCAAAACGTCTCCATTTTCATGCGAGGTGCAAAATGAGCGAACGAAAAATCCGTGTGCTGGTGGCAAAACCAGGTCTTGACGGTCACGATCGTGGCGCCAAGGTCGTTGCCCGCTCCCTGCGCGACGCAGGCTTTGAGGTCATCTACACCGGCATCCGCCAAACTCCCCAGATGATCGCCGAAGCGGCGTTGCAGGAAGACGTCGACGTCGTCGGCCTGTCGATCCTGAGTGGTGCGCACATGACCCTCTGCCCCAAAGTCGTCGAACTGCTGCGAGCGCAGGGGCAGGACAACGTGCTGGTGCTTGTCGGTGGCATCATCCCGGACGAGGACGTTGAGAAGCTCAAGACCTCCGGCGTCAAGGGTGTGTTTGGACCAGGCACCTCGACGCAGGATATTTCTGATTTCATCAACGGCAATGTGAAGGTGGCGGCATAGATGGTCGCACCCGAAACAGGGGTGCGCGCCAGTGCAGACTCACTTGCCGCGGGCGTGCTCGACGGCAATCGTCTGTTGCTCGCGCGCACGATTTCACGCGTCGAAAACCAGGAAGCTGACGCCCATCAGATTTTGGGCTCGCTCTACCCCCACACGGGGCGCGCCCACATCATTGGCGTCACCGGCGCCCCTGGCACAGGCAAGTCAACGCTGGTCACGACCCTGGCGCAGAGCTATCGCCAGGCCGGGCTGACCGTCGCCGTCGTGGCGATCGATCCCACCAGCCCCTTCACAGGCGGCGCACTATTGGGGGATCGCGTCCGGATGCGGGCGCTGGCGGGCGATCCCGGCGTGTTCGTGCGGAGCATGGCCACGCGCGGCAGTCTGGGCGGCTTGAGCAAGACCACGGGAGATGTGGTTTCTGTGCTGGACGCGGCCGGGTTCGAACGCATCATCGTTGAAACCGTGGGCGTGGGCCAGGCCGAGGTCGAGATTGCCAGCACCGCCCACACCACCCTGGTGGTGGAAGCGCCGGGACTCGGCGATGAAGTGCAGGCCATCAAGGCCGGCATCCTGGAGATCGCTGACGTCCTGGTGATCAACAAGGCGGATCGTCCCGGCGTTGACAAGACGCTGCGCGCACTGGAAATGATGCTAGAGATCGAGGGCGGGGGGCCGCGCCTGATCCGCCATCATGGCCAGTTGATCCGCGTTGAGACGCCGCTGGAAATGGCCGAAGAAGAGAATCGCTGGCGCGTGATCGTCATGAAGACCGTGGCGACCGAGGGCAGTGGGGTGTTTGAGTTACGCGAGCGAATCGAAGCGCACCGCACCTGGCTGCTGGAGTCCGGGGAAATGGCCATCCGTGAACAACTCCGGATTGCCAATACACTTGAAAACATCATTCGGGCCGAACTGAATCGCCGCATCCTCGCCACACTCCCCTCGCATGGGCTGACCGGCCACGTCGTCGAACGCATCCGGCACCGGGAAGATAATCCGTATAGTGCGGCCGATGAGTTATTGGGGAAGATTTGAGCGCTACACGTTCTCCTCAACCGGCACCGACGCCATCGCTCTAGCAATTGAGATGACGGATTCGGGACCGTCCAGCGCCAGAAGCAGACGCAAACTGCCTTCAACGCCATGGACGGTCTGCCAAACCCCGCGCGCCGCATCCTGCCGCCAGACTCCCTCGACAAAATCCTCCAGCGCCTGGCGCGTTTCAGGTTCCAGCAGAGGCCGCGCGGCGCCGTTTGTAGAGGGGTCAAGCCGCTCGGGCGCCACCGGCGCAAGTTCGTAGAGGATGACATTGGCAATCGTTGCCACGCGCATGGCGTGTTTCTCCCCGCTGCCCGTCGCAAGCGCCGTCTGCAATGAAGGCAACATCGACAGCCCAGCCGCGTGCGCCCGCTTGCCAGCAGCGGTCTGAGCATGTCGTCCACCAGAAAATTCACGCGGGCTTCGCCATCCAGCAGGCGCGGCGCCCAGGTCTGCAATTGTTTGACCATGCGTTGGATGTCACTAGAGGGTGTATGATCTTCCAACAGGCGCGCCTGCAGCCGAAGACCGTCGTCACGCAACTCGTCGTCGGTCATTTTGCGGTTGAAGGCGCCGCGTACGCGCCGTATAAAGCCGGCCGGCGCCTGGCGTTGGTCGAGCAGCGCCAGCGCCTCTTCAGGTTGGTTTCGTTCCAGGTAGACCTCAGCCAGCCCCCACACCTGCGCCCGTTCAGGGTTTCGTCCCGGATAACTGTGCGCCCAGACGAGTCCCTTTTGCACATACTCTGTTGCCAGCGTAGGCTCACCCGCGATCAGCAGTGCCCGCACCAGCGAGATAATCCCTTCATACCGCGTCGGATCACCGGCCGGGATCTTGCCGATCACATCCTGGGCATATTTGACCGCCCCCAATTCGACCAGCGTCGTCGCAGCGCCTGCCGCGGTCCAGCCGTCACTCTGTGACCCCAGGAGGGCAAGTTGGTCCGCAAGTTGGATCCGCTGTTCGCGTGTCAGTTGGCGGGGCGCCATCCCACGAATCGCTTCACGCAGTGTGTATACCTGAAAATCGATATCGGCGTTTGCTGAAGGGCGCTTCACCTGCCGCAACAGATCCTTGTCACCCGCGCGCAGCGCCAACCCACTGTCCCGGCGCGCCGCCTGCACGTTGGCAATGGTGGTCAATTGCTCCAGCACTTCGTCTACCAGTCCGGCCTGCCCCAGGACGGTCGCAGTCAGCCGCCGGCTATGTAAACTCGTGAGCGACGCGTTTCTAAAGACGGACACGCCCAGCTTCATGAAGCGCGTCATTTTCGCGGACGGTTGGCCGCGCCGGAGCCGTTCTGACGCGCCCGTGGTGACATCCAGCACAAAATGGGCGCCCGCATCGCCAAAGCGCCGCAAGGCGTGGGTCATCAGCGCGACGGTGAGCGGGTGAGGTCCGATCCGCAACACGGCGTTGGCCAGCATCGACCGTTGGTCCGGCTGCACCATGATGCGATCCCACGGCTGGGGCAATTGATCGAGCCGCTCCAGAAAGATGAAAGCCTGGGATCGTTCGTCGAGATTTGCGGCAGTCGCGGCGGCAAAGAGCAGTTGCTCCGCGTGCCGCGAAGATTCACGGTTTAGCGACCCGCGGAGGAGCGCGGCCTGCATGCCAGCCAGTTCACGAGCCACTGTGGCACCAAGCCCCCAGTGCTGATCGATCTTGCGGGAGAGCCGGTAGAGACATTGGATCACAGCTGCCGGCTGCCGGCTGCTGGCCAGCCGCGCCACCTCAAGCGCAGGTTGGGCTTCGCCCGCTTCCGCCAGCACCTCCCAGGAGCGCTGGATCAACCATGATTCGGGACGATAGACTGCACGCTCTTCAATGACAATCCGATCGGCGCCAGGGGCGCTGCGTGCCATCTCAAGGGCGCGGATTGCACGCTGAGCCAGGTCAGGCGAAGGGTGTGTCGCCGGCAAATCCATGGCGGGAGAAACGACCTGATCCACCGTCATTGGCCAAACACCAGCGCAAGCAGTGCAAGGACAACAATCAGTGCGGCAATAACCAGCAGGTTTACGCCCACTTTGCGAGCAGTCGCGGCGCGCTTGACCTGCGTACCGTGCGCAGCGTGCACCTCGACACCATAATCGAGCAACGCCTGATTGCGATGCGGCACGCCCTTAACCTTGGCCAACCACCAGGCGCGGTTGCAATAGACCCAGAGGCCAATGTCACTCGCCCGCACGAGGGAGCGATCCTGGCTCATGGCGCATCTTCCCCAATGTCTTCGCCCAACAGCGACGGCGGCGCACTCTCCGCAAATCGGGTGCCGAGGTGCTTGTCCAGATTGCCTTCAAAGCTCATCAAAGCCTGTCGCATCTGATCTTGACGTATCGCCAGCGTCAAATCGCCACGCGTCCGTTCCAGCACCGACCGCAGCACGTCGGTATGGCGGCGTAAGCCGTCCGTCACCGCGTCCGGGAAGTCCATGGTGACCAGATGGCTGTAGACATCGTCCATAAAGTCCAGATACGGCTCAGCCTCAAACACCTGGCCGCGCCGCATCAAGTCGAGGACGAAGCGACGCATTTCCGTGGCGGCTTCGCTCATGCCGCGCAAATAGGTCGCGCCGGTCACATAGAGTTCCGCCGGGGCAGGCAAGGACACGTTGCGCACGACCGCCGCGACCAGGTGGGCCTCCACCAACTCCTTCAGCGAGTCCTGGGTGTAGCCGGCGTGATAGAGGGTTGGTTGTGCGGCGATCGCATCAACCATCGCCTTCGCTTCCGCACGGGCCTGGGCTAACAACGTTTCTGCGTCCGCCCAATCATGCCGGTGAATCGCACGGATACTGTGGGCGCAGGCCCGTGTCAGTGACCGGCTGCGGGCAAGCGTGGCGTCACGCAGTTCATTCAGCGTGGTCAGTTCGGTGCGAATTGATTCGACGATTTCGCTCAAGTCTGCAGACACGCGAGTAGCTCAACTTTCCTTTGATGTTTGGCAACAGTTGCCGTCACTTTATCACAAAATCGCGCGTCCGCACAGCAAAATAGACCGGCATGGACGTAGCCGGCGTGGAATCTGGGGTCTGATTGCCCAATGTACCATCCAATGGTACGCGATTGATACACATCTGCATCTTGTTCTGCACTGCCTGCACCGCTAACTTGAAGGCAGACACAATTCAGGCAGCGCAGAAGGATTGCATGACCATGTTTCATCGACTCTGGATCTATCAGCGTGAACGTTTCCCCCTCCTTGCCAACGGCACACTGGTTGCGGTTTTGACCGCGGCCAGCCTTCTGTACGCGTCGCTGGCCCTGGGCGCCACACGCGGTCTGCACTTGGACCTGTTTGCCGCAGCGTTCGGGGTGGCGCTCGGTCTGTTCCTCCAACTGCGCATCTTCGATGAATTTAAGGACTATGCGGATGATGTGGCCTTTCGCCCGTATCGGCCGGTGCCGCGGGGCGTGGTCACGCTTCGGGAACTGGGCGCCATCGGTCTGCTCGTGGCCGGAATCCAGATCATTCTGACTTCATGGATCAGTTGGCAGTTGCTGCCGTTGCTGGCATTGGTCTGGCTCTATATGGGACTGATGGGACGGGAGTTCTTCGTGAGTCGTTGGCTGAAGGCGCACCCCTTGATTTACATGCTCTCCCACATGGTGATTACCCCGCTCATCCTGCTCTTCCTCACCGCGTGGGTGTGGCTCGTGAGTGGCGCCGGTCTTGCGCCCGGCCTGGGTTGGTTTCTCGCCGCAAGTTACGGCAACGGCATGGTTTTCGAAATCGGACGCAAGATCCGTGCACCCGCAGATGAAGAGGTGGGCGTAGAAACCTACAGTGCCTTGTGGGGGCGTGGTGGCGCCGTCATCGCGTGGATCGGCGCCATGGCGCTGGCGGGAGTGTGCATGACCGCCGCCGCGACTTTTCTCAATCTGGAATTACCGATTGCCCTCTTACTCGGGACTCTCTGGGCCGGTGCGCTGCTCATCGCTATGCGGTTCCTGCGCACGCCAATGCATCGCCGCGGCATCGCCATTGAACGTTACTCGGCGTTATGGACATTCCTGATCTATCTCGGTCTGATCGCCGGTGCGCTGGCGACAGGCAGGTTTTAGCCCTTCAATTCGTTTTCCCGTAGATCACGCTTGAATTTGGAAGTGGAGGCAACCAGAAACTCATGCTAAAAGAGATTGTGACCGGTAACATTACAGGCAAGAACGGCTCAACGCCCGCCAATGGTGCATTGCATCGCCGCTCTGAGGCCGTTGAGATCACAGCCGAGCCGCCGCCAATCACTGCGAGATCGTACTCTATGCCGATGCGGATCCAGCGCTGCTCGGCGGCAAGGCGGCAGCCCTGGCCACCATGCAAGCGGCCGGATTTCAGACACCCCCCTGGTTTGTGGTCAACCCACAGGCGCTGCAGGCGTGCCTCACGCCGGCGCAACAGCGGGCGCTTGCTGCGGCCACCACGAGTGAAACGGCGCAAGCGGTACTCGCCGGCATCGAACTGACACAACCGATCCACCAGGCGTTGGCGCAGGCAATGGCTCGCCTGGGCGATGACCGGATTCTCTATGCCGTCCGTTCATCGGCGCTCGATGAGGACGCTTCCGGCCAATCCTTTGCCGGCCAATTGGAGAGTGTTCTGAATGCACCGGCAGCAGACGTCGTGCAACGCATCGTTGATGTATGGCGATCAGGTTTCACCGCCCGCGTCTATGCCTACCGCCAGGAACATGGTTTGCGCCTTCCCCCACCCGCGCCGGCCGTGATCGTCCAGCGCATGATGCGTGCAACGTGCGCCGGCGTTGCCTTCAGCGCGGATCCGGTAAGCGGGCGGCGGGCAATGGTCGTTGTGGCCGCCGTGCCCGGGCTGGGCGAAAAACTTGTCTCTGGTGCGGTAGATGCGGATGTCTACCACGTCGATCGGCAAGGTGCGATCATACTCAGCCAGCCGGTTGACATTGGTTCACCGGTACTGTCACCGGCGCAGGTGCGCGCCGTGGCCGCGCTGGCCCGCCGGGCCGAAGCCCACGCAGGCCGCCCGCAGGACATTGAGTGGGCAAGCGAAAACGGCCAGGTGCACCTACTCCAAAGCCGTCCCATCACCACCCTGGCGAACCGCGCCGACCCGGACGGCGCTGAAATCTTATGGGACAACAGCAACATTGTGGAGAGTTATGGTGGCGTGACGACCCCGCTCACCTACACCTTCGCCCGTCGCGCCTATGCCGAGGTCTATCGCCAGTTCTGCACGGTGCTTGGCGTGCCCGCGGCCACCATCGCCGGCAATGCTGTGGTCTTCGACCATATGATCGGGCTGATTCAGGGGCGCATCTACTACAACCTGATCAACTGGTATCGGGTGTTGGCCATGCTGCCCGGCTTCCGCACCAATCGCCGGTTCATGGAACAGATGATGGGCGTCAAGGAAGGGCTGCCCGAGGCGCTGGTGGAAGAACTCGCCAACGCCACGACCGCCGAGCGGAACCGGGATCGCATCCGGCTGGTCCGCAGCGTTGCGGGTCTGATCCACAGTTATCAGACGCTCGCAAAACGAAAGACGGAGTTCTATGCGCGGCTTGACCGGACGCTTGGCGACCGGCGCCCGGATCTGAGTCTGCTGCGTGCCGATGAACTCGTGGCCTACTATCGAAGACTTGAACAGGAACTGTTGACCCAATGGGACGCACCACTGATCAACGACTTCTTTGCCATGCTCTTCTACGGACTGCTGCGCCGGCTCACCGGTGCGTGGTGTGGTGACACGGATGGTTCGCTGCAGAACGACCTGCTCGCCGGCGAGGGGGAAATGGTGAGCGCAGAGCCGGCGGAGCGGATCCGGCTGTTGGCCGCGGCCGCAACGGAGGATCCGGCATTCGTCGAGTTGTTGAACTATGGTGCGTCACCGGCGATTCAGGCAGCCTTTGATGAGCAGCCACTCTTCGCAGGCCGCTTCTTCGCCTATCTCGACAAATTTGGGGATCGCTGCGCCGGTGAACTCAAACTCGAAAGCCTGACGCTCCATGATGACCCGCTGCCGTTGCTGCGTGCCGCCGGCCGGCTGGCTGCGGCGGGCGAACTCGCTGCGACGCCCAATGAGACGGCGGCGCAAATCCGTATCGCTGCGGAGAACCGCGTGGACAAGGCGCTTTCCAGAGCGCCATGGCGAAAATGGTTCTTCCATTGGATCCTGGCGCAGGCGCGTCTTTGTGTGCGTGACCGCGAGAATCTTCGTTTTCAGCGCACACGCGTCTTTGGCCGTGCGCGACAGATCTTCGTCGAGCTGGGCAACCGGCTCGCCGCCGTCGCTGCCATCCAGACACCGCGTGACATCTTCTACCTTGAAATCGACGAAATCTTCGGCTTTGTCGAAGGCACCGCAACCTGCGTCGACCTCAAAGGGTTGGTTGCATTGCGCAAGGTTGAGTTCGAGCGTTACGCCAACTCGGCGCCGCCGGCTGACCGCTTTGTGACGCGTGGCATGGTCAATCAGGGCAATGCCTTTCAAAATGATGCGCCAACCGGCGCGTTGGAAGAGACAGGCGACGTGCGGCGTGGGATTGGCTGTGGTCCCGGCCTCGCCCGCGGGCGCGTCCGCATCATTGGCAATCCCTTGCATGCCCAATTAGAGCCGGGCGAGATCATTGTGGCCCCCCACACCGACCCGAGTTGGATCTTGATCCTGCCTGCCGCCGCCGGTCTTGTCGTAGAGCGCGGCAGCCTGCTCTCGCATGCCGCCATTGTTGCCCGCGAGTTGGGTATCCCGACCGTCGTGGGGATGGCGGGCGCTACGTCCTGGCTTCGTGATGGCGACTGGGTCGAAATCGATGGTGGCAGTGGTCTTGTGCAGCGAAACAGCGATCTGGAGAGCACAGGGGCGCCTGCATGAAGAGCGAAGTGGACGGCAAGGCCGATTTCTCCATCGTGCGCTACGCCCAATGTTGGGAGGACGCGGACATTCTGCTGGCGGCGCTCGACGTGCAGCCACAGCACACCTGCCTTTCCATCGCATCGGCCGGTGACAATGCCCTGGCGCTGCTCAGCAAGGGTCCGGCGCGCGTCGTTGCGCTCGACCTTAGCCCAGCGCAATTGGCCTGTCTCGAACTGCGCGTCGCCGCCTATCGTGTACTGGAACACGACCAACTGCTTGAATTGCTCGGCGCCCGGCCCAGCCAACGCCGGGCCAGCCTTTACGAACGCTGCCGGCCATTACTGCAAGCCTCAACACAAAGTTTCTGGGATGCGCAGGCTCCTGCGATCGAACATGGCTTTGGGGCGATAGGCAAGTTCGAACGCTATCTTGGCCTGTTTGGCCAGTGGATCCTGCCGCTGGTGCAGTCGCCCACGACGCTAGCGCAGTTGGAGCAACCCCGTTCACTGGACGAGCGCCGCGACTTTTATACACGGCGCTGGGATAACTGGCGATGGCGCGGGCTCTTTCGTCTGTTCTTCTCTCAGGCGGTGATGGGCCGAATGGGGCGTGACCCGAGTTTCTTCGCCTATGCAGATGGTGATACCGCCGGTCATCTGCTTGAGCGCACGCGCCACGCCATGGTCGATCTGGATCCTGCAGTGAACCCCTATCTACAGTGGATCTTGCGTGGCGAATATGGCGACGCGCTCCCTATGCATTGCGCCCGGAAAACTTTCAGACGATTCGCGCCAATCTGGACCGGCTGGAGTGGCACTGTGCATCGGTTGAAGAATACCTGAGTACTTGTGACCCACACACCTTTGACTGCTTCAACCTGAGTGACATCTTCGAATACATGTCGGATGAGAACTATGCCGGCTTGCTGGAAACGATCTGCAATGCAGCACGCCCAGGCGCACGGCTTGCCTACTGGAATCTATTTGCGCCGCGACGGCGACCTGTGCACCTGGCGGATCGCCTTCAGCCACTCGATATGCTTGGTGCGGAATTGTTTGCGCAGGACAAAGCCTTCTTCTACAGCGATTTTGTCGTGGAGGTGGTTCAATGAACACATTTGTGCAGAACCTGCTGTTGGTGGCCCTCCTTGGCGGCGCGGTTGCCGGGCTCATTGCGGGTGTTGCAGTTCTTCAGCGTCGTCGCAATCTCCACCCTGAGATTGCGCGCAAATTGGTGCACATCGGCGCCGGGCTGATCGCGCTTTCCATTCCGTGGCTCTTTTCCGAGGTCTGGCCGGTCATCCTGTTGACGGTGCTTGCCTCGGCCGCGATGGTCCTGTTGAAATCAGTGCGGGCGCTGCGTGATGGGGTTGGCCAGGCGACCGGCGCCGTCCTGCGCAAGACGCTGGGCGAGGTGCTCTTCCCGATTACGGCGGGTCTGCTCTTCGTCTGGTCCGCAGGTGATAAACTGCTCTACAGTATCCCGCTGCTGATCCTTACGTTTGCGGATGCCAGTGCAGCGCTGATCGGTGTCTTTTACGGGGTGCGCCGCTACACGACCGACGAAGGGGCAAAGACACTGGAAGGTTCACTCGCGTTTTTCCAGGTGGCATTCCTCGCGACACTGACACCACTCCTGCTCTTCAGCCTGACCGGACGCGTCGAAGTGCTGTTGATTGCGCTCTTGATGGCGCTCGTGTCGATGCTGTTGGACGCGATCGCCTGGTGGGGCATCGACAACTTCCTGATTCCGGTCTTGAGCTTTCTGGCGCTGCGGGCATTTCTCAAGATGCCGGTTGAACTACTGGGGGCGCAGTTGCTCCTCACCCTTGGGTTGATTGCGTTCGTCATCTTCTGGCGGAAACGCACGACCCTCAATGATAGCGCCATTCTTGCCACGGCGATCTACGGCTATCTCTGTTGGACGCTGGGTGGCTGATCTGGATGCTGCCGCCCGCCATTCTCTTTGTCACCTACACCCGGCTGGCGCCACCCGACGCCCGCTCCCGCCGGCGTCCACACACGGTACCGGTCGTGCTCAGTGTCGGCGCCGCAGGGTTGTTTTGGCTCGTGTTGGCGCCGCGCTGCAGCAGCCACTCTTCTTCTACCCCTATATGCTCACCTTTGCGGCGCAGTTGGCGATGATCGGCGTCTCGCGTTTTCCCAGTCTGAGCAAGGGAAAATCACAACGCGAGGCGCTGGTGCAAAGTATTCTGACCGGCTTTGCATTGGTCTGCATCCCCCTCTTTGTTCTCCAGGTGCTTGGCATTCCCCCTACTTTTCACCAGTCGCCGGGGGGCGTTGTTGGGCACAGTGAGGCGCGCTGGCCAGCGTAGCGTTGGCCACATGGCTCATTCACACTGAGCCAGGCGGGCGAGTCAGCCTATCAGAATCGCGCTGCGCGTTGGACCTGCCAGGCGACCTATGCCGGTCTGGCATCGGCGATGGGTGTCCTGGTGGTGGTGATGGTGGGGTAGGCAGGAATCAGATTGTGCGAGCAACTTACGAGGGAGAAGAACGAATGATCGGCAACATTGGCTCAGAATCAGTGCAGCAGAGATCGTACCCGGCCGGGTCATCCGTTGTGAATCAGGTGATCCAGGTGCAAAGTGAGGCGCAGTTCGAAGCGTTCTGTAAAGCGGGTGGCCGGCCGCTATCCCCGGAGCAGTGCCGCCGCGAGCGAGCTGACGCGCATCTGCTGGTGATAGAAGGGCAGGCACTGCCCGCAGCGCGATGTTCTGTCTGGTGGCGTTGCGTGCCGGTGCACCCAACTGAGCAGTTAGGCATTATCGGGCACTACGCGGCTGACAACGACGCGGCCGCTGCGATTGTGCTGGCGCACGCGCGGGCGCTGTTGGCCGAACATGGCTGCACCTACGCGGTTGGACCCATGGATGGCAGTACATTCCGCGCGTATCGCCTGGTCACCGCGCGGGCGGCGGACGGTCCCGCGCGACCACCCTTTTTGTTGGAACCAGACACCCCGCCGGCGTGGGTTGGTCATTTCGAGCACGCAGGATTTGAGCCGGTTGCGCACTATGTATCCTCGCTTGCGCCACTCCGGCAGGATGAACGTCTGCCAGGCTTGCGCGAACAGGTTGCACAAGCAGGGATTGCCGTGCGCCCGATTGACCTGACAAATTTTGAGACTGATCTCCACCGCATCTATGCGGTCGTCACGGCCAGTTTTCAACAAAACTTCCTCTACAGCCCGCTTGAAGAAGGCGAGTTCGTGGCGCAATATGCCGCTGCGCGTTCATTCACGCGCCGGGAACTGGTCTGGGTTGCCGAGAGGGCGGGCGCTACGGTGGGCTTTGTGTTCGCCTATCCCGATCTTGCCCAACAGCAACGCGGGGAACCGATCGACACAGTCATCATCAAGACATTGGCCGTGACGCCTGGCGCCGGCGGGCTTGGGTTAGGCGGTTTGTTGACCGCCGAGGTGCAGCAGGCGGCGTTGGAACTTGGCTACACACAGGCAATCCATGCGCTGATGATCAGCGACAACCGCTCGCGCCGCATCAGCGCACACTACAGCCGGGTCATACGCGAGTATGCGTTGTATGGGAGAAATGTTGCGTAAAACGTTCCACGATTCAAGCGGGGCAACCATGGACTCAACAAGCATCAATCTCTATTCACTGTTGCGGGCGCAGGCTGATGCACGGCCACAGGCGGCAGCCATCATCGACTGTACTGGACGCTCTGTGGTCACGCTGGATTTTGCCGCATTTGATGCTGCCGTTGCCCGTGCCGCGGCACTTCTGGCGCGGCATGGGCTCAAGGCGGGTGACCCGGTGTTGCTCTTTCACCCGATGAGCGCCGACCTTTACGTTGCGCTCGGTGCGATCTTTCGTCTGGGTCTGGTGGGCGTCTTTATCGATCCATCGATGGGGCGCGAACATCTCGAACGGTGCTGCACCTTGATGCCGCCCAAAGCGCTCCTGGCCACGCCAAAGGCGCATCTATTGCGGCTGGTGATGCCGGCATTGCGGCGGATTCCGCTGAAGTTTGCCACCGGCATTGGCGCTCCGGGCGCAATCGCCTGGCGCCATTATCATGACGAAGCGCCGCTGTGGAGCAACACGCCGGTGACGAGCAACACGCCGGCACTGGTCACATTTACAAGCGGCAGCACCGGTGCACCCAAAGCGGCGGTGCGCACTCATGGCTTTTTGCGGTCACAGCACGAAGTGGTTGAGGCGACGCTCCAGACAACACCGGGCGACGTCATCTTGACCACGCTCCCCATCTTCGTCCTCTCTCATCTTGCCGCAGGGGCCACGACGTTGATTCCAAGCGTAGACATCCGTCATCCTGGCAAGGTCGATCCGGCGTCCGTGACTGCACAGATCCGGCAATTTGGCGTTAATTGCATTGAGGCGTCCCCTGCGTTTCTGGAACGCGTCGCCGATCACTGCCTGGCAGCGGGTGAGCGGGTGGAAGGAGTTTTCAAGATTTTCACGGGGGGTGGCCCCGTGTTGCCGCAACTGCTTGACGCGCTCCGTGTGGTGGCGCCCAACGCGCAGATTGACGCGGTCTATGGGTCGACGGAGGCCGAACCGATTGCGCATCTTTCTGTGCACGAACTGAGTGCGGCGGATCGCCGCGCCATGCAGCAGGGCGCCGGCTTGTTGGCAGGGCAGCCCGTGGACGCGGTCGACGTCCGGATCCTCCGGGATCGCTGGGGAACGGCGATCACTCCCCGCGATCGGGCGGAGTTCGATGCGGCCTGCCTGGCAGCCGGCGAAATCGGTGAAATCGTCGTACATGGGGACCATGTCCTGCCCGGTTACCTGCACGGCGCGGGCGATGCGGAGACAAAATTCAAAGTGGATGGCCAGGTCTGGCACCGCACCGGCGATGCCGGCGCCTTCGACAGCGAGGGGCGTCTGTGGCTGATGGGACGGTGCCAGGCGAAGGTGGTGGACGAACGCGGCGCGCTCTATCCGTTCGCAGTGGAGGTGGCCGCGCAACAACATCCGGCCGTCCGCCGCGCCGCGTTGGTGCAGCATGCAGGCAAACGAATGCTCGTGGTCGAATTCAAGCAGGGCCGTCCGGTGGAAGCGATTCAGGCGCTGCTGGCCTGGGCGCGAATCGATACTGTACAGGCGATCGAGCGCATCCCGGTGGACCGGCGCCACAATGCCAAGGTTGATTACAGGGCGTTACAGACAATCCTTCAGGACGTCTGAGGCGGCGCCAACCATGTTCCGGGCACGCCACCCAGCGCTGCTACAATCAGCGCCTAAGGTGGTCATGCGCCGCTTCTTTACCTTACGGCTCTGCCAGCAGTTGATCGACCGCCTGCGCCAATTCTCCCAGCGTCGCGGCCATCACGACGCTGTTGCAGAGCGGCGCGTACTGGAGCATGTCGCTATCCCCTGAACCCCACAACATCGGCGGCTCAGGGTTGATCCAGATCAGTCGCCGCGAACGCCGCGCCAATTGCTGCATGACGTCGATCCGTGGGTCGTTGTAGTTGTTGCGCCCATCGCCCACCACCAAAAAGGTCGTGCGTTGGTCCACGGTGTCCAGGTAATGGTCCTTAAAGTCGTTCAGACTATACCCCAGGTCGGTGCTGTAGTGACCCGGCGGCATCCGCTGCAACACCGCCTCGATCGCCTTGTTTGAGTCGCTGTTGGTGAAATCCGGCGAGATGTATTCCAGATGATCGATGAACGCAAAGGCATGCGTCTTGGTGATCAGATCTTGGAGCGCATAGACCAGGCTCAACATCAACTCCGAGCAGTAGCGCATCGAGGTGCTGATGTCGCAGATGACGACCAGTTTTGGCTTGAGCCGGTGATCGCGGTGCACGATCTCCATCGGCACGCCGCCATGTTTCAGATTGGCACGGATCGTGGCCTTTGCATCCAATTGCCCCGTCTTCGCCCGCTTCTGCCGCAACGCAATCCGGCTCCGGAGGCGATTGGCAAGTTTCCGCACTTCCTTGCGGAGCACGTCCATATCGCGATCCGAGAGTGATTGGAACGGCCGGTTCATGAGTTGGTCCAGCCCCGCCTCATCCGGTGGGCGCTCACTCATGTTTTCGGCGATCTTCTGGCCCGCAAACTGGCTGAGTTGATCTTCCAGCGCCCGCTGATTGGCCTGGACCAATTGCTGCAACTGGTCAAGCCGTTGTTTGCTCATGCCCATCTGTTGCAACA
The DNA here is from genome assembly GCA_016713335.1 of Candidatus Fredericiella danica. Taxonomy (GTDB): domain Bacteria; phylum Chloroflexota; class Anaerolineae; order Caldilineales; family Caldilineaceae; genus Fredericiella; species Fredericiella danica. Next base: position 168,227 of record JADJPH010000007.1, on the reverse strand, counting down.
GTTCGCTCATCTCTTTGAGCGCCTTCTGCACCTCTTTGAAGCGCAAGGCGCGCATCATCCGCTGGGCATACCAGTCCTTGTACTGCATGTCGTCGGCACGGTTCAACCCTGTGAGTTGGGCCAATTGATCCAACTCCTCCTGGCTCAACTGCTCGCCGCGCAGCAGTTTCTCCATCAGCTTGCGCAGTTGTTCGTTGAACATCCGGAGCAACTGGGCAATCGCCTCTGCTTCTTCCGGCGACATATCGTCCATCACGTCCTGCATCGGGGGGGTGGCATCACCGCCAAAGAAGAGGGGGAAAAGTTCGTCAAAGACCGGTAGCCCGGTCGCATCCTTCACCAGGGTGGTGCGCAAGCCAAGGCGAAATGACTCGCGCGTCTGCACGCCCACCCTATCAATGGCGGTGAAGGCGTCGGCGCTTTCCGCCAGGCTGATGCGCACCCCGCCGGCGCGCAACGCCGCAATAAACTTGATCATGCGGTCTTCCATGATCTACCTCCTCAGGCAAACCACGCACGCACTCAGTTGCGCCAGCGCATCGGCGGGCGCATGTCATCATCGTCGATCTGGGCGCCCTTTTCACCTGGCTGCACGCGCCGCCGCACCTTGCTCAGATCGCTTTCATGCTTCAACAGCACGCTCAGCGTATTGTCCAGCGTGGCGCGATCCAACTGCTTGGCGTTGAGCGCCACGAGCGCCTTCGCCCAGTCCAGCGTCTCACTGATGCTGGGCGATTTCCGCAGGTCCAGCCCACGCAGCTTGTGCACCAGTTCAACCGCCTGCTGCGCCATCTTCGGGGAGAGTTCGGGCACCTTGAGCCGCACCACCGCCAGTTCCTGCTCAATCGATGGATAACCAATGAACATATACAGACAGCGCCGCTTCAATGCTTCGGAAAGCTCGCGCGTGTTGTTGGAGGTGAGAAAGACAAGCGGCCGGTGGACCGCCGCCAGCGTGCCAAGCTCCGGGACGCTCACCTGAAAATCGCTCAATACCTCCAACAGGAAAGCCTCGAATTCCGCATCCGCACGGTCGATCTCGTCGATCAGCAACACGGTCGGCTTCTCACTCAGGATTGCCTTTAGAGAGGGCGCTGGAGCAGGAAGCGCATGGAGAAGAAGACATCTTCCTCCTGCGCCAGCCGATCTGCCGCGGCGGCCAGGCTGTTGGCGTCCGCAAGCGTGTCCTGCAGTTTGTCGCGCAGCAACTGCGTGTAGAGCAACTGTTTGGCATACTCCCACTCATAGAGCGCCTTGGTCTCATCCAGCCCTTCGTAGCATTGGAGCCGGATCAATTCGCGCCCGGCCGCGCCGGCAACCGCTTTGGCGAGTTCGGTCTTGCCGACGCCGGCCGGGCCTTCCAACAGCAGCGGTTTGCTCAACTGATCGGTCAAGTACACCGTCGTCGCGATCTCATCATTCGCAATATACTTCTGCTTAGACAGCGCGACGCTGACCTGCTCGGGTGTGCTGAATTCTTGGGTATTGCTCACGAGGAACTCCCTTTGGAAACGAACCACTCCGTCACCCAGCGTCAACGTGACGCCTCACGACCCTGTTTGGCGTTGGGCGGCAAGTGTACATCAGGCAAGCGGCATTGTAAATGAGGTTTCGTACAATTCCCGGCCTTGTAATCCGTGCATGGTTGAAACCTTAGTCATTCAGGCCTTGAGTGCTATCAGTCTAAGACCGGCATTCCAGCAGCGCTCGGTCCATCCCAGCCGCTTTGGGGAAATGATTCAAATGCCAGGAATGCTGTACGCCCCTGTCCAAGCTCACACGCATCTGCCCGCAATGGGCCACGGAACGCCAACACGAGTGCAACCGGGATATCTTCGTGCTGCGCCCAGAGTCGTGCAAGAATTACAACCGCTGTAGTTGCACATTCCCAGTCAGCGTGCGCCTTGAACCGCTCCAAACAACTGCCGGCGGACAACGACGAAAGCATTGCTGTGCCTGTTGCTCGATGGCGTGCAAGGCCAGCCGCCGGCCCTCACTGAATGTTGAAATCCTGCTGTCAACGTGGCATGCGCGCTCAACAGCACAGTCAAGAATCGGCAACAGCCAATCCAGGTGCTGTAAGGTGGCTCGTAGACAGACGCCGATCTTCGCCAAGCGTGGCAAGATGACGATCCAGCATGTTACCAGTTCCTCCTGGGCGGTGGGCGAGTTCTTGCGGCGCCTGACGCAAGAGGCGTCGCCGAACAGATGATCGAGCCAGTTTGCCTCCGCTTCTGAATAACGGGTGTTCTAGTCGAGGCTGTGCCATCACGAAGGAGGCATGCGCCTTCATGGCTCAACCGAATATATCGATGTTTGTGGTTTTGGCGCAAGCTGAGTACGACAAACTTGAGGACGCAACGTTTGAATGGAACTATTCCGCAATTGCCCGTGGCGTTCTCGATATCACTTTTGGCAACTTCACTACGGACTTGTAGGAATTGCCACCCATTGCGTTCACCCCTTGAGGACTGGTCGTTGACTGGTTTAAGCTTGATCAGCTATTACCAGGCACCGTGATCGATTTGGGGAGATTATTCACAGGAGTACGCCATGTCCAATGTCACACGCATCTGCCCGCAATGTGGCCACGGGAACGCACTCGATGCGCGCCACTGCGCCCAATGCGGCATGACGGCCACTCCCCGTGCGCTTCCAGCCAACTGCCGGCGGTCATCACGGAACCCGCCGTGCCAGTTTGTGGCGTGCAGCCTGCCCACACCGCCGGCTGACCGCTGCCAGGCATCTAAGCCAGCCGGCCAAGAATACGCAACAGCCAATCCAGGTCAAGCAGCAGGCGCTGCCCGCCAAGCGCGGCAAGATGACGATCCGTGTCACCACCTCCTGGGCGGTGGGCGATTCAAGCGGCGCCTGGCGCAAAGGCGTCGCCGAACAGACGATCGAGTTTGATGAATAATACTATGTCAGATTTTAATGAATATCAGCTTCAATCACGTAGGACCTGGAATCTTGTGGTCACCGACCACCCAATCGTTTATCCCACGCTTGGCCTCGTCAACGAGGCCGGTGAACTGGCCGGTAAGGTCAAGAAAATCTTCCGTGACAAAGCCGGCGTCATCAGCGAGGCCGACCGTGAAGCGCTCAAGTACGAACTGGGCGACGTGCTCTGGTACATGGCGCAGATCGCCACCGAATTGGATCTGACGCTCGAGGAGGTCGCCGCGGCCAACCTCGAAAAGCTCTTCTCGCGCCTCGAACGCAACACCATCCGCGGCGACGGCGACTATCGCTAATTCGTCTTTGCGGGCTTTGAAGGAATCACCCATGATCGTCAACGTGCAAGACGCCATTCGCCGCACCCGCCAGCATCATGCCCTCGAGCATGCTACACTCCACATCCTGGCCGGGCGCTTTCCAGGCCGGCGTATGGCCGGCTATAGCGACCCCGGCGGTTTCACCCTCTTTGGCAATCTGACCGAGGATGCAGTCCGCCGCGGCGTGTCGGACGCGCTGCTCCGGCTCCAGGCCGGGGAAAGCGGTCTGGCCATTCATGCCAACTGCGGCACAAATCTGGCGGTCACCGGCGTGCTGGCCACGCTGGCCGTGCTCTTGGGCAGCGCAGGGCGCCAGCGCGATCCACTTGGCCGCTTCACCGGTGGACTACTCTTCGTGCTCCCGGCGCTGGTCGTGTCCCAACCCCTGGGGCTCCGGCTCCAGCAGTATACGACGCTGGCTTCCGTCAGTGACCGCTGGGTCAAGGGCATCCGCCCGATCACGTTGGCCGGTATCGGCCTATCGCGTCGATTTTGATTGATGATCCATCTCTTTCTCAACGCCGACGAATACCTCACCGCCGAACGATTGGCCGCGCTCAAGGCCGGCATCGGCGACCCGGAGATGGCGGGGCTGAACACAACGGAATTGGCGGCCGGCCAGACGTCCAGCGCTGCGATCCTCGCCGAGGCATCGATGATGCCTTTCCTCACGGAGAAACGGTTGGTGATCGTCCGGGGGTATCTCGACGCGCTCGACAAGCGCATGGCTGCGAGCAAGTCGCCAGGCGCCGACGCCTATGTCGACGCTGCCTATCTGTTTGACCACTGGCCCGACGTTCCCGACACGGCCATCTTGGCGTTTGTAGATCCGGCGGTGGACCGACGGCGTAGCCTCTGGAAGGGCTTCACCCTCCCCGCGGCCGGCGGCAAACCCGAACGCAAAGTGCCCGGACTGGAGGCGCAGGTCAAGCAAGGCGGTTTGACGCTGGAAGAGGCGAAGGCGCCTGCCCAAAAAGAACTACCCGAGTGGATCCGGGAGCGGGCAAAGCAGCACAAGATCGCCATTGCACCCGACGCCGTCATGGTGCTCGCTGACTTTGTTGGACCGAACTTGCGCCTGCTGGACAACGAACTGGTTAAGTTGTCGCTCTATGCGCTCGGGCGCACGATCACCGCAGCCGACGTGCGCGCAATGGTCAGCGACGTGAACGAAGAGATGTTCTGGAACCTCACCGATGGGTTGGCGCAGCGCAACCCCAAGGGTGCCATGCGCGCCTTGCATGACCTGCGGCGCAATGAAGAAAGCCCAATCGGCCTGCTTGGCGCCATCGTGCGCCAATACCGCCTCCTGATTCAGGTCAAGGTGCTGCAACAGGCCGGGCAGCATGACTCGGAGGCCATCGCCAGGCAACTGAAGGAAAAGGAGTATCCGGTCAAGAAGGCGCTGCAACTGGTAGGGCGCTATTCCTTTGCCGAACTGGAAGAGATCATGGAGCAGTTGCTGGAAGCTGACATGGCCATGAAGACAGGCGCCGATCAGGACACCGAGATCGCCGTCTTGATCGCCGAGTTGACGCAAAAAAAATAGCCAGGTTCGGCATCCGCCGCCGCCAGTATTTCGTCCTTCCACCTGCTGCTAGTATTCTTCCCCAATGCGCCTTGCCCATCTGTCGTTGACCCATTTTCGCAACTATCGCCGGCTCGAACTCGACTTCGCCGGCCGCTTGTTGCTCCAGGGCCAGAATGCGCAGGGCAAGACAAATTTGCTGGAAGCCATCTTTTTTCTTGCGACAAGCCGCTCGGTCCACGCCCAGGCCGAGCGTGAGATCGTCGACTGGCAGGCAGAGGCGGAGCCAATCCCCTATTGCCGCGTCGCCGGTGCGGCCCAAATTGCAGGACGGCAACTGGAGATCGAGATCATCCTGACGCCGCGTGCGGATGGCGTCAACTTCGTCAAGCAGATCAAAATCAATGGGGTGGCGCGGCGGGCAATGGATCTGGTGGGCCAACTGCGGGCGGTGCTCTTCCTACCCGAAGACATCCGCCTCATCGATGGCGGACCGGGCGAGCGCCGCCGCTATCTGGACATTGCCCTGTGCCAGATCGACCCTGCCTACTGCCGGGCGCTGTCGTCTTTTCAGCAGGTGGTCACCCAGCGCAACAGCCTGCTCAAGACGTTGCGCGAACAGGAGGTCAATGCTGGCTCCACCGCAGTGGCGGCGCAGTTGGCCTTCTGGGATGAGCGGATGGTGCAGCATGGCGCCGTCGTGATTGCCCGGCGCCATAATTTTATCGTGGAGTTGGAGCGCCATGCTGTGGTGCGACACACCGAGCTAAGCGGTGGCCGCGAGGCGCTTTCGCTGCTCTACCTGCCCAGCTTCAATCCAGGGCAGCTCCCAGACGCCGAATTTGAGTTGGTGCGTGACGGCCTGCAATCACCCGCCACTTCCCAGCCGCTAACGGCAGCCGGGGTGGCGGACACGTACATGCGCAAACTGGCCGCGCGCCGTGCCCGTGAAATCGTCGCCGGCAACACGCTGTACGGGCCACATCGTGACGACCTGCGGCTGTTGGCGAACGGCCGGGATCTGCGCCTCTTTGGGAGCCGCGGCCAGCAGCGGAGCGCGGCCCTGGCGCTCAAACTCGCCGAACTGCAAGCCATGACGCAGGCGACCGGCGACGCCCCTCTCCTGCTCCTGGACGATGTCATGAGCGAACTCGACGAACAGCGCCGCAGCCTGCTCCTGGGCGCCCTCGCCGGCGTCGAGCAGACCATCGTCACCACCACCGACCTCGACGACTTCACGCCGCTCTTCCGCACGCAGGCCCAAATCTTCTCTGTCGCGGCCGGCGCCGTTGCTACCCTAGACAACGGTACCCCCGCACCATAGATGGTGAGTCTCCCGTCCCGCCGCTGCGTCACTCACGCACCAACCGCTCGCTCACGTTCGCGGCTCTGTTTGCCACGTGCGCCTCTGTCAGAGCACCTCTGTCAGAGCACCTCCGTCAGAGCACCTCCGTCAGAGCACCTCCGTCAGAGCACCATCCCGTGAGGGTGGTGATCCCCCGTCCCCCCGTCGCGTCACTCACGCACCAACCGCTCGCTCACGTTCGCGGCTCTGTTTGTCACGTGCGCCTCTGTCAGCGCACCATCCCGTGAGGGTGGTGAGGTTCTACAGCGTGATCTCCAACTTATCCACCCCGCTGTTCACTTTGATTAACACGCTTCCCACCTTCTGCTCTGCAACACCGTGATCGACTCCCGCAACGGCATCCATCCCAACGAGCAGTATCTGCCAGGGCCTGGCCGCGCCCTCGCACCACGGTGATCCGTCCCTGCCCATGCTCAATCTCAAAACGCACCGCAACGCCACCATTCACGGTTGGCACGACGACGCGATGGGTGGAATCTGGCGCCAACGCATACGCGGCCAGCGTGACACCATCCGCATAGTCATAGTCGGGCCGTTCCGCATTCTGGCCCAGCGGTAGGATGCTATCGGGCCGCACCAGCAGCGGCAGGCTGTGGAAATCATACGTTTCACGCTGCCACCCTGGCCCCACAATGCGCTTCCCCGACAGCAGATGCGTCCACTCGCCCGCGGGCACGTAATACGCCACCTGCCCATCGTCCGACATCACCGGCGCCACGAGCAAGGCATCCCCCAACATGTACTGGCGATCCAGGTAATCACAGGCTGGGTCGTCGGGAAATTCGAGCATCATCGCCCGCATGACCGGGATGCCCTTCTCCGACGCAGCGACGGCCAGGCCGAAAAGATATGGCATCAGGCTGCATTTGAGATGGGTGAATTCGCGCAGCACGTCGACCGCTTCATCGTCAAAGAGCCACGGCACACGGTAGGAACCACTGCCATGCAACCGGCTGTGCGAGGAGAGGAGGCCAAATGCCACCCACCGTTTGTACACATCGGCGCGCGGCAACCCTTCAAAGCCGCCAATATCATGGCTCCAGAAACCAAAGCCAGAGAGGCCGAGCGATAGCCCGCCGCGCAGACTTTCCGCCATCGCAACAAAGGTCGATTCGCAATCTCCCCCCCAGTGGACCGGGAACTGTTGAGTTCCGGCGGTCGCGGAGCGGGCAAAGACAACCGCCTCACCGTCGCCGCGCACCTCGCGCAGCAATTCAAAGACCGTCTTGTTATACAGATACGTATAGTAGTTGTGCATCTTCACCGGGTCGGCGCCGTCGTCATAGACCACGTCCGTGGGGATGCGCTCGCCAAAGTCCGTCTTGAAGGTGTCGACGCCCTGGTCAAGCAAGAGGCGCAGTTGCCGGCGTACCAGGCGCATGCGGCAGGGTTGGTGAAATCCACCAGCCCCATGCCGGCCTGCCAGTCGTCAGTCTGGCGCACACTACCGTCCGTACGTTTCAGCAGATAACCATGTGCCTTGCCTTCGGCAAAGAGCGCCGACCGCTGGGCAATATAGATTGATCCACAGACAAATGTGCAGGCCGCGCTTTGAGCCGCTTAGCATCCTCTGGGTCTGGGAAGGCGGCGCTGTCCCCGAGTGGAGATCACGCCAGTGAAATTCCCGCATCCAGAAGCAGTCGAAATGAAAGACATGCAGGGAATGTGACGGTCCGCCATACCTTGAATGAAACTCGTGACAGTCTCTTCGTTGTACTGGGTGGTGAAAGAGGTCGATAGCCACAGACCAAACGACCAGGCCGGCGGCAAGGCGGGCTTGCCGGTCAGGAGGGCATACTTTTCCAAGACTGCCTTTGGCTCCGGCCCATAGATGACAAAATAGTCGAGCACATCGCCGGGCACGCTGAACTGGACCCGCTCGACCTTTTCGGATGCGACTTCAAACGAGACTTTGCCGGGATCGTTGACAAAGACACCGTATCCCCGGTTTGTGAGGTAGAACGGCACATTCTTATAGGCCTGTTCGCTGGCCGTGCCGCCGTCGGATTCCAGATGTCGACGACCTGGCCGTTCTTCACAAAGGCCGAGAAGCGTTCGCCCAACCCGTAGACGCATTCGCCCACCCCAAGGGAGAGCTGTTCGTGCATATAACGCTCGCCGGCATCGCTTTCGACGCGCCCGATGGCACGGAAGCCGCTCGAAGTGACCGGTTGATTGCCGGCTCGGAACTCCAAGCCCCAGGACCGTGCTTTGCCGCGTGCGGTGAGGGCGCCGCTGGTCAGTGGCGCGTATTCCTCCCCATCGGTCACCTGGACAGTCCTATTGTCGCCGGCATAGAGCGGGAAATGTGGCCCAAGGTCGATTTCGCCCGCCCAGTTTGTGACCCGCACCCTGATCACGTCGGGGAGCGGAGCGGTCAATTCGATCTGAAAAAGGGGTTGGCTCAGCGTGTCGCCCCGATGCGTGATACGTTTGGCCGGTGCGTAGAGCGTCAGTGAATCCTGCGTTGCCGCGATATCCCGCACCTCCGCCGGATGCACAGGGTGCATCCCCTCGCGTACAAGCCAATACCCGTTGGTGAATTTCATGGAGATGCCATCCCGTGTGTCTGCCACACTGCAATTGATGGGCGCGTGCCAATGGTCACCGGCTGCGGAAAGTCGAATGGATTTACTTAATGGCGCCGGCAGTAATGCCGCGTGAGCGTTCTCTGAAAGAATCAAGACACCAACGTTTGTGACGTTACACGAACCATAACAAACCGGCGAACGTTCGGGGTGAAACGGTGGCCGGAATGGCTATGCATGGGTGAGTTGGGCGTTACGACAGACGCCCGTGCTGCCGCTAACCACAAGTGCGCATGGAATGAGCACCTGCGAGATCTCTGCCGGATCGCTTTCCAGTTGCTGGATCAACAACTCCACACCTAACCTGCCAAGCTCGAGTGAAGGGGGGAGCAAGCGTCGTCAGCGGCGGCGCCATCAGCTCGGTCACCCTGGGCGACGGATCGCGGACACAAGGGAAACATCGTGCGGCACGCGCAACCCTGCATCGGCAATGGCCTGCAATAGACCTGGAAAGACCCGTTCATTCATCGAAATAATCGCCGTCAACGCCGGGTCCTGGACGCGCAGCGCCTGGTAGGCGTCATAGCCATCTTTGGGGTTGCATGGCAAAACCGCACTACTCCATGCAATCCTGCGGACTGTATCACCTGTTCAAAGGCGACGTGCGCACGGACAGCGGGACCGTAGCCCGCGTCAAATCCGCCTGCGCATGGTTGATGAAGGCGATATGGCGATGGCCGAGCTCGGCAAGATGGTGCACAGCTGTGCGCATCGTTGCCTCAAAATCGATGTCCGTGAAGGCAATCCCGGTCGAGTCGGCGCAGCGGCCGATCATGCTGAAGGGGAAGGCGTTGTCGCGCAGAAACTGAATGCGCCGGTCATTCAGATGGATTTCCATCACGATCAGCCCGTCGACGAGACCTTGTCGGATGAGATGATTGAGTTCCTTCGGGCTGTTGAGGGCAGCGGACCAGAGGACGAGGTGGTAGCCGCGGGCATGGGCGGCTTCCGTGGCGCCGGTAACAAACTCAAACTCCGTGATACCAAGCCCGCGTTCGCCGGGCGGGAAGAGCAGGGCGAGGATGCGGGTGCGTTTGCTGGCGAGGCTGCGTGCGATCTCGTTGGGCCGGTAGCCGAGTTCGTCCATCGCCGCAAAGATGCGGGCACGTCTCTTCCGAGATCGGGCGGGTGCCGTTGATCGCATAGGAGACCGTGCTCAATGATACGTTGGCGCGCGCCACATCACTCATCGTCGGCATGGGTTCAAATTCAGGTACGGAACTTAGGGTGCAGAGTCGTCGAAGCGTTTCGTCGAAATGATTCATCGAAGCGCTTCGACGAAAGTGTAGCACAGTAAAAATGGCGAGTCAATAGCCAATTTTCGTCGATTTCTGTGTGCTCAGGACGGAGAGGAGCCGTATTGATCTCGGGGTTGCAATCAATACGGCGGTGTGAGGCACGTCAGCTTGTTGTGCTTAGTGATACCGGCGGCGGCAAGCACCCGGCAACGGATAGGAGCGGTGACCATGTTGGATGGCGCCGGCGCGGCCATCGACATGGCGCATCACGAAATCGTTCCATGCGGCTTTTGCGTCGCCTGGCCCGAAGCCGTAGCGCAACTGCAACACATCCAGCAGTGTCTTGCTGGGGCCGTTTAGAATCGCCTGGAAGTCCTGGTCATTGAGCGCCGAGAAATACGCTCGGAACGTGGCGCCTCGCTGGTTTAGCATTTCGTGGATTAATTGCGTCATCATGGTACCCACTCTACGAACCCTTTATGTCGGGGGTTTCAACGGTCTCCACCGCCGCTGCACTGTATCGGTCTATTTCATGCTACATTCAGTATATTCAAACTGCTGTAGCGCAATACGGGCTTTGTGGTGATCTTCGCCACAATCAGTGCATCAATTGCCGGAAAAAATTGCGGGAGCGAGGCTGCCGCAAGCGCGGCGGAGGTTGACATACTCACTCAATCATTGGCGTACGACGTGAAACTGGCCGTTGTGGTCAGCGGTTAGTATGGTGGGTCAAAATAGACAACGGACGCAATGCCCCAGTAGTTGCGTCTTGGTACCCGCCCATTTGAGAATGGGACGGGCGATGATATGGGTGTCTGAATTCCGTGGGGATCATCGCTGCGGATTGTATCGTGCATGGTGGAAACGGCGGGGATTGATGCATCAGGCCAAGGGCCCAAAGCCTCCCCGAAGACGCAAAGGCGCGAAGGAAAGACAGAGGACGACCCGCCCGCAGGGCGCGTCAACGCATCCCGGACACGGCAGTGCCGATGTCCCTACGCTCTTCCTGGACGGTGGAAGGAAACGCGGATGTGGCATGCGGGTGTCCCTTGCGAAATGCCATGACAAACCCGGATATGACGCAGATGCTACAACTGACCCAGACCCAGATGATCTCCTTACGCAACTGGTTTCTGCCTGAACAACCCGGACCGATGGTGGGCCCCCATGTGCTTTCGACCGGGATCGGTGCGTGCTGGGTCGACCGGTGGCCGGCACGCGCTCTTAGTTTGGTGGAGACGGCGGGCAACTATGCGCTCCTCGGCGATGCGCATGCTTTTCCCCCGGCCGAACTCCAACCACTGATCAGGGGCTTTGTGGCTGCACCGGAGGCGTTTACGCCGTTGCTGCGCGCGGCGTTTCCTGATTTGAAGGTCTGGCCGCGTCATCCTGGTTTTGTCGACCCCAGCGGCTGCGATCGTCAATGTCGATTACCCGGTGCGGCGCCTGGTCGCACGGGATGCCACTGCGCTGGCAAACCTGGATCCCAACCTTGTGTGGATCAGCAAGACCTGGGGTGGACCGGATGGACTCGCGCAAAGCGGTTTTGGTTGGGGCGCCTTTGTCAACGGCGAACTTGCTGCGGTTGCCAGCAGTTTCTTCGTTGGTTCGAGCTACGAGGACATCGGCGTCGTAACCGCGCCCGATTTTTCGCGGCAGGGCTTTGAGCCCCGCCTGCGTCAGGCCCTGTGCCGCGACATCCGTACACGTGGGCGTCAGCCGTGCGGTCCACGTCGCCGGACAATCTGCCCAGCCTGCGCGTGGCGGAGAAGACAGGGATTTCAAGTCGCGCGTCACGACGTCCTGTATGTGGCGGGAATTGAGACTCTGATTGATTTGATAGATTGTGTTGCTCTGACTCGTAACATATTCATGACTTTGCGGTCAATTGCACTCCCCTTGAGCCGCAAAGCGATCTAAACCAAAGAGCACTTTGGACGCAAAGAAACCCGAGGCATCCCGCACCGGGATGCCTCTGGTTTTATTGATAGGGTTATCGAACCAACGTGCGGCTATTCAAAGATCCACGGGTCGTTGGCTTGCTGCCAGGGGTGAGGTCGTCACCGAACCAGAGCGCAATCGTTGACCACGGTCTCAGGCGCGTCGCTGGCATGCACCAGGTTCGGCCAATCTCGATCGCGGAAGTCGGCCGGATGGTGCCTGGTGCAGCCTCGTGCGGCCGGGTGGCGCCAACGGTCTGGCGCACTGCCTGCACCGCATTCGTCCCTCGACCACCATCGCCACCACCGGCGCACTGGTGATGTATGACCCGACCCGCAAAAGAATGGCTTGCCTTCGTGGACGGCGTAATGCTTGCGCGCAAACTCGTCGCTCACCTGCATCATCTTCAGCCCACGATCTTGAGACCACGGCGTTCAAACGCCCGATGATTTCCCCTACAAGCCCGCGCTGTACGCCGTCGGGTTTCACCATGATAAAAGGTGCTTTCCATCTTTTGACTCCTATTTCTTCAGATAATGATTTCAACATCACACCGGCCAAGAGTTCGTTGCCTCCCGGCTGGCATCACTGTCAAACCATGTGACCGGCGGATCATCATAACCGAACCGAAAGTCTGTCGCCAATCAACAGGGCCGATTTGGTCAATGCGCCAACAGCGCGCTTCGCTTCGCTGACTGCAATCGTCACTTTGCCGGTTCCGTACGGGACTCCCAGCCAGTTCCGTCACAAACTCACCGTCTGGGTCCATCGAGGCCAACGGATTACGCGCCAGCGCGGATCATCGACGTCCCCAGCGCAGCCAGCGCAGCCACGCCAAGATCGATGCGGCTGGCGACGCGTCAGGTAACGCCAGCCGGTAAGCATCCTGGCGCGCATTCTGCCGCGAGTGCAGCCATCCAGTTCACCTGAAAGTCGATGCGGCGATCTTCGGCTTGCACAAGGCTCTTATAGGCGACGCTGGCATGCGCCCACCGCCCACACCGCAAGTAAAGACTCGCCAGACAGGCCGTATTCAAGCCGAGCGGATCAGGGCGATCCAGGCTCGTCCGGCTAAGCCCGCTGCGGATATCCGGCCCATAGGGTCACTTTCAAACGCACGTTTCCCACATTGCCCGCGCCGCGTTGCATGCCCTTGTATTCGACGGCAAAGGCCAGTGAACGCCAGGCGACAGCGTTGCCTGGATCCGCCTGCAACAACCGCCGCGACCAATCTTCGCCCTCTTGCCAGCGTTTGAGTTGCCAGGTTGCCCGTACAAGCCGCTGATAGGTTGCCAGATGTCGCGGCAACGGATCAAGACCGTGCGCGCCAGGGCTGCGGCCTCCTTCCGCGATCCGTCGCCAGCCGTTCATCGATCGCACGGCCGTCCGCAGATAAGTCGACGGCGACGTTGCTGAATTCAAACTCATCTCCCAGATCCATCCAGCGCGGCAACGTGTGCTGGCTGGTGTCGCGGATGCCATGAAGCAGGCGGAGACGGCTAATCAAAGCAGCGACGTCGCGTTCTGTGCCAGGGGCAGGGCCAAATGGATCGCTGGGGGCGAGCGCATCCCCGCGCAACATGCGAAAAGTGCTTAACACCGAATGCGAGAGCACCTGCGAATTTATAGCCGCCTTCCAACACACAGATCAACCTGCCACCGCACGGTTCGTCAGCCAGCGTCATCAGTTCGTTGACCAGCGCCATGTATCCGGTGATGCTGAGCCCCATGCTTGCGGTGGATCCATCCAGTGGGCATCAAAGCCGGCGGAAAGTGGATCATTTCCGGCTTGAAGCGTCGTGCCACCGGGGCCAGCACCTTTTGAAAGGCTTCGAGATAGCCCTGATCCCCCACGTGCGGCGGGAAGGGGATATTGACCGTCGTCCCATACCCGCCTTCCACCCCCATCTCGGTTGCCGCTCCAGTGCCGGGATAGTAGGAATTGATGGGTGCTGATGAACAGGACACTGGGGTCGTTGTAGAAAATGTCCTGCGTCCCATTCCCGTGGTGCACATCAAAGTCGACGATCATCACGCGTTGCACCCCATGCCTGCGCTGGGCATGCCGTGCAGCAATTGCAACATTGGCAAAGATGCAGAAACCCATGCCATTCTGGACGAGGGCGTGATGGCCCGGCGGTCGCACCAGGGCAAAGCCGTTCGCTGCCTGTTTCCAGAGCACGGCGTCGACGAGGTTGATCAACCCCCCGCGCGCAGGGCGCTTCAAACTGCTTCGTCATTGACGTAGGTATCGGCGTCGAGATGGCCCCCCACGACCTGTGATGATCTCAAGCCGCTCCAGGTAAGAGTGTGTGTGGGCGCAGTACATGGCATCCAGCGAGGCGGGGGTGCTGGCAACAGAAATCAGGCGCTCAAGGATGCCATCATCTTCAAGCAGTTCCACCGTCCCTTTCAGCCGGCGGAAGTTCTCAGGATGGCCTTCAAGCGTATGTCGTAAATTGAACGGATCGTAGACGATCGCAGTTCTGCGCATGGATGGGGAGCTTTCGCAAAGATCAGACGGTTGCCTGAAACGTAGGTCTGAACCGGCGTTTCGTTGAAGTATCCACCGAATCAGAATCGCTCGTCAACTCAATCAAAGGGTCAAAATCAAATTCGTCCGTGTGATGGATCTGGATCCGTTTTTGCACCTCAACCGGCAGGCTGCTCTGCACCGGAAAAGTTGCCTGCAGCGTGGTCCCATCCCACAGGATGCTGATGTGCCTGCCCCCACCAACGGCAGGCTGAACAAGGCCCACCAGGACCAATGCGCCGGCAGGTTGGCTCGATCCACAACTCGCCGGCGCGAACTGAGAGGCCACAGCCACCCCACACTGCGGACGCCGCAGGTTCAGCGCCGTGGAATTCCGGTGCCGGCGCCATGCACTGTGCCCGGTTGAGCGCCCACCAACAGCGCCGGCGCTAATCGACCACGGTTGGTCGCCTCAACCACACGCAGCGCCAGCTCCGGCTGCACGCGCCTCGCTCATCCACCGTTCGGCGTTCACTGCGTCGCCAAGCGCCTCTGCCAGGGCGGCAGCATGGGCAAGCCCGCGGTGACCTCTTGTCGGGCGCCGGGGTCCGCAACGAATTCCGGCGCCTCCACCGCAGGCGCAGAGTGCATCGGCGCATAGCGGATGGACGGCGCCTGGTCTGTAAGCCAGTCCAGATCGCCCTGATGGTGTAGATGACCACAGAGCGCTGCGAGATATGCACCGCCAGCATGCATTCTGACGCCCGCATCCGCAGGGTGCAGCGCCTGCCCAGGCAAGACCGGGAAACTCGCCGGCAGTGCGCCATTCGTCTTCTCTGCGACGCGGCCTGCATGCGCCAGCAAATTGCGGGCAACGGCCAGGTCGATGGCGCCCCACGCCGCGACAAGTTTTGGGAGATCCGCAAATGCCAACGAGGACGGGGTCCAGCCCGTCCGCAGCCGCTGCACGCTGCGAATCGCCGCAAGTTTGCCGGCATTCGTCGCCCGGTTGAACGCGGCGTCGGGCGTCCACAGCCGGCCCAGCCGGAGTAACCTGCTCCATGCTTCGCTGCTGGCATCGAAGATCTGCTCCACGTCCCGCAGGGAGAGGAAGCCGTTCCACGCCACCTGCTCGCCCACATCGCTAAAGGTGAGCAGCAACGGGACTTCCACAATACCGTTCACCAGTACGTGATAGACGAGACGGGCGCGAGCCGGATCATCCAACACAATCTCGTCCGGGTGGCCCTGTGGGTTGCCAAAGACTCGCGTACTTTCAGCGTTGCTCTGCTGATAAATGCCACGTGCCGGCTCCGGATTGCGTTGCGCCACCAGCAGACCATCGACGATGCGTTGGCTGAGTGGCTCACCCCAATCAATCTCGATCTCCAAGCGCAGGAGCCGATCCCCTTCCGCCTGGCACTCCAGCAGCCATAACAGGGCACGATCATCCGCGCTCTTCCAGGGCGTAATGATCCGCTTGGTGACGATCATGCCCTCGGTGCCGGCGATGGTCTCCTGGTGACCTGGAAAGCACCGGACAACCAGGGGTGCGAGCGGGCCATCTTGCCAGTCGCTGATCTGCAATCGGATCGACCGCGTAGATGCCCTCGGCCCCCGGCCAGGCGATTTCCGAAGGATCGCTGTTGGCGTCGACCTGGCAGTGCACGTCTTGGTTGGCCAACTGGTTGATTGGACCGTCAGCCAGCGTGTCGTATTCGATGCTCTGCGGCTGGTCGAGAATTGGGTTCTCGCTAATTCTTCACTCCCGCCATCAGCAATCCTAACCCTTCGCGCGTTGCCTGCTCGCGCGGGACGACGTCGATGATCTCACCTTTGTACATGACCGCTATGCGGTCAGACAAGGCCATGATCTCGTCCAGTTCAGAGCTGACTACCAGCACGGCAACGCCTTCGTCGCGTTTTGCCACAATCTGATTGTGGATGAACTCGATCGAACCGACGTCGATGCCGCGCGTCGGTTGTGCAGCGATCAGCAGTTTGATCGGGCGGCTGAATTCACGAGCCACCACCATCTTCTGCTGGTTGCCACCGGAAAGACTGCCGGCTGTTGTCGTGACGCTGGGGGTGCGCAGGTCAAACTGCTGGACCAATTCCGCGCTGTGTTCACGAATCGCCTTTTCATTGATCGTTGCCCGTTTGGAGAAGGGCGGCAGGTAATAGGTGTTCAGCACCAGGTTGTCGGCAATCGAGTGCGTGTCCACCATGCCGTACGCATGGCGGTCTTCGGGTACATGGCTGCTCTGGCCTACGGCAGTGACGCGCCGCGGGCTGGCGTTTGTCATGTCCTGATCGCTGATGCGCACATGCCCGCCATCAGAGTGGCGCAAACCCGTAACCACCTCAACCAGTTCGGTCTGGCCGTTGCCCTGCACACCGGCTACGCCGACGATCTCGCCCGCGTGGACCTGCAGCGAGATGCCCCGCAACGCCGGATCGCCCAGATCATTCTTCGCAGTAAGTTTGTCGAGTTCCAGCACAACCTCTTTGGGTTGCGCCGGCGTCTTGTCAACGGTGAGGATGACTTGCGGCCTACCATCATCGAGGCAAGGCTTTCCTGGGTTGCGGTCTTGGGATCGGCGCGGCCCACCACCTTGCCGCCACGCAACACGGCGATTCGATCCGCCACGCGCAACACTTCTTTCAGCTTGTGCGTGATGAAGATGATTGCCTTACCCTGACTTTTCAGCAACCCCATGACTTCGAAAAGCCCTTCGATCTCTTGGGGTGTAAGTACTGCCGTTGGTTCGTCCAGGATCAGGATATCGGCGTTGCGATAGAGCGCCTTGATGATCTCAACGCGCTGGCGCATGCCAACCGGCAAGTCTTCAATGATCGAATACGGATCGACCGTGAGATTGTACTTTTGAGACAGGTCGTCAATCCGGGAGGCCACCGCCTTGCGGTCCAGCAGACCCACTTTGGTGGTTTCATCACCCAACATGATGTTGTCAACGACACTCATCACTGGGACGAGTTGAAAGTGCTGGTGCACCATGCCAATACCCAACGCAATGGAGTCCTTGGGCGAACGGAACGTCACCGGCTTGCCATTGACCAGGATTTCGCCTGAGGTCGGATGGTACAGACCATAGACGATGTTCATCAACGTGGACTTGCCTGCCCCATTTTCGCCGAGCAGCGCCAAGATCTCACCCGCATACAGGTCGAGGCTGACATCTTGATTGGCAACGACGCCTGGGAAGACCTTGGTAACGTTGCGAACTTCGAGGACGGGTGTCTGGGCGCTCATTCGGTGCCTCCTTCCGTCTGGTACACTTTGCCTTCAGCGGCGGGCGCACGCACACGGCCGACAAAGCCGGAGACGGCAATGATGGTGACCACATAGGGGATCATGGAGACAAATTGGCGCGGGATGGTGGTGACGCCCGCGAGGAGCAGTTCGTTTTGCAGCGCCTGAGTGTAACCGAAGAGCAATGCCGCACCGGCTGCACCCAACGGCATCCAATTGCCAAAGATCATCGCCGCCAGCGAAATGAAGCCGCGGCCGGCGGTCATCCCTTCCTGGAATTGACCGACCGCTTCCAACACCAGGAAGGCGCCACCCAGCGCCGCCAGCATCCCACCGAGCATCGTGTTGATGTAGCGATAGCGATTCACGTTGATGCCCACCGTATCCGCGGCGCGTGGTTGTTCACCGCAGGCCCGCGAACGCAACCCCCACCGTGTATAGAAGAGCGCAATCTGAATGACGACAACCAAGATGATGGCCGTGTAGGTGAGGGGCGGGTTGTTGAAAAGCACATCGCCCAACACGGGAATTTCACCCAGAACTGGAATGGCGACGGGCGAGAATTTGCCCTGGGCGACCGCATCGCGCTGGAACAAATAGGCCGTAAAGCCGCTGGCAAGAATGATCAGAACGGTGCCGGCGATGATCTGGTCCATCCGGTAGCGGATCGCCAGGGTCGCCAGCAGCAACCCCATGATCGCACCGATGGCCAGGGCCGCGACGACGCCGAAGGCCAGGCTTGGCATCAGGTCCCAACTATTCGTGGCAACCTTGGCGACAAAGGCGACAAAAGCGCCGGCCAGCATCATCCCTTCGATCCCGATGTTGATGATCCCTGTGCGTTCGCAGAGAATGCCTGAGAGTGCACCGAGGATGAGAGGAATGCTTGCCCGCAGCGTGAAGTTGAGGGCGCTGACGCCAAATAGAATCCGTAGCCACTTGTTGTCGCTAAGTGGGGTGCCGGTGTTCACCAGGATCGCCATGACACCCATAAAAATCAGGAGACAAATGATGACGATGGTCGCCACGCTGAGTTTACGCTTGCCGATAGTCATGGCGTCCTCACTTTCCCCAGCCACTACTGAAGACAGTCTCTTCGCTGACTCCAGTCGGTTTCTTCAGCCGATAGATCTGCCGGATGATCAGCGGCGCAGCGACAAAGGCCAACACAAGGCCCTGGATGATCAGGATGATGTCCTGTGAAACGCCGGAATCAAACTGCATCTGCGAGGCGCCGGCATCCATCGAGGCCAACAGGAAGGCAGATGCCACAACGCCGATCGGGTTGGTTTGTCCCAACAAGGCGACGGTGAGGCCGTCGAAACCGGCTGAACCCGTGAACTCAGGTGCAAACTTGTGGTTCAGCCCCAGGGTCTCAATGGTGCCGGCCAGACCGGCCAGACCACCTGCGATCATCATGCTCAGCACCAACATCCACTTGACATTGATGCCTGCGTACTTCGCTGCCTTGGGGTTCGCACCGACGGTGCGAATCTGAAAACCAAGCGTCATCTTGTAGATCACCCACCACATGATGGCGGCGACGACCAACGCAATGACGACACCCAATGGACCCGGTAAGGTTCTGCAAAGATCCACGGGATGCGGGCGGAAATCAGGACGTCCGACGTTTCCGAGATGGGGCCAGCGGTGCGGTCCCACAGAGGTCCCGGCGTCTGGCCTTGGGTGCCACCGGCGTAGACAGTCCAGGCTGCAAAGAGGCTCGCAATATAGTTGAGCATGATCGTCGTGATGACTTCATGCGCGCCGGTGAAGACTTTGAGGAGTCCAGGGATGGCGCCCCATATCACGCCGCCGAGGATGCCGGCGCCGATCGCCAGAGGCAGGTGAATGATCAGGGGCAGTCCCTCAAAATTGACCCCCACCGCCACCGAAAAGACGGTGCCCATAATGAACTGTCCGGAGGCGCCGATGTTGAAAAGCCCAGCTTTGAATGCGATCGCAACCGAAAGACCGGTCAGGATCAAGGGCGTCATCCGGCGCACGGTCTCAGACCATTCCTTTGGCCCCCCAAAGGCGCCCTGGAAGAGCCCAACATAGGCCTCAACGACTTTGTTAAAGGCGGCGACCGGATCGGAGAAGGCGCCATTGGTGAGCCAGATGATCACCGCACCGATGAAGAGCGCGGTCACGACCGCCAGCGCCGGGATCAGAAGCGTCCAGTACAAACGTTTGGCAGAAGTTGCAGCCATGACCGCTCCCTTGCAAGAAGACTGAAGCGACTGCCCGAACGAAGCCAAAGACAATGGTCAATTGTCAATCGTCAATTGTCAATGTCAACGAATGCGCTTGAGCAGAGGATTGCATCTAGAGGATAAACAACGGGAGGCAGAACAGATGCCTGCCTCCCGTGACGACTACCGAACAATCTTGATCAAGGCTGATAGCCGGTGCTCAGGCTGCCATCGGTCAGACCGGCATTGATCTCGGCCAACTTGTCCTTGACTTCCTGCGGAATCTTGTCTTCGAAGTCATGGAATGGCGCAAGGCCTGCGCCGCCGAAGTAGTTGCCGCTGGTCATGGAGCCGTCGCCGGCATAGGTCGAAACCAGTTCCACGACGCTCGGGGTGATCAACTTCACCGCGCTGGAGACCAGGCACGGGTGGGCTGCGGGCAGTGTCTCCCACTGGTCGGTGTCGACGCCGATGCAGAAGAGATCGGTGCCGGCGCCGGGCGCGGCTGCAACTTCTTGGAGGGCGCCATTGCCGGTCTGGCCACCGGCGCCGAAGATCACGTCAGCCTTCTGATCGAGCGCCTGCTTGGCGGTCGCTGCGCCCCACTCGGGGTCAACAAACGCCTGCGAGATCTCGCCCGGGTGGTAGGTGGAAATGATGTTGATGTCGGGGTTGATGTACTTGGCGCCGCCCTTGTACCCTTCGTTGAAGGCCACGACGGGAGGAACCAGGTCGGTGCCCAGCACGGCGGCAATCGTGCCGGTCTTGCTCATTGATGCGGCCAGCGCGCCGGCGAGGAAGCCAGACTTGTCCTCATTGAAGACCAGACCGGTCAGGTTCGGCAGCGGCTCGCCCTGGAATTGGTCGACGCCGATGAAATAGATGTCCGGGTTCTCGCCCGCCGCCTTGGTGGTGGCTTCACCCAGGGCAAAGCCGACCGTCACGATGACATTGAAGCCGGCATCGACGAACTGCGCGATATTGTCAGCGTATTCCTTGGCATCCTGCGTCTCGATGTACTTGAAACCGTCGCCTTCGGTCAGACCAAGGGCTTCACCCGCCTGCTTGACACCATCCCACGCAGATTGGTTGAAGCTGCGGTCATTGACACGGCCCACGTCGGTAACGAGACCGATCTTGATCGCAGGCGCTGCGGCGGCTGCGTCACCTTCGCTGGCCGCTGCCTCGGTGGCAGGCGCCGCCGCGGGTGCTGTCGCCGGCACCGCGCAAGCGCCGAACAGCATGGCGAACAGCGCGAGAACTGCTACTACGCCGTACATTCGCTTGTTTTGCATAGTGTGCGTTCCTTCCCTAAATAATTGTGAAGTGAAACTGAGTTTCCGATGGTTGCACTAAACCGACATAAGGGGTGGTGAAATCCAGCAGATTGGTTGCTGGGCGAGCCGCAACAGAGGCTGGCTACATCCAATTATACCTGAGGCATTACTGGCAAGCAAAGCCCTTGCACGCTACAATGATCCACATGTCTGGACAGGTCCTGGTTGGCATCGATGTGGGGGGAACGTTCACCGATTTCGTCGTCTGGCGAAACGGTGAATTGCTGATCTACAAGACACCGACCACGCCGGACGATCAAAGTCGCGCCATCGTGCAGGGTCTGGCTGCGCTTGGGCTTGCACGCGATGATTCGGAGCACCCAGCATTTTCAATCATACATGGTATGACCGTGGCGACCAATGCCCTGCTTGAGCGGCGCGGCGCACGCACGGCTCTGCTCACGACTGCCGGGTTCCGCGACGTGTTGGCGATCGGCCGGCAGAATCGCCCCCACCTCTATCGCCTGAGCCAGCAGCGCGCCCCACTGATCGTACCCGATGAACTGCGTTTGGAAATACCGGAACGGCTCGCAGCAACGGGTGAGGTGCTCCAAGCACTCGATGAATCCGCCGTGCCGGCGATCGTGCAACAACTTGAGGCTGGTGATGTTGAGAGCTTGGCGGTGGTGTTTCTCTTTTCGTTCCGCAACCCAGCCCATGAGCGCAGCGTTGCAGCCCTGATCCGCGCGCTTGCGCCAGAGTTGCCGATTTCGCTGAGCTGCGATGTGCTCCCCGAATACCGGGAATACGAACGCACGGCGACAACCGTCATCAACGCCTACGTCCAACCGCTCGTGGCGCGCTACCTTGCCCGCCTGGCGGCCGTGGCGCCTGCACCGATCCAGATCATGCAATCTAACGGCGGTGTCGTTGGGCTTCACCAGGCGGCAGCGCAGGCTGCCAGTGTCGTCCTAAGCGGTCCCGCCGGAGGCGCAGTGGGAGCCTTTGCCGTTGCGCAGCAGGCGCAGAACGCGGACGGCACGGCCGCGGCTGCAATCAACGTCCTTACGTTTGACATGGGGGGAACAAGCACGGATGTCTGCTTGTGTCCGGGCCAGATTCCGACGACGGCGGAAAGCGTGATCGGCGATCTGCCGTTGCGATTGCCGATCATCGATATCCATACGGTCGGCGCCGGCGGGGCAGCATTGCCTTTATCGACCGCGGCGGCGCGTTGCAGGTGGGACCCCGCAGCGCCGGCGCCGTGCCGGGGCCAGTCTGCTATGGACGCGGTGGGGGCGAGCCAACGGTTACCGACGCCAACCTCGTGCTTGGGCGCCTGGATCCGGCCGGGTTTCTCGGTGGCAGCGGGGCCGTACAACTGGATCGACTGCCGCCGCACAGCGCGCGCTCGCTGGGTTGGGCAAGCAACTTGGGTTGACACCTGAGGCGGCCGCGCTGGGCGTTGTCCGTGTGGCAAATGCCACGATGGAGCGCGCACTGCGCACGGTCTCCGTGGAGCAGGGCTATGACCCGAGGCTGTTCACCCTGCTCCCGTTTGGGGGCGCCGGGCCGTTGCACGCCTGCGACCTGGCTGAGTCCCTGTCGATGCCTCGGATTCTGTGCCCACTGATTCCGGGGGTGCTGAGCGCCTTTGGCATGCTGGTGGCCGACGTCAAAACGGACGCCTCCCAATCCGTGCTGCGCCCCCTGCACGTGCTCCTGGATGACCCTGATTCATTGCAGGGGGTGCTGGATGAGCTGGCGGCTCGGCTCCGGACCACGCTCGCCGCCGAGCAAATTGTTGCGGCAACCTGCAATGCAGCACTCGATCTCCGCTATCGCGGTCAGAGCTACGAGTTGACGGCGCCACTGTGGTTGCCCTTGAGTGGACAGGCGGTCGCGGCGGGCGGTGATGCGTTTCATGCGCTCCATGCGCAGCGGTACGGGTATGCGACGCCCCATGCACCCATTGAGGCGGTCACGCTGCGCCTGCGTGCGACTGCACCTGGCGCCCAACTGGCCCTGCCCACACTCCCGGCCGGCGGGCGCGATCCGGAGAATGCCCTTCTCGCCGTCCGCCCCTGTTGGTTTGAGCCAGCGGCCCCTACCCCCACCGCATGCTATCGCCGTGATCGGTTGTTGCCCGGCAACGCAGTTGCCGGCCCGGCGCTCGTCTTTCAGTACGATTCCACGATCGTTATCAACCCTGGTTGGGGTGGAAGTGGATCGGTTTGGGAACTTGGTGTTGGAAGTTCGGTGAATGGATTGCGTATTTCTCCATCAATTAATCGAGAATCCTCATGGTGAACTGGCTCTACACTCTCCCCCTATGGTTGCTCGCTGTGTTATTTGTCGGGCTTTGGTCAGGACTTGCAGTGATAGGGCTATTCCTCACGCGCAAGCTGATCTACCGCAAGTTCATTGTGAATGACGCCAGCAATCTTCCAGTCGGCTACTTTATTTCTGCACTCTATGTCTTTTATGGACTCTTGCTGAGCCTGATCGCAGTTGCCGCATGGCAGGATTATCAGGATGCCACCAAGCGTACACTGATCGAAGCGGCCACATTGGGTTCGCTGCATCGCGACGTCAGCGCCTATCCGGAAGCGGTGCGCAATCAACTGCTCGACGATCTACGCGAATATGCCAATTGGATTGTGAACGTAGAATGGCCGGCGCAGCGGCAAGGGGAAAGTCTGCCGGAAGGGGACGCCCTGCTGTCAACCTTCCAGCAGCACCTGCTGGATGCGGCGGAAAAGGGTGGTGCGCGATGAAATCTTTGCAAAGTCACTGAGTTCATTTAGCACCCTGGTTGAGGAGCGCCGCATACGCACGGGGGAGCATAGCAATGGCTTGCCGGCGCCCCTCTGGTTTGTCGTGATCGCCGGGAGCGTCTTAAGCCTCACGATCACCTACTTCCTCTATTTTGAAGATTTCAAGGTTCATCTGGCCATGACGATCTTTATCGCCGCTTTTACTGGGCTGGCGGTCTTCGTCACCTTTGCCATGGATCACCCATATCGTGGAGATTTCAGCGTCCCCGATAGCGCTTATCGGATCTCGCTAGACTCCCTATTTCAGGATACGCCTTGACCGGTGCGATCACACCGGTTGCCGGAGGACGCGATGCCCCAACCACCCACGCCGTCGATGGTCTACGACATCATTGAAGCCAGCGCACAGCCCGGCTGCCCACTCTGCCGCGTCTCCGACCGCTGGGGAGGTCGTTTTATGGCCTCCATCCTGTATGAAGAGGTGACCGATCCCCACTCGCGTAACCGGCTAAAAGCCAGCTTCGGATTCTGTGGTGAGCATGCCTGGCAAGCAACCGAAGTGGGGGGAACATTGCTCGGCATGTCCATTATCTACCGTGGGTTGTTGGCACAGATATCAACTGCGCTGAATCACAGCGCGCCGGCAGAAAAGAAACGCTGGTGGCAGGGGCGCAGCGAACGCACCGAAAGCGACGCCATGGCGGACGCAGGCATCGCACCCCGCGAGCCTTGTCCGGCCTGTCTCTATTTGCGCGATATGGAGCGGGCGGCGCTGGTCGCAGTGGTGGAAAACTTGTCCGGCAACGAGCGCCTGCGCACCGCCTTGTCGCAGCCCCAATCCGGCTTCTGCCTGCCGCACCTCCGCACTGCCCTTGCGGTGGCCACAGACCCGGCAGCGCATCGCTTCCTGCAAGAAACCACCCAGGCACGCCTGAATGAGCTCATTGCTGAGATGGATGAGTTCATTCGAAAGTATGATCATCGTTTCCGCAAAGAGGAATGGGGCGCAGAGCGCGACAGTTGGCAGCGCGCCATTGCGTGGGTGGCTGGGGGTCTCGTTGACGATCATTCCGCACCCGTTGACTAATAACCAGAGTCTTTGTTCAGGGCGCTGGACCCGCCCTCAGTAGCTTTCCACTACTCGTTATTAGCGTCTACCTCGATCCGCTTCGCAAACTCGCGCAGTCCATCATTCCCTGGATTCTGCGCCCGCGCCGCCTGAGCAGCGCAGCCACCTTCTCTTGCCGATTTGCCCACATCACCAACGCATGCACTTCGCCGGCGAGGCTGCCTGGCGCCACGATGGTGTCCAGATCCATCCGCCAGCCCCACGTACACGACCCGACTCAGTTCGCTGCGATTGAATGCCCCCAGCAGCGCAGCCTCGAACTGCTGCACTTCAGCAGGGGACAGCATCGCCGGCGGCGCGCCGCGTGCTGCTGGCGACGTAGGTTGATCTGGCTGTTCTTCGACCGGGACCTGCACCGCGATCAAGACGCGTGTTTGCGCAGCCACTTTGTGATCCACCTGATAAGCCTTCACAAAGAGCGATTGTTGGCCAGTGCGATGCGCAGTGACGCGGAAATAGACGGGCGCTGCATTCTCGCCACGATGTAACTGGATCTTCTCTGCGGGCGGCTCAATGTCACAGTCAGCCCCGGTCACCTCGATCTGATATTCAATGACGCTTTCCCTGTCGGGGCGAAAAACTACCCCTGGTTTTGAGATCACGATGGGCAGACCGTCCTCGGCAAGCGCCGGTGCACTGGGTTGCTGCACGGCGACGGCAAGATCAAAGGGAATGTCCCGATAAACCAACTCCTGGACACCGACGTCCAACCGGATGCGTTCTTCTTTCAACTCTTCGGCGGTACCTTCGGGTTCAGGCTTTTGCGCCTCAGGTTCGTCCACATCTTTGACGGAAGCGGCTGTCCCCTCAGGCGAATGATCCTGCGTTTCGCCATCGCCGCCATCCGGTGGGGTTTCGTCAGGCAGCGCGCTGTGGGATTGCCGTGGATACCACATGGCGACCCATGCCAGATCGGTCTGGGACAATTGCGCATTCCAGCCAACTTCAAAGTCACCCAGGATCAAAGCACCGGGAATTGGCGCCAACATGATCGACCGTGGATCGAAGTCTCCCAAGTTCGCCCAGTTGCCGGCATAGTATGCGAGGATGTTGGCGTCAACTTGCTGCTGAGTCCAATGGAAAGGCGCTGCAGCGAAATAGGCATACAGCTTTCCGATATTCCAGGGCATGTCGCTGGCCGGGCTTTGGTGTTCATGCGCCAGGCCAAGCACGTGCCCGAACATGTGCAGCACCACGCGGCGCAGCGTCTCCGCATCGGTTCGGGTCGTCAACGCGCCGAGGCTCAGCGTCGGCTGGTCTTTGGGGACAAGCAGCGCATCTGTCCCCACAAAAGACCAGAGCGCATCGTCCGCAAAGGTGATACGGATCGGCGCATCCGGATCGTCACCGAAGGCAAAACTGATATGTGCGTAGTGTAGCCACTCACTGGCAGCGGCAGCCACCTTAGCCCGCAGTGTGTGCGCGCCGTCAAGGAACCGGATGTGGAGCATCATGCCCGGCGGCCAGACACGCACAGACGGCGATCCGGCGTCCTCAGGCGATGGCATCTCAACGCATATTGGGAGTTTTGTGGGCATCGGTGCACCTCGTAGGCACGCAGTGGGGCAGCAACTGACCGCCTGCGCACAAGCAGGATAAACTGCAACGTCGGTGCGTTGATCATAGCACAGGCAAGTTTGGGTGTCATGCACGCGGACGGGCCGGTTCGTGTCGTACCTGTCCTGCTATGGCGTCGCCGGCCCTTGCGAGGGTACACCCATGCCGAGCCCCGGAATTTCCACCGGGCATGGCGGCAACATTTGTTCGCCTGCCTGCATACCTGGCGAGACCATGACACCTGGGAGGCACGGCACTCCTGCACCGAGTGGCGCCACATCGGGCAGCGGCTGCGGCGCCCACGGATCCGGGACGACGGGACCAGGATCAACTCCGTCTGGCGCCCAGGTTGGCACAGGGGCCGGGCCAAGCGGATCACGCGCCGAAGGTGGCACTGGTTCCAATGGCAGCGGCCCCGGATCCCACGTGGGGACTGGCGCGGGCGGTCCCAGGTGGGCACTGGCGCAGGCGGCAGCGGGCCCCGGATCCCAGGTGGGGACTGGCGCAGGCGGCAAGGGGCCGGGATCCCAGGTGGGCAATGGCAGCGGGAAGTCTGTTGGCACCGGCGCGGGTGGGATTGGCGCCGGATCCATGGTCGGAATCGGACTGGGTGGCAGCGGGCCGGGTTCCCAGGTGGGCACCGGCGGAATGGGTGTCGGTGGCCAGGTAGGTACCGGCGCGGGTGGGATCGGGTACGGTCCCGGTGGGATCGGATGGGGTCCCCAGGTCGGCAGCGGTTCAGGCGGGCAGGGCGTCGGCTCGAACCACGGCGGAATGGTCAATACCAGGTCATAGGTCGTGCCTACCGGTGAGAGCAAGGTGATCAAGTAGTCCTGGCTGCGCGGAAGGAAGAAAGTGACGTTGCGCGCCGGATTGTTCAGTGACTTGTAGGTCACACCATCGTTCACACCGACGACCGAGAAGTTGGCCGCCCAACTGGGCGAGGTGAAGTCGATGGTTGCGGTCTGCCCACCAAACGCATAGAAGATATACTGGCGTGGCGTATTGGCATAGAGGGCACCGTTGCGATAGGCAGTGTCGCCGCCAGGCGCCATCTGGATTCTCTCTGGCGCCGGGATCGGCGTGGGCCAGATCGGCGTGGCAGTTGGCGCCCATCGATTGATCGACAACTCCAGGGTGTAGAACGTATTGGTTGGACTGCTGAGCAGCAGGAGATAGTCCTGGCTGCGTGGGATGTGAATGCAAACTCCCGCAGCGGACTGGCGATCGGCTTATAGACGATGCCGTCGGCAACGCCGGTCACGCTGAAGTTGGCGCTGCTGCCGTTGGATGCCAGCAGGATTCTGACCTGCCAACCGGCTTGCGCAAAGAAGACAAACTGCTGAGGGGCGCCCGCCCAGAGCGTATTACTGCGCACAACCGTCGTTGAGCCACTGGGGATCGTGATGCGTTCCGGTTGCATTGGGATGGGCGTGGGCAGGACGATGGGACGGGGCGTCGCCGTCGCCACCGGCTTTGGCAACACCACGGCACGTACAAAGGTCGGGTTGGCGCTGACCCAACAGCCGCCGCCGCCGGTTGGGCAGTCGATAGCCCACCACTGCCCATCTGGGCTAACCCCGAGCACCCGATAGGTCTGCCCACGGCTGGTGAGGCCAACCTGCGTCGATTGGCCACTGGACGCCGTGAAAATCCCCACTGTGCCCAGGACAAGCACCTCGTACACGTCGGTAGGCAGCAGCGCAGGAGAGGCTGTTGTGACCGGTGGGTCCAGAATGACCACGGTTGCGGGCGCGGGATTGGCGGCAAAACCATCTGGCGCATAGAGCATTGCATACCAGGCATATTCGCCCTGGGATGTCTGCGCCACGACCAGCAGTGCCTGGCCTCGCCCGTCAGGACCGAGGCCGGCAACGCCAAGCGCGCTCACCGGCTGCACACCCTCTGGCCAAATCGCCAGGGGATCCGCCCCGCCCATCCAACTGCGGATCTGTTCTGGCGCCACGATCACAACGGTTGATGCGTCTGCGGGGAGTGCCGCGCTTACGGCAGGGATTGCTGCATCTGGCGCCAGGCTCTGCGCGTCCCCAGGCAATACGACCAGCACGAAGGGATCGCCCATCATGGCCTGTAACTGGCCAAGATCGCGGTTTAAGATGGCGTTTGCCAGGTCAGTTGTATAGGTGGTGGCGTCCTGTGGCGGACGTTCGGCTGCCATCACCGTCGGGTTCACGGCGCTGCATCCGGCCAGGAGGCCAAGCAACAAGATCAAAGCCGACAGCCACGAAACACGGAGCAAAAGTGTACGCATAAGGAGCTCCCTCGGGAATCCGGCGGCGAAGGTGACGGCAATATTGAGACTGGACCGCAGATGAACACGCAAGGACGCGCCGACAGCAAGGTGCGTCACTTAAGAGGACGTTTGAGCGAGAGAAAAAGGCGCGGCAGAATAGACGATCTTGCCCTACGTCTTCTGCCCCGTATTCTCTTGTTCCATTTCCGTCAGCACACGGGCGAGTTGGCCGATGGCCACGCGTTGTTTGCGATAGAGATCACTCTCACTCATCGCAAGCCGATCGGCGATCTCTCGGACCTTGCGCCCTTGGACGAAGCGCATTTCGAGGATGTTGTAGAGCAGCCATTCCGGCGCGGTGAAGTTCTGCTTGCCCTCCGGGCGCAAACGTTCGATGGCCGCACCGAGCACGAGGCGTAATGCTTTGGTCGGGTCGTCGTCGGCCCGGCTGATGGCATCGCTCACGACCCGCAAGCGGATCAGTGGGCTGCGCGTCAGTTTTGGACCGCCCCAATAGTGGCTGAGCGCTTCTTTCACCCAGGCCTCAAATTCGGGGCTGTGAATCTGGCTGGGGTCGAGCAGCACCGCCGATGGTTCGCGGTTGCTGTTCAGCCGGCGATCCGCCAGAGCGTGCGTGAAACGCTCCAACATCGTGTCAATCAGGTTCAGTTCATCCTGCCCCAGAATCGGTGTCTGCGTGCGTGCAAGGACGCCCAGCACGCCATAGACCCGCGGTTCATCGTCAAAACCAACATCGACCAGCGGCCAGATCCAGAAGCCCTGATGTGAATAGGGAATGGCGCGCCGATTTTCCCGCTGCGCCTGCTGGATGCCCTCGGCCCAATCCTGCACCTCCAGCACCCGTGTGCGCGTCTGATCGGAACCAACCACCGCTTCCAGCATCAGATCCGGACCGACGACTGCTGCCACAAAGCCCGCCGGCACCCGCAGCAGTTCGCACATCGCGGTCAGATTGTTTTCGAGCAATTGGCGCAAGTCACTCGTCGCCAGCATGCGGCGGTCCAACTCGCGCAGCCAGGCCACCTCTTCACGGTCTTCGCGATAGATCAGGCGGTCGACTAGCGTCTTGGTGACACTCAGAAAGAGCTGGCTGAAAACGATCACAAACGTGATCACGCCGAAGAGGACAACGTCGCGCGGCAGCCCCAGGATCCGCTCCACCTTGGGCACCACCAGAATCGCGGCAATGATCAGGATCGCAACGACCGGTCCGCGCATGAAGAAGCGCAACAAGCGGTAGCGCACCACGCGGTCAGGCGTCAGCACACCAAAATAGGCGACGCTGTAGCTCATGACCAGGAGCATGAAACCCACTGCCAGATTGCCCAGCAGGGACAACGTCAGCACCAGGTCGATGGCTTGGGGTGGCTCGCGAAACTGGCTCGCCGCCACCAGATATGGAAATACGCCGATGGCGGGCGCCGCAAAGGCCAACAGTAGATAGGTCATGCGCTGCCGGTTGCTGTGGGCAAGACAGCGGCGGCGCGCCAGCCAGATGTTTGACAATGCCAGGAGTACGGCCACGGCAAAGTAGATGGCAAAGACCCAAAAGTAAGGACCCGCCTGGAGATAGTTGAGTGGCGGCGCAAAG
The DNA here is from genome assembly GCA_016713335.1 of Candidatus Fredericiella danica. Classification (GTDB taxonomy): domain Bacteria; phylum Chloroflexota; class Anaerolineae; order Caldilineales; family Caldilineaceae; genus Fredericiella; species Fredericiella danica. Next base: position 137,743 of record JADJPH010000007.1, on the reverse strand, counting down.
TGGACATCACCGACAATCTGGTGGCCAAAGATCGCATCCAGGGCAAAATACGTGGAGAGAATCGCAAAGCCGATGCCAATCCAGTTGCGCCGGCGAATGCGGAAGTTGGTGGTTGCCAGAACGGCAAGCGCAAAAATATAGAGCGCGGCTGGGGTCCAGGCGATGCCAAGCCACTGGAAACGAAGCCACCGCTCCGCCGAGGCAGCCGAGGTGACGCCGTCGAGTGCAACGTCGCCCGTGAATACGATGACCGCCGAAAGCAATACCAACACAAAACGGCGGGCGACCGAATTGCGGAAGTTGTAGGTCAGCGTATAGGCCAGCAATGAGAACGACAGGATCGCCAGCACTGCCGAGGCCAGGACGTTCAGCGCATTGAGAAAGCCAGTCAATGTCATAGCGCGACTAACTCACCCATTCCATCTCTTCGTTGCTCACGATCCAATACCCGTGACGTTTGGTTAGCGTCAGTCGAAAGCCGCCACCGATGGTCGGTGAACGCCGGATGCTCATGCGTAGGTCCGCATCCTGGAGCGTGCGAAACTCGATTGGGTCAAGTTCAACTAGGGGACCCTGCACCGGTCCGGCCGGTTCGTCCGGCAACAGCCAAAGTGTTTCCCCACCAAACCCAAGATCCCCTTCGACTTCGGCAGGGTGGGCGCGCACCCGCAGTTCGGCATGCCGGCCTTCACCGTCAGGCTCGACATAGCGCGCAACACCAAATTTGTGGATCAGCGCCGTCCGGCGAATGCGCAGCGTTTCCGGTTCAAGTTTGTCAGCCGAACGATAATATCGCGCCAAAGCGTAGGTTGGGCCAAATGCATTCTGTTCGCTGAGTAGGCGCAGCAGTTCTTCGCGCACACTATTCCACCGGTAACGCCACTCGTGTGTGCGAATCTGATCGCCATATTCGAGTAATTCCAGTGAGCTGTCTGCTCCAAGCCGGCTGATGATGCTGATGGGTGCAAGTTGCGTTGGGTCTTGCTTGATGCGGGCCAGCAAAAGTTCAGGTGATGATTCCAGCGCATCTGGCTGGAGAAAGGTGCGTCGCGTGCTCAAGGTAAACACGACACCGACGATCACTGCGCTGACCAAAAGCGCGGTGAGCAGCCAGGCCACCGGATCCATCGAGCGGACAATGCTCTCTGGTGAAGGCAGGCGCCCGATTGCAAGCTGATTCCATATGCTTTGTAGAGCGCCGCTGACATCTGGCATAGCACAATCCCTGATCCAATTTTACCATAGCCAGGTTTCCCACGCTGTGTAGCATTGCACGCCGCGGATGGTTGCGTGCTTAGGATGAGAGAATGCTGAGAATGGAAGGCTACTCACGGCTCTACTTTCGCCACACCGGTACTCTACCCATGCAGTTGCGTAGGATATGTATAAGTTTTGCAGCATGTTTGTCGCTAATTTTGGTGTGATATGTCCAATTTTTGTCAAATCTAGCAGTCTGGCTCACTAGATATTAAATTCAAGGAGACACAACGATGAAACGACTTTTGTAGTATCTGGGCTATTGGTGTTGAGTCTTGGCGTTGCAGGATGTGCCCCAATGGCGCCGGCCGCGCCGGCTGCAGCGCCTGCGGCGGTAGAGACCGAAGCGGCGGCCGAAGCCGCAACCGAAGCAGCGCCTGAAGCGGCAACGGAAGCCGCGCCTGTGGACATCGTCGATACTGCGGTTGCAGCCGGAAGTTTCCAAACTCTCGTTGCAGCAGTGCAGGCGGCTGAACTGGTCGATACGCTAAAGGGTGAGGGGCCGTTCACGGTCTTTGCACCTTCGGACGAAGCGTTTGCAGCATTGCCCGCGGGCACGCTGGAGCAACTCCTGGCTGACCCCAAGGGCCAGTTGTCTCAGATCCTGCTCTACCACGTAGTGCCGAGCAAGGTCATGGCAGCCGATGTGGCCGATGGTTTGGAAGTGGCGACCGCACAGGGTGGTATGGTGAAGTTTTCGATCGTTGACGGCGCACCGATGATCAACGATGCTAAGATCGTGGCGACTGACATCGCTGCCACTAACGGTGTGATTCACGTGATCGACAAAGTGATCCTGCCGCCGTCCGACGAAGCCGCAGCAACTGAAGCTGCGCCCCGAAAGCTGCGGCGCCGGCTGGCACCATTCCTGAGGTGGCAGCAGCCGCCGGTGGGTTTGCCACCCTGCTTAGCGCTGTCGAAGCGGCGGGGTTGGCGGAGGCGTTGAGCGGTGAAGGCCCATTCACGGTCTTTGCGCCGACTGACGAGGCTTTTGCCAAGATTCCGGAAGATCAACTGAAGAGTTTGCTTGCCGATCCGGCCAATCTACTCCAGCCGATTCTGCTCTACCACGTAGTGCCGGGCAAGGTGATGGCTGCCGATGTGAAGGATGGTCTGGAGGTTGAAACGCTGCAAGGCGCCAAAGTGAAGTTTAGCCTTGCGGATGGCAAAGCGATGATCAATGACGCCAATATCACTGTGACTGACATTGAAGCGGCGAACGGCGTCATCCATGTAATCGATGCGGTTATTCTGCCCCCGCAAGAGTGACCGCTCTGAAAGATAGCGCAGTTTTGTTGACGCAGGCTAGCGTGAGGATGTAAACTTAACATGTGGTCATAGTTGTGCCTCCTAAGCGTTGACCGTGACCACCCTTGACCCGCCGTTCTGTGTGAGAGACGGCGGGTCACTTTTTATCGTTCCAATCGACTTACCGTTGCACCGTTGGCATCCAGAAGTACCGCTGCGTCCGCGGCGCTGTTGTTCCAAATCTCCGTGCCAAAGCCGCAACTGAGACCATCCGGGCCAACCGTGGCCCAAACGCGTACCGTGCCACGCGGTTCGATCGTGCCACTGAGTGGGCACCGTTCCGCTCCCTGCTCTGAGAAAAGCGTCCAGCCCGTCAAGTCCTGGGGGGCGTTCCCATCATTGTAGAGAATCACTACTTCCGCGCCCTTATCGACGTCAAGGATCCGCACGGAGGGCAACTGCGGCACCGGCGTGGTGCCTGGGAATGGTGTGGGTGAAGGAAGCGGTGATTGGCCGTAGGGGGTTGGCATTGGCGTCGTGGTCGCCGTGGGCGTTGGCGTTGCGCCACCAGGTGGGACCACAACGACAGCCGTGGGCGGTGGCGCCGCCGCCGTCTGGACAATTGGCAGCGTATCAAGGGCCGGTGCATTGCCAACCAGGAATGCGGCAATCCAGACTTCACCGGTCAATTGATACCACGTGCCTTCGGCATTGCGGCCCGTGAGCGTCAGCACCGTATCAGGCAGCACGGTGCCGACGACCGGGTAGTCAGTCCCGGGTCCACCGCGCAGGTTTGCCTGCCGCAACGAGATCGGGGGGCCGGCAGGCACCGTGCTGGTCACCGCTGGGACCGGTGTTTCGACTGGCACCGGCTGGAGAGGGGCGTCAGGCGCCAGCGTTGCGCCAGGGTATAGGGCGGCATCAGGTGCGGCGACCGTGGGCGCGGTGGCAACGATGGGCACCGGGGTTGGTCCGGAGGGACCCATGACGGTCACCGGCAAGGTGCCGATCGGCATATTGGCAAGCAGATGGGCCACAAAGACCCAGCCATCGAGTGCATCCGGTGTCGTGACCTGCACCCAGGCGCCATCTTCGGTGCGGCCGCGAATGTTGACAGAGGTCTCAGCCGCCAGATTGCCATTGATTGGATTGCTGGCGCCGAGCCCCGCGTATACGGTGGTAGGTTGCAAGGTGAGACCGAGGCTCATCACATCGGAACCAAGTGCCGGACCGCGCCAGAATCCATTGCGCTGTTTTGCCGCAGTGAGCGCCGCTTGCGCCAGCGTATTCGCCTGCGCAACGTCGGTGGGCGAGGTTGCCGGGATCGCCCAACCGTTGGCGAGCAATTGTGCGTTGACAAAAGTGCCATCAGCCAGGAAGACATAGCGCAGCAGCTCCGCGTCTGCACTCTGATCGGTCTGATCGCGCAGCAGGTAGACGGTGCGATTTTCCACCAGCGCACGGTTTGCTTCAAGGGCGGCGCCACCGCCGGCAGCATCGAGTGACGGCGCATTGACGCCGAGATAAGCCACCGTCGTTGTCACGGCGTCGATCTGAACCAGCACTTTGTTGCCGGCCAGTAACTCGGTCACCAACGCCGGCTGCACCCCCGTTGGCAGCGCCGCGATCAACATCTCTGTGGGGCTGATCGCCGCCGTCAATGTCAGAATCGAAGCGGGACTGGCGGGCGCGCTGCCCGGCGGCGCCGTGGTAAAGGCGCCGGTGGAAACTGGCGCCAACGGGGCCGTATCGGTCAGCCCAACAGTGTCTGAGAGGGTCATACCTGTGGTAATGGGCTGCGAGCCTGCCACCACGGGCGGGGCCACCGCAACCAGAAAAGCGGCGATCCAGCCGCCGTCATCCAACCGATACCAGGTGCCATCACTATTGGATCCAACCACCGTCAGCGTCGTACCCGGTTCGACCTGATCGATCAGGGCATAGCCGGTGCCGGGACCACTGCGCAGGTTGGCGGTTCTCTGGACGACGACCGTGGCCGGGAAGAGTTGCTGAGCGCGTAGGGGTTGCCCGAGTGTCAAAATAACGACGAGGAGAGCAAAGAGCCCGCCGCCAACCCACAAAACGATCGTCTGTTTCTTCATAAACGTAGCGACCTCGCCCTAAATGGCGACGGCGGCTCCAGAATCCGGAGCCGCCGTCGAGTGGTAGCGCATACGGGATTCGAACCCGTGTCTGTGCCTTGAGAGGGCACTATCCTGGGCCGCTAGACGAATGCGCCATGCTTGCGGTGTTGCGTGCAGCAGAACTGCCTGCCCAGTGGCTCAAAAGTCTATGCGACACAGTCCGAAATGTCAAACAGCAGCGGCTTTCAATCGACCAACGGCTCAATCGTGACGTTCATGGTGTAGTCGGCGAAGCCACTGCCCTGGATTTGCACAGTAATGAAATAGTCCTGGGTCGACGGCAATTCGCCACTAAAGGTGGGCAAACCACCCATTGGCGACTGCAGCACGGTCCCGTCCGCGCCGACCACCGAGATGCCGATCGCCTGTTCCTCCGCCTGCGTGGTGATCAACATTTCCTGGTTGGCGCTGGCCTTCAGTACATATTCCTGGTGCGCGCCCGGTGTCACCTGACCCGACACCCGCGCTGAGATGGTGCCTGGTGCAAAACGAATACGCTGGATCTGTGGCTGCGGCGGGGTGGGTGGCTCCGGCGGGATGGTAACGGTGAGGGTATAGTTGGCCGACGTGCCATCGACGGCGTTGACGTCAATGTAGTAGTCTTGCGTGGAAGGGAGCACACCGCTCCAACTGGTGGCATCGGCATGGTCCGAGATCAGGACGGTGCCGTCCTTGCCAAAGATGACGAGGTCCACGTTGTTATTGGCCGACGCCACGACCACACTCAGGGTCTGGCCTTCACTGGCCTTGAGCACATAGCGGTCCATGCCCCCCATGGTCAGCACCCCAGTGCGCGTCGCCGAAATGGCGCCGGGTGCAAAGTTGATGCGCTGCGCCCGCTGTTGCCCGCCTTGCGCGCTTGCCGGGCCAAAACTGACGCTCAGCAACACAAACGCAATGAGCAGTGCGATGCTTTGACGCCAGGGAAGCCCCTGACTCCACGAACGCTTCTGTACTGTCTCCATAGCTCGAAGTCCTTTCTGAAGTGCTGTGAATCCATCACTGATTTGCGGCAGATCAAGCGTATTTGTATTATGCCGGCGCGGCCAGGTGGCGTACGATTGTGCCCGCAACAGCCAACAATCAAAGCATAGCACAGGAACTACGCCGCGGCTACGCCTGCATTTTGCCTATCGGAGGGTGCGTGACAACAGTACAGCGCTGTGCCTGGGCCGGCAATGACCCGCTTTATCTCCAATATCATGACGAAGAATGGGGCGTTCCGGTTCACGATGATCGCCGTCTTTACGAAATGTTGTGTCTCGAAGGTGCGCAAGCGGGCTTGAGTTGGATCACGATTCTGCGGAAACGGGAAGAATACCGGGCCGCATTCGATGGGTTTGACCCGGTTCTGGTCGCACAGTATGGCGACGACAAGGTCGCCGCATTGCTTGCCAATCCCGGCATTGTCCGTAACCGGCTCAAAGTGCATGCGTTCATCGAGAATGCGCGCCAGTTCCTGACCGTGCAGGCGGAATTTGGCAGCTTTGACGCCTATATCTGGCGCTTCGTGGACGGCAAACCGCTTGTCAATCACTGGGAGCGTCTGTCGGATATCCCCGCTCAAACAACTGAAGCACAGACCATGAGTAAGGACCTGAAGCACCGCGGCTTCAAATTTGTTGGTCCGACCATCTGCTACGCCTACATGCAGGCTTGCGGAATGGTAAATGACCACACGCTCGACTGTTACCGGAATCCGGGCAATACGTGATTCTCGTGGCATAATCTACATCTTGCCAATCACCGTGGGTTCGAACCCCACCCGGATCAAGATGTATCCGGCAGAAGGAGACGGAGAATATCACTATGCTCACTACACCCAAACAAATCACGCGCGCACTGGATCGGGTGCTGCACAAAGTTGAACAGCCCGCCCGCTACACGGGGGGCGAGTTGAACGCAGTCATCAAGGATTGGTCCGATCCTGGGATTCGGGCAAAAGTGGCGCTTGCCTTTCCCGATATTTACGAATTGGGCGGCAGCAATCTCGGGCAGCAGGTGCTCTATGATCTCGTAAATCGCCGCCACGACATGCTTGCCGAGCGCGTCTACTGCCCGTGGACCGACTTCGAACGCTTTATGCGCCGTGACGGCATTCCGCTGTATGGTCTGGAAACACGCCACCCCGTGGCGGATTTTGATATCGTCGGCTTCAGCCTGCCGTATGAGCAACTCTACACCAACGTGCTCACGATGCTTGACCTCGCCGGACTGCCGCTGCGTGCCGCCGACCGGGATGCCAGCGTCCCCCTGATCATTGCCGGCGGCTCCGGATGCTACAACCCTGAGCCGATGAGCGCGGTCTTTGACGCCATGGTGCTGGGGGAAGGCGAGGAAGTGCTCTTCGAAGTGATTGAAGCCTATCTCGCCTGGAAGCATGAATCTGCAGGAGAAGGTGCGTCCTCCCGGCGTCGATTGTGGGAGCACCCCGCCCGCATACCAGGCGTCTATGTCCCGGCCTTCTATGATGTGACCTACCATTCGGATGGCACAATTGCCGCAGTGGCGCCAAACCATCCGGCTGCACCAACCGAAGTGTTGAAGCGCGTGGTCACGGTGCTGCCGCCCCCGGTGACGCGCTTTATCGTGCCCAACATCAACGTGGTGCATAACAGGGCATCCATTGAAATCATGCGCGGGTGCACGGCTGCCGCTTCTGCCAGGCTGGGATGATCTTCCGTCCGGTGCGAGAACGCCCGGTCGATGAAGTCCTGGCGGCAGTCGATGCCATGATCGAACAATGTGGCTTCGAAGAAGTCAGCTTCTTGAGTCTGAGTAGCAGCGACTATAGCCACGTTGAAGAACTGGTGCGCCGCACGATGGAGCGACATGGCGCCAAGAAGCTGAGCATTGGCCTGCCCAGCCTGCGCATCGAGAGCTTCAGCGTTGATCTCATGGACCTGCTGGAGAAAGGGCGCCGTCGCTCTGGTTTCACTTTTGCGCCTGAAGCGGCAACGGATCGCCTGCGCGATGTGATTAACAAACCGATTGCCTCCAGTGAATTGTTGCAGACGGCGGAAGCGGTCTATCAGCGCGGTTGGACCACTGTCAAGATGTACTTCATGATCGGTCACCCCACGCAGACTCTGGAGGATGTGCAGGCGATTGCCGATCTGTCCAAGGCGGTGCTTGCCGTGGGGCGCCGGGTGCTTGGCCGCAAGGCGAACGTGCGCATTGGCGTCAGCACGCTGGTTCCCAAACCGCATACCCCCTTCCAATGGGTGCAAATGGAAAGCGAAGCGGTGATTCTGGAACAGATTGCACGTCTGCAGCGCGAGTTGCGCGGTCCTGGCATCCATTTCTCCTGGAACGATCCCAAGGAAACGTTGGTCGAAGCCTTCCTGACGCGTGGTGACCGGCGCATGAGCAACGTGATCCAACGGGCATGGGAACTGGGCGCAAAGCTGGAAGGATGGAGTGAGTACTTCAACTTTCCGGCCTGGGAGCAGGCATTTCAGGAATGCGGCCTTGAGATGGATTGGTATGCCAGGCGCGAGCGACCACTCGAAGAGATCCTGCCGTGGGAGCACCTCTCCGCGGGTCTGAAGAAGGAGTTTCTTGCCGAGGAGTACCGGCACACGCTGCAAGGTGGGGTGGTTGACGATTGTCGCGAGCACTGCTTTTCTTGCGGCATCTTGGGATACTTCAAGGAGCAACGGCGCGCGGCGCCGGATGAAGCCTGGGGCTGTCCCAGCCTGGGCAAGAACAAAGAGCGCCAGCCGGTCGACATCGTCCCGATCCCGCTCTACTTCAATGACGATATGTCGCCGGATCTGCATGGCCAATTCACCGAACGGGTGCCGCAGCGACGCTTTGGGACGGTGAGTAAGCGCATCGAGACCTCGGTGGAGCCACTGGCCGCCGAACAGGGAGGCGACTGAAAACATGGTCTCCAATCAAGCGGAACCAACCACTGCCGGGATCGATGCACCGGTTCAAGAAGTCGAAACTGCGCCCGCGCCGGTTGAGATCCCACGCCAGCGCGTCCGCATCACCTACGCCAAGGGCGATGCCATCAAGTTCGTATCGCATCACGATGAGTTTCGCCTCTGGGAGCGCATGCTGCGCCGGGCCGATTTGCCATTGCTCTACAAGAATGGGTTCAACCCACAACCGCACATCCAATTTGCGTCGCCGTTGAGCGTGGGCTTCACCGGTGCACAGGAATTTGTGGACATCACCTTTAGCCCGCCGGTGCCATTGGACGAGTTGGGTGCCGTGTTAGCAGAGAAAGCCCCACCTGGGATCACACTGGTTGGCATCACGGAAGTCCCCGCAAACGCCGAGGCGTTGCAGAATGTGCTGATGGGCGCCGACTACACCATTCTGGTCTATGCCGAACCTGATGAACTGGGCAGTGCAGATCTGGCGCAAAGAATTGCACAAATCATGGACATGCCGGTTATCTGGCGTGAGCGGGAACGCAAAGGCGAGCCATACACCTACAACCTGCGCCCATTGCTTTTCGAACTACGGTATGAAGGGTGCGATGCGGGCGAAGAAGAGCACCGGATTTTTCTGCGGGTGCAACAGCGCGCAGGCGCCACGGGTCGGCCGGACGAAGTGGTCGACGAACTAGGACTGGATGACTTTGCGCGTACACTGCGCCGGGATCGGCTCTATTTTGCTGATGATGCCGACGACGCTGCGATCTTTGCCGTCTACCCTGTTGTCTCGCAGGCCGAAATCACCGCCCCAAAAGGCGTGCAGGGGCGGGCTGTGCAGCGAGGCAAGAAAAGCGGCGGTGGGGAGCAGCGCGACCGGGGCGGGCGTACGATCGGCGAGCGCGCGGGGGACGAGTACTGACAAGTAGAATGGAATCTGGCCTTCTGGCGCCACGATGTATTGAGAGATGAGGTGGCTTCTTATTGACCAGAACACAAGCCGCTTTCCCAGTGTTTGCAGTGATTCCGCTCCAGCGATGCAAATTTCCTCCGCGCTGGTGAGCGCTACAGCACTACGACGTAATCCGTAAATACAGTATTCTCGCCCGGCATCGTGGCCATTGATTTCCATTTCGAAAGGATCGCAGCATTGCGGCGTTCCCACTCCTGGACTTCGCCGCTGAAGGGGCCATCAGCCGTGGGGGCGTACCGATCCCTCGCCTCAAGACTTTCAATCTCCATCACGATCATGTACTTACCGGCGCGCTCGCCTCGTTCGCCTTTGACTAGATGGTATGTCCATCCCTCATAGGCTAAAGCCTTTGCCATCTCTGCTGCTAACTGCTCAAACTCCCCTGGATCGACGCCTGGAAGCAACTCGATTTCATGCAGGCCATACACCTTTGCCATTGTCAGGGTCTCCTATTGTAAGGTCTGCAAACACTGGGGAAAGTGACTAAATCATATGCCGCAAAAAGGGCAATGTCAATGGTCTTGTCTGAGCCGCGACTACGGGAGTGGGGCGACCGGAGACAACCGGGGCGGCCAATTCATCAGTCGCAGCGGATCCATTTGGCGCGATAATGAAGACAGGCAATGGTGTTTGCCGTGAAAGGACAATTGAACCATGACCACTGCCCCCTCCCTGCCGGCACCGCAACATGGTACGCACCGCGGCTGGCGGCGCGCCCTGCACTGGGCGCCGCGTGTGCTGAGCATCCTGTTCATCGCCTTTATCAGCCTGTTCGCGCTTGACGTCTTCGGCGCCGGCTACTCGCCATGGGAGACGCTGGTCGCCCTGACCATGCACCTGATTCCGACGTTTCTGCTGATCGTCGTCGTGGTTGCCGCCTGGCGCTGGCCCTGGGTTGGTGCGTTGGCGTTCTGCGGGTTCGGCGCATGGTACATCGTCACATCGTGGGGCATGTTCGACTGGACCGCACCGGCGTTGATCGGCGGCGTGCCGATTGGCGTCGGGTTGCTGTTCTTGGGCGACTGGATGGTGCGGCGCCGGCATGGCATGATCCCGCTTTGAGTACCACGTCAACTCGAAAACTTCGAAGCCTTCAGCGCCTTTTTAGCCGGTCATGGTAGAATCCACTCCGTCAACCGCCCTCTCTGTGCACGGGTCTGACCTTTAGTCGTACACTTGAGCCAGATCTGAAGCGTCGGGCTGCGGCGATGCACTCTAACACAGCGACAGAGTCACCTGGTCTGACGATTCCTCAACCGAAATCCGATGCATCATTGATCGCTCGCCCCTTTCTCAAATGGGCAGGTGGCAAGACACAATTATTGGGGCAGTTGCGCAGCTACTACCCGCCGGGCTTGAGTCAAGGGCAACTGAAGCGATACGTCGAACCGTTTCTGGGCGGGGGTGCGGTTTTTCTGGATGTGGCACAGTCGCACGACATTGCCGAAGCGTTCTTGTCTGACATCAACCCGGAGTTGATTCTTGCCTACTCAGTGGTGCAGCGCGATCCGGACTGCCTTATCGAACGCCTTGCCGAATATCGCCAGCAATACTTTTTACTGGACGAAATTGCACGCAAGACGCTGTTTTATAAGGTGCGGGATCACTACAATGATCAGAAGCCGGCACTTGACTTTGCGGTCTATTCCGACCGCTGGATCTCGCATGCGGCGGACATGATCTTTCTAAACAAGACTTGTTTCAATGGGTTATTTCGGGTCAATCGCCGGGGCTTGTTCAATGTGCCGTTTGGGGCTTACAAGAACCCGGCGATCTTTGAGGAGCAAAACATCTGGCGTGTCTCAACGCTGCTCCAGAATGCAGTCCTATCGGTCGGTGAGTTTCGAGCTTGTGAACGACTTGTTAACGATCAGACCTTCGTCTATTTTGATCCGCCTTATCGCCCACTGACCACTACCGCGAGTTTCACCTCGTATGCCCAGGGCGGTTTTGGGGACGACATGCAGATTGTCCTCGCGCACCTCTATGCCAACCTGGACATACGGTGTGGCGCAAAACTGATGCTCAGCAATTCCGACCCGCGCAACGCCGACCCGGCTGACAACTTTTTCGATGACCTCTACGCTGACTATCACATTCATCGGGTTCATGCCAGTCGAATGATCAATTCCGATGCGCAGGGCAGAGGCAAGATCACCGAAATCCTAGTGACCAACTACTGAGCACCCCCTTCCCATCCCCCGCCGTCTCTGCTATCATCGGATGCAGCTGCCGCTGATGCCGAGCTCAGTAAACGAGCCACGATGACCCTGACCGCTGCCCAACTCCACCACATCCAGCAAGTCTTCGTTGAGGTATTGGCGCGCAGCGAATTGCGCCACATCGTGCGGGCCTATCTGGCTGAGGATTTGGATGCGATCACCTCAGCCGTGCTGCCCTACTCCGAGCAAGTCGCCGACCTGCTGCAATGGGCGAATGAACGTGAACGGGTGCTGGATCTGCTGCGGTATGCGCGGCTGCACAAGCCGAGCAGCGCACGGTTGACCGAGTTGTGGCGGGAGGCGCAGACGTGGCAGGAAGGTGAGACGACGGAGCCGCCGCTTGCTGGCCATGAAGTGCGGGAACCCGGAGATTCATCCCAATATGGCACCACCCGGAATGCCACACCTCTGCCCTTGCCTTCACGCCTCACTTACCGTGTCGACGTCGCCGTGCCGGACCAGGTGCGCTATGGCATCGCCTTCGTACTGGCCGTCACGGTTCGCCACCCGGCGTCGCCGGTGCTGGATGATGGCGATCTGAAGAAGGTCCGCAGCGGGAATGCGCTGCTGGCATGGCGCAAGCGCGACACCATCGCCCAACTGCGCCTCGAAGTCATTGCACCGGAATGTCGCGTCACGCCCAGCATGCTGGCGTTTCACTGGGATCCCGAACACGATCTGCCCGTCTATCGGTTTTCGTTGGTGCCACTGTCGTCTGGCCCAACCTCGATCATCGTCCAGCTTTTCCAGGATGACGCCTGCATCGGCAGCGCGTCGGTACGCACGGCCGTCAGCCAGGAGCCGGTGGACAGCGCGGCGCTGATTGTGGAGAGCTGTGCCAGCGCCAGACCGCTGCTTGTCGGACCGCAACTTCTGGCCCTGCAAACCGCGCTCGTGGCGGCGTTCAGCATGCAGACCCTGCGCGAAATGGTGGCTGTCTATCTGGACGAAGACCTGGAAGCTATTGCCGGGGGCGGCAACCTCAAGGCGGTGGCGTTCAACCTGATCGAATGGGCGCAGCGGACTGATAGGACGCACGAACTGATCGACGCGGCTGTGCAGGCCAATCCGCACAATTATGCACTGGTGGATTGGTGGCAACGTTAGGGGAGTAGGCGGTATCGTCTCGGCACGCTGGAAACGAAATTTGGCGCGGACGGCGTTGCCCTGGCATCAGAAGTCGTGGATGTTCAGGACAGCGAACGGATCCAACAGTTCTACGTCAAACTGATTGCCGGCGCCTCGCTGGATGAGCTCCGCTATGTCCTGATTTCGTGAGGTGAATTGGCTTCAGGCGCAGGAAGAAAAGATCAACGCAGAGATGGCGCGGAGCCCCCGGAGGAGTTTACGAAGGACCGGAAAACCACATGGACCCCAAAGCGATCGTCCGCGCCGGCTATGACAAGGTTTCGTATGCATACCGAGACGAAACGTTTGACTACGCAAGGTCAGGGTATCACACCTTTCTAAACTGGCTTGAGCCTCGCCTCGATGCCGGTGCCCGCATTCTGGACCTGGGCTGCGGCTGCGGCATTCCGGTGGCGCAGGTTTTATCAGAGAAGTTCCAGGTGACTGGCGTCGATATTTCGGCGGTTCAGGTCGAGCGTGCGCGCAAGCTGGCGCCTGCTGCATCGTTTATTTGTGCGGATATTGGCGCGTTGGCGTTCGCGCCAGGCAGTTTCGCGGCCATTGTGGCGTTCTACTCGATTATCCATATTCCGCTTGAAGAACAACCGGCGCTGTTTGTGAAACTGGCGCAGTGGCTCACGCCAAACGGTTACCTGCTTGCCACGGTCGGCCACACGGCATGGACGGGCACGGAGGCCAACTGGCGTGACGTCGAAGGTGCGACGATGTACTGGAGTCACAGCGACGCTGACGCCTACTGCAACTGGTTTGAGATGAACGGGCTGCACATCGTGCAGGAGGGATTCCTGCCGGAAGGTGACGGCGGACACACCGTTCTATTGGGCCAGAAGATCGATAACAGTCGCCGGTCTGTGTGCTATCTCCCGCCGTAGGGGAAATAATGTGCGACGGCGGTTCACGGTATTCCACCAGGATGTCAATGTCGCTCTCCGCCGTGGCCTCGCCGCGCACAAAGGAGCCGAAAAGTCCCAGGCAGCTGACGCCGAAGACCTGTGCAAGGTCCGGCTGGAACTGCCGGTGTTTGCGGGCGTCCAGACCATGCAGCCCGTTGTGCTCGATTTCGGGCAGCGTTTCAGCCGCAAGACTACTTGCGCCGCAGTGGGACCGAATCGGGGACATTCCACTCTCTGCCAACGCAAATGGCCTCCCAGATTCCCTTGCTTTATGCTATTACATATAGTATCATTAGTGTGTGAGCAAAGCTGGCAAAATCCTCTAGCAGATGCAACAGAATCCCCTTGACTGGCGGATTGAAAGTCTGAAAACCGTCGCCGCTGCGAACAACATTGAGTGGCGGCAACGTGGCACAAGTCACGTCGTTTTTGTACGCGCCGATGGTCGGACACTCCCGGTCCCTGCGCAGCGGCCAATCAAACCGGTGTACATCAAGAAGTTTGTTGATTTTGTGATGGATTGAACCATGAGAGATCTGAGTCAATATCCGTTCGAGATTCGCCCGCTTTCAGCAGATGAGGGGGGCGGCTTTTTGATTTCCTTCACCGACTTTTCAGAGTGCATTTCCGATGGCGAGACCATCGCGGCAGCCATTGAGAATGGTAGGGATGCTTTACAGGAAACGATTTCTGCTTTGGAAAGCCTGAACATGCCTGTTCCAGAACCGGGTAGCGGAGGAAGTTTCAGTGGCAAGTTCATCCAACGCGTTCCGAAGAGCATTCATGCCCGTCTAGTCGTGCGCGCGAAACAAGAAGGTGTCAGTATGAATTCGCTCGTAACTTCAATTTTGGCAGAAAGTCTGGGCAGACGTGAAGCTGTTTGACGGTTGGTGCGGGGATCAGGTCACGAAGGATCAGGTCGCAAACGCCGCCACCGCAATGCACCGCTCCTGCACCATTGCCCGACGGTGCAGCTTGATGCGCTCAATTTCATGCAGCGTTTCGGCCGTGAGATAGCTTTCGCCGCAGTGGGGGCAGCGAACCAATGGCACCTTCTCGATGACAAACAGTTCAGCGCCGCGCCCGTAACTGCGCGACACGCGCCGCATTTGCACACCCTCTTGGCCACAAATATCGCAGATCATAGGATTGGAAAATTATTAGTGACTATTCAGCCTTGACAGGATGAGATAAACTTTCGGCATGGATCTACGTTCTGAGAACGAACGACTGCGCAAAGAGAATGCACAGCAGGCGGAACAACTGGCGGCGGCGCTCGATGCGATCCGGCAGTTGACCGAACGCGTGCGGGAGCTGGAAGCGCAGCTTGGGCAGGATAGCCACAATTCGCACTGGCCGTCGAGTCGGGACAAAGGGAAACGGCAGACGAAAAGCCTGCGCCAGGCGAGCGGGAAGAAGGCGGGCGGCCAATCCGGGCATCCCGGCGCCACGCTGACCTTGCAGCCGGAAGCCGATAGCGTCGTGGCGCATCGGCCGACCACGTGTACGGCGTGTGGCCGCGAGTTGGCCGCGGGTGCGGCGGCCACCCTGGCACCGGAGCGCCGGCAGGTATTCGACTTGCCACCGCTGCACCTGCAAGTGACGGAACACCGTGTGGCGCAGGTGCCGTGTCCGTGCTGTGGGGTGGTGAATGTGGGTGCCTTTCCACCTGATGTCTCCCAACCTACACAATATGGCCCTGAAGTGAAAGGGCTGTGTGTCTACCTCAACCAGCACCAGTTGCTACCGCTCCAGCGCCTGGCGCAAGTGATGCACGAACTCTTCGGCTGCCAGTTGACGCCTGGCAGTATCGTCAACTGGCAGCGCGCCGCGGCGGCGGCCGTCCAACCCACCGTTGACAACATCAAGGCCGCGTTGGCCAAGGTGCGCGTCCTGCACTGCGATGAGACCGGCCTCTATGTTGGGGGGCAGCGACACTGGCTGCACCTGCATGCGACCGCACAGTTGACCGCCTACCTGCCTCATCGGAAACGCGGCCGCGCCGGCATGGAAGCCATGGGCGTATTGCCGCACTTCACCGGCGTGGCTGTCCACGACAGTTGGTCGGCCTACGGGCACTACACCTGTCAACATGCGCTGTGCAACGTGCATCATCTGCGTGAACTCACCTATATCGCGGAAGAATTCAAGCAAGCCTGGGCCACCGACATGCGGCACTTCCTCGTCAAGTGCAAAGCCGCCGTCGCCACCGCCCGCACGGCTGGCGCCACGGCACTCCCTCCGGCACAACGTGCGGACCTGGCCACCACCTATCAGCGCATCATCGACGACGCCTTGGCCGCAAATCCGGTCCCGCCGCAGGGCTGGCCACGCAGCAACGTCCGCGGCCGCCCCAAAAAGCCGAAAGCCCGCAATCTGGCCGAGCGCTTGGATGAACAGCGCACGAAGGTCCTCGCGTTTCTCGATGATTTCCATGTGCCCTTTGACAACAACCTGGCCGAGCGCGACTTGCGCATGCTCAAGGTGCAACAGAAGATCTCTGGCTGCTTTCGCAGTTGGGAGGGCGCCGAGCAGGCCGCCGCCCTCCGCAGCTACTTGTCCACCATGTGCAAGCAAGGTCACAACCCGCTGCACGTACTGCGCGAACTCTTTGCCGGTCGCCTGCTCGCACCTTCGCTCTCAGGCTGAATAGTTACTACCGAACTATGGTTCACTCCGTACCTGAAGCTTTGCTCGACAGCGGTATGAAACTAAGTGTGGCATCCATAGGTGAGGTAAGTGACACCGCAGTGGCGAACAAAGTTGGTTACCGTCTGCCGTGGCCAGCACCTGGCAGCGCAAGTATAAACACCAACTATCGCAACCACGGGACCGGACAGATGGATTTCGGGATTGGTAGTGGCATGGTGGTTGCAGCCAAGGCCGGGACCGTAGTCTATTTGAATGATAAGCACACGCAACGCAGATGCGACAGTACATTTGGACCACGTTATAACAATGTCGTTGTCATCAAGCACGGTGGCGATGAATATACGCTTTACCTACATTTAGCAACGGGGTCGATTCCTTCTCGAATCAAGGATGCGTTCAAGGAAAAAGGTAGCGCAACCGTCAATCGCGGTGACATAATTGGTAGGCAAGGAAACATCGGCTACACGTGGCAACACCGGAATCCATCTCCACCTATCTACTGCCGCGAACTGGTACACTTCAAGTAGTCCAGACGCTCTGGACGAAGATGGTGACGGCAATACTACCGAGAAAGTTGAATCCGCATGGACAAGTCAGCATCACAAAATCGACTTTGATGAGGCATCTTACAGCCAACTTGAGAACCGCACGGGTTCAATCACATCGAAGAATGATCCCAACGAACAACCATCGTCCTGCCCTTCATCCGGCGGGGTAATTCTCTACATCGGCCCCGACTTCAGTTGCGATGGTTTCGGCGAAGGTAGCGGCTACGTTCGCAAGGATAACAGCGGCGAAGTAGCAGATCTAGGCAGTTTCAACAACTCCGCATCCTCGGTCCGGGTGCCAGATGGGTGGTCAGTCAAACTCTATCAAACCGCCCAATTCAGAGATGGCTGGGCTTGCCGCACGGCGGACGACAAAGATTTTAGCGGTGATAAGTTCAACAACGGCGAGAAGATCAGCGCAAATGTGTCCTCCTTCAAGGTCTACAAAGACCGCAACTGCGGTGGTGCACTCAACTCCCCACCCAATAAACCTGAACCATCCAGCCCCGACAACAACTATCGCAGCCAGGACGGGCGCGCCCCTACGCTCTGTTGGCGCGGCGGCAACGATCCCGATGGCAATCCCGTCAGTTTCTATGCAGAAGTGTACGACAGCCCCATTACGGCCAATTCCGGTTGGATGAGCAGCAGTACGTGCTGGCGTCCAAGCAATCTGGATGGCCAATATTACACCTACAAGTGGCGCGTCAAAGCATCAGACGGCGCGGCTGAAAGTGGGTGGAGCGATACCCGCGCTTTCAGCATTGAACAACCCAATACGCCGCCCGCGATCACCTTCGCTACGGCCAACGGCTCGAACGCAGACACTATCGTCACAAGCACGGGGGATTGGGCATTCGGCGGCACCGCGAGCGACCCCGACGGCAGCGTGGACCGTGTCGTGTTCGGCTGTAGCGGTGACAATTGTGGCAGCGGGGCTGAGCAAACCAGGGGCGGCGCTTGGGCACTCAACCGCACCGGCATGAGCGGGAAAAACACGGTCTGGTTTGTGGTGTACGACAACCGTGGGCAATCTACCAAGAGCCGGGAGGTTGAGCTACAGATTGACCAACGCGCCCCGTCGGTCGCAGCCGAATTCAACGGCAAGGCACCCGACGCCCTGCCAGCATGGTTTACCACCGCCGTCACGGTTCGGATCAGTGCGCGTGACGAAGGATCGGGCAATACCGTGTCCGGGATCGCGGCGATCAATTACCAACTCGACGCAGGCGGCTGGCAGCAATGGGAGGCGATACAGTCAGCGTAGACGTCCTGGGCGACGGTGAACATGTGGTGGAATACTATGCGGTTGATCGCGGAGGAAATCAGAGCGCCACGCAGCGCCAAACATTCCGGATTGACCGGACGCCACCGGCGCAACCCACGGGCGGTAGCGAAACCGGTGGCGTACCAAACGATACATGGCAGAAGATCGTGAACGCGCCGACTTTTACCTGGAATCCAGCACCCGACACGGGATCAGGCATTGCGCGCTATGATCTCGAACTGCGGCTCAGCGATGGCAGCATTGTGCAAGCCGTCTCACGCACCGCCAATGACCGCCAGTTCGCGCCGGGGACATTGGGCACCGGGGCATATGTCCTCACCGCCCGCAGCGTGGATGTTGCCAGTAACATGTCAGCGGCAAGCACGTTGTTCACCTTCCGCTACGACGGTACGGCACCGGAGAATCCCGACTCCGCGACCCATGCCGCAGGTGTGCTCAACAGTACATGGCAGCGACTCTCCAATCTCGCCAATTTCACATGGCCCGCAGCCAATGATCAGGGGTCAGGCATCAACGACTATCTGGTCTATTGGGGCACCGACCCGAATGGTGAGGGGGGCAGCATCGGCAACACAACCGGTTACAGCAGCGGTGCCGCGCCGTGTGCATCCAACGCGGCATGCACCGGCTATCTGCGCATCCGCAGTCGCGACCGCGTCGAAAACCTTGCCCTGAATTGGGCTACGGTGTTTGTCATGCGGTATGACGGCGCGCTGCCGGTCGTCGATTTCACGTTTAGCGGCGGCGTCACCGTCACTAACGAGACCCTGGTGCGCCTCGACATCACGGCATCAGATGAGGGCAGCGGCGTGAACGCGATTCGTTTCTCTGCCGACGGTCAGGCATGGACGGATTGGGGAAGCCGTCATCCCGCACCGCATGTGGCAAATCCCTGGCATCAGTGGACGCACCTGGCCCGTCTCTGTCCAGGTGCGGGATACGGTCGGCAATGAATCGGCTGTGGTAACGCATCGCGTCTTGCTAGAGGTGAACCGCCAACAGCCTAGTTCGGAGTCATATCGCCTGTTCACGTACAGTATGCCTACCGGCGCGGGTGGGCACACGTCGGCTTCTTTCCGTGGGCGCAGCACCGTGGGTCAGACGTTGGAATCCCCGGTCATGCAGAGCGGCAGTTTCGGGCCTACGGCGGCTTTGAGGCCGCGAGTCAAGCAATCCCCATTGGCAATCCAACGGAAGAAACTCCAGACCCCGGAACTACGCCGGTGCCAACCGTTACGCCGGGACCGCCGCCCGATGTCGAAGATCCCCCGGCTTGCGAATTTGCCACGGTTTCCATCAACGAAGGTGCCGTCTATAGGGGTAGTGCTGGCGTTGCGCTGCGCCTGTGCGCCCCGCGTGCCACGCAGATGATGGTCAGCAACGATGGCGGTTTTGCCAATGCCCAATGGGAGCCATTCACGCCCACCAAGTCGTGGCAACTGTCCACCTACGGGGCATATATCATGCCCCGCTACGTCTATGTAGCCTTCAAGGATGCCGCAGGATTTGTCTACGGACCCATCTTTGACGACATCATCTTTGACCCGGCCCCACCGAAAGGCGCAATTGCGGTTGCCGGTGCCCAGGATTGGCACAAGCGCAGGCAATTGAGGCGGCTGACGCACCGTCGGTGGCCGACGAAATGGTCTACGTGCAGCAACTACATGGGGAAGCCTTGGCGGTGCCGTTAGCCGTGATGGGCACGACATCTGCGCTGAAGGTGTACCTGCCGGCAATCGACGCCTTTGTCGTTGCGGAAATGCAACTCAGCGAAAGCCCCACGTTTAGCGGTGCAACATGGCAGCCTTATTCGGCGTTCAAGGCATGGCCGCCCGGTGGTGAGGATGGCGTCAAGTCAATCTACGCGCGGTTCCGCGATGGCGCGGGCAACGTATCTGACGCGGTTGATGCCTCGTATCTTTTGGATCGTATGCCGCCGATGGGCGGGATTGCACTCGACCATGTCGTGGCCGGGACGAGCCAACGCACCACCACGTTGTATCTGGGCGCGGAGATGATTCAAGCGGGGTCGCCGCCATGCGGATTAGTGAGCGCGCCGATTTCGCTGATGCGGTTTGGCAACCGTACGTGGAGACGCTCCCGTGGACCTTCCAGCGAAAGGTGGTAGGGGCAGGGACTGTCTACGTCCAATATCGTGACGTTGTCGGTAACGCCTCGGAAACTTTCATGGCGTCATATGCGGTGGATGTGACGCCCCCGACCGTATATGCAGAAGCAGCACCAGGGATCGGCAGCACACGCACGCTTGCTGTAAGTGCCTGGGACGAAGCAACCGAAGTTGATGCACTGTACTTGACGAACGATCCGCGCTTTGTCGATAACGTGGCGGTCTTTGCCCCCAAGTCCAGACTTAGCTGGACATTTGACGGGCGCGGCGTGGTATGGATCAAGGCGGTGGACAGCGTGGGCAATCAGAGTGCGCCGATTGGCGTTAGTATGTTGTCATCGTGGTCGCTGAACGAACGGATCTGTTTGCCGCAAGTTGAGCGCTAGATTTTGATGTGGGCTAGGGATGTACGTCTCAGTCCTAGCCCACATACTTTCTTGGCCTCTACGCACTTGTGGCTTTACCCAAACATGCCAAATGGGACGCTTCTGACATGCCAACGACGTTACCCGATTTCCGTCTTCAGTTCCCGCTAGCCGACATCGAACAACACGTCTATGCCTATTGGGCAACATGCAGCGCGGAAGACAAGACCCGTGAAACCCACATTGAAACGGTCATCGCGCTATCTATGCGGGAACACCGATATCTGACCAAAGAGGATTTCGCGAAGATCGTCCGCTGGAAGTCGCCCCGCTCCATCACCTACGCCGCTCGCAACGACGAAGCCTTCGTCGAAGCCGTCACCCACACCGCCCTGACCACCAAACACGAACGCCTGCGCATCGAAGTACTCACCCTGCTTTCCGGCGTCCAATGGCCGGTGGCATCGGCCATCCTGCATTTCGGTTATGACAACCTGTACCCGATTCTGGACGTGCGGGCGCTGGGGGCGGCGGGCATGGATCCACAGGCCGTGACGTATGACTTCAACCTTTGGTGGGAGTACACGATCTTTTGTCGCCGCACGGCGCAGGAGGCCGGGGTGACGATGCGGGAGTTGGACCAGGCATTGTGGGGATACCGCGCAGCCCCGCAGTGACCTTCACCCACCCAAACACAAAGCCAACGCGTGCTGACTAGGGCCAGTGATGCCAGCGTTGGCTTTGTCGACAGCATGTAGTTGAACAACCGGGGTTCACTGTCTACTATAGCACAAATTGCCGGTTGTGGGGCGATGAATTACGCCTGACATGACCTAGCGCGGCCTCATTTGCTCCCGTTCCGTAGGTCACCAATCCGCATTCCCCTTTCGTAGATACTTTTGTCAGCCAAGCGCACACCCGTCAGGATCGGGCCGTGTTTGTCGCGCCTTTGGCCGATGGAACGGCGGGCAGCGTGGCGCAAAAACGCTATCCTGGAGACAAGGAACAGCGGCGCACGCATATCACAACAGCATACCAAGACCGTTGTCTCCACGTTTTGCGAAGCGGTGATTCCCGACTGTGTTTTCAAAAAGGAGATTACGCTATGTGTTTGCTTCATTTCAGCCATCACGCACTCTATCGCATGGCCGAGCATCGATTATCCCGAGGATGTCTATTACGTGCGCGCACATGGCACCATTGTAGCCGCCCCTGCACGCGGAACAGAGGTTTGTTTGCTTGCGAGAGATATCCCAACCAACGAGACCCCGAACCGCGCCGCCCTCGTCGGCGTCACCGCAGTCATTGCTCCAGATGCCGATGAAGTAGTCACCGTCTACCCATGCGAAGACATGCGGCATGCAGATCGCCGCTGTCGGTGCTACGAAACGCGCATTCCTCGCAAGAAATTCACCTACTAGCGGGCACCGCGAATCTCGGAGCAGGGGTGCACCTGACCGTGCACCCTTTTCCATAGATCGCCCAAGCGGGACGTACACGCCCATCCAAATAATACCATCAACCCTAATCCGCTAAGCGTTGCCAATGAGTCTTTACCCGGCAATCAGTCGGCGTCGCCTTTCGTAAGTTGCACCCGCGTCATTTGTCGGATTGCGATTGCCAACTGTTGCAGTACGATCATCCCATCCTGTTGATCACAGGTGGTTGTGCATCTCACCAGCACTGTGGTGACCAGTTAAGTGACAATCCCTCAAGCAGCGGCGACTGGCAAGACATACCATAGCCGGACATAGGCCCTTGCAGGCAGGTGAGAAGAGTCTGTGCCTAGTCACTGCTTATTGGTGATCGTTCTAGTCGGCAGATCAACCGTTCAATCTGGAGCGCAAGATGAAAAAGGCATGGGTACGATTCACCCAGTTGGTATTTCTGTTTGTCATCGGAATCATTGCAGTTGCACCCATCGCTGCCTTGGCTACGCCACAGGCTCCCGGCTACGTGCCCTCAGAGGTTGGCGATTTTCGGGATGCTAGAAAGCTATGCGATGTCATACCTCTACCATCCTGGATCATGGATCTAATTACGTTCTTTGCCGTCCGTGACTGTAATGATGGCCTAGACAAACTCGATGAATACTTCGTCAAAGCCTATCGAGATGCCGAACGCGCAGGAACTTCTCCAGGCTACCCCACCAATGATGTGCACTTCTGGCGGAAGGTAGCCATCCAGGATTTCACAGGTGGGACGCTCGGCAAAGGTGCCATCATGATGAGGGGACAACAGCCCAAAGTACGTCCACAATACGTCGGTGGATCAATATGGTCTGCCTTCAAGGTTGCAGCCAATCAGTATGGAGTCTTCCCCGGTTATCCCACCAATACCTTGCACACTTGGAATCGCGTCCAGATTCAGGATTTTCGTGAAGGAGATTGGGGCGAAGGAGCCATCATCTCCGATTCACGGGGCCAGAATGCTGGACTAGTCGCCGGACGGCACTGGAAAGCATACAAGCGTGTCGATGGCTCGAATCGACTACGTGCACCCATAGCATTTGTCAACCAAACTGACGGTGGGTGGCTACAGATGTTTGAAGGTGGTGAAATCTGGGAGTCAGGTGGGAGCATCAAAGTTTACTTCTATGACAACAACCGATGGGAGAATTTCTGGGTGAATTGACATTTGGTGCAGTGAAGCGTGGACCGCACATGGCTTACCCAGCTAGCACACCTGTGCTGTGCTCTAGCCACTAACCGCCGCCCGAACCAGCGGCATGGTAAAACCTAACACCAGCGTCACCGCATCATCAGGGCGCATGTCTCCAACTGAGACGTGCGCCTCTTTTTTCCCGGTCAGCGAGCGGACTAGCTAGAGGCTGAAGACCGTGAACGACAGCAGCACCGATACAAGAACGACATCGTGCTACGCCTTACCGTGCATGGCGACGACATCGAGTTCGGCGCATATGTGACGCGGCGGGCGCAGCTTGTGCGGCGGCAGATTGAGTTGAATCTGATACCCACCCCGATTGCTTTGTCACGCACCCTGCGCGACAATTTACTCAGCGTCGCCAACATATCAACAGGAAACCCCAACCTATGCGCTACATCCTGCTCTTCGCCACCCTGTTGTCGCTCGTCTCCGCAGGCGTACCCGACCTCTCCGCAGCAGATCCAGCCGGCACCCAGTTTGTCGCAACCATCGGCCCCGCCGAACTGGTGCGCGGCCCCGACCAGGCGTCAGACACCGCATTCCACACGCTCACCAGGGCGGCAGGTCTGCGATCCTCGTTGCGAACGGCACAACCTGGACGTCGCTGGGCGGCTCATTGGAAACCCTGCCACGGCAGACCGCGGTCGCCATTGGGCCGGGCAGCGGCTTTGACTCCTGCGGCGCATGGCTCAACAGCACTTGGCAGGATGGGACCACAGTCCGCGGTTGGTACCATGCCGAAACGGCGTGTGCGTATCCGGCGACGCTGAAGTCCGTGGCCTATGCCGAATCCACCGACGGCGGCAGAACGTTCAGCAAACCCAACTACCCGTACAACCAGGTCATCACTGCGCCAGGCACGTCCATCGCCCCCAAATATAGCGGTGAAGGTGACCACCACGTCATCCGCAATGGCGACTATCTGTATATGTACTTTGTCGCCAGTCGCGATTATCAAGTGCGCGTCGCCCGCTCCCGCATCGCCGACGGAGGCAAACCCGGCACGTGGTACAAGTACTATCGCGGGGCGTTCACCGAACCGGGTCTTGGCGGCGAGTCCGACCCGATCGACCCGTCCGGTGCGCTGACGCGGTCCTGGGTGACATACAACACCTATCTGAATGCGTATCTTGGTTTCAGCTACGAAGTGCACGCTGGCAAGTTTGCCGGTTTCGGCCTGATGATGTCACCCGACGGCGTCACCGGGTGGACGCGGCTCGGCGGCATTGTGCAGTCGTCCGGCGACGAATACTGGGGGCGCACCGGCAACAGCCCTGAACTGGCAGAATATCCCAGCCTGATCTCCGTCTATGGCGACAGCGACACGACGGGCAGCACCTTCTGGCTGTACTTTACGTATCTGCGACCCGGTGAAGACTTCCCCGATGGGCGCTACCTGCTGCGCCGTTTGGTGCGCCTCGACCGCACGACCAGCACCGATGCCCGAATGTATGCGCCGCGCGTCGCCCTGAGTGTCTACCAGCGTGATGACGACACGTGGGCGGCAACGACGGTGGCTGATGCCCGCTATACGCGCACCGTGACGCCGGGGTACCTGTTCACGCAAGCCGTAGCCAACACCGTCCCCGTCTATGACTGCTACATTCCTTTCTGGAACGATCACATGTTGGTGCCCGATGACCCGACGTGTGCGGGGGGCAACGTCCAAGTGCTGGGGCGCATCGGGTGGATTTCGACGGTCAGTTTCCCTGGTGCAGTGGCAGTGTATCGCTGCTGGGATGAGGCAGCGACCAACCACTTCATTTCCACTGACCCGGCGTGTGGCGACAAGCAGACCGAGTGGCGGTTGGGCTATCTGGCGCAGAGTGCGGCGCCCACGCCGCCGCCGGTCGTGGCGGTGTCCGCCTATTTTGACCGTCCCGGCCACGATTCATGGGCCACCAACATCCTTCCCGGTGCGCCGTATGCGTTCCAACGCCGGCTGGGCTATTTATATCGTGAAACGGCTCCTGGCCGGGCACCGATGTACGACTGCTATATCCCTGAGTGGCATGATCACATGGCGACGGTCTACGACGCCACCTGCGACGGCAACCAGGTGTTGGGACGTATGGGTTGGATCGCTGAGGAGCCGTTCGCCGGAGGTGTCGCCCTTTACCGCTGTTGGGATGGGGCGAACACCAACCATTTCCTTTCGCTTGACAGCGCGTGCGGTGGGGCAACGCTGGAATGGCGGGCCGGGTATGTGATCGGTGATGCGACGGTGGGGGCGAATACGGAGACCGGGGCGATCTATCTTCCGGCGTTGGGGCAATAGGTGCGATGGGGTATGCACCACACCTTTGACCGTGCGCTGTAAGCCGTCACGCTTGCATGCTGCGAGGATGACCTGACCTCAATCCGCCAGCATTTCCTCAATTGCCATGCGCAGCGGTGGAAGGTCTTCCTGCACCGTCTTCCAAACTACTTCGGCGTCTACCGTGAAGTAGCCGTGAATCAGCACATGGCGCATCCCAATAATGTCGGACCATGGCACGTCGGGACGCTCCGCCTGCATTTCTGGCGATATGTGTGTCGCGGCTTCGCCGATGACTTCCAGTGCACGCGTTACGGCAAATAACTTCTCGATGTTCCGCTGAAATTCGTCGAAGGTTACGCCGGCTACGAACTGCTGCGCTTGCGCATGCAGCCAGCATATCGGCAAGGTAGTCGACGTGTGCGCTTGCCCTTCATACCGCCACAACTTCCGCGGCGATGCGTGCCGATAGCCGGTTTCAGCGCCGACCGCATGACCAGGTCAACCGGCATCTCCAGCAGTTCGCTCAGATGACGCTGCAAGCGCACAAACTCAAATAGCGACGGCGGTTCATGGTATTCCACCAGGATGTCAATGTCGCTATCTGCCGTGGCTTCGCCGCCACAAAAGAACCGAATAGTCCCAAGCGGCTGACACCGAAGACCTGCGCAAGGTCCGGCTGGGCGTCGCGGAGTGTAGTGAGTACTTCTTGCATTGTGCGTTCCGTCATAGCTTGTATTTCCTTTCTGCAAGTCATTGTACCTGGTTTGGGTTTCGTGCTCAAGAGCGACGCAGAGATGACCGGTCATCTCTGCGTATCCCACTCTGCTCCAACCGCCAACGTCTTCACGCTCCCGTGCACAACAGCAAAACTCCTAATTGACATTCCAATAGAATCCCATTACGCTCTACGCAATCCTTATTGCCGGATTCTTGCGTGGAGGTTAGCCTTGAGTCATCGTCTTTTCCCCGCCGGCGCCGGACAAATCACCCGCCGCCGCACACTTTATTATGCCCTGTTCCCGGTGCTTCTCTTTGCACTGGTTGCTCTATCCGTCCCTGCCCAGGCCCAGGATACACCGCCCGTCGCCACGCACACCGTGCGTGCCGGGGAGACCCTGAGCGAGATCGCCGAGTCTTTCGGCATCCCGGCACAACTGCTCCTCGACTACAACGGCTTGCAGGACGCAGATGCCATCTTCGAAGGCCAGACGCTGCGCATTCCAGGCGCGGACGCACCCATCCCCGCCGGCATGGTGCGCGTCGCCGCCGGCGAGACGCTCAGCGGGATCGCAAAGCGAGCGGGCGTCGAACTGGAGGCCCTGATGGAGGCCAACAAGATCGAAGACGCCAATGCGATCTATGCCAGCCAGTTGTTGCGCTTGCCTGGTATCCTCGCTGAGTCCACGGCAGCGGCGACCGCGACTTCTACGCCGACACCGGATTCGACCGCAATCACCGCCACTCCCGAGCCCCTCCCCGCCGGCATGGTGCGCGTCGCGGAGGGTGAGACGCTTAGCGCCATCGCCAGGCGACTAGGTGTCGAACTGGAAGTGCTCATGGAGGTCAATGAGATCGAGGATGCGGATGCGGTCAACGCCGGCCAGTTGCTGCGCATCCCCGGCAGCGCGCTTGAATCGACCGTCGCTGCAACGCCTACGACGAATGCAATGGAGCCGGCAGCCACACCAGAACCGGCGCCGGATGTCTATATTGTCCAACCGGGCGATACGCTCACGGGTATTGCCAAACGTTTTGGCCTCGCGGCCGATGATGTGCGTGCATTGAACGACCTGACCGATCAGGACTTCATCGCTGTGGGCCAACGCCTGCAACTGGTGGCGCCCACGCCCACGACAGCACCGACGGAGATACCAACAGAGCCTGCTGCGACGCCAGCTATCACAGCAACGGTAGTGACAAGCCC
This sequence comes from Candidatus Fredericiella danica, assembly GCA_016713335.1. Lineage (GTDB taxonomy): Bacteria > Chloroflexota > Anaerolineae > Caldilineales > Caldilineaceae > Fredericiella > Fredericiella danica. Next base: position 110,138 of record JADJPH010000007.1, on the reverse strand, counting down.
AACGCCGACCGCCATCGAACCGTCGGCGCCCGTGACGCATACCGTCGAAGCCGGCGAAACTTTGAGTGGCATCGCAAGCCTGTATGGGCTGACGCTCGACCAATTGAAGACCATCAACGGGATCGAGGACGAGAACGCCATCTACTCGGGGCAAGAACTCCTGCTCGTTGCGCCCACGCCAACGGTCACACCCACGCCGCCGGCCCCACTAGAGAGCGCAACGGTGATCCCTACGACGACGGCGACAACCCCGACTGCAACGGCGCTTGACTCAGCATTTCCGACAACACATACCGTCGGCGCCGGTGAAACTCTAAGCGGCATCGCCAGGCGCTATGACCTGACACTGGAGCAGTTGAAGACTATCAACGGGATCGAGGATGAGAACGCCATCTACTCCGGACAAGAGCTGCTACTCGTGGCGCCTACCCCAACCCCGACCACAGAGGCGACAAGTACGGCCACCGTCCCGCCAACGCCTGAATTGTCGGTCGCAACGCCCGCGCCCACCATCGATCCGGCGCTGATCGAACGCAGCGGTAACCCCATCGGGAGCCTGAACAGCACCTATACAGTGCGCCCCGGCGACACCCTGAGTTGGATCGCCGTGCGCCTCGGCATCGATCAGGCGGCATTGCAGCATTTGAACGGGTTCACCGATGCCGGTGCGCCGCTGAACGCCGGGCAGACGCTGCTGCTGCCTGCCGCCGGCGACGACCTGCTCCCGCGCACGCCGGCACAGACCTATGAGGTAAAGCCCGGTGAGAGCCTCAGCGCCATTGCCCAGGCGTTTGATTCGACCATCTATGAGATTCTACGCGCCAATCGCATCGCCGACGCCAATGCTATCTACCCGGGCCAGCGACTCATCATCCCATCGCAAACGCTCGCATCCGGCGCAACGCGCGAGATCGGACCGGCTGCGGCGGCTATTTCTACTACACGGTGCAGCCCGGCGACTTCCTGGGTACGTTCGCTAGCCATTTCGGCTTCTCGCTGTTCGCCCTGCATGTTTACATCGTTCTTCCTGACAACGAGACGGTTTACACCGGCATGGAACTGCGCATCCCCTTCGGCGCCCCGCCCCTGCCCTTGCGCACGCCGCCCGCACCGGCATCTAGCCACCGCTTTGTCGTGAGTCTCAGCCGGCAGCAGTGCTGGGTCTATGAAGGTGAGCGCATGCTCTTTTCGTGGAACTGCAGCACAGGGTACGGCGAGTGGAAGACCAAGAAAGGCAACTACGCCGTCCAGTCGAAGATCTTGAACGCCAAGAGTTTCGCCTGGCGCCTCGATATGCCTTACTGGCTGGGCATCTACGACGTTGGCCAGTATGAGAATGGGATTCACGGCCTACCCGTCGATTGGGACACCGGTAAGAAGATCTGGACCACGTTGGTGGGCCAGCCGGCTACCTTTGGCTGCGCCATGCTGGGCGACGACAACGCGTCCATGCTGTACAAACTCGCCTACATTGGGATGCCGGTCTACGTAATCGACTAGCCAGGCGCCGGCGACCGGCAGTGATCAAGCGCCCGGTAGTTGGCAGGGAATGCCCTATGACTGTTGAGCGCGGCCTGCTGCCGGCCGGCAAGTTGCCACACCGCTTCTTGGCAAAATTATTGGCGGAGTTGCCACACCAGGATCCGCAATTGTTGGTGGGACCGACCGTCGGTGAAGACGCGGCCGTCATTGACTTTGTCGCCGGCAGTGATCGACTCCTGGTGGCGAAGAGTGACCCGATCACCTTTACCACCGACCAAATCGGGTACTACGCCGTAAACGTCTGCGTCAATGATCTGGCCGTCTGTGGCGCCCGGCCACGCTTCTACTTCCCCACCGTTCTCATCCCACCCGATCAGAGCGACCGCACCACGGTTACCGCAATCTTTGACCAGATCGGTGAGATCTGCCGCAAGTTGGGGATTGTCGTTGCCGGCGGTCATACGGAGATCACGCCGGCGGTGATTCAGCCGGTCGTGGCGGGGGCCCTGCTGGGAGAAGTCGACCGTACGCGGCTGGTCACATCCGGCGGCAGCCGGCCAGGCGATGTTGTGTTGATGGCGGGTGCCGCCCCGATCGAAGGCGCCAGCATCATTGCCCGTGAGATGCGCTCGCGCCTACTTGAACTGGGCTGGCCCGCAGGCGAGATCGAGGCCGCGGCAGATTACCTCTTCGATCCTGGGATCAGTGTCATGGCGCCGGCGCTGGCGGCGGCGGACGCTGGGCTGGTGACCGCCATGCACGATCCAACCGAGGGGGGCGTTGCCACCGGGCTGCAAGAAATGGCCACAGCAGGTGGCGTCGGACTGGCCATCGATCTTGATGCGATTGCCATCCCCGAGCTGGCGCTGCGGCTCTGCAATGCCTTCGGCCTCGATCCGCTCGGTACAATTGCCTCAGGCGCGCTGCTGGCAACAGCAGAGCCGCACCACGTGGATGACCTGCTTGCGTTGTGGCAAGAGCGGGGCTGGCAGGGAAGGGTGATCGGCGCTGTACTCCCCAAACCCGCCGGCGTGACCGCAACCCGCGGCAATGTCGCCACCGGTTTTCCCCATTTTGCTGTGGACGAAATCACCCGGCTGTGGGCTTAGGCGTTACCGGTCAGATCAGAAAATCCCGGTGCTGAGCCAGCGCCGCGAAGAGTCGCTCCACATCCTCCAGGCTGTTGTAGAAGTGGGGCGAGATCCGCAGGTTGCCGTCACGGCTGGAGGTGATGACCCCCATCTGTTCCAACCGCTTGACCAATCCATCGACCTGATGTGCACGCATCGCGATCAGTGCGCCATGCCGCTCCGGATCCACGGGCGTGGCCAGTTGGTAGCCGCAACGCAGGGCGTTGGCTTTGATCGAGCTCGTGAGCGTTTGCACCTGTTCTGCAATTGCCGCCATGCCCACTTCCTCGACGATGTGCAACCCGGCGATACCGGCGTAGAGGTTAGGCACCGGCGGTGTGCCGGCCTCGAAGCGTCGCGCGGTCGGCGACGGCATATGGTGGTGAATGTCCATCGCAAAGATGTTGGCCTGCGTAAACCAGCCGCCCGATGTAGGTGTTAACTGCTCGATCAGTTCACGGCGCACATACAGCCAGGCCAGACCCGACGAGCCGAGCAGGTATTTGAGCGCGCCGCCCACCAGGAAATCAACGTCCAACTCCTTGACGTCGATAGGAACCGTGCCCAGCGACTGGTAGGCGTCGAGGAGCATCCAGGCGCCCTGGGCATGGGCGAGGCGGGCAATGGCGGCGGCGTCCTGCTTCACGCCATTGCGGTAACAGACGTGTGCGGCCGAGACAAGGGCGGTCCGGTCGTCGATGCGATGCGCGTAGTGCTCCAGCGGGATGATGTGGTCTGCGGCCGGTGCGTGGAGGATGCGGGCGCCCTGCGGGGCCTGGGCGTGCCACACCTGGGCCACCGCCGGGAAGGAGAAATCGTCGACCACGATCTGGTTGCGCTTGCCTTGCCAGTCAAAGGCGCTGGCCAGCACACTGACGGCCTGTGACACGGAAGTGACGACGGCGATTTCGTCAGGGTGTGCGTTGATGAGCGCCGCGAACTTTGCGCGTGCCTGTTCAAGTTTTGCGACCCACAGTTCCCACGGCGAACCGAGCGTCTCCCAGTCCATCAGGTACTGCGCATACGCCGCGCACGTCGAGCGAGAGCGCGCCCTTGGAGCAACTGTTAAGAAAGACACGATCTTTTAAGATCGGGAAGCGTTCATCATGGGGCATCGTTAGTTGTTCATCCACAACGATTCTTGACGCATTTGCTTAAGAGAGCGCGCCCGTTTCTCCGGCGCATCGAAGCGCCGTCATCCCGCAAATAGGTCCTCCATCAGGACGCAAGGGCTTTCTAGATGCCACGCGCTAACTGCGAGTATAGCACATTCGAGCTATCGGTAAACTACAGCAGATCTACACTCATTGGCTCGAATTTTGATCACGCCATGCTACCATGCGCGCAACATCATCAAACTCGAATGGCGCTCCATTACCAAGGATCATGTGCGTAACGCCGGCGTCCACAAACTCATCTAGCCGGTCGATATCCTCCGGATTGATGGATGCTGTGCGCTCGATGGCTTGTGGATCACGGCCCATTTCGGCACACCAGCGGTCGAGCACCTCGTTCTTGCGGCGGAAATCGTCAGGGCCACCAAACCCATTCCACATGTCAGCGTACAGCGCGGTAAGGCGTAACGTCTTCTTCTCGCCGCCGCCGCCGATCAGGATCGGGATGTCACGGATGGGCGGCGGGTTGAGTTTGGACCAGCGCTCGCGGATGATGGGTAGATTTTGCTCGAACGCGTCAAACCGGTCGGTCCAGGTCCCAAACCGGTACCCATATTCATCATAGTCGCGCTGAAACCAACCGGCGCCGATGCCCAAAATTGCACGACCGCCGCTGATGTGGTCAATTGTGCGCATCATGTCGGCCAGCAAATTGGAGTTGCGATAGTTATTGCAGGTGACCAGGCAACCGACCTCGGCCCGCTGCGTAATCATTGCCATGGCGGTGAGCAGCGTATACGCCTCAAAGTGGGGACCATCCGCTGCCCCATATAGTGGGAAGAAGTGGTCCCAGTGCCAGATGGTGTCGACGCCCAGCGCGTCTGCCTGGCGCACCGCTTCGGCAAACGCGGCGTAAGTGGTCTGCTGCGGGTGCAATTGCACGCCGACGCGTAGTTTCGGCATCGATGGTCTCCTGTTCCTGTAAGAAAACACTGATGTGAACCGATGGCGCCTGTACGCAGGCTCAGCCCGGCGGGGTAAAGCGCAGCGATAGACAACTCAACCCGCCGTCCATCTTTTGAAACTCTGACATGGCGAGGGGAATCGTCGCATAGCCGAGTTCCTCAATCCGGCGCGTGAGCTCCGGAAATCCTGCAGGGATCAGCACAAACTCATTGACGCGCACGCAGTTGGCGGCATATTCGTCACCGGCGGGCACGCGTATCACCTCGAAGTCGCGGAATGCGGCATGTTCAGCCAACGCATCGATCAGCACCAGCCGGCTTTCGCCCAGGTAGGCGATGCCGCTCTTGATATGCAAGATGTTTGGAATGCCGCGGATGTCGACACAGGATGCGCGATACCCTTGCCGCGCCAGGATCTCCGCAAGTTTTCGTGCACCTGCTTCGTTGGTGCGATGTGAAATGCCGATGAAGAAGTGGTCGCCCGCCTCACAGATGTCGCCACCATCCACAGTGCCCGGCGCGATGATGGCATCGAGCCTTGGATAAAACTCCTGCAGCGTTTCCCGGATCGCGTCGACTTCGCCACTACGTGACGGGGCGCCTGGGCGCATCAGGATCGCCCCGCGCGGGGTCAGGATCGCCGCGTCCTCCACGAAGGTGGAATCAGGGAAATGCAGGTCGTCGGCGTCCAGGCGAACCAGCGTAAGCCCGCATCGCTGGAGCGCTTCACAATAGGCAGTATGTTGCTTGCAAGCTACCTTAAGATCCGGGGTTCCAAGCTCAACTGTTGTCAGGCCCTCGGCAAAGTTGGCGCCGGGTGGTCGGATGACGGCATGTGTAAACATACCGTCACTATACGGGTTTTCAACGATTCTGACAAGCATCTGAAAAGCTCTGTACAACCTCCCAAAATCGATGTAATATTTTCCTTACAAAAAATTGCAAGCTTCATGAAGGCGATTGTCGGGTATGATAGCGCAAGTCATTGCACCAGACATCGCCGGCTGTTCCATTATCGGCTCCCGAGAGATCTGGCCATGCGCATCGGAATTTTTTTACGACACGCATTTCATGAATCAATCCTTGGTCCTGTGACTGAGCACTTAAGCACGGCGCATGAATGCCGGATGTTTCTGCCGGTGCGCCCTGCAACACCAGACGCCACCTTCTCGATGACGCCATTGCGAAACTGTATTGCGGAGATGATCGCGTTTAAGCCCCATGTTGTGTTATCGGGGGAGGATGTAGGCGCGCTGCGGCTGCGTACCTATCTGCCAAAAACGCTGTTTGTTCACACTCGTCACGGGCTCGCCAGCAAAGGCACGACCTATCGCTCCGTGCGCGCTGCCGACTTCGCCTGCGTGAGCAGCGCGTTCATGCGTGACTGGTATGTGGCGGCCAATGCGGTTCCGCGTCAGGAATTCTGGATCGTCGGCTATCCACAAATGGATGCGCTCTTTGATGTGAGTGCGCCGGTGCTTACATTTGACCTGCCAAAGGGCAATCAGACGCTACTGTACGCGCCGACATTCCAGTCGTCGCTCTCGTCGGCGCCGCTGTTGGGCGACCGTGCCGTTGAACTGCTGCGTGGGGCACAGGCAAATCTCAATATTGTCATCAAACCGCATCCCTTGATCGGCGATCTCTTCCCGGAGTGGTTGGCGGTCTGGAAGCGGCTTGCGGCTACCGAACGCAACGTCTATCTGGTCGAAGATACACATGCGGACGTGATGCCTTTCCTGAAAGCTGCCGACGTGCTCGTCACCGATGTATCGAGCGTGTCGCTCGAATATCTGGCGCTAGACCGGCCGATGGTGCTGATTACCAGCCCAAGAATCGATGACGAGGGGTATGTGGATAAAAACGGTCTCGAATGGCGCTGGCGCGACATGGGTGAGGAGATCTTCGACGTCAACCACCTCCCGCAGGCTGTGGCGCGAGCGTTGGAGCATCCCGATCATGGGGCAGCGCGCCGTCAGTTCTATCGGTCTCTACTGTTTGGCGAGCTGGCCGACGGCAACACCAGCCTGCGGCTTGCCGAACACGTGAACGCACTTGCCCGCACGCGGCGGCGACAACACAAATGGCGATGGCAGCCGCAGTCGGCCATACCACGATGGCCCTGGTCAACACAAGAGAGAGAATACGTGCATGGCGAACCAACCAGTAACTTCCCCGCATCTGGTGAGCGCAGTACTACTCGGCGCTGGCAACGGAGTACGGATGGACCGACAGCCAAAGGCATTCCTGAAATTGCAGGGCAGCACGCTGGTCGAGCACGCAGTCCGAGCGGTCATCCCCTACTGCAATGAAATCGTCGTTGGGCTGCGCGCCGATGACCTGGAGGCCGGCGCAAAACTCTTGTCAAAGTCATTCAGTTGGATGAAAATCCGGCTTGTTGCCGGCGGTGAGGATCGGCAGGAAACCGTCGCACGGTTGCTGGAACATGTGACGCGGCCCTTGGTGTTGCTGCACGAAGTGGCGCGCCCATTTGTTGCACCCCATCTTTTCCGGAGTGTGCTGGCCGCAGGTGAAGAGACCGGCGCTGCGGCGCTCTTTGTTCCCTTGCGTACACGCGACGGATTGGCGCTTGCGGACAACGGCGTCCTGCGCACGACGCTGCACCGCAATCAGGTCGTGACGCTGCAGACGCCACACGCATACAGCCGTGAGATGCTGATCGATGCGCACGTCCGGGCGTGCGAAGGCAACCGTCGCGAGGAAAGCACGGTTGCCTTGATGGACTGGGCCGGCTATGCTGTGCGGCTCGTACCCGGTTGTGAGGACAATTTCAAGATTACCTATCCTGAAGATTTGGAACGTGCACAGGCCGTGGCTGCACAGCGGCATATCGCAATCTCCATGCCCGCTGCACACAACGCCGTGTTCTCGACCCATCGTTGACAACTCAGCCAATTGAGGGGATCAAATGGACTCGCTGTCAGAGGTTGAAGTTCAGGCGCTGATTGCACATGCTGAACTCGTCGATCCGGTCGAGACCCCAAATAACAACCATTACTCGTTCTATCCGCAGACCCTCGAGGACGCAGGCGCATACTTTCGTTGTTTTCGCGTGGATTGGAGCAGTGCATATCCGGCGCTTGTTGCGCGCGGACTGATGGTTGCCACACCGGAGAGGGTTGCGCTGACCGAATCCGGGCTGGCCGCAGCACGAACTGTGCGCGCACAGCGCCCGCCGATCTGGTACTTCTATAAGGAGTACTATACGGCGGGACCCAAGAGTGCGGCTTTTGCCCGTTATTGCGAGGAGGTCTTTGGCAAGCACCTCCACCAGGCGAACTTCAGCGACATGCCGCAGCTCGACTTCCTACTCGAGGTTGCGGCACTCGACGCCACGATGCGAGTACTCGATCTCGGTTGTGGCGTGGGGATGATCGCTGAGTACATCTCGGATGTGACCGGCGCCCACGTCTGGGGCATGGACTATATGCCAGAGGCCATTGCGGCCGCACAGGTGCGCACGACCGCCAAACGAGATCGGCTGGCGTTCGATGTAGGCAATCTCGACGCACTCCCTTACCCCGATGGTGCGTTTGACGCCATCCTATCGGTCGACACGCTCTACATGCCCAGGAATCTGGATGACACGCTGCGGCGAATCTACAGGATGCTGGCACCCGGTGGGCAATTCTTCGTCTTTTGGATGGAAATGGTGTGGGACCCGGATGCCTCACGCACCATGCTGGAGCCGAATCAGACCACTTTGGCCACCGCCCTGACGCGCGTGGGGCTGACTTTCCGCGCGTGGGACTTTAGCGCCGGCACCTGGGGGCTGATGCAGCGCAAGCGGGTGGTGGCTGAACGCATGCGCGCCGAGTTCGAGGCCGAAGGCAATGGCTTCATCTACGAGAACCTGATGGCGGAGTCAATTGCGGATTCCGGAGAATATGATTCCACTTCCTGCAACTTCCGGCGCTACCTCTATCAGGTGCGTGTTTGAGGTGAATTGCAATAGATGTCGGTACATGACGGTATCGTGCGGTATGCGCTGGAACAGGCTAGAAAAGGACGTGAGGAGACTCGATGACAACTGAAGCACCTATGATGATCTTGATTGCCGGCCCCTACCGCTCTGGCACGAACGACGACCCAGCGCTGATCGCCGCAAACGTGCAGGCCATGACGGCAATGGCGTTACGGGTCTTCCGAGCCGGCCATCTGCCGGTGATGGGCGAATGGTTCGCTGTGCCGTTGATCGAAGAAGCGGGTTCAGAACGGATCGGTGACGCGATCTTCAACGAGATCTTTCATCCGATTTCCCGACATCTGGTGGCAAGGTGCGATGCCTGCCTGCGGATTGGCGGCGCCTCATCGGGTGCGGATGAAATGGTTGCGATCGCACGTGCGAACGGAAAACAAGTCTACTTCGCGTTCGAAGAGATCCCTCCGATCACGCGTTAATACGGTAGAACTGCCTAGCCTTTTCCGGTGTCGTCTTGCGGAGGATCGATCTTGTCACTGCTGTCCAGTCAACAGCAGCGGCGTCGTAGCCACCCCATTTGCTGTCAAAGGTGGTGGAGAAGATTTCAGCGTTGGTACGCGCAATATCCTGCCTCGCCTTGTCCAGATTGGCCTGGCGGCGGGTTGCTGCATCGTCGCTCGCAGGTGTGACCGTGGGGGTTACCGCGAGGATGGCCACCTCCACCAGGTCACCTTTCCGATAGGGCGCCACGGTTCCCGCGCGGCGCCCGGCAATCGCCTTCCCCAACGGCGTGCCGATTCCCAACAATCCAGCATCAAAGTCCGCGGCGTTGTCCGGCACAACATCGAGTTCCAGCCGCTCCCGGTCACCTGCCTCACTGACCAGGTCAAGCACCACATGCACACCGGCGCCAACCGGCGGGTTTGAATCCCAGGTGGATAAATCGCTTGTGTCGCCCTGCGCAACGACCATTCGTCCTCCAAAAGACCACAATAAATGTGGGGGGGCCGAGTGTCCATCACTCAGCCCCCCTGCACAATTCCTAGTACGACTGACTTTACTTCGGCCAGTCCACTGCCTGCAACAGCCAGGAGGGCAACTCACCGGGGATGGTAGCAACCTGCGTTACAGCGCCTCCGGCGGCCGGCAGGGTCCAGACGCCCCAACTGCCGCCACGCTTGCTGATGAAGGCAATCTGTTGGCCATCGGGGCTGACCGCAGGCAGCCCATCCGGGGCCGGATCGTCCGTCAACCGTGTGACCGCACCATCCGCCGTGCTGGCACGGTAGAGATCCCAGTTGCCATCGCGTTCGCTCATGAAGACCACCGCGCTGCCGTCCGGGAAATAGCGCGGCATTGCGTCGGTGGCATTGTCTGTGAACTGGGTCCGCCCCGAACCGTCCAGGCTCATGGTGTACATGCCGCAATTCTGTCCCTGGTCATCGCAGCCCTTGACGATGATCAGATCCTGGCTGGGGTGCCAGTCCGGATCCTTGCCAAAGCCCAATTCCACATAGTTCATGTCGTTGGGGTTCACTTTGTTCACCGCGTCGGTGATATAGACGCGCCAGCGACGGTCGCCCTGCCGATTGGAGGCAAAGACGATCTGGCCGCCGGAAGGACTCCACCGCGGGCTGCTATCTTCCACAAAGCCGGAAAAACGCAGGCGCTGGCCCGTGGCGACGTCATAGCCGCCGATGCCCAGCATATCGGCCTGCATGCTGCGGTAGGCAAGCGTTGCGCGATCTGGGCTGAGCGCAGGTTGCATCGCGTTCCTGGCCACCAGCTCTAGTTGTGAACCAGGCGTCGCATCCACGGTGTAGATGTCCTCTAGTTCGTACACCCGGTTACCCTCTTGAACCACGCGCGAGGCGGATAACAAGATGGTATTCTGTGCCACGGCATAGCCAGTTCCTGCATCGACCGCGGCCGGAGGTTCGGGAAGGGGCGGTGTGGGGAACACGGGGACGTCGTCGGCGCCGGTGGCTGCTACATAGGCGGCAGCCACCCAGCCGATACCGTCTGGGGCCGCCGGTACGCTCGCAACCCACCAGTCGCCGTCTTCGCTGACGCCGACGATTTCACCCTCGGTCCCGAGGGGCGCAATCCCCAGGATCGCGTATTGGGTGCCAGGACCGGTGCGTACGTTGACGCCAAGCGGTGCGGTGACGACGCCGGTTGCGGCCGGTGTGCTCGTTTCCGCGAGGTCGACCGCCGGCGCATCAGCCGTGTCTACCACTGGATCCGGGTCGGCGCTGGTTTCCCTCGTCGGGGTTGGCAGGCTCCTCATCCGTGGAGACTACGTAGCGCGCCACCATGGCATCATCGGCGGTGCGCATTTCCAGCACACCATCGCGAATCGAGTAGGTTGCCGCGATCGCCAGCGCCGCAAGGTAGGCGGCTTCCTGTTCCATCACGCCTTCGGGTTCGGGGCACATCATCATCGTCGAGGCGGCAGGCTCGATGGTGAGCGAGTTGCCGTCCACGGTGTAGCCTGTCACATAGTTGTTGCAGCCGGCGGAACCCGACAGCATGCCGTCTTCGCCAAAGAGCGCCGTGATCTTTGTTCCTTCCAATACGCCTACGACTGCTTCTCTACCGTTGTTGTAGTTGGTCGCTTCCCAGACGACGCCGGTCAACGACGGCGCAACCTGTTCGGTGAAGGACAGCACAACGTTGCCATCTGCATCCAGCAGGTCCAATTGGCCGGCTTCATCGATGGCGTAGGATGTCACCTTGCCCAGGTTGGCAAGGACGGCAGCCTCCTGCGCCATGACCGCTTCATCGCACATCATCATGCTGCTGCCACCCGGCTCGATGGTCAGTTGTGAGCCGTCGACGACATAACTGGCAAAGAGCCGGTTACAGCCGGCGCTGCCGCTGATGCTCCCTGCCTCCAGCGCAATGCTTGCCGGGGCGGTTGCTTCCACCTGTGCGCCGGAATCATCGCGATAACTCACCAACTCCCAAACGACTCCTTCCAGCGTGGGGGCTGCGCTCTCACCGGCTGGGGCCGGCGTTGACGCGGCGTCCGCGGCGGGGGGCGCCGCAACCGGAGTGATCGGTGCACACGCCGCGAGAAAAATACTCACCAGTGCAAGGCTGCCAACGACGACGATATACTTCTTGATTTGCCTGATGTTCATACGCCTCCTCAATGAATAAGGTTTGTGATCTGCGCAAGGATTGTACCAATTCCGGCCTGCTTTTGATAGTGCACGCTGATGACCGCCTTGAAAGACCGGTGGAGCACGCGCGGCATGATGACAGAGCGCAGGAAATTCGTCAAATAAGTCCAACATTTGGCCATTGTGGAGTAGCTTGGCGAGGCATAGGATCATCAGGAAATCGAGGTAATCCGTTACAATTTTTGCCATGTCCCGCCTGATTGGAATCTTGCTTGTCGCCTGCTCCGCGGCTGCATTTGGCACGCTTGCCATCTTCGCCCGGTACGCCTATGCCAGCGGCATGAACGCCGGCTCCATCCTCTTCCTTCGCTTTACATTGGCGGCGCTCGTCATGGGGGTGATTGTGGTGGTGCGCCGCGAAGGGCTGCCGCGGGGACGCACATTGCTCTGGCTGATTGGGATGGGCGCCATCGGCTATGTCGGCCAGTCATTCTGTTACCTGAGCGCGCTAAATTACGCTTCGGCCGGCTTGGTAGCGCTGCTGCTCTATCTCTACCCCATCTTTGTGACCGGACTGTCAGCCTTCTTCTATCACGAGCGCATCACAGGTATGAAGGCAATTGCACTCGCCCTTGCCTTTGCCGGCACGGCGCTCACCGTCAGCCCTGAAAGTGGGCAGTGGCAGGGCATTGCGCTTGCCATCGGCGCAGCACTGATCTATTCAGGATATATCATGATTGGGGCGAAGGTGATGCGCCACACGTCGGCGGTGCAATCGTCGACGGTGATCTTTGCGTCAGCCGCCGCAGTCTTTGGGGGCATGGTGCTGGCAACCGGACCACAATGGCCGGGGAGCAGTTCAGGTTGGCTGGCCATGGTCGGGCTGGTCATCGTCGCCACGATCATCCCAGCCGGCGCCTTTCTGGGCGGGCTGAAACGCATTCATCCCGCCACCGCCGCCATGCTTTCAACGCTGGAACCCGTGGTCACGGTGGTGCTCGCCACGGTGTTGCTGGGCGAAACGCTCGCCCCGGTGACACTCCTGGGCGGCGCATTGATCCTGGGGGCGGTGATCATCGTGGCGGGAGGGGAATTGGGAGACAAAGAGACAGGGAGACAAGGACAAGGAGACAAGGAGATAACTAATTGAGGGAACAATCGATTCTCACTTCTTGTTCCTCTCCGCGTTTCCTCCGCATCTCCGCGCCTCCGCGTTGGCAGTTGGCGCAGGAGGAAAAGATCAACGCGGAGACGCGGAGTTTGCGCTGAGAACGCAGAGAAAACCATGTCTCTTTGTCTCTCTCTTTGTCTCTTTGTCTCTTTGTCTCTTTGTCTCTTTGTCTCTTTGTCTCTTTGTCTCTTTGTCTCTTTGTCTCTTTGCTCTCTTTGTCAGCTCGCTAGCACATACGCAAAGATCAACGGGGCGACGATGGTCGCATCTGACTCCACCACAAAGCGCGGGGTCGTGATGTCCAACTTCTCCCAGGTGATCTTTTCGTTGGGTACAGCGCCGGAGTAGGAGCCGTAGCTGGTCGTGGAATCGCTGATCTGGCAGAAATAAGCCCAGAGCGGGATCGTTTCCAGTTCCATGTCCTGCCGCAGCATCGGCACCACGCAGATCGGGAAATCACCGGCGATGCCGCCGCCAATCTGGAAGAAGCCGATCGGTGAATCCTGCACGGTGGACGTGTACCATTCGGTCAGCGCCATCATATACTCGATCCCCGTGCGCACCGTATGCACATTTTTGATGTCACCGCGCATACAGTGGGACGCGTAGATATTCCCCGAAGTCGAGTCTTCCCAGCCGGGCACGAAGATCGGCAGGTTCTTCTCGGCCGCCGCCAGCATCCAACTGTCCTTGGGGTCAATCTGGTAATAGTGTTCCAATTTGCCGCTGCGCAGGATGCGATACAGAAATTCATGCGGGAAGTAACGCTCACCCGTGCGGTCAGCAGCCGTCCACTCGTCGAGGATCGCCGCTTCGATGCGCCGGATCGCCTCTTCTTCCGGGATACAGGTGTCGGTGACCCGATTGAGATGCCGGGAGAGCAACTCGTGTTCGTCCTCAGGCGTCAGGTCGCGGTAGTTCGGGATGCGCACGTAGTGATCGTGGGCGACCAGGTTGTAGATGTCCTCTTCAAGGTTGGCGCCGGTGCAGGAAATCGCGTGAATCTTGTCCTGGCGGATCATCTCGGCCAGCGATAGACCAAGTTCGGCGGTGCTCATCGCCCCGGCCATGGCCAACAGCATCTTGCCGCCGCCGTCGACAAAGGTCACGTACCCCTCTGCGGCATCCACCAATGCGGCGGAGTTGAAGTGTCGATAATGGTGCTTGATAAACGCCTTGACGTCGTTGGCGTAGTTCATTGTCTAGTACCTTTCAGGAACGTATTGCGTATCTCGTATTGCGTATCATTACGGTGGGCATGCGTGATATGAGTCACGCATCACGCATCACGTAAGAGATCGCCTTATAAAGCAGTTTGGCAACGGCAAAGTCCGCACCATGCAGATTGTCGATTGGCGCCAGTTCAACGCAGTCAAGCGCCACCACCGTGGCATTGCGTAAGCGTACGCAGGATGTCAAGTGTTTCCGCCCACGTCAGCCCGTCCGGTTCCGGCGTGCCGGTAGCCGGCACGATCGCCGGGTCCAGACCATCCACATCGATGGTCAGGTAGACGCGCCGGCCGCGAATCCGCTCGATGAACTCGCTGCGCCAGTCACCCGCGTGCACTTGCTCTGAATACCAGACGCGCACACGACCGGGGTTGTGGCGCACAAATTCGACCTCTTCCTGGCAGACAGAGCGAATCCCCAGTTGAAGCACTTGCTCGATGCCATCCATTTCGAGCAGCCGGCGCGCAATGCAGGCGTGGCTGTACGAACTGTCTTCGTACTCATCGCGCAAGTCGCTGTGCGCGTCGATCTGGACAATCGTCAGCGGACCGCCCAGCGCGTCCAGGACGCCGCGGCCAAAGCCAACGCTGATCGTATGTTCGCCGCCAAGGCCTACGACCAGCTTACCGCTGCGCGCAGCCATAGCCGTAGCCTGGGCGATCTGGTCAACGGCTTCGGCGGGATCGCCGGCCAACTGCAGGGCGGGTAAGGTATGCACGCCATAGCCTGGTGCAGGTTCGCCGCCAAACTCTCGATCATAGAGTTCCACCTGCTGTGATGCCTGGATGATCGCTTCAGGTCCGTGGCGCGTCCCCGCGCCATAGCTTACCGTCGCCTCGAATGGAATCGGCAGGATGAGCACACTGGCGGAGTGCGCGTTGCTGTGCTCATCCGGCAGACCAAGGAAGTTGTTTGGCGTCATGGGGGGCTAAATCAGAACGGCAGCGCAGATGACGGTCGTCCATACGCCGCTAGGTTCTGCGTTGATCGCCATCGTGATGCTCGTGGTGTCGACGATCTCGCCACCCATTAGGTACTGCTCTTTGCGCGCGTTGTAATCCTTTTCGGCATCAAATGGAATGCCCAGGGTCGTCGCGAGCATGGTTGCCGCCAGGTCTTCGGCGTAGTCGCCTGACTCCTGCTCAGTCATTCCGTAGCTGTGGTGCTCGGACAGATAGCCATATTTGTCGTGGTCGGTCGGGCGCGCGACGCCGATCGACGCGGCAATGCGCCGGCCAGGTTCATTGCTGGCCATTTCGGCAAGCACGGTAAAGACGATTTCGCCAGCCTGTAGCAACTGAAGACCTTCATCACGCTGTACAATCTGGCAGTGTGGGGGGAAGATCGACGAAACACGCACCAAGTTGAACTGGGCAATGCCCGCGTCACGGAGCGCCAATTCAAAGCTGGTAAGCTTTTCCTTATGCACCCCCACGCCACGCGTCAAGAATAGCTTGCGCGGTATCAATCGCATTTCATTCTCCTCCTACTAATCTAAAATTTCGTGGATGCACGGCTGGAAGCCGCTTCCTTGCGCTACGCGGGTAACCCCCGCATATCAATGGCATGGGGATAGTGCTGACCAGCTATTTCCTGCTGATTGCAAACATGTATTGTGTGGGGAGCACAATCAACGAATGTTATGATGATTGTCGCTGCACGTCAAAATAGAAACAGGGTGTACAAAAAAACGTTCGATGCGGAGGTTTCGAGCCGGATTCTCGCACAATGTAGATCAGTGGATGGGGATTGGCTCCCCAAGTACGGGTGGCGGGGCGCGGCGAACCACGTCGATCAGAGCTGCCAACGTAGCAGGCAATTCACGAGACTCTGACCACGCGATCGAACGCGGATCATAGCGCCGCTGATCGGCAACGACGCCCACTGCATCAACGCCCAGTTGATCACACAGAAACAGGGCGCGCGGCAGATGAAATGCCTGGGTGACGACGATTGCCTCATCGACCTGGAAGATCTGTTTCGCGCGATAGCAGGTGTCATACGTTCTACGCCCGCCGAAATCAGGTTGGATGTCAGCGGGATCGACGCCCATCCCCACTGCATATGCCATCATGGCGCCCGGTTCGTTATAGTCCTCTTGGCTGTTGTCACCGCTCATCAAAATCTTTTGAACCTTGCCGGCTTTGTACAACGCGACGGCGGTCTCGACCCGGTCGCGCAGCATGCCGCTGAGCCGGCCATTCGAATAGACGCGCGCACCCAGGACAATGGCAACGCGTTTCATCGGCGCCTGTTCCAACGAAAATGTGGACGGGGCATAAGTCGCTTCTACCCGCCACTGCCAGAGCAGCGGTGCAAATGCACCAGCGCTCAACAAGAGGATCATCGCCAGCCACAGCCGCCAGCGATGGAGCATGCGGACCGGAAATCTTCTTGTGGGTTGTTCAATGTCTACAGCCATAATGATACAGTGAAACGGATTGACGGGCGCACGTCTGTCGTGTGAATGACATTTTTAACGCCTGCACAGGTGCACCGGTTCCCAGACCCCCATTCGGCAAGATTGAGCATTCTGCCGCTGACTTGACATGCATGCGCCCTACAACCATACTACGACCTATGCTAGATAATTCAGGTGGGACTACCGGCTCGAACGACTCGTGGCCGTCTGGCGACGATTCTTTTGACTCTGTTAGCCCTGTTGCCGGGGCACCCGCAACCGATCCAGCGCCCGCAGTGCCGGCTTCAAACGGAGCAGACCATCCACCCGTCGCATTGCCGGCGGAGCTGCGCAACTGGCAAGTGCTGGAAATTGACGGCTCAGCCGATCCGGTCGATGACGCTGACCGTGGGGAGCATGAACGCGAGGGTGCTCAAAAGCGGATTCCAGATCGTCAGGATGAATCGATTGCCGCTACGATGGCCCTCCGGCTAGTGGACGTTGAGGCGGGATCGCCGGCTACGCTGTCACTCAGTGTACTGAACAACGGACCACACGTTGCTAGATTTGAGGTTCTGGTTGAAGGCTGGGTGGACACCGCATGGGTGCAGCCGCCGTCACTTTCCCCCGCCGTCGAACCGGGTGAGCGGATCACGCTTACGGTGGACATCACGCCGCCAAGACAGCCGAATGTAGAAGCAGGCGATTATCACGTGGCCCTGCTTGTGCGATCACCCGCCTATCCAGACTGTGCCACCCGGCTTGGCGCGGTCCTGCGCATTCTCCCGTTTGCCCTGCTCGAACTGACGCTTGGTGAGCGGCCGGCAACGCCGATCAGTTGGTTGCACCGCTCCACCGTGGTTCCGCTCAGTGTTGCCAACTGGGGCAACACCCCTGTGCGCCTCGTGTTACGCGGCAGCACTCCGCAAGACGGTTGTTCCTTCGCATTTGCTGCGCCTATCAACGCGACTGGTGATGCAGTGCTTGCTCTACGCCCTAGTCAGGTAACGGGTGCACCGGAGCGCATCACAGTTTCCCGCCCTCCCTGGTTTGGTGGGCGCAACTTCCTCTTGCCATTTCAGATCGACGCCGACAGCGCTGGGATGCCCAACCTTGCGCCCAGGCGTGTACGTTCGTCGCTTGTGGTGCAGCCGCTCGTCGGGCCCTGGCAGGTGGCTACCCTGGCAGGGTTGTCCGTTGCCGGGGTGCTTGGGATCCTGATCCTGGCGATGGGGCTGTTTCTGGCCACTCAACTTGCAAGGCCTGCAGCCACCCCCATTGCTCAGGCTCCACAAGCAGCGCCTCCGGTCATCATTGTCAATCTGAACCAACCGGTGGCTGCGCCAGTTGCTGCCGCAGGCGATAGTTCCGCAGCTTCAGTTGCCGCCACAGATGGCGGCGCCCTCAATCCGGCGCTACCGCTGGTGCTGCCGGATCAGGTGACAAATCCGGGCAGCGGTGGCCCGATTCGCCGGGTGACGCCCGCGCAGACGACTGGTCTACCTGACGCACAGAGCCGATTGGGTCCCCAGGCAGGCGCGCCAGCATCCGTCGCCGCGAACAACAGTGCCAGCCTGACCTACGGCCAGATGTTCGAGGAGATTGGCCAAAGCTACGACCTGGATTGGAGAATGTTGGCGGCGCAGGCCTATGTGGAGAGCGGCTTCGACACGTTGGCGCTCAGCGATGCTGGCGCGATGGGGCTGATGCAGATATTGCCGGGGACCTGGCGCGAGTGGGCGCCATCGGCCAATGCGAGCGACCCGTTCGACAGTTATAGCAATGTGCTGGTGGCCGCCGTCTATCTGGATCACCTACGCACGATTTTTGCGGCGAAGGGCTATCCAGCGAAAGAATGGATGCTCGTTGCCTATAACTGGGGGCCGGAACGGTTGAATGATTTCCTTGCCGGCGGCGGCCTGTGGTCGACATTGCCCGAAGCGAGACGCCAATACGCGGACGACATTCTCCGCATCGCACAGACGATTCCATAGAGGTTGAAGCCATGCAACGTCCTGATCTTTCCGGTCTGCCGGATGAAGTCATTGCCTACATCGAGCATATCGAGGCCGAACTTGCCCACCTGCAAGCCGCGGAAAGCGCAGGGGAGCGCTCCGAAGCACTGGCCGAGGCAAGTGAACCGCCGACGACGGTTCAGGTGATCTCAATCAGTGGCAACGGCGTGGCAAAACGCACCCCCAGACATCTGTACGGACGCCAACGCCGGGGCGGAATGGGGGTCTTTGATTTGGACTCACCTGAAGAGGATGCGCCGGGGTTTGTCGTCATGGCGGACGTCACGGCCTCGCTGATTATTCTGACCAATCAAGGGCGAACTTTCCGGCTGCCGGTGCTGGAACTCCCTGAGCGCGAGGTGCGCGCACGCGGCGAACCGATCGCCGTTCGGTTGGGTCTGCGTCCAGGCGAGACCCCGGCGGTCGTTGTGCCCGATCCCCCTCTTCAGGGAGGCGCCTTCTTGATTCTGGTGACTGAGCGCGGCCAGGTCCGGCGGATCGCACGGCAGTACCTGGGTGGCAGCCTGCAGCCAGGGACTGTACTCTATGATATCAAGGAAGGCGGTGCACCCGCCGCGGCGACCTGGAGCACCGGCACTGATGACCTCTTTATCGTCACCCGCACCGGTCAAGCAATTCGTTTTGCCGAGCGGTTGGTCCCCGTGCGCGGCTGCCTGGGACTACGCGTCGATCCTGCCGATAAGATCAAGGCGGTTGTCGCCACCAGCGAAGAGGGCGGTGTCTTCATGCAGGCAGCCGACGGCAAGGGCACGATTCGGGAAATGCGTGGATTTGCAGCCAACAAGTCACCAGGCGCCGGCGGCAAAGTGGCGATGAAGGCAGAGGAAATCGTGGGTGCCGTAGCAGTCACCGATCATTCGGATCTCTTTGTCATCTCACGCCTCGGCAAGATCATCCGGTTTCAAGCGATCGAAGTGCCCGCTAAAGAAGGCGTTGTGCAGGGCGTAAACTGCATGGCGCTGCGCGCGGATGAATGCACTGCGGTCACCGCCGTCGCCCTCTGACCCCGGCTGCAGCATCGAAAATTCAGACCGTTTTACTCCAAAACCCCAACGGGATCTGTGCCCCTGGGGGTTTTTGTATGATCTACACTATGCACCCCTTAGAACCTGCGTTATACTGCAAGCGTGGTCATGTAGTTTAAGGAGGTGCTTGAATGCCCTATGTAGCGGTGACCTCTGGAGTCACTTGAACGATATCGACGGAATGCCACCAAGGCGCAGGTCGCTGACCTGCTGGGCAAGATTACGGGTGCGAACACGTCACTGGTCAGTTATGACGAAGTCGCCAAGCGGCTGCGCGCACGCCAGCAGATCGAAATGGGTACAAGGGTGGTGCCCCTGGAAAAAATCGTTGGCAGTGTCGGTCGCTACCACGATTTCACCCGCACGTTTCTCCCGCGCTCCGCAGTCAATGCGGAACGCTGGGCCCGCGTCGACGCCATCTTGAACTCAATGGAAGGATATCCGCCGATCGAATTGTACAAGATCGGTGACGTCTATTTTGTGCGCGACGGCAATCACCGGATCAGTGTTGCGCGCGCCAATGGGCTGAGTGAAATTGAAGCCTATGTCACCGAGATTGACACCGACGTGGACTTGACACAGGACGACTTCGAGCGAGATCAGTGGATTATCAAGATCGAGCGCTCTGAATTCGAAGCCCAAACGCACCTGGACGAATTGAGACCGGATAACAACGTTGTGCTGACCGAACCGGGCCGGTACAAAATCCTACTTCGTCACGTCGAGGTCCACCGCTATTTCCGCAACCTCGATCTAGAACGGGCAGGCGGCGACTGGCGGCTCTC
This sequence comes from Candidatus Fredericiella danica, assembly GCA_016713335.1. Taxonomy (GTDB): domain Bacteria; phylum Chloroflexota; class Anaerolineae; order Caldilineales; family Caldilineaceae; genus Fredericiella; species Fredericiella danica. Next base: position 89,727 of record JADJPH010000007.1, on the reverse strand, counting down.
CTGGGAGGAGGCAGTCTGTAGCTGGTATGACAACGTCTATCTGCCGGTCGTTGAGGAGATCCGCCAGCGTGACCTGCTAGAAGATTTTCCCAGCCGCACGGAAGCGGATCTGTACCTATGGATTGTCTATCATCGTGAGGAACTGGCGAAGCGGTACGACCTTGCCCCTCTCGATGCCGAGACTGCGGTGCGAACCTTTGCCGAGAAGCACAGTGACAAACCGCTGCAGCAGGCGGTGAAATCGATCAATCAAGGCCTGCATAATGCCTTTGCGGAGAAACCGCTGGGGATGACCTCGGAGGCGTTCGAAGACGCGCGCTCACGGCATGACGCCGGCGAGCGCACCATTGGCGAAGCTGAGTCGGAGCGCAACGATGGCGAGAAGCCCTGGGATGATCTCCCCGAGGGCATGGTCTACGATCTGACGCCGGCCGAGTTTGTTGAATTCTATGAACCTGTCGCCTTGGGCGAGCCCGAAGACACGCAGTCGATCTGATTTGCCATTTGACCAACCATCAGCCGAGGATGAACGAAATGCCAGGCGCCTTCGAATTAGGCCTCTATTCTTTTGCGGAGCTCATCCCCGATCCAGTCACCGGCGCAACGATCAGCCCGGCGCAACGCCTCCATGACCTGATCGAAACGATCGAACTGGCCGACCAGGTGGGTCTGGACGTCTTCGGCCTGGGCGAACATCATCGCCCTGATTTCGTCTCCTCGGCGCCCCTGGTCATCCTCGGCGCCATTGCGGCGCGCACGAAGTCAATCCGGCTATCGACCGCGGTGACCGTGTTGAGTTCGGATGACCCGGTGCGGGTCTTTCAGGATTTCGCCACGCTGGATCTGCTCTCAAACGGGCGCGCCGAGATCATGGCGGGGCGCGGTTCGTTCATTGAGTCGTTTCCGCTCTTTGGCTACGATCTGAATGACTATGACGCGCTCTTTGCGGAAAAACTCGATCTGGTGCTGCGCTTGCGCGCTTCAGAAAGGGTCACCTGGTCGGGCGCACATCGCCCGTCACTGCGCAATCAAGGGGTCTATCCGCGGCCAATCCAGCCGCAGTTGCCGGTCTGGATTGCGGTCGGCGGCACTCCGGAGTCAGCCGCGCGTGCCGGCGGCCTCGGTCTGCCGATGGCGCTTGCAATCATTGGCGGCATGCCGGAGCGCTTTGCGCCCTTTGTCCAGCTCTATCGTGAAGCGGCACGCCAGGCCGGGCATGATCCCGCCCAATTACCGGTCAGCATCAATTCGCACGGCTTCATCGCCGATGACTCGCGACAGGCCGCCGACGATTACTATCCGGCGGCAACCGTGGTAATGAACAAGATTGGTCGCGAGCGTGGCTGGGCGCCCGCCTCACGGCCGCAACTGGAGGCTTCACGCCAGTTGCGTGGCGCTGATTTTGTTGGCAACCTGACGAGGTTATTGAAAAGATCCTCTTCCAATACGAGATCTTCCACCATCAACGCTTTCTGCTCCAACTGGGGCTGGGTGGCATTCCCCATGCCAAAATGATGCGGGCCATCGAACTCTTTGGGACCCAGGTGGCCCCGGTAGTACGCGCGGAGATCGCCAGGCGTGAAGCGTGAAACTTGTCTCGTAATCCGTAGGATCAATCACGTATTGAAACTTCTTGATTGCATATTCTGAATGTTGCGAGTAAGCTCTCTCAACACTTAATTGTGCTTGCCTGCGCGCTTTGCGTGGAACACGAGATACGCAACACGAGATACGCCCTATGCTCACACCCGATCGCATCGTCTCTACCACCCTGTCCCTACTGCGGTGTTGGCTGCAACCTGCAGCTACATATCCAGGATGACTTTATCTATCGCGTTACGTCGCCGCACGACGCCGTGGTCAATCACGGCAATCTCTGCGTCAAGGGTCGCTTTGGGTACGACTTCATCTATCACCCGGATCGCTTAACGACACCACTCGTTCGCAAGACACCCCAGATCCCTGGGATGCGGACACAGGCGTTTGACCGCTCCGAATGGCGCGAAGCGAGTTGGAATGAGGCGCTAGATCTCGTCGCCGATCGGCTTGTCGAGATCTATCGGCGCGACGGTGCGCACGCACTGTCCGTCTATTGCTGCGCAAAGGCCACCAACGAAGACAACTACCTGCTCCAAAAGCTGTTCCGGGCGCTGTTTCGCACCAACAACGTCGATCACTGCACGCGCCTCTGCCATGCCGGGAGTGTCGTAGCCCTACTCAAGTCGCTCGGCACCAGCGCCATGAGCAATACCGCAAGCGAGGTGATCCAGAGCGACTGCTTTGTCGTCACCGGCTCCAACACGACCGAGAACCACCCCATCATTGCCTTGCAGATGAAGGAAGCCGTCCGCAAGCATGGCGCCAGGCTGATCGTGATCGACCCTCGCCGCCTGGAACTATGTGACTATGCCGCCCTATGGCTCCCGCTGAAGCCGGGTTCAAACGTGCCGGTCTTCACAGCCATGGCCCATGTCATCGTGCGCGACGGGCTGGTTAACGAACGCTTTGTTGCAACGCGCACCGAGGGATTTGCCGAGTTCGTCCACTCGTTAGAGAAGTTTACGCCGGAATACGCCGAAGCGATCTCCGGGGTGGACCGGCGCCTCATTGTCGAAGCTGCCCACATGTACGCCACTGCGGAACGCGCTTCCATTTTTTGGGGCATGGGCATTTCACAACTTTCGCATGGGACGGCCAGCGCCCTGGGGCTTGTGCACCTCGCCTTGCTGACCGGTCATATCGGGCGTCCGGGAACCGGGCTGAACCCCCTGCGCGGCCAAAATAACGTGCAAGGGGCTTCCGACGCCGGGGCAATGCCATTTTTCTACCCTGGGTATATGCCGGTGGAGGATGAGGCGAGCGCACGCTTGTGGGAAACGGCGTGGCAGGTCGAGCCGGGCGGTCTGAGCCGTGAGCGCGGCCTCACAACCACCGAGATCCTGTCACACGCCCACCCCGGCGGCGTACGGTCGCTTTATATCATGGGTGAAAACCCGGTCATGACGGAACCCAACATGAATCTGACCCGGCGCCACATGGAGCAACTGGAGTTCCTCGTGGCGCAAGACGTCTTCATCAATGAGTCGGGCGCGTATGCGGACGTGATCCTGCCGGCTGCATCCTGGGCGGAAAAAGAAGGGACCTTCACCAACACCGACCGCCGGGTGCAACGTGTGCGTCAGGCAATCCCGGCGCGCGGCGAGGCAAGACCGGACTGGGCGATCGTCTGCGACCTGGGCCGGCGGATCGAACAGCGGCTGGGCAGGCCAGAAACTGCCGGCTGGGATTATCAGGGGCCTGAGCAGATCTTCCGCGAAATGGCGGGCGTTGCGACCATGTTTGCCGGGATTACCTATGCTCGTCTGGAACAGGTGGGTCTGCAATATCCAGTGCCAACCGATACGCACCCCGGCACCCCCTACCTGTTTGCCGACACCTTTCCTGCCGGGCGCGGCCGTTTCTTCCCACTGGAGCATGTACCGGCGGTGGAGGAACCGGATGAGGAATACCCGTTTATCCTGACGACAGGCCGGCTGCTCGAGCACTGGCATGGCGGCACCATGACGCGGCACTCACATCTGAACGACCTCTATCCGGAACCACTGGTTGAAATCTATGAGGTCGACGCAGCCCGGTGCGGTTTCAAGACCGGCGAAGTGGTGCGTGTCTATTCGCGCCGTGGCGAGATTGTGCTGCGTGTGAAGGTGTCGCCCCAAGACAACCCCTGGGGTTGTCTTCATTCCCATGCACTTCGTGGAAGCGGCGGCGAATATGCTGACCATCGATGCCCTGGATCCGGAGGCCCTGATCCCGGAGTTCAAGGCTTGCGCGGTCAATCTCGAAATTGCCGATCCAATTACGCGCGCACACCCGCAAGCGATACAGATCGATATGGCGCTGGCGCGCGGCCGCTATTGAGCGCATGAATTTCCTCTGGCTCGCAGACCACCACGTTCTGTAGGGCGTATAGTGATGCCAATCAGCCTCAATCAGCCGAATTTGTGCCCGACTGTGCCCCAATCGGGCTTTTTGTTGGTGGCGCGCACCCCCGCGTTGTGCAAGGTTGTGAATAAACGCACAATCTTCTTCGGCATTTCTTGTGCAACCTGCACGATGAAAACGGCGTCGTGTCTATAATACAATAACTACGAAGTTTACTGGGGAGCAAACTTCGCACACACTCACCTCCTCCCGGCAACGGGACCTCCACTTTCCTCCTGGCGGTCGGCCATCACTGGGGTAACCCAGTGATGGACCGCCAACCCTTCTTCGTATCTCGCATCTCGCATTTTGCGGAATCTCGGAATTGCGGGTTTATTGTTGTACGAAGAAAATTCGACATCAACACGATCTAGTTTGTCGTACGTCATCCAGTGATTGAGACGCCCGTGATCAACGCCAATCGTTCTGCTGCCCGTCCTGCGGATTATCTGTTTGTAAACGCAGCGGTCTACACCGCTGACCCGGCCAACCAGCACGCCGAAGCCGTCGCCGTACGCGGTAATCAGATCGTCTTTGTGGGTCCCACGGTCGATGCCGCCACTTTGCGTGGCCCCCACACGGAGGTGATTGATGCGGGAGGGCGTTCGCTCCTGCCCGGGTTGATCGACAGCCACTTTCATCTCCTCTGGGGATCGCTCAAGCTCGACAAACTGCGCCTTGACGACGCCGATCGACTGGAAGATGTCTTGGCTGCCACTGCCGCCTACGCTGCGGCAAACCCGGCGCGCACATGGATTGAAGGTGTTCAACTCAAATACACCGCTATTCCGGCGGGCGAACGGTTAGATCGTTGGATGCTGGACGCGATCGTCCCTGACCGCCCCGTCATTCTCACCGCCTTTGATGGGCATACATCATGGGCAAACAGCGAGGCGCTGCGCCGGGCCGGCCTGCTGAACGGCAGGACGACTGCTGCCGGCAGTGAGATTGTCACGGACGCCGCCACCGGCACTGCAACCGGCGAATTGCGCGAACCAGGGGCCTTTGACCCCGTGCGCAACCTCATCCCGCCGCCCACAGAAGTGGAACGCCGCGCCGCCGCGCAACGCGGGCTGGCGCTCTGTGCTCGTCACGGTCTCACCAGTGTCCACAACATGGACAACTGGAATAATGCCATCAGCGTCTACGCCGCCCTCGAAGACCTGGGGGAGATGACCGCGCGCATCTACGTGCCGTTCAATATCGAACCCGAAACCCCGATCGGCCAGATCGCCGAAGCCGCCGAACTGCGACGACAATTCCAGGGCGAGTTTGTACGCGCCGGGGCAGTCAAGGTCTTTATGGACGGCGTGCTCGAGTCCTATACCGCGCTGATGGTGGACGACTACGCCGATCAACCCGGCAACCGCGGCGGCGCGCTCCACACCGCGGAACGCTCCAATGCGGTCGCCGCTGAAGCCGACCGTCTGGGACTGCAAATTGCCGTCATGCCCCTGCGGTGATGGTGCGGTGCAGCAGCGCCTGACGGGCTACGCCTATGCCCAACGCGTCAACGGCCGCCGTGACAGCCGCCACCGCGTCGAACATATCGAGGTCGTCCATCCCGCCGACATCGCTCGGTTTGCCGAACTGGGCGTGATTGCCTCGATGCAGCCTGTGCACTGTCCTGATACCATCAGCGCCGGCGATGTATGGCCCCAGCGGCCCGGGCCTGAGCGGTGGCGTTATAGCTTCGCCTGGCAGACGCTGCGTGAAGCGGGCGCACACCAGGTTTACGGTAGCGACTGGCCGGTGGCCCCGATGGATCCTTTCCTGGGGCTGTGGTATGGGTTGAACCGTGAACCCTGGCAGCCGGGCGACCCGGTGCAGCGCCAGCGCTTCGACGGATCTGATTGACGGATACACCTGCGCCGCCGCTTATGCGCTGAGTTCCAGGAACACCGCAAGGGCATGCTGCGTCCAGGTATGTTGGCCGATTTGGTGCTCTTGAACGCCGATCTCTTTGTTGTGCCCGAAGGCGACATTGCGCAGGTGCAGCCCATCTTGACCATGGTCAATGGCCGGCCGGTCTTTCGTGAAATCGTAGCCCGGGCATCCACTGTGCTTGATCGTCCTTTGCCATATCCGCAAGACTGCAGGCACAATAGCGCAGACTTATCGGTCCGATTCATCCCAAAGAATGGAGACTCTCTATGCATCTGAAACGACACTCCACGATGCTGTTGGCGATCCTCGTGATTGCCAGCATCGTTCTATCTGCCTGCGCCACGGCCGCCCCGGCGGCGCAGCCTGCTCGGTGAAGCGCCGAGTCCAACCACAGGCGCTGCGGCGCAGACTGCCGGCGGCGCGCTGACCATCGGTCTTGGCTCCGAACCGGAGACTCTGGATCCGGGTGATGCCGTCTATGTACAGGAGCAGTTTGTCCTGATCAATCTCTTTGACTCGCTGCTCGCCATGGCGCCGGACACAACGCTGCACCCAGGGTTGGCGCTCTCGTGGGAAGCTAACGCCGACTACACCGAATTCACCTTCAAGCTGCGTGAGGATGTCACCTTCCACGATGGCACGCCGTTCAAGGCGGATGCCGTGAAGGCCTCGTTTGACCATATCATGAGCGATGCCGTGCTGGAGTCGGGCGGCAAGACCCTGCTCACCGACCATCAGTACACCGGCACCGACGTGGTGGATGACTACACGGTCGTCGTCAAGTTTGCGGCGCCCTATCCCACGTTCCTCCGTGATGCGGCGCGCCAGTGGTTGAGCATCTCATCGCCAACCGCGCGAGACGTATGGCGCTGACTATGGCCGCAACCCCGTAGGCACCGGGCCGTTCAAATTAGCCAAATGGGATGCACAGTCGCAGATTGTGTTGGAGCGCAACCCCGACTACAACTGTGCGCCGGAATTCGCGGCGCACCAGGGACCGGCACTGCTCGATGAGGTTGTCTTCCGCTTCCTCCCCGAGGCAGCGACGCGCATGACGGCCTTTGAGACCGGTGAGTTACTCGTCGCAAGCGAGCCGCCCGCGATGGATGCCATCGCCGCCGAGGAGGCCGGCAAAGGCGTGCTCGAAACCTTTGCGCAACCCGGCATCCCGGCCATCATGATGATCAACACCGAAATCGCACCGACCGACGACATCAACGTGCGAAAGGCCATGATCCTTGCGCTCAACCACGAGGAGTTTGTCCAAACCGCGTTCCAAAGACTGGGTATTCCTTCCTATAGCGTGCTCTCGCCAACGACCTGGGCGTTTGATGAACAGGCCGCCGGTCTCTACCGCTACAACCCGGAAGAAGCTGCGCGTCTGTTGGACGAAGCGGGGTGGAAGGACAGTGATGGCGACGGCATCCGCGACAAAGATGGCCAGAAGCTGACCATCGACTACACGACCTCGCCGATCTGGGAAGAGGCTTTCAACGAACTGTTGGCCGGCTATCTGACCCAGGCCGGGTTTGACGTGCAGATGCGCGCCATGGACGATGCGGGCATTGCCGAAGAGGCCGCTGCGGGCAATTATGGCATGCTCTACATGTACTGGACTCGCGCCGATCCGTCGCCGCTGCGCATTCTCTTCCACTCCGACAACATCGAAGGCGGGTCAGCCTATACGCGCTTTAAGAATGCAGAACTTGATGCCGCGCTTGCCGACGGTGACACCCAGACCGACGAAGCAAAGCGCAAGGAGGACTATGTGACCGCACAGCGGATCATTATGGACAACGCGCTTGTTCTGCCGCTCTTTGCGATCAACACGTCGTATCTGAATGCGCCCTCCGTCGAAAACTTCTCCTTCGACGTCGAGGGATATCCCTGGCTCTACGATATCTCGCTGGCGCAGTAGGCGCCAACGAAGCGCCGGATGCGAGCCTCTGTTGGGTTTGCATCCTGGCGCTTTAGCCAATCCCGCCTGCGAAGGTGTTGGTCCGGCAATGTATACCTATCTCATTCGACGCTTGCTCACGTCTGTCTTTGTCATCCTCGGCGTTTCGGTGCTGGTCTTTTCCATCATTCACCTGGTGCCGGGCGATGCCGCCACCGCGATTCTGGGTCGCCAGAAAGTTACCGCCGAACGTGTGGCCGAATTGCGCGCACAACTGGGGCTGGATGATCCCATCCCCGTCCAGTATGCGCGCTATCTCGGCAATGCGCTGCGCGGCGATTTGGGCAAGTCGATCCGCAACTATGTCCCGGTCTCGGAAGCAATCGGCGAACAACTGCCAAGCACCATGGCGCTCGCCGCGGCGGCGCTGCTGATCGCCTTGATCTTCGGCTTCACATTGGGGGTAGCGGCGGCGCTCAACCAGGGTAGCTGGTTGGACTCGGCCATCATGAGCATCTCGGTGAGCGGCATGTCCATTCCCACCTTCTGGCTGGGGCTGCTGCTCATCATGCTGTTTTCTGTACGCCTGGCGTGGCTGCCGAGCATCTCAAGCAGTAACAGTCCTGCGGCGCTTTTGTTGCCCGCCCTCACGCTCGGTCTGCCCGAAGCCGCGGTCGTCGCCCGGATGGTGCGCGCCGGGATGCTGGATGTATTGGGGAGAGAATACGTCACGGTGGCCCGGGCCAAAGGGTTGCGCGAGCACAAGGTCGTACTTGACCATGCCATGCGCAACGCGCTGATCCCGATTGTGACCTTTGTCGGTTTGCAGGCTGCCTACCTGTTGGGCGGCTCGGCAATCGTCGAAACCTTGTTTGCCCGGCAGGGCATTGGCCGGCTGGCCGTGCAATCGATCTCCAATCGTGACTACCCCATGGTGCAGGGGGTCGTGCTGGTGGTTGCGGTCATCTATGTGTTGATCAACACCTTCACCGATATTCTTTATACGGTGCTCAATCCAAAGATTCGCCTGAAATGACCTCGCGCACCGTCTCGCCGCCCAGCGCTTCGCCCAGCAGCCAACCAATGACTGCCGATCAGGGTGCACGCGCCTGGCGCAGCGAATCGCCGACCATGCGCATTTTCCGGCGCACCTTTCGCAATCACGGTGCGCTGCTTGGGGCGATTGTCCTGGTCTTGCTCATCGCCGCCAGCCTCAGCGCACCGCTGCTGACGAGCCAGGATCCCAATGCGATTGATCCAACGCAGACGATGCAGCCGCCCAGTTTGGCGCACCCCATGGGCACCGACAATATCGGGCGTGATGTTTTTACGCGGTTTCTCTATGGTGGCCGGCTGTCGTTGTGGGTGGGAATACTCGCGATCATCATTGGCGCCACGATTGGCATCGTCATTGGCCTGCTTGCGGGGTACTACGGTGGCTGGCTCGACGCGGGCAGTTCCTGGCTTGCCGATGTCCTGCTCTCTTTCCCCGACATTCTGCTGGCGCTGGCGATCATCGCCGTGCTGGGTCCCGGCATTGTCAACGCCATGTTGGCCATCGGCATTGCCTTTATTCCCTGCCTTCTTACGGCTGACCCGCAGCAACGTCCTGGGGTTACGTGAAATGGAATATGTGGAAGCCGCCCGTTCCATCGGTGTCACGGACACCCAAATTCTCATTCGCCACATCATGCCGAACGCCATGCGCACATTGCTGGTGTTGCTGACATTGGGGATCGGCTCGGCCATTCTCGCAGGCGCCGCCCTGAGCTTTCTAGGCCTTGGCGCCCAGCCGCCCACACCCGAATGGGGGGCGATGCTCAACGCCGGTCAGAAGTACATCCGACAGGCCTGGTGGATCACGGTCTTTCCCGGCCTTGGTATCTTCCTGACCGTGCTCGCCATCAACCTCATCGGTGATGCGATTGGCGATGCGGTTGCCGGCAATGACCGATCTTACAGCGGGAAATCCACCGGATAGGGGTCCGAGCGATGCAACAAGAAGTGCTCCATCACCTGTACGACGCGCTCACCGATCTGGTCTGCCACCACCAGTTGCACGCCTCCGCCAAAGGCGACCCCGTGCGCGCCCTTGCCCGCGCTCATCTCTTCACTGCGCTGCGCCAACTGGATGGAACCTACAAGGGGTTGGCGATCCAGTTTCTATTTGAGGCCAACCTGATTGGTTCGCATGCCAATGCCGAGATTGACCCGATCCCGCCGGTGCTCGCGCTCAACGGCGCGGACCTTGCCGGTCTTGTGCTCCCTAAGTCCAACCTGGCCTGGGCGCACCTCGCCGTGGCAGATATTTCGCGCGCCGACCTGCATGACACCTGTCTGATCCGCGCCAATCTGTATGCGGTGGACTTGATCGATGCGAACCTTGCGCAGGCCAATCTATGTGGGGCAAATCTCTATATGGCGGACATCACCGGCGCCAATCTGGACGGCGCGGATCTGCGCAGCGCCATCGTCGCTCCGGAGCAGCTAGCGCGGGCCAATGTCACCAGCGCCACGCGGCTATCCGAGCGGGAGTGATTCGTGAGCTGAGTTGGCTTTTGACGCAGGAGGAAAAGATCAACGCTCTACTCCATCTTCAACCCCAATGCGTCAAATCCATCCTGCAGCCACTTCTTGATCTCGGCATATTTCGGGTCGCTAAAGGCGGGGAGTTCTTTGGGCTTCAAGGCAAAACCGGCGTCAAACCCGCGCGCATGCAACCCCATCTGGGAGGCGACAGTGCTATCGGTAAAGTGCATCTTGGCGCCCAGGTCCATCATGACCCAATAGGCCCGCTCCGAGCGTTCGACATCGCCTTCAAAGGTGGCCTTGACCAGAGCCGTCATAATCTCCGGCGCCCAGTTGTTGATGCCTGCAATGGCAGCCTGGATGCCCATGTAGTAGTAAGGGAGCCAGCCCGTTGAAGTGCCCAGGATGATTTGGAAGTCCTTCTTGTTCAGTTTGGCGTCATAGAAGACCCGGGTGACAAAACCAACTTCCAGGGGGCTGTCTTTCATGCCTTTCAGGCCAAAGCCCTGAAGCTTCTGAACGGTCTTGAGATTAAAAGAGAACCGCGAGGTTTCAGGATTGTTGTACGCAAAGACCGGGGTCTTCACGCTTTCGATCAAATCCTTATAAAAGCCCACCACCCAATCTTCGGTGTTTTTGTAATAAAATGGCGGCACCGCCCCAATGGCATCCACACCAATTTTTTCGGCGGCCTGGGCCAGTTTGACGGTGGATTCGGTATCGATGCAGCCCACATGCGGAATCAGGATCTTTCCCTCAAAATCAGCCGCGACCTCTTTCGCAGCCTTGAAGATTTCCACCCGTTCATCCAGGGAGATCATGGGGCCGGAGCCATAGGAGCCGGTCAGGAATAAACCATCCACACCCTTGGCGAACATCCAGCGCATGTGCCACTTGGTCTTTTCCAAATCCAATTGGCCCTTATGGTCAAAAAAGGTGATATTGGGTACAAGCGATCCTTTGATCATGTTCATCCTCCAGGGTTAGTCGTATAGGCGTTTCAGGGTGTTTTCAAAGTGCATGAATATGTCCTGGTAGGCCTTGTGATTACTTTCGTTGGCCGCAAAGATTTTGTACTCTGTATCAGGCACAGACAACTCTTCTGGCCGAGTAATGATGCCAAGTGCGAGCAATGCCAACAGCGTGCTCCCCCGGGCCGAGCCTTCCGTGCTCTCCGGCGCCACGACCTCACAGCCAAAAACATCTGCGGCCAATTGCAGCCAGACTTCAGAATGGGTGATGCCGCCCGACATATAGATCCGATCAACGCTGAGCAGACTATTTGAACTGACGGCGTTCGCGATGCGGTAAAGTGAGAAAGCCAGCCCTTCGAGCGCAGCCCGCGCAAAATGGGCAACGCCGTGCTCAACACCCAGGCCGATGAACGCTCCCCGTTGTTTTGCATCCCAATCGGGGCTTTGCTGACCGCCAAGATAGGGGATAAACAAAAGACCGTCCGCGCCGGGACCTACCGTTTGCACCAATGCGTCCACATGCTGATAAATTTGCCCAGGAAGCAGGCCTTCCAGGTTCTGGAAGTGTGTGCGAATCAGCCAATCGTACACAATGCCACCGCCGGTGATTCCGCCGGTGACCCACAAGCCCTCATCCGCGATAAAAAGTCCATAATCTTCCTGCCGGATCGAGGATGGGGTGTCAACGGTCACCCGCAAGGCTGCGCTTGTGCCCACATTCACCGCAATGGATCCTGGGCGAACCGCACCGATCCCCAAGCTCGCCAGGGGGCCATCACCGCCTCCTAAAACAAGCGGGGTGCCATCCAGGATGTTCAAGTCCGCACCCTGGCTTACCCAGTGGTGGATGACATGCCGCGGGGAGGCGACTTCAGGCAAATTGGCGAACTGCTCCAGGCCAACAAACGAGAGTACATCCTCGTCCCATTCCATCGTGTTGATCCGAAACAACCCAGAGGCCGAGGCGGTCGACCAATCTGCAATGAATTGCCCGGTTAAACTGGCAATCACATAATCTTTGATGGAAACGAATTTGAGATTGGAATACCCAGCCAGGTTTTGCCTGAGCCAAAGGATTTTATAGAGCGGGAAGATCTCAGAAATTGGACATCCGGTGGATGAGACCAGTTCCCGAAATCCTTCCCGATCCCGCAACGTTTCAGCTATCTTCGCGCTGCGGCGATCATTCCAGGTGATAGAGTGGGTCACTGCTCGGCCGGTCTGATCCAGCGCCAGGATGCTGTACATTTGCGAGCTAAAGGTCACACACGCAATTTCGTCTTTCCGGGCAACTTGACCGGTGATCTCCTGCAGGCATCGGATCACGGCTTTAACAATTTCCTCCGGGTCTTGCTCACTCCAGCCCGGCCGTGGCGAGAGCAGCGGGTAAGGGTGGCGGACAACCCGGAGCGGTTTGGCCGATAAGTCAAACAAGACCGCCCTGGCGGCGCTTGTTCCAAGATCAATGGCGACAATGTATCTCTCTGGCATGCATACCCAGGTCAGAACGGCATTCGAGCGTGCACCGGTGAATTATGCTTTGGATTGCAGGTACGACTGGATGCCTGCGCCGACATAGGCTTTCCAGATGATCAGGTTGTAGGGGTTATCCCAGTCGAGTTCATCGCGGAACAACTCGTGCAAGCGATTGTTGTTGAAAATCAGATAGCCCCGATTGTCGAAGGTCATGCCGTCAACCCAAATCATGCGCTCGTCCGAAAGCAATGGTTCATATTTTGCGCTCGCTGGATCATAGATCCCGATGCCCTGCCCCTCCAGCATGGTGTAATAGATCAACCCATGATTATCGGCGCACATCCCGTCGGTATTTGTGCCTTTGTCGCCAAAATCCTGAACGGCCTTCTCGATTTCCTGGTGCGGGAGGCTGAAGTCCTGAAGGTACGAAGTGTCGATGCCGTATAGATTCCTGGCCGTCAGCGGGCACCAATAGAGGGTCTTGCGATCGGCGGCAAGTGCAATGCCATCCGCCCCGGTGCGCATAGGCGTATCGCTCCAGACTTTCTTGCCGGCAATCTCAAACCAGTAGCCGGGCACATCTTGCACGCTGACATGCTGATGTAGCACCCGGCGGAATTCGTGCGTTTTCATGTTAAAAACGATGATGCCGCCTTCCAGCGGTTCGGTAAAAATACCCGAATCGGCAATGTAGATAAACCCATTTCGGTTGTCGATCATCAGGTCGTTCAAGAAAGAAGCCTTGTAAGAGGCAATTTCATCTGGCAATTTGTACGAACCAACCAGGGTGTTTTGGGTGATATCCCAGGCCACCAGTTTCTGGGCGCCATCCACGCAGGGCTGGCCCTCGATATGGCCCTGGTCCAAAAACCAGGCGATGTTGTTCTCGTCGATATCCCAGCCCAAAACCGATTGCAGCGCGGCTGGGTTGCCGATTTCATTCATCTCCCAACTGGGGTAAGCGGTCAGCATGGCCTTGCCATCGACGATTTCGATTTTGTTGACCGTGGCCGGAATTCCGGGCGCCCAGCGCGGCACCGACAAGTAATAGTTTCCATCCTTGTCCAGCTTGAAGCCGGCGGCCATTGCGCCTTTCCAATACCGCCCTTCCTCAAACGCGACTCTTAGCGCCTCGTTTGGAAAGATCCAATCAAGATGATTCCAATGGAATAGAATTTCATATTCTCCGCGTTTCATTTTCGCTCCCTATTTCCAACACATTTGGGCGACAATTCGCCACGCACAGGCCGCCCGGCGATTTTCGGAATGAAGGCTTATTTCTTCTTGATACCGGTTGTCAACACGGCAATGATGATAATCAGACCCTTAATAATCTGCTGTGAATAGATCGGCACGCTGAGCAAATTCATGATGTTGCTGATCAGGCCGAGCACTAACACACCTGCCACGACATTGATGACCTTTCCTCGCCCTCCGCTCAGGCTCACGCCGCCAATCACGCAGGCAGCCAGCGCATCAAGTTCCATGCCTACGCCTGTGGCAGGCACGGCCACGCCGGATCGCGCCATGATCAAGATCCCGGCGATCGCGCTCAACACCCCGGATATCTGATAGGCCCGGAACTTATATCTGGCCGCCGAAATTCCGGATAGCGCAACCGCACTTTCATTGCTGCCGGTTGCGATCGTCAATCTGCCGTATCGGGTATACCTGAAAATAAACCAGAACAGCAGCGCAGCCGCCAAACCCACCAAAATTGGCAAGGGCAGCTCTATTCCCGGAATTTTATCGCTTCCGAAGTCGATGAGCAGTTGGTTGGCAGGCAATTTGGGGTCCAGGCGGATCGGCTCACCATTGGTAATGACGTACGCCAGCCCACGCTCAATCGTCATCATGGCCAGAGAAGCCACAAAAGGCGCCATGTTGAAAACCGAAACGAGTGAGCCGGTGATACTGCCCAGCGCAAGACCCGCCAGTATCGCAATGGCGATCGCAAGCACCAGCCCCAGGTTCCCCAGGTGGACAAATGTCTGGGTGGCCAGAACAGCGCAGGTTACGCTGGCAACTGCGACGGTAGAGCCGACGGATAGATCGATCCCGCCGGTGAGAACGACGGTTAACATGCCAAGGCTGACCAATAGCAATGGAGTGAGTTGCCTGAGAATATTGGTTATGTTTGTCCACTTCAAAAATACATCTGATAAAAATGCAGATAGAATAAACGCGAATATCAGGACAAGCACAACGCTATATTCTTTCAGTATTCGCTGCAAAGTGCTCTTCCAGTTCAATTTTCTAGACTCCCATCGCGAGTTTGATCAGGTTGTATTCATTGATCATGTCTTTCCCCAATTCACCCGCTACCATGCCGTTGCGCATGACGATGACCCGGTCCGACATGCCGATGACTTCAGGCATTTCTGACGAGGCGATGATGATGCCAACCCCTTGTGCAGCCAGCTCGTTGATAATCTTGTAGATCTCAGCTTTTGCGCCCACATCCACGCCGCGCGTCGGTTCATCTAGAGTAGTATTTTTGAATTTGAGGCGATCCACTTCATCAGGGCGACCTTCTGCTGATTGCCGCCTGAGAGTGAATTGACCTCATCGTCCACAGAACCGATTTTAGCATGCAACTTTTTCACCAGGCCGGCGATGAGTTCATCCTCTTCGGGCTGGTCGATTCTGCCAAAGGATCTCGTCAGGCGGTTGAGAATGGTCAGGGTGCCGTTGATCTTGATCGACAATTCCAGTAATACGCCGTGTTGCTTGCGGTCTTCCGGCAGCATACCGACTCCACAAGCAACCGCGTCTCGCGGGGAACTGATCTTCACTTCCTTGCCTGCGATGATGATTTCGCCGGAATCCTTTTTATCTGCGCCAAAAATCGCACGGAATGTTTCGGTTCGCCCTGCCCCAACCAGGCCGCTTAATCCCAAAACTTCACCCTGCCTGACGCTGATCGAGACATCCTTCACCATCGTGCCGCAATTCAAATGATTGGCCTGAAAGATTACTTTCCCGATTTCAGCCTGTCGCGCCGGGAACAAATCTTTCATTTCGCGCCCGATCATCATCCTGACCAGTTGTTCCCGATTTACATCCCCCACATGGACGGTGCCGACCTTTCTGCCGTCTTTTAAAACGGTGATCCGGTCGCAAATGCCGAAAACTTCCTCGATTCGGTGCGAGATATAAATGATGCAGACGCCCTTCGCTCTGAGGTCTGCGATGATTTCAAAGAGCTTATCCGTTTCCCTTTTTGTCAACACAGCCGTCGGTTCATCAAGAACCAACACCTTTGCTTCTCTATGAAGCGCTTTGCAGATTTCAACTACCTGCTGGTAGGCGACGGAAAGCTCCGAAACCGGTTTTAGGACATCAATATCCGTAAAACCAAGTCTCGCCAGCAGCGCTTCTGCCTTGCTTTTCAGCGCTTGCCAGTGAATGATGCCCCTGCTATCGCCCAGATCATTGATATAAATGTTCTCGGCGACAGTCAGATCGGGCGCAAGTGCGAATTCCTGATAGATCACCGCAACGCTCCTCCGGTAATCGCCTGGTCTGATTGTCATCTGCTGCGCTTGAACCAACGTGAACTTCGCCTGAATCCTTTGTATACGCTCCTGAAAGCACTTTGATTAGCGTAGATTTGCCTGCGCCGTTTTCACCCATCAAGGCATGAACTTCACCTGCGCGGGCCTCAAAATCTACATTGTCAAGCGCTTGTACGCCGCCGAAGTGTTTCGAAATACCCTTCATGACAACCACAGCGGCGTTGTGTTTTTCAGTCAAGGAGGTCACTCCTGATATCGATTCGGGCGTTTGACCCAGTGCGGAACCTCCGTTGGCCAGAGGTCCCGCACTGGGATTGACGTCTTTTACTGAGTAGTCAGCTCATCGATCGAGGGTGGGAACACAAATTCAGGCACCGCGAAGAAGTTTGCGCTGGGATCCGGGGTTAATATACTCGGCTGCGTTTTCCTTGGTGAAGGTGAGCGGTGGGAAGAACGAGCCAAGCGGTAAGTTGCTGGGGTCCTTGCCCTCAAAGAAAATCGCTTCCACGAACTCAATCGCGTGCGCGCCCTGCTGGTCACCGTTCCAGGAGCCCGATACCAGCAACTTGCCATCTGCGATCATCTTCAGTGCGTCATTGAAGCCGTCTGAAGGTGCGCCGACCTTGATCTGATCCGTCAACCCGGAGGATTCCACCGCCTTCAAAATGCCGAAAGTCATAAACTCGTTGTCGGCAATCATCAAGTTGAGCTTGTCACCATGTGCGGTTAGCATGGGTTCTGCCGCGGCCAATCCGCCTTCCTCGCTCCAACCGCCCTCGCCCATCGCCACGATCGACACGTTCAGGTCTGCATTGGTGGCGGAACCGCTGTTCTTGGCTTCTTCCCACAGGTTGTAACCAACCAGAATCGCATCTTCTTTGCAGATGAACTTGTCCAGCGCCTTCTGTCTGGCCGCAACGATGCCGCCTACCATGCCACCCGTGCGGCTTTCGGCGGTGGTGTTGCCCAATTTGCCGGGAATTGCGCCGATATTGATTGGCTCGTCTGCGGCAAAGGTGCCGCCGGCATACTCACCTGCGCCATACCCAACCTGATAGGCATTGTCGCTGATCGTGGTGAGGATCGGGGCCTCGCCCGAAGGCGCGGCGCCAACGGCAACGACGGGGATTCCCGCATCGACCGCGCGTTGGATATCCAGGATCACGGCTGTTGTATCCACCGGGTCAACCACCAGGACGTCAACGCCCTGTGTAATCAGGTCGTCAATCTGCTGACTCTGCTTCGCGGGATCGCCCTCTGCAACCAAGAAGTTGATGGTATATCCTTTTTCTTCAGCCGTGGCAATCGCAGAATCTTTCACCGCGACGAACCACGGATTGGCCATTGCGATTTCGGACCACCCGATGTTTAGCGTCGCTGGATCTGCAGGCGTCTTCGGCCACGCTTTTTCGATGCCGGCGCGGGATGTCAGGGCCGCATCATCTCTGACGCCCACCAGTGGAACCTTGGGTAGCATTGCGTACAATTCTGCCTTGGCTGCCGCACAGGGATCATCCGAGGCGGCTGCGGCCGCTTCGGCAGGGGCAGCAGTCTCAGCCGCGGCTGGTTCGGCGGGGGCAGCCACTGGCGCGGCGGCACAGGCCGCCAAAAGCACAGACACAATCAAGAGTAGCACGGCGGTACCAAACAGTTTGCGTGACATGTTGTTCTCCTTGATGTTGTTGAGTTGTCCGGCTTGACAATAACCTTCAGATGATTTCGGTTGGGGAGACGCCTCCTAAATAAAAACCTACACGATCCTGTTGTGCGGTGTTTCACCGCGCAATACCCGCAAAACATTTTCAACGGCCATTATCCCCATT
This sequence comes from Candidatus Fredericiella danica, assembly GCA_016713335.1. Classification (GTDB taxonomy): domain Bacteria; phylum Chloroflexota; class Anaerolineae; order Caldilineales; family Caldilineaceae; genus Fredericiella; species Fredericiella danica. The sequence continues at coordinate 71,642 of JADJPH010000007.1, read as the reverse complement.
CGCTCAATCGCTTCTTTGGTATGAGTCCCTGTGTGAGCCGTGAGAACCACGTTGCCTAATTCCGCTAATCGCGAGTCTTCTAGGGGTTCTTCGACAAATACATCCAACCCTGCCCCGGCGATTTCCCCACAGCTTAACGCAGCATAAAGGGCTTGTTCATCCACCAACCCCCCTCTGGCGGTGTTGATCAAATATGCGGTGGGTTTCATCATTTTGAATTGTTCAATGCTAAACATCCATTTGGTCTCATCCGTCAGGGGGGCGTGCAGAGAAACGAAATCGGAATTTGCAATCACTTCATCAAAAGAGTGCAATGAAACTCCGTGCGCCTCAGCCACTTCAACCGCGGCATAAGGATCATAAGCGCTGATCTCCATTGCAAAGCCTTTTGCGCGATGGGCGACCCCCTTTGCAATGTTTCCAAACCCAATCAGGCCCAGCTTTTTTTGCCACAGTTCGCCCCCCAGGTACTTTTTCCAGTAGCCGGCGCGAATGTCCCGATCGATCTGTGGAATGCTTCGCGCCACCGCCAGCATCAGCCCCATGGCTAAATCCGCAACGGCCTGGTCGTTGGAACCGGGGCAATTGGTCACAACGACCCCTTTTTTGCGCGCTGCGTCTAAATCAATGTGGTTGACCCCCACGCCGTACATGCTGATCACGCGCAGCCTGGATGCGTTCTCAATGATTTTCTCGGTAATCGGGACCAGGCCAACGATGATGGCGTCGGTTTCCAGGCACTAATTCCAGTAGCTCATCTTGTACAGACGGTGAGTTGGCATCCACCCACGCCGTTTCAACGCCTGCAGCCTCAAGCATTTGCACCGGCCTGGGCGAAGCGGAACCAAATGAGCGAGATGCGATAATCACTTTCAGGGCCATGGGAGCGATTCCTCAGTTAAGCAAGGCGTATGTGCAGCATAGCACCACGATGACATGTTGTCAAGATGTAAACTTGTCATGACAGGATGATAAGAGTATACTCTCAATGGCGAAACCACTGACGATTGTGCTATGATGGCGGCGCAAGTTCTTTGTTTACGGCCTTCTTAATGGGATTTCCTATGACATCAGCGCTTGGCAAATTCTCTCCTGCGGACATTGACAAGAATAGTCCCATCCCCTACCACTACCAACTGACCGAGATTATCCGGAGATTGATTTCTCAGGAACAGTGGCGACAGGGCGACAAGCTGCCAAGCGAACGCGAGTTCTGTGAGACGTTTGCAATTAGTCGCATCACTGTCAGGAAAGCGCTTGACTCATTAGCGGCGGAAGGTTTAGTCCGGACCAACAAGGGCATTGGCACCTTTGTTAGCGAGAAGAAATACCCGGAAAGGTGGACGAGCTTTCCAATCGGTTTTACCGATTCCCTTGCCAGCCAGGGCTATCGGATTGAAACCCAGGTGCTCACCCTTGAAATGATCTCCCCCACGGAGAAAATTTCCAAAGAATTGGAACTTTCCCCGGCAAGTCTGGTCGTGCATCTCCACCGGCTTCGATTCATTTCTCAAGAACCAATTCTGATCGTGTCATCCTTTTTGCCACAACACCTGGTTCCCGGAATAGAACAAAATGATTTCACCCATCAGTCGCTGTATCAGGTGCTTCGATCAAACTATGGTTTGCAGATCGACCGAGTGAAGCGTGGTATTGAGGCTGTTGCCGCAACAGAAAGAGAAGCGATGTTACTGCACGTTGGCAACGGCGCACCACTCTTGCAGATTGAAAGCATCTCCTTCACGCCCGATGGAAAACCAGTTGAGTACTTTCTGGCAAAGCGAAGAGGCGATCGTACGCGCTTTGAACTTGAATTATCGAGCAATGCCTTCGCCAATTATGGATTAGGCACCGACTGAGCAACTGGATTGGATAGCGCCTCGCGCGACCGTATTATTGCGAGTCATCACATCAAACATGACAGACCCCGCCCTCCCCGTTATAATGCCCTAATTCCCTGAACCTAACCTCTCGCACTTTCCAGTTTCAGACTGGCACTCTTGAAGGAGCGTTGCATATGGCCATGCGGGCTGACTTTATCTGGATGAACGGCAAGCTCATCCCCTGGGACCAGGCGCAGGTCCATGTGTTCACCCACGCGCTGCACTATGGCAGCAGCGCCTTTGAAGGCATCCGCGTCTACGAGACGGCGCAAGGTCCCGCCATCTTCCGCGGCGTCGAGCATTACGAGCGACTCCACTATTCCTGCAAGGTGGCCCGCATCCCGGTCCCCTACACGGTCGTCGAGTTCATGCAGGCCACCTTCGACGTCGTGAAGGCCAACCAGCAACGCAGCGCCTATGTCCGGCCGCTCGTCTTCCGCGGCTATAACACGCTGGGCGTCGACGGCCGCGGCTGCCCGGTCGAGACGATCGTGGCCTCGGTGCCGTGGGGTGCATACCTGGGCAAGGAAGGGCTGGAGAACGGTGTCGACGTCCAGGTCAGTTCCTGGCGCCGCATGGCGCCCGACACGCTGAACGCCCTCGCCAAGATCGGCGGCCAATACGTTAATAGCCAGAATGTCGTGATGGAAGCCAAAGACAACGGCTTCACCGAAGGCATCGCCCTCGACGTCAACGGCTATGTCAGCGAAGGCAGCGGCGAAAATATCTTCCTGATCCTGAAAGGCCAGATCTACACTCCGCCGCTGGGCAACAGCATCCTCGGCGGCATCACCCGCCAATGCGCCATCGCCATTGCCGAAGACTTTGGCTATTCGGTCAAGGAGTCGGTGATCCCGCGCGAAATGCTCTACCTGGCCGACGAGATCTTCTTCACGGGCACGGCCGCGGAGATCACGCCGGTGCGTTCGGTGGATCGGCTGGCGGTGGGCGAGGGGAAGCGCGGCCCGATCACGGAAAAGATCCAGGCTCGCTTCTTTGGCATCGTCGAAGGCGAATTGCCGGACACACATGGCTGGTTGACACCGATCGACTGATTCGATTGTAACGGTTAAACATGCAGAAATTACGTCTCATTGCCGCCACCTTTGGGCACCTCTCGATCGACATTCTGAACTCGTCGGTGCCCATCATCCTCACCCTGGCCGCCGGCACCTTTCAGCTCACGATCGCCCAGATCGGCTTTGGCGCGATGATGTATCAGATGTTCGCCGCCATGAGCCAACCGCTCTTCGGCGGGCTGACGGACAAGTTGCACGGGCGCTGGATCGGCGCAGTGGGGGTGTTGTGGACCGCGCTCTTTTTTGCGCTGGCTTCGTTTATGCCCACCTACCCGCTTTTTATCAGCCTGCTGATGATCGGTGGATTGGGCAGCGGCGCCTTTCATGCGGCGGGGATGGTCAACGCCTCGGCGTCAGGTGGCAAAAAGGCCGCCACGGCCACCTCGTACTTTTTTGTGGGTGGGCAGACCGGGCTGGCGCTGGGTCCGATCCTTGCCGGCGTTGTCGTTGGCACGATGGGGTTGGCCGGGATGCCACTGATGGCGCTGCTGGCAATCCCGGCCGCCGCCCTGATGTTTCTCTACATGAACGACGCCCTGCCGGCGGCGGCAAAGGCACCAGTCAAGGCCAGCGCCGAACAGCAGCAGTCCAATCGCATCTTTGGCGGCGCGACGCTGGTGGTGACCGCCTTTGTGCTCTTCATTTTGTTCCGCTCGGGAACTTCCCAGGGGTTTGCTACCCTGCTCCCCACCTACTTTGAGATGCAGGGGTACACGGCTGCTCAGTTCGGGGTGATGCTGGGCGTGTTCAGCTTTGCCGGTGCCCTTGGCACATTGGCCGGCGGCGTACTGGGCGACCGCTTCGACCGGCGCACCATCATGATTGTCGCCTCGTTTGCGAGTGTACCCTTTGCCTATGCCATGCTCCACACTGCAGGTTTTGCGTTCTATGTGACGGCGATCCTGGCCGGTGTGTTCCTGAGCATGCCGCACAGCCTGCTGCTGGTGATGGTGCAGGAACTGGCGCCCCACCGCCGCGGCTTTGCCGGGGGTATGGTCCTTGGTTTTATCTTCGCCAGCGGTTCGTTCATGGCGTGGTTGGAAGCAATCGCCGCCACCAACCGCGGCTTGGAGCCGGTGCTGAGTGTGGTGGCGTTCTTCCCGTTGGTGGCAGGGGCGGTAGGATTCTTGCTGCCGGGTGGCAAGGCGCCTGGGGAGCCGGTGCAGATCGCGCCGCCGGTGCAGACGGCATCCGCAGCAGATTAAAGAGGCGAGAGGAAAAAGATCAACGCGGAGACGCGGAGTTTGCGCGGAGTACGCGGAGAATAAAACATCTCCCTGTCTCCCTGTCTCCCTACTCCGGCGCAAGCAGGTCTTCGAGCACCGGGTAAGACACCTCCGTCTTCACCCCCGGTGAGTCGGGCGAGATGAAATCGTGCGGCAGCCAGGGCAGCAGCGCAAACTCATATTCGGTGACCGCTGCACTTTTCTCTTTCCATTCGCCTGCAAGTGTATTGGCCGCACCAACGTTCACTGCCGGATCACCCATGTTCGTGATCATCAGCAGATTCTCTGCCGCAGGCGCATTTGTTTCGGCAAACGCCCGCTCAGCCAGCCCCAGCCGGAAAATCTCCCCGAGCGCATGCGTCGAATAGCCAGGATAGCCGCTCTCCGCCTGGAAGTTCGCCTGATTGATCGGATCCCACCACATGTAGAAGTCCGGCAACCCCAGGATGATGCGTGTCAGCGCCGGCGTCAGGAGATCGGGCACAAAACGTAACCCGAGCGCGGGCGACATCGGCGCGGCAAGATCGAGATCGCCACGCAATTGGCCGGCCAGCGCCGCTACGTTGCCGCCAAGCGAAAGCCCGGCCAGGGTCACGTCCTTGCCAAGCCCGGCTGCAATATCCACCGCGGGATCCATCGCCCCGGCCAGTTCCTCAGCAGTCAGATCCGCCAATACATTGGCCGTCCGGTCCGCAAGGCCATGGCGCGGCAAGCGCGGAATGAAGACGTTATACCCCGCATCAAATAGGTCTTGTCCAAGTTCACGGTATTGATAGGGGCAGGCGGTCAGCCCATGAAAGAGCACAATCGCCCGGTCAGTTTGCTCGCCGTGGGTTAACAAGACCGGCAGGCACTTGGGGTCCAGATCGCCGCGCGCCTCCTCTGATGCCAATAGTGCATCAAAGCGCGCCCTGGCTTCCGCATAGTCAGCCGAGGGATCCGGGTTCGACACAAGTGCTACGGGCTGCACCTCGGGATAGAGCAGCGACCAGAGGTACAGGCCGACGCCAAGGGCCAAGAAAAATCCAACCAGTGCCAGCAGCACTTTGCCAAGCAATTTTAACCATCGCATGGGAATATTCTACCCCAAAAAAATCCTCCCGCCACATTGCGAGTCAGTTGTCCTGGCTGCGAAGTGACGGGAGGAGGTTTGCTTCGAGAATGAAGAAGCGAACAACTACGCCATGCCGAAGAGACCCAGCACCCAGTAGACGACACCGGAGACGACGGAGATGGCGATCGCGGCAATCATGGCGCCGCCGAAACCCTTCACGGTCATGCCTGGCACGAACTTTCCTGCCAACAATAAGACCACGGCCGATACGACCAACCATACCAGGAAGGCCCAAAGCCCCGAGCCGCCAACAGTGATGCCAAAGAGACCCAGGAACCACAGAACGAGCCAGCTGACGATGCCGATGGCGATCGCAGCGATGAACGCAGCGCCGAAGCCGGTGACGCTCAGGCCAAGGTTGAACCTACCGACGACCCAGATCACAAAGGCAGCGATCACCAAAGAAATCAACGCACTCACAAGTGGCCACATAATTTCCCCTCACCTTTCAATGCAAAAATATAGACTGTAGATGTATTCACGACGTTGATTCGAGAATTGTAGGGTTTGGCTTTGCCGGGCACTCCTTTCACTTGCTGCCGCTGCAAGGGCGGGGGTTTCAGCGCTGTTTAGTATACAACATACAATTTGCACCAGTATATTGTATGCGATTGCAAGAATCTCGTCTAGTAGCAAAAAATGATGCAAAAAGGAGGGGCTTAGGAGGGTAAACACCCCCATACGGGCGCACCAATCATTCGCCTAAGACACAACATGCAATTAAAACATTTTCATTTGACAAAAGTGTTTTGTCATGGTAATGTCTAGGGCACTGTAGGATGCTCGTCCAGCAATTTACTGTGCGAACATTGTGACCTGACGGATTTGGGACTAAGACTTCATGACCTTTAGCCAGATGAACAAACGCGAATCACCGCTGTGGCAGATCATCGAATACCTCCAGCGCCAGGGATCCGCCACCATCAAAGAACTGGAAGACCTGCTCGGCATCACCACCACGGCCGTGCGACAACACCTGACGACGTTGCAGGTGGAAGGCTTCATCGAACGGCACACCGTACATTCCGGCGTGGGCCGGCCCCATCATGCCTATTTTACCACTGCAAAGGTGCAGGAGCTGTTTGCCTGCCAATGCGACGATCTGGCGTTGACGCTCCTCCAAGAGGTCTTTGTGATGGAAGGGGAAGAAAAAGCCAATCTGCTGCTCGACCGCGTTGGCAGCCGGCTGGCGCACAAGTACTCTTCCACCGTACGCGCCTCGGCGCTCCAGGAACGGGTGAAAGAACTGGCCGGTACGCTCAACGGCAACGGCGTACTCACCGACGCGTTGCTGCATGACAATTCGATCATGCTGCGGACCTACAACTGCCCATTTCATGAATTGGCGAGCGAACACCGTGAAATCTGCGAAATGGACACCAACATGATGCGTAAAGTGCTTGGCTCAGATGTTAATCTGAGCGCGTGCATGTTGGACGGTCATGCGGGCTGCACCTTTGTCGTAGCCAGACAGAGTGGCGCCACAAGTGATTGAAAGCTGAGGCACTGCACGGAATTGGAGGGGCGAACGCTGTTTCTTGGCAACCTCTCCAGTACTCTTTCTAAGCAGTGCCTCAAATGGATGGTTTATTAGCAATAGGTTGAGCAATATCGTACTTACTGATAGAGGAGCATAGAAAGATGAGCGTTCTTGAAATTCGTAACTTACGCGCCGGCGTTGAGGACAAGGAAATCCTCAAGGGCGTTAATCTGACCCTGGATAGCGGCGAGATCCATGCTCTGATGGGCCCAAATGGTTCGGGCAAGTCCACCCTCGCCTACGTGGTCGCAGGGCATCCTCATTATCAGATCTATGGCGGCGACATTCTGTTGGACGGCGAGAGCATTCTGGAGATGGAGCCGGACGAACGCTGCAAGGCCGGCATCTTCCTTGCCTTCCAATATCCCGTGGCTGTGCCGGGTGTCAGCGTCGCCAACTTCCTCCGCACCGCAGTGAGCAACGTGCGCGGGTACACCGCTCAGCCAACTGAAGGCGAAAATCGCGGCGCTGTCATTGGCAGCAACCTGATGCCAATGCGCGAATTTCGCAAAGAGATCAACGACAAGATGAAGGAGTTCAACGTTGATCCCAGCTTCGCCCGCCGCTATCTGAACGACGGTTTCTCCGGTGGCGAGAAGAAGCGCACCGAGGTGCTGCAAATGGCGATGTTGGCCCCGAAGTTCGCCATCATGGACGAGTCCGATTCGGGTCTCGACATCGATGCGCTGCGCGTGGTTTCCGAAGGTATCAATAAATTGGCCACGCCGGAACGCGGTTTCCTGTTGATTACGCACTACCAGCGACTGTTGAACTACGTCAAGCCTGACAAGGTCAGCATTTTCTACGATGGGCGTATCGTCATGACGGGCGGCCCCGAGATTGCACTGATGCTTGAAGAGCGCGGCTACGGATGGGTCGAGAAGGAATTTGCCGGTGCGGCCGAACCGGTCGCCTGACCAACGCACTTGAATTCTCGTTTCCGTTCGAATTTGGCACCACAAGGAGAACCAGATGGCAACGCATGCCGACCGAGAAGCCCTGAAGGGCGTAAAAGACGAATATGAATACGGCTTTCACGACAACGAAAAGCCGATTTTCAAGACTGAACGCGGCATCAACCATGCCGTGATTGACCAGATTTCCGATCAGAAGAATGAGCCTGACTGGATGCGCGAATTCCGCCACCAGGCGCTCGACATCTTCCTCTCCAAGCCTATGCCTACCTGGGGGGCAGACCTGAGCGGGATCGACTTTGATGAAATCTTCTACTACCTCAAGCCCAGTGATGGCAAAGGGACCAGTTGGGATGATGTGCCGGAAGACATTAAGCGGACCTTTGACCGGTTGGGCATTCCCGAGGCGGAACGGAAGTTCCTGGCAGGCGTAGGCGCCCAATATGACTCCGAGGTGATCTACCACAGCCTGCGCGAGGAGTGGGAAAGAATTGGTGTCATCTTCCTCGACATGGACAGTGGGCTGCGCGAGCACCCGGAAATTGTCCGCGAATACTTTGCAACGATTATCCCGGCGTCCGACAACAAATTCGCCGCGCTCAACAGCGCGGTATGGAGTGGTGGCAGCTTCGTTTACGTCCCCAAGGGCGTCCACGTGGATATTCCGCTGCAGGCCTATTTCCGTATCAACGCGCAGAACATGGGCCAGTTCGAACGCACGCTGATCATCGTCGAAGAAGGCGCCAGCGTCCACTACGTCGAAGGTTGCACGGCGCCCATCTATTCGAGCAATAGCCTGCATAGCGCCGTAGTTGAGATCATTATCAAGAAGGGTGCGCGGTGTCGCTATACCACAATCCAGAACTGGAGCACCGACGTCTACAACCTGGTGACCAAGCGTGCGGTGGCCTATGAGGGTGCGACGATGGAGTGGATCGACGGCAACCTTGGCTCGAAGGTGACAATGAAGGACCCGGCCGTCTACATGCTCGGACCCAAGGCGCATGGCGAGATTTTGTCGATTGCATTCGCCGGTCACGGCCAACACCAGGACGCGGGTGGCAAAGTTGTCCATGGCGCGCCATACACAAGTTCCAAGATTGTCTCCAAGTCGATCTCAAAGGATGGCGGGCGCGCCTCCTATCGCGGTCTCCTGCGCGTTGGCAAGGGCGCACATCATTCGAAGAGCAATGTCGTCTGCGATGCGTTGCTCCTGGATGAGCGCAGCCGGTCAGACACGTATCCCTACATCGAGATCGAAGAAGACAATGTAAGCGTCGGTCACGAAGCATCGGTGAGCAAGATCGGCGAAGAACAACTCTTTTACCTGCAAAGCCGGGGCATCGGCGTCGATGAAGCGGCGGCCATGATCGTCGGCGGCTTCATCGAACCACTCGTCAAAGAACTGCCCATGGAGTATGCGGTGGAAATGAACCGGTTGATCCAACTGCAGATGGAAGGCACGATCGGCTAAAGGAAGAAGGAAAACGACATGAGCGTCACTGTAAAAGAACCGGAAGCCATCATGCAGGCCGTCAAGGGCTTTACCGAAGAGACCGTACGCGCGCTTTCCGCCGCGCCAGGAGCCGGAATGGATGCTTGCCTTCCGGCTGGCGGCCTGGCAACAGTTTGAATCCATGCCCTGGCCCACATCCACGGACGAAGATTGGCGGCGCACGCGGCTGACCGGCTTCAATCTCACCAAATTCAAGCCGTTTGCAGTATCGTCCGGTCGCAAAAGCAAGGCCGAACTTGCCGGCCTGATTCAGGATGAACTGGCCGAGATGGACAGTTCCGCCAGCATGGTCTTTGAAGATGGCAGTCTGCGGTTCAGCCAGGCGAACGTCGACCTGGGCCAATCTGGCATCATCTTCACCGATCTGGAATCAGCGGTCCGTGAACATCCGGAGTTGGTGCAGCAGTATTTCATGACCCAGGCCGTGAAGCCCGGTCACAACAAGTTCACGGCGCTGCATGCCGCGCTGTGGGACTCAGGCGCCCTGATCTACGTGCCGGCCAATGTACGCGCGACCCTGCCGTTGCAGATCATTCTTAATCAGATGAGCGCCGGCGTCGGCGGTTATCACCATACGCTGTTGGTGGCTGAGCGCGGCGCCGAAATCACGGTCGTCGATGATTTGTTGGGGGCACAGGATGGATTGCAGGCAAGCGTCGTTGAATTGATCATCGGCGATAGTGCGGTCGTGCGCTACATGAACCTGCAGGATTTCGACCACACGGCATGGAATTTCCTGACCGGGCGTGCGGTGATGGGACGTGATGCCGACTTGCGTTGGATTCAGGTGAGTTGGGGCAGTAAGCTCACCAAGGCTTATCTGGATGTCGAACTGGCGGGGCAGGGTGGACACGCCGAACTCTTGGGCATCTACTTCCCAATCGGCAACCAACACATCGACCACCAGACGCTGCAGATTCACCGGGCGCCGCACTGCTTCAGCGACCTGCTCTTTAACGGGGCATTGAAAGACAAAGCCCAGAGCGTGTACATGGGCATCATCCAGGTGCTCAAGGGCGCACAGAAGACTGATGCATATCAGCGCAACGGGAATCTGATCCTGGATCCGACCGCACGCGCAGACAGTATCCCGGGGCTCGAGATTCAAGCTGACGACGTGCGTTGCACCCACGGCGCCACAGCTGCCCAGGTTGAAGAGGAATATGTCTTCTATCTGATGGCCCGTGGGCTGAGCCGCGCACAGGCCGAGCACATGATCGTGCAAGGCTTTTTCCAGGCTGTGATCGATCGCGTCCCGGTGGAGAGCGTGCAGCACAAACTCGAACGCGTGATTGAGCGCAAGATCGGCGGCTAAGGAGGAACGATGAAGATCGAAGAAAAAGGCTATGTCAATCCCGATGCGTTGGTCAGCACCGCGTGGGTTGCGGCAAACTATGCGGATCCGGCCATTCGCCTGATCGAAAGTAATGAGGACATTCTCCTCTACAACGTGGGCCATATACCTGGCGCCGTAAAGGTGGATTGGACTTCGGATCTAAACGACCCGATCCAACGCGACTATATCACCAAGAGCCAGTTCGAGGCGCTGCTAAGCCGGCTTGGCATTAGCAACGACACGACCGTGATCTTCTATGGTGACAAGTACAACTGGTGGGCCACTTACGCCTATTGGGTGTTCCAACTCTTTGGCCATACGAATGCAAAGGTGATGGATGGTGGCCGCATGAAGTGGACGGCCGAAGAACGTGAACTGACGCGGGAGATCCCTTCATACCCTGCGACCGACTATGTCGCCAAGAATCGCAATGACAAGCCAGTTCGAGCTTTCCGCGATGACGTGTTGGTGCATATCGTCGAAGGCAAGCCGTTGGTCGACGTACGCAGTCCCGGCGAGTATAAGGGTGAGTTGCTGCACATGGCCGACTACCCCCAGGAAGGGGCGGTGCGTGGCGGTCACATCCCGGGCGCAAAGAACGTGCCGTGGGCGCGCGCAGCGTATCCGGATGGCACCTTCAAGAACGCGGACGATTTGCGCGCACTCTATGAGCAGGAGCAGGGACTTAGCGCCAGTGATGATATCATTGCATATTGCCGGATCGGCGAACGCAGCAGCCACACGTGGTTCGTGCTGACGCAATTGCTCGGCTATCCTTCTGTCCGGAACTATGATGGTTCGTGGACGGAGTGGGGCAATGGCGTGCGTCTGCCGATCGAGAAATAGATATCGATTCTCCTAACCAAGGAAACGCAATGGTCAATAGTCAATGGTCCGTGAAGAGCCAGGCTAGCGGCTTCTCATCGACCATTGACTACTGACCCGTTGACAATTGTGTTTTGCGGGTCCGTATGTACTGCCTCAGAAGAAACACTCATGACCATTGATTCTCCTACGCTTGACCGCACACGCGTCCTCCGCAATGACTTTCCAATTCTGAAGCGAACGGTTGCCAACGGGAAGCCGCTGATCTATCTCGACAACGGCGCCACCAGCCAGAAGCCGCTGGCAGTAATTGAAGCGATGGATGAGTATTACCGGCGCTACAACGCCAACGTCCATCGGGGGGTGCACACGCTGAGCGAAGAGGCAACTGCGCTCTTCGAATCGGCGCGCGAGCGGGTGGCGCGCTTTATCAATGCATCGAGCACCCGGGAAGTGATCTTCACGAGCGGCACGACGGCGAGCATCAACCTGGTGGCCTATAGTTGGGGGCGCGCTAACTTAAAGCCGGGTGACGAGGTGCTGGTGACGGAGATGGAGCACCATGCCAATATCGTGCCCTGGCAGATCTTGCAGGAGATGCTTGGATTCACGTTGCGGTTTGTCCCCGTCACGGATCGTGGGGAATTGGATCTGGATCAACTGGACGCCCTATTGACCGAACGCACGAAGCTTTTGGTTTCGTGCATGTCAGCAATGTCGTCGGCACCATCAACCCAGTGCACGAACTGGTCGCCAAAGCACGTGCCGTAGGCGCCACCGTGTTGATCGACGGTGCGCAGAGCGTCCCGCACATGCCGGTGGATGTCCAGGCGCTGGATGCCGACTTCTACGCCTTTAGCAGTCACAAGATGTGCGGGCCCACAGGCTTCGGCGTGCTGTACGGCAAACGGGCGATTCTCGACCGCATGCCACCTTTTATGGGGGGCGGCGAGATGATCCGCGAGGTGACGACCCACGGCAGCAAATGGAATGACCTGCCCTACAAATTCGAAGCGGGTACGCCGGCGATCGCGGAGGCAGTCGGCCTGGGCGCCGCCGTTGATTACCTGCAAGGCGTTGGCATGGATTGGGTGCACGCGCATGAACGTGAACTGACTGCCTATGCCTATGCACGCCTGTCAGAGGTGGAGGGTCTGCGCATCCTGGGTCCTGGCCCGGATCGCCGCGGTGGGCTGATTGCCTTTACGTTGCAGGGTGTGCACCCGCATGATGTGTCGGCGGTGCTCGACCGTGAGGGGGTGGCGGTGCGGGCGGGCCATCACTGCGCGCAGCCGCTGCACGATCGCCATTGCATTCCCGCCAGTGTGCGCGCCAGCTTCTACCTGTATAATACGCCAGAAGAAGTCGACGTATTGGCAAACGCACTACATAAGGCGCAGGACATCTTTGCGTTTTAGGAGCGGATATGAGTACTGATGCCCTCTATCGTGAAGCAATTTTAGATCATTACAAGCATCCGCGGTACAAGGGACACCTTGAGACGCCGGATTTCCAGTATCACGATCACAACCCGTTTTGTGGGGATGAGATTACCATCGAGCTAAAAGTGAAAGATGGCATCGTCGTCGATGCCGCCTTCGACGGGCATGGTTGCGCCATCAGCCAGGCCACGGCGAGCATGTTGATGGAAGAGATCATCGGCATGCCCGTGGAAGAGATCAAAAAGATGGACAAAGAATACATCCTCGAACTGCTGGGCATCGAGCTTGGACCGGTGCGCCTCAAATGCGCATTGCTGCCACTCAAGGTGCTCAAGGCCGGCGCCTATGGCCTGGAGGAGTGGCCGGAGTAGCGGGCGCCCTTGGACCCGGAGTACATCATGGACTACGCAGTGCGCTTTGCGCCTGAATCAATCATTGACTCAACGAGTCTACAAAGCATGCAAACCGAAGAAGTGACTATGCCAGAACAAGTAAAAGTAGCAATAGTGTCTGATATTCCAATGGGCGGCAGCCATCTCGTCGAAGTGGACGATGTGCGCGTGGCGCTCTTTAACCTGGATGGCGAGATCTATGCCATCGAGGACGTCTGCACCCATGACGGCGGCCCGCTGGTGGAAGGCGCCGTGGTCAACGGGTGTCTGGTGGAGTGCCCACGTCATGGTGCGCGCTTTGACATTCGCACCGGCGACGCAGTCCGTTTCCCCGCCTTTGAAGCAACGGCGACCTACACGGTGCGCGTCGATGGTGACGACGTGTGGCTGGAACGACCTTAAAGAGGAGAAAGAACCCATATGACCATCCCAACATCTGAAGAAGTGCGTGAAGTGCTGAAGCAGCGGGTCAAAGATCCCGAATTGATGATGAACATCGTAGATCTTGGCCTCATCTACACCGTAGAAATCACCCCAGACCGCACGGCGGAAATCACGATGACGTTGACGAGCCCTGGGTGCCCGGCCGGCCCGGAGATCATCACGAGCGTCCAGCGCGAGACGCACACCGCGTTTCCCGATCTGGATGAGGTGAACATTCACCTGACCTGGACACCGTTCTGGAACCCGGACATGATGTCCGAGGAAGCCAAAGAAGAACTCGGCATCTTCTAGCATTGCACAGTTCGCTCGCGCACGCTTTTTGAGTGATTGCATGGTTGGCGCAGTGAATATATGATGCACCTCCTGCTTCAAGCCCGTAGTCGTTTCAGCGTTGAAACGCGCTTGAAGAGAACCAAGGAGAGGATTGAACCATGCCCGATCAGAATGCTGCAATCATGGTGCTGCGTGGCCAACTCAAGGCGGCGCATGATGTGCTGGAAAACACGATGCAGGATGTAACGCCGGAGATGGCCAGTTGGCAACCTCCTGGCGTCGCCAATGCCATCGGACCGAACTATGCCCATGTTGTCGTCGCCGAAGATGCCCTGCTCAATGGTATGGGGCGCGGTGCGCCCCCGCTGCTGGCGACCTCGTGGGCCGGGAAAGACCGGTGTGAGTGAATTGCCACCGATGGATGGGCATTGGCACGGGTGGAGCCAGAGCGTACAGATTGACCTGCCTGCATTGCGTGCATACGCACAGGCGGTCTATGCCAATTCCGATGAGTTTGTTGCAGGGCTTTCCGACGCAGATCTGGGTAACGAAGTGGATCTGTCTGCTATCGGTTTCGGACGCCAATCACTCGGGATGTTGCTCTCCGTATTAGTCTCCAATGTGCACTGGCACACCGGCGAGATCTCGTGTCTGAAAGGCATCCAGGGATATCAAGGTTACCCGTTCTAGTTTTTTGTTTCTCACATACTAAGAAGCGTGTCGCAAGAATCGGCGACACGCTTCTTCATAGGTAAGGACCGAGACGTGCGCGCAATTCTAGTCGATCCTTCAACCCCAAATCGCGCCCTTCGCTGGCAAGAAACCGCAGAGCCGGCAATCGGTGTGGATGATGTCATCGTTTCCGTACGCGCTACGGCGCTCAACCGGGCCGATTTGATGCAGCGTGCGGGGCACTACCCCCCGCCACCAGGTGCGCCGGATATCCTGGGGCTTGAGATGGCAGGCGTTATTGAAGAGGCTGGACCCGGCGTCAGCGGGTGGGGCAAAGGCGATGCCGTCTGTGCCCTGTTGCCCGGTGGGGCTATGCCGAGCGTGGCAGTTCCGGCAGCGATGTTGATGCCTATCCCACAGGGTTGGACGTTCGCCGAAGCCGCCGCGTTGCCGGAAGCCTATCTCACCGCCTTCGTAAACCTCTACATGGAGGCTGCACTGCAACCACAGGAGAGCGCACTTGTGCATGGTGGCGCGAGTGGGGTCGGGACGGCGGCAATCCAATTGCTTGCCGCGACCGGAAATCCGGTCTATGTGACGGCAGGCTCGGTAAAGAAGTGCCTTGCCTGCACCACTCTGGGGGCAACGGCTGCCATCAACTACAAGGAAGAGGAGTGGGCCGCGCGGGTGAAGGAACTCACCCACGGCGCCGGTGTCGACGTGATCCTCGACATGGTGGGCGCCGATTACCTGACGCAAAATCTGGCTACACTCAAGTTGAAGGGGCGGCTGGTCTTCATTTCGACGCTCAGCGGTGGCAACACCGATATCGACCTGCGCGTGGTCATGGGGAAACGGCTCCGCCTCATCGGCTCGTTATTACGCTCGCGGACGCTGGTGGAAAAAGTGGCGATCAAAGAGGCGTTCGTGGCACGCTTCTGGCCCATGCTCGAGGCAGGTCTTGTCAAGCCGGTGATCGATGGCATCTATCCGATTGCTGAGGCCGAGGCTGCGCACGCACAGATGGCAGCGAATCAAAACATTGGGAAGATCGTGCTTGCGGTATAATGTGCAAAACGATCGCTTGAACCCGCCTCAAAACACCAGAACGGAATTCGGATCATGTCAGAACTTTACGATCAGAACCTCACGCAATGGCTCCAGTTGAGCGGCGAATATATCGGCCGTGTGCGCCCCGCCAACGAACGCACGGATTGGATCATGTTTCTTTTTGAACAGATTGAACCCTTCGTCCCACCGGCCGAGTTCGAGGCGTTTCTGGCCGAAGTTCAGAAGCGGATCGCTGCAAAACGAGCTGAGCTAAGTTCGTAACGCTACATTTGTCGACGTCTCATCCACAAAATAGGCCAGCCTGGAAGTGCATATTTCCAGGCTGGTCCTATCTGTCATGTAGAACCCAGGTGTAGTCTACAAACTGCCGGACGTGACGTTCCCTTGCAGTTGCGCCTGCAACTTCGCCAGCGGCGTCACCCCGTGATTGATCGCCACCGGGCGCAACTGTTGATCCAGCACCACTGTCGTCGGCACCGTCATGATCCCATAGAAACGCGCAAGGGCTTCCTGCTCCATCGCATCAAACTTGTGAATGGCGACGTCGACGCGTGCAGCCAACTGCGTGAGGATGGGCGCCTGCTGCAGCCGGCACTGGGCGCACTCTGCCGTCGTAAAATAGAGCAAATTGGGACGTGACTCATCCACTTGTACCGCCAGGTCAAGCGGGATAGCTTGTGTGCGCACGTGCTGCACACGCCAATGGGCATAACGGCGCCACCCCCAATACATCAAGACAAGCACCAGCGCAAACACTATCAGAAAAATGAATCGCTCAGCCATCGTTCACTCCTACATCCAAGATGCGGCAACATCAAAGGTGGGTTCGCCTTCGGGTCAGACTGCACGCCAACTCGGTAGTTCCAGCCGGACGCCGCGGCGGGCGAACTGAAAATACAAGAAGCAGCCCAGACAGAACCCCAGAAACAGATTCACTCCTGCCAGGACGACGACCATCAGCGCCAGCGCCCAGCCCACCACGTTCCAACCGATGAGTAGGGCCAGCACGCTCAGGACAAGGAAGAAGCCGCCTAGCCCCTGCGCAAAGAGGTGCGGTTGCGGCTCGTCGGCGATAGGGTGCGGCTTCAACCAACCGGCGGGCTTGAGCACGCGAGCATAGAACCACTTGAAGAGCCCGGCATCAGGCCAGATCGTACCCACCAGCATCACCGTCGCCACAAAGGCAACCAGCCAGGCCGAGTTGAGCACGAACGCCAGCAGCAGCAAGAAGATGATCGACGCCTGGTTGAACTTCAAAGCTGTTTGATCGATTTTGGATGGCATAGGTTGCTCCGTATCACATATTGCGTGTCGCGTGCTGCGTTGGTCTGATCTCCAATCTCAAGATACGTATCACGCAACCACATGCTCTCGCCCCGGAAAGCCACAAAACTGGTCGTAGTCGATGAGTTCGGTCACCGTCTGGTGCTCGCCACACAGCGGGCAGTCCGGGTTACGCTGGACTTTGAGCGTGCGGAAGCTCATGTAAAGGGTGTCGATCAGGAGCAGTTTGCCAATCAGCGGCTCGCCGATCCCCAGGATCAGCTTGATCACCTCAACCGCCTGCATCGAACCGACAATGCCTGGCAGCACCCCCAGTACACCAGCTTCCGAGCAGCTCGGCACTTCGCCTGGCGCAGGTGGCTCCGGATAGAGGCAGCGATAGCAAGGGCCGCCGGTGATGCCAAGTTCAGGTTGTTCCGGCACATAGACCGTCAATTGCCCTTCAAACATGAAGATGCTGCCGTCAACGAGTGGCTTGCCCAACAGGTGGCAGGCATCATTTACGAGATACCGCGTCGGGAAGTTATCGGAGCCGTTTACCACAATGTCGTAGTTCCGGATAATCTCAAAGGCATTGGTGCTGGTCAGCGGGGCATTGTGTGGGATCACCTGCACATCCGGATTGATGTCAAGGATCCGGTCGGCCGCCGACTCCACCTTTGGCCGGCCAACATCTTTGGTGCCATGCAGGAGTTGCCGCTGGAGATTGGAATAATCGACGACATCAAAATCAACGATGCCCAGCGTACCGACACCGGCTGCGGCCAGATACATCGCCGCAGGGCTGCCAAGCCCTCCGGCGCCGATCAGCAGCACCTTTGCTTCGAGCAACTTGATCTGGCCTGTCTCGCCTACCTCGCGCAGCAAGGTGTGGCGGCTATAACGAAGCCGTTGCGCTTCTGTGAGTACAGTCGGGACTTTGAACCCGTGGCCGGCATTTTTCCAGCCGTTGAAGCCACCAATCAACGAGATGACGTGGGCGTAGCCCATCTCTTTCAGATTGCGCGCAGCCAATGCAGAGCGCACGCCCCCTGCGCAGTAGAGGACGATGGGTGCGCCGCGGTCCGGTTGGTGCTGTTCAATTTGTAGTTCCAGATAACCGCGGGGGATGAAAACCGCATCGGGGATATGTCCTTGCACAAATTCATCACGCTCGCGAATGTCGACCAGCGTCATTGGCTTGTGCTGGTCTTGCCAGTCTTTTAGATCGCGGGATGTAATTTCGGATATTTCGCTTTTTGCAAGTTGCACCAATTGGTCACGATTCAGACGGCTCATTGCCACCATCACCTTTGCGTTGTTTGCTGCCCACCGGCCATGGCCGGCACAATGGACACCTTGTCGTTTGCCGTCACCGGTGTTTGCAGCCCTTGTAGCGTGCGCATCTCGGTTTCATTGACAAAGACGTTGATGAAGCGCTTGATATTGCCGTCGCCATCCAGCAGTTTATCCGCGACGCCAGGATACTGAGCATCCATTGCCTGCAAGACAGAGCCGACATCGTTCCCTTCGACTTCCAGTTTCGCCTGCCCAGCCGTCAGCCGGCGGAGCGGTGTGGGCACTAACACTGTTGCCATAAACTCAATCGTTCCCCTCGTTGTTGTCATTGCGCTTTGCTACGCTGGCCAAACAGAAAAAGCCGGATCCATCAAACGATGAACCCGGCACTTACTTCCGTCGCGATTATTGCCTGCCCGTCTCATCGTTCCGGAGTCAGATCCAGCGTGAGAAGTTCAAGGCGCATCAATTGCAGTCGATCAAGTTTGCCACATGGCGCATCGCTTGCGTTGAGATGAATGCGGGAACAACCAGCATCATGCTGGCCGCGCCCGCTATCGACACAAGCAAGTGATTTGGATACGCTTGTTGCAAACTCCGCTAACCATTTTTACAGAACCCTGCTCAGCACGAACCGATTAAGCAATTGTGAGGCGAAAGTATAGCAGCCTCATCCGTGTTGTCAAACTCGTACAAGTACTTTTAGTTTGAACGAAATAAGTTAGCTGTCGGCAAGATCACATTCTGCGATGGCGACGATCCGGCTATCGATCAATGCGCCGGCGTCGTCGACAAAGAAATCCACATAGAATGGAGCGGGAACCTGGATCGCCACGTCCGCCAATGCCGCCGGCACGGGCGTGGCCACATCTTGAAAATAGGCGAACAGCCCCGGCCGCGTCTCATAAAACGGCAACTGAGCACGGAGGGTTTCGAGATCGAAGTCGATGAAGTGTGGCTCCAGGCAAAAGCCACGAATCACCGGTGCATCATCAAACTCTAACGAACAGATCAGATAGATCGATTCAGGGTAATTGGCATTCCACGCATCGGTGGCGGATGGATACGCGACCGAAACCGGATGCGAGTGATAGATGGCAATCATCTCGTCGCCGGCGTCTTCAAACGTAAACTGCAGGAGGAGCGTCGCCGGATCCACCTCATAGTTCTCGACCCGCTCCGCAGCGATGTTGCGGCCGCGCACCACCTCCAGTGCAACGCCGGCACGGCCACGGACGACCCCACAGATTTCTTCCGGCTTGCCTTCGCGGGCATGCGCAACGATCGCGTCATGGAGGCCGTGTCAGACGTAGACTTTCAGACATGTCTCAGTGTCACCGTTGTGGTATAGTACGGATGTTCGAAAATACCAGTATCGCTGTGCAAAATGGATTGCCAACCGGCTGCGCAGCGCAACAGATTGGAGTTTTCCACTCATATGCCCGACACAATAAACGTTCGCCCTGCTTCAGTCAAGGATGCACCTGGCATCGCACGGGTGCACGTGCTGAGCTGGCAAAGCGCCTATGCCGGCATTGTGGACGTTGACCATCTTGCGAACTTATCCATCGAACAGCGCACCCAACGCTGGCAGGCATGGTTGTCCGATGTTGAAGCGCAATTTGTGTGTGTCGCTGAGATTGAAGGTGGTGAAATTGTCGGTTTTGCAGCGGGCACATACAACCGGGAGCCGCTTGACGCAGCCTATGCTGGCGAGTTGTGGGCAATCTACATCCTGCCCCAGGCGCAGCGCCAGGGCGTTGGCCGGCGTCTGGTCCAGGGTGTGGTGCAGGCGCTCCGCGCGCAGGGGCTGACTACGCTGATCATCTGGGCGTTGGCGGAGAACCCAGGACGCCATTTCTATGAGGCGCTTGGTGGAGAGTACATCCGCACGAAAGACTGCACGATCGGTGAGCAGACTCTGCCGGAGGTGGCCTACGGATGGTTGAATACAGACGCACTCGTCTGCCTTTGACATTACCCGCCTGCCGTCTATGATTGGGTGAAAGGGGACGTCATGCTGGATCGCACCAAGGTGATGGCAGCACTGGAGCAGAAGCGCGACGAGTTTCTGAGTTACCAGGCCGCTCAATCGCGAGAACTTGATAAGATTGAGACAAAGCTGGAGGAGTTCTGTGCACTTTCCTATGTGGACATCCAGACCCGGCTACAGCATCTCGGCGAAGCCTGGCCCGGTGCTATCCCCACCCCAGAACTCGACACTGCGGACAAGTTCCGGCTTGCCTTCCCAAATCAATGGCAATCCCATGCGGAAGCACGCACCTGGGCGCTGACGGTTGTGGCGGGGAAACCGACTGCTGCCGTCGACGGCAGCCAGTTTCTGCCGACCAAGGAGTATGGCCTGCCTGTGGCGGCGGTGCAGATCGGCTGGTTTATCAACCCTCATCGCGTGGGGGTCCCCTACGAAAAGAACCTAAGCTTCGAGATCGTGGCGCCCTCTGAATTGGCGCTGGCAGAACAAGGCGACGCCGACACGGCCAACTGGCTGATCAACCAACGGCGTTTCGAGGCGGAGTGCCGTAAGCTGATTGAGTTGATGCATCAGTTTGCCGAACTACCGGACGAAGATCGCCCACTCTGCTACTTCGACGGTTCGTTCGTGGTCAGTTTTGCCGGCACCTTACGTCATGAACGTGCACATCGCTACCTTCAGGCAGTGGCAGAGCTATTGGCAGTCTCCGCACGGCTGCGCGTGCCCGTGGTTGCATTTGTCGATAGTTCGGCGAGCAAAGATCTGGTTACCCTGGTGAATATCGTCACCGGTCCTGAATATATGTCGCTCACCGACGGTCAACTCCTTGAAGAGTGTTTAACCACCTGGGGTGATCGCACCCCCATGTTCGAGTGTGCTCGACGTGACCTATTGAGCACCAGTGATCGCGCCGGTTTCTATCGTGACGTTTATTTCAGCTATGTCCGGCTGGGAACGGATCGCCCGCCCGCCCGCATCGAAGTGCCGCGCTGGCTCTACGAAGAAGGGCGGGCGGGTTGGGTCATTGATATGGTCTGTGCTGAGTGCATCGCCGGCGCCCGTGGCTACCCCTACGCGGCTGAGACGGCTGATGCCGTGGCAGTGCTACAACAGGCCGATCGTGAACGGTTCTACGCCATTTTGCAGCAATTTGCCGAGCGCGAAGGGCTGAACTTTGCTCCCAGCCGCAAGTCGCGCAGCAAACAAATCCGGCGCGCTTGAGCGCAATGATCTGAAACAGGGAATTTCATGACGACACAGCAGTCTGAACAAACACAATTATCGGAGAGCGTCCGCGTCGTTCATGGCACGGCGCTTGTGATCGACGGCCACTGCGACAGTATCGGCGAACAACTGGAGCAAGGCCGTTGGCTCGGCGATCGTTCAAACCAGGGCCACCTTGATCTGCCCCGCCTGCGCGAAGGGGGCGTGACCGGTCAATTCTTTGCCTGCTATGTGCCGACGCCATACCAGCGTCACGGCGCGGCCACCCATGCCCTGGAACGCCTCGATCAATTGCTCCACCTGGCTGAGTCGCTGCCTGAGCAAGTGCTCATTGCGCGCACCGCTGCCGATATTCGGACTGCCAAGACCAGTGGCAGGATTGCCGCCATCGCCGGGCTGGAAGGCGCCGAGGCGCTGGACGCCAGCATCGGGATGCTGCGGCAGTTCTACCGCCTCGGTGTGCGCAACCTGGGACTGGCGTGGAACCATCGCAATGCCGCGTGCGATGGCGTCGCAGAGAGCCGCACCAATGGGGGCCTCACCGAGTTCGGCGTCAAGGTTGTAGAGGAGTGCAATCGGCTGGGCATGCTGATCGATGTCAGCCATCTGGCGCCTGCCGGCGTTGCCGATGTGCTGGCTGTGAGCCAGCAACCGATCCTGGCCAGCCACAGCAACGCGCGTGCGCTGTGCGATCACCCGCGGAATCTGACCGATGCGCAGCTTGAGGCGATCGCCGCCGCCGGAGGCGTGGTCGGCGTCACGTTCGTGCATGCGTTTCTAAATGCGCAGCAACCGGAAATGGCAACTTTGGACGATGTGATCGAGCATATTGAGTACTTGCTGACGCGCATCGGCCCCGACCACGTCTCAATCGGGAGCGACTTCGACGGCTGCACTACGCCCCCAGAATTGCATGACACCACCGCCTACCCGCTGATTACCCAACGCCTGTTGGCGCGCGGTCACAAAGCGGAGGTGATCCACAAGGTGCTCGGGGGTCGACAGACAAACAGCAATAACAGCCAGGCAGAGGCGCCACCCCAGCCTGGTGGCGTCCATGATCCCGATGACGACTCACTGGTCGCCATCATTGAGCGCGTGGCCGATCCGGAGGGGGATTCGCGTTGGGATCGCTCGACGAAGCGCACTGTGCTCGTGATCATGCTGGTGGCGATCGTCTACATCATCTACCTGAGTTGGTCGGTGGTGCCGATGGTCTTGGTCGCATCGATCCTGGCCTATCTGCTCAGCCCGATTGTCAACCTGGCGGAACGACTCCGGATCCCACGAGCCATCAGTACATTCCTCGTCTACTTCCTGGTCGTGGCGTTGTTGTTGCTGGTGCCGATCATCTTCATTCCGACCATCGTTGACCAATTGCGCACATTGGCCTCGTTCGACGTGCCGGGCACAGCACGCAACGTATTGGTTTGGTTCAACGACTCCATTCAGGGCTTGCCCGAGGTAATTGTGATCGGCGGAGTCCAGGTTCCCATCAGCGAGATTGTGACGCAGGTGCAGACCAATGCACGGCAGCCGCAGTTTGTTCCGTCGGTGAACGACATCTTGAACTACATCCAACAGGCGTTGAGCGCGACGACCAATGTTGTGAGCAGCACTGCGACGATTGGCTTCAACGTGGTCGGGGGCATCTTTTCCGTCTTCCTGACGGTGTTGGTGACCTTCTTTGTCAGTCTCTATATGACGATGGATGCGCCCCGGATTTCCAGTTACTTTCACAGTCTCTTTCCCACCTCCTATCGTTCGGAGTTGGCCGATCTCATCCGGCGGATCGGTTTGGTGTGGCAGTTGTTTTTGCGCGGCCAATTGATTTTGAGCATCACCGTCGGCGTGACAACGGGCGTCGCGTTGACGATTGTTGGCATGCCGGGCGCATTGATCTTTGGCATTCTGGCGGGCATACTGGAGTCGGTGCCCAATGTGGGGCCGGTGCTGTCAATGATTCCGGCCGTCATTGTGGCCTTGATCCAGGGTAGCGATGTCCTGGCGCCACTGGGAATCGGCAACATTGGCTTTGCGCTGATCACGGTGGGCATCTACTTCTTGATGCAGCAGTTGGAGAACAACATCCTGGTGCCGCGCATCATCGGCGACAGCATCAACCTGCACCCGATCGTCGTCATCTGTGCGATTGCCGTGGGCTTGACCCAGTTCGGCATCCTCGGTGCGCTGCTGGCGCCGCCTGTGGTGGCGACCTTCCGCGTCGTTGGCAGCTATCTTCATGCCAAACTGCTCGACTATCCGCCGTTTCAGGGGCGTCCATTGCCGGCGCAGCGGCCCGGCACCTATCGACGCACCGTGACCGGCAAGCAATTGGAAGCCGCCAAAGCGACGCCCGCGCCCGGAGATGCCGACGCCCCGGCGCCGGCAAAGACTACCAACGAGGCGGCGCGCACCGAACCAGCCGTCATTGGTTCTACGCCAAAGGAGAGCTCGGTCTGGCGGCAATCGCTACCGCGAAATCGCCGCCAAGAAAGCCGGCGCAGCAGTACAACGCTGCGCCATTTTCTATTCTCTGGGTTCAAGTCATCCCACCGATGCCGGTGTTGTATCGACCTGGGCCGCCAATCAAGAGAAGGTATCCTGCTCGCGCATCGCGGGTTTCGGCGTAGCCGCCCTGGTCGCCATCACGGCGTGGGCCGCGATCACCACCGCTGCCCCCAGGTCTGCCGCCACCACTGCCGCGCGAGCCGCGATCACGGGACTGCGCTTCTTCTACGCTCCACCCTTCCAGCACCGCCTGGCGGCTCATACGCACTTTGCCGGAGGGATCCACGTCGATGACCATCGCGGTCAGTTCGTCACCCAGTTTGGCAATATCTTCCACCTTGTCGACGCGGTAGTCGGCCAACTGGCTGATATGCACCATGCCATCCGTGCCCGGCATGATATTGATGAACGCGCCGCAGGGTTCGACGCGCACGACCGTGCCGGTGTAAATCTTGCCCACCTGCACTTCTTCCGTCATGCGTTGCACTTCGTATAGCGCCTTCTCTGCGCTTGCGCCCTCGCCCGAGATATAGACGGTGCCATCTTCTTCGATGTCGATCTTGACACTGTACGCCTCTTGCAGGCCACGCACCGTCTTGCCACCCGGGCCGATCAGCTTGCCGATCTTTCGGGGTCAATGTGGTGGGTGAGAATGCGCGGTGCATACGGGCTCAAGGCGGTCCGCGTCTCCGGCAGGACTTCCAACATCTTGCTCATGATGTGCATGCGACCGACGCGCGCCTGGTCGAGTGCACGGCGGAGGATGTCAAAGTCCAGCCCCTTGATTTTTAGGTCCATCTGCAGCGCTGTGATCCCGTGTGCCGTGCCGGCCACTTTGAAATCCATATCGCCCAGGGCATCTTCCATCCCCTGGATGTCGCTGAGCACCTGATATTCACCGCTCTCCTGATCCTGGATCAGACCCATCGCAATCCCGGCGACCGGGGCAGTGATCGGGACGCCCGCATCCATGAGCGCCAGTGTGCTCCCGCACACGGAACCCATGCTGGTCGAACCGTTTGAACTCAGGACTTCGGAAACCAGCCGCAGGGTATACGGGAAGTCATCCGGGATGACCGACGCCAGTGCACGTTCGGCGAGCGCGCCGTGACCGATCTCGCGACGCTTGGGACCACGCATGGGCGTAGCTTCACCCGTCGAGAAGGGTGGCATGTTATAGTGGTGCATATAGCGCTTGTCTTCAGCGGGCTGCAGCGTATCCAGCCGTTGCGCATCGCCGGGCGTACCCAGCGTGGCAATGGTGAGGACGTGCGTCTCACCGCGCATGAACAGGCCGGAGCCATGAACACGCGGCAGACAACCGACCTGGGCGCTGATCGCACGGATGGTGGTCGTGTTACGACCATCAGGCCGGAGTCCGCTCTTCAGGATGCGGCTCCGCGTGGCCTTCTTTAGCACGGACTCGAACGCATCGTCCAGGTTAAGCTGCGTCGTCTGCGCCGCCGCAATGCGATCCGCGAAAGCCGCGTTGATTTCCGCCTTGATGGCATCGAGATTGTGGTTGAGTTCAACCTTGCCCAAACCCTGGGCCAGCAGAGCGTCAAACTTAGCCGAGACCAGTTTGGAGACCTCGTCGACCAGTTCTGCAGGCGGCAGGAAGCTCACGACCTCGATCTTTGCCTTGCCAACTTCGGCCTGCAGCTTGGCGATCAGTTCGACGACGGCCTGATTGTTTTCGTGCGCCAGTTTCAACGCCTCCAACATCATGTCTTCGGGCAGTTCATTGGCGCCCGCTTCGACCATCAAGATGTTGTCGCCGGTGCCGGCCGCCACCAGGTTCAGCCCGCTGTGTTCCATCTGCGCGGCGGTGGGATTCACGATGAATTCGCCATCCACAAAGCCGACCGTGGTCGCAGCCACAGGGCCGTTCCACGGGATGTCGCTGATGCTCAGCGCGGCGGAGGCTGCGATGATGGCGATCGGGTCCATCAGATTTTCGCCATCGGTCGCCAGGGCGGTCACGATGATCTGGACCTCATTGCGCATTCCTTTTGGGAAGAGTGGGCGCAATGGGCGGTCGATCAGACGTGACATCAAGATTGCCTGTTCGCTCGGCTTGCCCTCGCGGCGAAAGAAGCTGCCAGGGATGCGACCGGCTGCGTATAGTTTCTCCTCGAATTCGACCGTCATCGGGAAGAAGTTGATCCCAGGCCGCACATCTTTGCTTGTGGTGGCGGTGGCCAGGAGGACGGTGTCACCGTAACGGACGGTGACGGCGCCGCCAGCTTGCGGCGCAAGCAGGCCGGTCTCGATGCTGAGCATGCGACCGCCAACTTCGGTTGTGTACACTTTCGTACCTTGAAATAGTTGCATTTTCCTTACCTTATGTAGTGCTGTGGAGCCCTCAGGACAGTTCGATGGGGTGCGAATCCACAATCGATCAACACGCAAAAAAGACGCTTCGTGCAGGCAAGACGAAACGGCCCATCAGGCTGTGCTCGTTGTGCCTCACTGCGTCTTGAAGGTAGTGTATCGATGTGTCTCGCGACGACGTCTTTGTGCCTCGAAAGCTCATCCTAATCCAACAGGCCAGGCACAGCAGACGCGGAGTGGAAACATGGCCGAGGTGCGGAACTGGAGACCATCACCAAAAATGCTTTTGGTTGCGCTCTCCAATGCCGGACCCCGTTCCACCCAGGCCAGCATTACAGCCGGCGTTTCGCCCTGCGTTTACTATGCTTTGCCTGACTAGCAAGAAGGGCAGGCGCCGCATCGCTCGTGACGCCCCCCCTTCTTCATCCCATCTATTTGCGCAGACCCAGTCGCTGGATCAGCGCTTGATACCGCTGCGTATCTTTCCGCTTGAGATACGCCAGGTGGCGCCTGCGCTGGCCCACCAATTTGAGCAAGCCTCGCCGCGACCCTTCGTCGTGTTTGTGCTTGTTCAGATGATCAATCAAGGCATTGATGCGATTGGTCAACAATGCCACCTGTACTTCAGGCGACCCGGTGTCAGTTTCGTTGATCCGGTATTCCTCGATCAGTTGCGCCTTTTGCGCCTTCGCCATAGTTACGGTACTCCTGTCTTTTTATCGATGCAGACGAATGAATCAATCCTGATGCCCCGATAAAGTGGGCCATCACGGCCGGAGCACCGCTGTACCGGGCGCATGATCCAGCTCGTTCAATGCAATAGCATAACAGAAATTGTACAAATGACAAAATGTAGAGTGCGATAGTGCGATTGGCGTTCTCCTGCCGTCAGTGGTAAAACGCAGCCATGGACACCCTGCGCGGCGTGGTGGAGCGTATCACCTATCATAACGAAGAAAGTGGCTACACCGTTGCGAAACTCGCGCCTGAATCCAGGCAGGGCGCTTTCGGCCTGCCTGAGCGCGAGGTGGCAGTCGTAGGCTTGATGATGGGCATCAATGTCGGCGAGTGCGTTGAACTCACGGGGCGCTGGACGATCCACCCCTGATTACGGCCGGCAGTTCGCCGTTGAACACCTACGTCCTGTGTTACCCGCCACCGTGGCCGGGATGGAAAAATACCTGGGGAGTGGTCTCATTCGGGGCGTCGGCCCCGGTGACCGCCAAGCGGATCGTCGGCTTCTTTGGCGTAGCGACGTTGGCGGTGATCGAAACCACGCCCGAACGCCTCGTTGAAGTCCCGGGCGTGGGGCAAAAACGTGCAGAAACGATCGTTAGCGCGTGGGCGGAACAGCGCGCCATCAAAGAAGTCATGTTGTTCCTACAAAGCCACGGCATCACCACCAGCCTGGCTACAAAGATCTATAAGCAGTACGGCAACGATGCCATTGCTATCGTCCGCACCGATCCTTATCGTCTGGCGCGCGACATCTTTGGTATCGGGTTTCTTACCGCCGACAAGATTGCACAATCCCTGGGGCTACCCCATGATGCGCCGGAGCGGGTGGCGGCAGGCGTGGCCTATGCGCTAAATGCGGGCAGTGACGATGGGCATGTGTATCTCCCGACCGGTGAGTTGGTCAAACTCACCGCCGAACTGCTGGCGGTGGAACCGGCGCAGGTAGCGCTGGGCATTGCCCGCCTCTGGGCAGATGCCCAGATCAAGATTGCGCCTTCCCCTGGCGCCGAGGCGCTCGTGCCGGCGGCTGCCACATCCCCAAACCAGGCGCCGCGGCTCATCGCCGAGCAGGGCCAACTGTATGCAGCCGTGACCGTGGATCAGGCGCAGCGGATGCTGCAACAGGAACAGGCGATCTACCTTACCCCCCTCTACTACAGTGAAACGGGCGTCGCCAGTCGCTTGCAGCGCCTGGTCAGAGAAGGCCGCAGCCGGCTCGACATCTTCCAAGACGCCACCGACATCGAGTGTGTGCGCCTGTTGGCCACGGCGGAGACCGCAGCAGGCATTGCGTTGGCGCCACAGCAACGCCATGCGGTGCGGCAGGCGCTGGTGCATCGGCTGGCGGTGCTGACAGGCGGGCCGGGCACAGGCAAGACGACCACAGTACGCACGATTCTGCAGCTTTGCGAAGCGGCGCGGCGGCGTGTGACCTGGCGGCGCCAACCGGCCGCGCCGCCAAACGCCTAAGTGAAACGACCAGCCGCGAAGCACGTACTGTTCATCGGTTGCTAGAATTCAAGCCGGGCGAGGGGTTTACGTTCCAGCGCAACGAAGACAATCCGCTTGAAGGTGACCTGCTGATCGTGGACGAAGCGTCTATGCTGGATATTGTGTTGACGAACAACCTGCTCAAGGCAGTCCCGTCAGGGATGCATGTGCTGTTCGTCGGCGACGCCGATCAACTGCCCAGCGTTGGTCCCGGCAATGTCCTGCGCGACATCATCGAAGCATGCGGCGAACCGTCCGGGGCAACTGCCATTGGTAAAGGGGCGGCGGTCGTGCGCTTGGAGACCATCTTTCGCCAGGCGGCAGGCTCCTACATTATTGAAAATGCACACCGGATCAATCGTGGCGAATTACCGCTGCTGGACAACAAGACGACGAATGATTTCTTTATCTTCAAATCTGACGATCCGGAACAGGCGGCGCGCCTCTGCGTCGAGTTGGTGACGGAGCGGATCCCGCGGCGGTTTGGCCTGGCGCAGGACGATATCCAGGTCCTGAGTCCCATGCATCGGGGCGCGGCAGGCGTGAGTGCGCTAAACGCAGCGTTGCAGGCGGCGCTCAACCCACCTGCCAACGGGCGTCCCGAAAAGAATATCGGCAATCGAGTCTACCGGTTGGGTGATCGTGTGATGCAAATCCGCAACAACTATGACAAGGACGTCTACAATGGAGACATGGGGCGCATCACCGAGTTGGATTTGGAGATGCATCGCATCGCCGTCACGTTGATGGCCGTCCTGTCGAGTATGCCTTCCTGGAGTTGGACGAGCTGGTGCATGCCTATGCCGTCAGCGTACACAAGAGCCAGGGCAGCGAGTTCCCCGCCGTGGTCGTGCCCGTGCTGACCTCGCACTATATGATGCTGCAGCGCAACCTGCTCTACACCGGGGTCACGCGCGCGCCAATTGGTGGTCCTGGTGGGCCAGCAGCAGGCAATCTCTCTGGCCGTGCGCAACGGCTCCGTGGCGAGCCGCTACACCGGGCTGACCGAACGCATCGCCGGCAGAAACTAAGGCGACTCCGCATCAACGCCGGCCAATGGTAGAATGTAGGGAATTCAAAAATGAATCCCAGATAGGCAAAGATTCGATACAAGGAAACCAGACTCATGCCGAAAGCGAAGAAGCAAACAACTGAACCGTCCGCCGCGGTGGAGCGCCCATCATTCCCGTTGGCCGTGCAGTTGTACACACTGCGCTCACTCACCATCCCGCCCGACGAACTGCTGGCGGCTGTCGCACAGACCGGATATACCGGCGTCGAACTGGCCGGCAATTATGGACTGCCGGCGGACGTGTTACGCGCAAAAGTTGAAGCAAATGGTTTGCAGGTGGGCTCTGCCCACATCAGCCTCGATATGGTCGAAGCGGATCTGCCGGGCGTGGTGAAATTCCAAAAGGCCGTGGGCAACGATACGATCATTGTCCCCTGGGTCGCGGAGAGTGTCCGCGGCGCCA
The DNA here is from genome assembly GCA_016713335.1 of Candidatus Fredericiella danica. Lineage (GTDB taxonomy): Bacteria > Chloroflexota > Anaerolineae > Caldilineales > Caldilineaceae > Fredericiella > Fredericiella danica. The sequence continues at coordinate 41,587 of JADJPH010000007.1, read as the reverse complement.
CTGCCGCCAGTTGGGAGGCGCTTGGCCGGCGGCTCAATCAGTTGGGGCGGCGTTGCCGGATGGCGGGCATGCAATTCATGTACCACAACCACGACTTCGAGATGAAGGTGATCGACGGCAAACCGGCCATTGAATGGCTGCTCGGCGCCGCAGAACCGGAGAATGTGGGCTTTGAAATGGATGTGGCCTGGGTCGAATTTGGCGGGCAAAGTGTAACCGATTTGCTGGCCAGGTACGCCGGGCGCGTGTCCCGCATTCATGCAAAGGATCTGGGCGACGATGCAGCGCAGCGTGGTCTGGCGGACGTCGGTTCCGGCAAGTTGGATTGGAATGCAATTCTGCCCGCGGCCAAAGCGGCCGGCGTCGAATGGTTGATCGTCGAGCATGACCAGCCAACTGACCCGATCGCCAGCATCCAGCGCAGCCATGCGTTTCTTGCGGGCAAGTAAGGAGTGACTATGGCGCAAACTGCGATGTTTGGTGGTCTGGTGTTTGACGAAAGCGGTCGTCCTGCCGAAGTAGACTTCGTAGGAAGCGATGCCTGTTATGTTGTCTATGACGAAGACTTTCGCCGGTTCGTCGACGCCGCACAGGTGGATCGCCAGGTGCTGCGCTTCATGCGCGAGCAGGTGCAGGACAATCGCCAGATCGCAGTCAGCACCATGCTGGAGATGATGGGGAAAGATGACCTCTTCACAAAAGCCGCGGTGGAATCAACGATCGATCACATGGAAGACGCGGTCGGGCAAACCATCCCCGAAGACGCGCGACAGTGGTTGGGCATGCTCGGCTTCCGGGTTGTCATCGATTTTCATGGCGAGGTCATCGATATTCAAATGCCGGCCGCAGGCACTGACGAGGAGTAGCATCGCTATTCTTGCTCGTGCAGCAACGCTAGCGCGATGCAAGCAGTCCACGGCATCACCTGGAACTCACCCTTCAGCAGCGCCGCTTCTAGTTCATGGCGCGTGAGCAGGATGGGTTCCAGGTCTTCAAGGTCATCGGCGTTGATCGGCTGCCGGTATTCCACCCCGGTCGCCAGGAAGAAGTGTCCCCGACCACTGCCGCGGTTGCCGTCGACGACGTACGCCCCCAGTGGGATCCAGCCCGTCGCTGTGCAGCCAGTCTCCTCAAGCAACTCGCGTTGTGCGGCAGCAAGGGGTGCTTCGCCCGGCTCAAGGTAACCACCGGGCACGCCCAACGTGAGCCCATCGGCGGCATATTTGGCCTGCCGGTAACAGAGATAACGACCATCCTGCATCCTGGGCAGGATGTTGACGAACTCCGGGGTGATGACCCACATCCAGTCATCGATCACAACACCACTGGGAAACTCGACGGCATGTTGTTCGACACCAAGAAACCGTCCCTCCCCGGGCAGTGCAATGGGAGTGCGCCGAAGCGTCCTAATCGTCTCCATGAGTTCCACCCGTTGATGGTGCGTACCCAGTTATAACGACAATGCGGCTCACCCACTTGACCTGCCGTAGGGCATCCGTGGTCTCTTCAGGTGCAATGAGGCGCACCAGACCCTGGGGAGCGCAGGAGCGGCTGCCCATCGAGTTGAAGCGCCAGAAAGGGCGGGCGTTGCGGCGGACCTGGGTCCAGATCCGCCAGTGTCAGGCGTGCCAAAGCCATCGGCGGCGATTACGTCCACATGATGGAGCGTGTCAACGCTGGGCCACCGTGCACGCAACAGTTCCAGGAGGATGACCCCGGTAAATCGAAACGGTCCCGATCGGCCATGTCCCGTGCTGACGACGTAGCAGCCGTCGACCTGCTGCTGCGGCAAACGGGTCAAATCGGCAACCGTGAGCAACTCTTGTCTGCCCTGGGGCAAGTCGAGCGCGATGGTCGGATCGGCTGAGGGCGGTGCAGGATTTGGTTCGTGGGGATGACCATGAACCCAGTCAGGCTCTGAGGAGGGCAGGTCAGACATCAAGCTTCCGGCTCAATGCTAAATGTCAGCGGGTAACCGTCGAGGCGGGCCCGCGAACGTGCGACCCTGACCAGCCGCTCGGCTTCAGGCCGCGGGCGCACGACGACGACCGCCTTCCCTTCGCTGTGTGCAGTCTGCGCCACGTGTTCGGCCATCTCTTCGGAGAGGAGGAACAAGTTGGTCAGAATACGGATGACGTAATCAAACGGGGTGATATCGTCATTGTGAATCAGGACAAACCAGCGCCGCTCCAACTGTTCCTCTTCGGCCAGATCGATATCGAACTCGGCCAGGGTCATTGCGTCGGTTTGTTCCAGATGCGGTTCAGACATAGTCATAGGCGACAAGTGACCGGCAATATGCCATAAGTGGTTCATCAGAAAACCATCACCATTATACTGTTGAATGCTGTAATCGGCCAACGTGCTTAATATCGACTTGGCGTTCGGGTGCAGACATGGGTTGGATTCTATCATAACGCCGGTGCGGGCTTTGTGAGCGATTGTCAATTTGCCGGTCGGCGATGTGAATTGTGTTTGCAATTATTATTGCGGGAAGTCATTAATTTCGTGGTTGAATTTGTGGTTGGCTCCGCTATAATCGGTCCGATATCGACAACAACGGGAGAAACGGTACTCCCGTTGTTTTTGGATCATGCAACAGCCGGGGACTCCGACGGAGGATGTTTCACGTGAAACACACGACTCGGGGAGTTTCCTGCCATAGATAAGGCTGAGCGCTCGTGACGGCTTCTGTCGACCAGCAGGCGGCCAACATCCCGGTGATTGACTACGAAGGTAGCCAGTACCGGGCTGATTTTTGGTTGGGCCAGGGACGCGAATATGAGGATGCTGCGGAACGGTTGGCGCTGCAGCGGCTGATGCCGGCGCATGGCGGCCGGATCGCCGAGATTGGGGCGGGCTTTGGCCGGTTGGCGGCGCACTACGCCGGCTACGACCAGGTGGTCCTCTTCGACTATAGCCGCACGCTGCTGCAGGACGCCGCGCGCGACTGGGGACACGATCCGCGCTTCGTCTTTGTGGCCGGCAATATCTATGACCTGCCGCTGGCGACCGGCACGCTCGATACGCTGATGATGGTGCGCGTGATGCATCATCTGGCGGATGTGCCGGCAGCCTTGCGCCAGTTGCGCCGCACGCTCCACCGGCACAGTGTGGCGGTGCTGGAATATGCAAACAAACGTAATTTGAAAGCGCTGATGCGTTGGGGCGCACGCCGGCAAACGTGGTCGCCGTTTGACCCCGCACCGGTTGAATTCGTCGAACTCAACTTTGATTTTCACCCGGGCTGGATGGAAGACCAGTTGTCAGCCGCAGGGATATCGATTCGCCAGCAGTATGCAGTCTCACACTTTCGTCTGCCCTGGTTGAAGCAGCGTGTGTCCGCAGCACGGCTTGCGGAGATGGATAGCTGGCTGTTTGCGCCAGGCGGCGTTTATCCATTTGCTCCTTCGGTCTTTGTACAGGTGGCGGCGCCCGGCGCAGGACCACGCCCGGAGTTCAGCACGGCGCCCGGCGCGATCGCAACGTGGCTGCGCTGCCCGCAGTGCCAACAGGAGGGACTGGAGCAGATTCGCGACGATCGGATGCAGTGCCCACAGTGTGGGCAGAAATATCGCCGGTATGACGGGGTCTGGGATCTGAAGGAACCGACCCTTGAGTAGCGATATGTAGTAGAACGCGGTTTAGCAGTAGCGAATTCTGGCTAAATTTACAAAACCGCCATAGGTACCTAAGCCAGGTTGTAAGCTACCCTATAGACAAAGGGGTGATTGGTGTGTCAGGCTATTCTTATGGCCGGCGCAGGATCACCGTAGTGCGTGAGGAGATTGACGGGATGGCAAAACAAAAATCCATGGGTGCATCGTTTGATGACGACTTCGGCGCCGAATTCGAGGATGAATTCGACCTCGATGCTGAACCGGAACCTGCAGTGGCCTCGCCGTTGAATGATGCTGAATTGGGCGCCGAGACCATCGCACCAATGAGCCCCGAAGCAGCACTCGAACATTTGCTGGCATTGGGCAAGTCACAAGGCTACGTCTCCTACGATGACGTGCTGAAGGTCATGCCTGAAGCCGAGAGCAATATGGAGCAACTGGAGGACATCTTCGCCGCGCTGTTCGAGCAGGGGATCGAAGTTGGCCAGGCGCGCGACGAAGAGCCTGAACCGATGGCGGAAATGGCTGACATGGCGGAGATGGCCGAAATGGCCATGGCCGACATCGAAATTGAGCCGATCGAAGGCGACGCCTTCGATCTGAGCCAGATCGAAATCGACGATTCGATCAGCCTGTATCTAAAGGAAATCGGCCGCGTGCCGCTGCTGACGGCCGAAGAGGAAGTTGATCTTGCCAAGCGGATGGAACGGGGCCGCGACTCGCGCCGCAAACTCTCCGACGGGATCGACGACTGGGAAGAACGCGAGCGGCTGTTGTGGTATGTACGTGACGGTCAGGCAGCGCAGGAGCACCTGATCAAGGCCAACAGCCGGTTGGTGGTCAGCGTCGCCAAGAAGTACGTGGGGCGTGGCGTGCCATTTCTCGACCTGATTCAGGAAGGCAACATCGGTCTGATCCGCGCCGTGAAAAAATTCGATTATCGCCGTGGCTACAAATTCAGCACGTACGCCACCTGGTGGATTCGACAGGCCGTGACCCGTGCCATTGCCGACCAGGGCCGCACGATTCGCGTGCCGGTGCATATGTACGAACAGATCAACCGGCTGACGCGCACAAGCCGGCAACTGGTGCAGGAACTCGGGCGTGACCCGACGACCGAAGAAATCGCCGACGAACTGGGCGTGTCACCCCGCAAGGTCGAGCATATCATGCGGGTGAGCCAACGGCCACTAAGCCTCGAGATGCCGGTCGGCGAAGAAGAAGATAGCTACCTGGGTGACTTCATCGAAGATGAAGATGCCGATGCACCGGGCGATGCCGCCGGCCAGCAACTGCTGCGCGAGGTGATCGATGAGATCTTCCAGAGCCTGACCCCACGTGAGGTACGGATCCTCCAACTGCGCTTTGGCCTGGTGGATGGGTACTGCTACACGCTGGAAGAGGTCGGCAAGAAGTTCGGGGTCACACGCGAACGCATTCGGCAGATCGAAGCGCAGGCTTTGAGCCGGCTGCGTCACCCAAGCCGCAGCCGCAAACTGCGCGACTATCTATAAGTCGTCAGCGAACGCCCCTCCGCTAAACATTGTTTCACGTGAAACACCGGGACCCACGTCCCGGTGTTTTGTTTGAAAGCCCCACCACACGGCAAAACTCCAGAAAACCTCCAGATTTTGACGTTGGCGCTTGTGCCGGCCCGCCCCATGCCCGATGATCAACACCAGGAGAACGGCATGAACGGCTTCGGGTTGCGCACTCATCGCCGCACAAACTGCCTATCAGCGCCCTTCCAGTGTTCTGTAAGGAGTTTGCCGTATGCACCGGACAGGTCACAACCGCACCACCAAACCCTCCCGCCATGCCGCAACCCTGGCCGCCACACTCTTGCTCCTGTTAGCGTTCGGTGCGGCCCTACTGGCGCAAGCAGCCTATGGCCAGATAGGGGAGAATCCGTCCAATCAGCTCACGCCAACGACCATTCCAAGCGCGGGCAAAGCGCAACCGGCGCCGGTCAAGACGCTCCCCGTCCTTTATATCAGCGAACTGATGATCGATCCCAACGTTGTCATCGATCCGGTTGGCGAATGGATCGAGCTCTACAACGCCTCGTCCACCCCTGTTGACCCTTGTGGGTGGATTCTCACCGACAAGGACCGTAATACCTTCACCTTCGGGCAGCACATTGAGCTAGCGCCAGGAGGCTTTCCTTGTACTCGGCCGCAATGGCGACTCGGCGATCAATGGAGGGGCGCCGGTCGATCTCGTGTTGGCCAATCTCGGACTATTCGACGGCGACGGTGCGCTCGAACTCCAAGCGCCCGGTGGGCGCACAGTGGACCACGTCACCTGGGGACCTGCGCACGGTCTGCCCGCGCCAACAGGTGCCAGTTTAGAGAGAGTGTTGCTCGAAAAAGAGAGCCCCTGGGCGCCGGCCGACCGGCCCTGGCCAGGATCCGCCGGCGACTTTGGCAGCCCCGGCGAACGCTATCTGCCCAGCACACCGACACCCACCCCCACGATGACGCCCACGGTCACGCCTACGCCAACCCCCACGCCGACACCGGAACCCACCAGCACGCCTACGGCCACACCGGGCTTACCCCCACGGCTCTTTATCAGTGAACTCCTTGCCAACCCACAGCAGGCGCCGGGCGCCGCGGGCGAATGGCTGGAATTGGCCAACCCGAACGATCAATCGATCAATCTGCAGGGCTGGCAACTAAGCACACACAGCAATCAACACCTGATCGTGGCGAGTGATGTGATCGTGCCGCCCACTGGATACGTGGTGCTGGGTGCCGATGGCGACCCCAATCACAACGGCGGTGTGGCGTTGGACTATGTCGATGCCACTTTTGAACTGCCAGATGATGCCGGCCACCTCGATCTCCTCTCGCCCGACGGGGTTATCGTAGATTCAGTGGCCTGGGGACCCGCAGGAGACTTTATCGTTACACCCGGCTGTTCGTCTGAACGAACGCTGCTCGAAGCCGGCGCCGTCTGGGCGCCAGCGTGGCGCGCATGGCCGGGGTCTGCGGGCGACTTTGGAACCCCCCGGCTGCCCTATGCGGCGGCGCCGCCACACCGCCCGTGGCAATTTGCCACGGGGGAATCGCCGCTGCAAATCGAAGAAGTCGCGTTTGACGGCAGCCGCGAAGAGTACGTTGTACTCTTGAATATCCGTTCGACCGTCGTCGTGCTCGAGAACTGGCTGATTGGGGATGCTGAAACACCAGGTGACGGTGAGGGCCTCTATTATCTGCCCAGGGGACGCGAATTGGCGCCGGCCGGGCTGTACATTATCGCAAGAGAGGCGGCAGCATTTACGGAACGCTTTGGCAGGACGCCCGATGCCGAGTTCGAGGAGAGCGATCCCAATGTGCCGAATCTGGAACGCAATCTGCAGTTGGGACGTGGGGAGTGGGGACTCAATGACAGTGGTGACGAAGTCGTCCTCATCAATCCAGACGGCTACGTCGCCGACGCCATGGCCTACGGCGCCGGCGACGTGACGCAATTGGGGCTTGCCGGTCAGATCGACGCGCCGTCGGGCTACACGGTCCAGCGCGTCCCCGGCGTCTTCTATCCAGCTGTACCCGACCTCCGGCATCGCTTCCTGGCCGCACCCCCCACGCCCTTCGCTGCGGTGCAATTGCCTGCACCCAAAGTCCACCAGACGCCAACCGTCGCCCACGGTTATCTGGCCCTTTGGGGCACCGCCGGCGCCGCAAGCAACTACACCGCCGGCGCCACGGCGCCACCCCACTATGTGCTGGCTGCGGCCGCAGCCCAGGGTCTGGATTTTGCGGCCATCGCCGATCTCGAGGTCTACGCACTACCCGCCCTCCCCCCACCGCTCACCGCGCTCCCGGCATGGCTGTGGCGTAGCGCCGGTGAAGGCAGCGCCATTCTCTACAACAATTTCCCGCAGGCAGGGCTTTCCCTGAACGGACTCACAACCTATCTTGCCACCCAGCCGGTGGCAATCCAGTGGGTTGACCCAGCGTTCCCGCCGGCGGTGGAAACCGTTGCGCTCGCCGCCGGAGACGGCGATTTTGATGTGAAAGCGTGGTTTGAGCGTTGGAAAAGTGCCGGCGCCCCGCTTCTCCCTGCCGGCAATAGCACTCCGGACCTGCCTGGCGAGATCGCCGTATGGCCACAGTTCACCGGGATCCTCGCATTCGGTCGTACTGCCGTCGACGTTTTAACCGCGCTCAACGCTCGCCGGGGCTGGCTGACCTCACAGCCCGGGCTTTGGCTCACTCTCGAAGTACAGCGGGAAGATGGTCAGGTCGGCTGGATGGGCAGTTGGCAAGAACCGGCAAACCAGGCTGAGATCCGGATTACCTACGGCGACACGGCCGGAGCAGGTGCAGGACTTGCCCTCTGGCAGGATGGCGTACTCGTGCGCCAGCTAGAAAACGCACCGTCAAACACGGAGTGGAACAACACACTGCCGCTGGCGCCTGGGAGCATCCTTGCTGCAGTCGCAACTCAGCGTGACGGCGATTACGCAATCAGCGCGCCGATCTGGGTGAGGCCAACCGGCAATGGTGCGGCGCTGCTCAATGAGTTGTTGCCCTCCCCCCGCACCGATGCCAACGGCGATGGCGCCGTTGACACCGACGACGAATTCATCGAACTCTATAACCCTGGTGACACACCCCTGAATGGCGCCGGCTGGCAGATCGTACTCAATCCTGGCGCAGTGGAAGGCGAGCGGCGCTTCACACTGCCCAATGGCGTGACGTTGCGTGGCGGGGATCGGCTGGCACTCTTTGCCTCTGCGACCCATCTACACCTGCCCGATGCCGGCGGCGAAATTCAATTGGTCGATGTGGAAGGGCTTGTGCGCGATGTGGCCAATTGGGATGCCACCTTGCCGGCGGGCCGAACCCAGGCACGCGTCCCCGATGGGCAAAATTGGGACCTGGGCGCCGACGTCACGCCCGGACGGCCCAATACCAATGTCGCAAAGCCGTCACTACCACGGCGTCACGAGGATGGCGACAAATCTAATGCGTCCGGTGACGATAGCACGGCTCCGATGCTGCCGGAACTGGGGCCAACCGCCGGGCAGGCCGGTGGGCCTCCTGGCTCAATTGCGCAGTCAAAACTGGCGGGATTGAAGGCCTGGGTGGAGTTTGATGCCGTGGTCGTCGCACCACCCAGCCTCTTCAACAGCAGCATTTACGTGGCAGACATCGCCCCGGATGGCGTTACCGCAGGGATCGGGATTAACGTATTTCTCCATCACGGTGACTTTCCGCCGTTGGCAGAAGGCGACATCGTCCGTCTTGCCGGAAAACTGGCATCTTATCGGGGCGAAATGGAGCTTTCGCTTGATGGTCCGGAGCAGATCTGGCGTGTTAAGGCAGGGAACAGATTGAATCCCCTCACCATCCAAGTCGGTGACGTCGGTGAATCCCTGGAGGGGCGTCTGGTCACCGTCACTGGCGTGGTGACAGGCTGGCAGGGCGATAGCATCTTCCTTGCGGACCCAACTCACCTGGATGTGGCTGCCGCGCGGATCACGGTGCGGAGCAGCCTGAAGTGGCGACGGCCCCGTGTCGAAAAGGGAGAACGATGGATGGCCACGGGCGTGGTCAACCAATTTGGCCGCACGGCGCCCTGGAATGACGGGTATCGTGTCCTGGTGCGCTATCGAGAGGATCTCGTCAAGGTGGAGGAGGTTGAGCAATGGGAAAATGAAGGGTTGTCCAATGATTAGAAGATGATTGGAGAACCCCTGGATTGGATGAGTGCCCACACAGCCCGTGCACACGATACGACAAAATAATGCGCAACTGGAAAAGTGGCAGGGGAATTCGCCGCCCAACTGTTGAATCGAACCAGGACCAGGCCTTTTCGCCCGATCATTCCGATTCTTACCAGCTTCAACAGGAGGCGACATACAATGATTCAATTCTGGAACACCATCAAAACAACACTCTTACTGGGTGCATTAACCGGTCTCTTTCTCTTGATCGGTGCATCCATCGGCGGCTCGACCGGCATGGTCATTGCGCTTGGCCTCGCCATTGCGATGAACATGGGCGCCTGGTGGTTCTCTGACAAGTTGGCGCTCAAGATGAGTGGGGCGCGTGCAGTCACCGCCGATGAGGCCCCCCAACTGCACCACATGGTGGAGACGCTTGCCGTGCGCGCTGATCTTCCAAAGCCGGCGGTCTATATCATCGACAGTCCGATGCCAAACGCATTTGCCACGGGCCGGTCTCCCGCTAAGGGCGCTGTTGCGGTGACTACAGGCATCATGCAGACGCTGGACCGGGACGAGTTGGCCGGTGTGATTGCCCATGAGTTGGCGCACATCAAGCATCGTGACACCTTGATCAGCAGTATCGCCGCCAGCGCGGCCGGCGCGATCAGCATGATCGCGGACATGGTCATGTGGGGCATGATCTTCGGTGGATTGGGTGGCAGTGATGAGGAGGAAGAGGGTGGCGCCGGCGGTCTGGTGGCGGTCTTCCTGGCGCCGATTGCCGCACTGCTGATTCAACTGGCGATCTCGCGCTCGCGTGAGTATAGCGCCGATGCGGCGGGTGCACGCATCCTCGGTGATCCGGAGCCGCTGGCCAGCGCCCTTGAGAAACTCGAAGCCGGGGTACGGCAGCACCCTGTCCAAATGCGTCCGGCCACGGCCCATCTCTACATCGTTGGTCCTGTCTTAGGCGGGCTGGGTGGGCTGTTTCGGACCCATCCGGAAACCCACAAGCGGGTGGCGGCGCTACGCGGTATGCGCGCCTCCTTTACACCCGAGGCGCGTGCTGCGTTGGCATAACCGGCCGGTCAATTGCGGCAAACTGTACAGTAATTACGCTCGATCCAATGAGCCGGAGGTCTTTGACCCCCGGCTCATTCTATTTCCAACTACTCTGGTTAGGCGCGTCTGGCTTCCACCTGTTGGAGAATTTCCTCAAGCACATCAATGCCATAGGCGTAGTGCTCATGGCAGAAATGGCACTCGATGACGGCTTCGCCCTCTTTGATCAACTCGGCCAGTTCTGCGGGACGCAATAACCGCAACGCCTGTTGCGATTTTTCAGCGCTGCAGCCGCACCGGAAGACGAGCGCACGTTGCTCCAGAATTTCATACGAAATCTCGCCAAAGATCTCTGCTAGAATCTGCTCTGGCGTCTGTCCCTCGACCAACATCTCCTCCACCGGCGGCAGGTCGTCCATCCGATCCGCCAATTTGGCCAGTTCGATCAAGCCCTGGCCCGGCATCAACTGTAGCAGCAGCCCCCCTGCAACCAGTAGACCGCCCGCCGGCTCCAGTTTCACGCCGATCTCGACCAGCGACGGCACCTGTTCCGACATCGTCAGATAGTAGACCAGGTCCGAATCCAGATTTCCCGTCTGGATCGGCACCACGCTCTCGGCGAGTTCAGGCAGCCCGACATCTTTGACCACACGCAGCAGCCCAGCGTCACCCAACGCCTCAGCCACATCAGCCGCCTCGATGGGCAACGGCCACGGCAACGCCGTCTCCGCCACATAGCCGCGCACATGACCATAGCTGTCCGATTCGGCGACAAGTTTCACCAGCGGGCCGCTGCCGTCGAACTTGACGGCTACGCGCTGTTGCACTTTGAGCAGCGCCCCCAACAGGGCCGCGCCGGTCAACCCATAGCCAAGTGCAGCGGTGGCAATCGGCGTCGTGCGATGGCGGCGCGCACCGTCAGCGACGGTTTCGGTTGAGATGCAGGCCAGCGCGAGGATACCTGCCTCTTTGGCGATGGCCCGTACGATATAGTCAGTCACGATCGTTCCTTACTGTAAAGACAAGTCGGCGAAACATCGTTGATGCAAAACTCGTTGACCGCGCCAACAGGCTTCATTCGTTTTCAATCAACCAGTCCACGCGATCATATAACTCGCGCACAGGGATGCTGATTTCAACCGCTTGCAGGGCAAGTTTAGCGTCAACGTCGGTCATCTCTGTCAGAATCCAGCGACCATCGCGCTCGCGATGATAGTACTCGATAAAGACGCGATCTTGATGAACAGGCACGTAGTCTGCAAGGGTAGGGATGGCTCGGTACAGTTCGAATTTCTGACCCCGGTCATAATCTTGTGTTGACGGCGACAGCACCTCAACGATGACCAGCGGATTGACAATCGTATCGTTGCGAGCGCGAGCGAATTCCGGTTTCCCGCAGACGATCATGGCATCAGGATAGGTGTACAGATCATGGCTCTTCACCAACAGACGCATATCGCTTGTGAATGCTTCGCAAGGCGACTTGCGCAGGCTGAAGTTGAAGCGTGCGTTCAGATTGCCTGCGATCCGGTTGTGATTGATCGATCCACCCGCATGCGCATACACCTTGCCCCGGTAATAGTCATGGCGTTGTAACGCCTGTTCTTCCTGGGCAAGGTATGCTTCGGGGGTGATATAGGGTTCGGGTCTGCGCGCAACCGCCATGACGCCTCCCATCACTCTGAACTGGACGCTATGCGATTGTCTCCAGTTTACCGTGGAGGAGACCGGCCTGGAAGGTGCGTTCTTCGGCGGCGTCGAAAAGGATGGCGACCGTGGCGACGTCCCCGGCGCCATCAATGCGGGTGATCACACCGTCGCCAAACTTGACATGGCGTACGCGCTGACCGGAGGCGAGCACGAGTGGTGCGGCCGGCGCCGTTGTGGTGGGGTTGGTGGCCAAGGTGCTGCTGCCTAGTTCTAGGGCGATCCCGGCCTCCCGATCACGCCAGCTATCAGCCAGGTTGGCCGTCATTTGTTCGGCATTCTTGGCTACCATGCCGCGCAGCTTCTCGGCGCGATCGCGCGCCGAGGCCAGCGCCGGCATCCACTGCGTCTTGATCTTGTCCGGTTTTTTGCTCTGCGCCAGGAGGCGGCTGGCGCGCGCCAGTGCACTCAACAGACCGTCCAGTTGTTTGATGATGTCTTCAGCTGGGTCGACCGTGACCAACTGCACCCCATTCTGGCGGCACAGTTCGGCGCGCGTTTGGTCGCGCTGCTCCGTCTCCATGACCTCCCAATCGCTCATCCGGCCCTGCCCCTTGGCAGTCAACCCGATGAAGCGGATGGCGACCGCGGCGTCCGGATAGTACTTGTCGAGCTTGAGTTTGCGATTGGTGGCCGGGTTGACAAGCCAATCCGGACTCACGTTGTCCTGTTCGGTAAAGCCGGTAAAGATGCGGGCCAGGATCTCCCGCCAGGCACTCATCGCCAGGTAGACGCTATTCATAAGTGTTCGGTGATACGGCAAAGGGCTTGAATCATGGCGCTATTGTAGTACGTATGTTCCGGTGATCGCAACTTCACGATTCGTGATTCTCCTCCATCTCCCCTATAATCCAGGGATCATGGACGCACTGGCGCCGCAGGAGATAACTGAAGTCGCCGAGCAGACGAATGCAGCGCCCGCCGGGCTGGACACACGGCGCATGTTCAGCGCGGCCCTGATCGTCATGCTCTTCTTCTTGCTTAGCCGCGTCACCGGGCTGTTGCGAGAAGTTATTCTCAGCGATCGCTTTGGCACAACGGCCCAATATGACGCCTACCTTGCGGCGTTTCGCGTGCCGGACTTGCTTTTCCAACTGATCGCCGGCGGCGCGCTCGGCAGCGCCTTCATCCCCATTTTTGCTGGGCTTTGGCTTAAGACCGACAAAGCCGATGCGTGGCTGCTATTCAGCCGGATACTAAACCTCATCACGTTGATCCTGGTGGTGCTGGCAGCCATCGCCGCTTATTTTTCAGTGCCACTGGTGCGCCAGGTGCTGGCGCCCGGGTTTACGCCCGAGCAGGACCTGCTCACGGCGGAACTCATGCAGGCGATGTTGCTTGGCACGATAGTGTTTGGCGCCAGCGGGCTGGTCATGGGAGCATTGAACGCCACCCAGCACTTTGTCTCACCCGCAGCGGCGCCAGTGGTCTATAACCTTGCCATCATCGGCGCGGCCTATTTTCTTGCGCCCTCGATGGGGGTCAAGGGATTGGCAATCGGCGTTGTCGTCGGCTCGGCGGCGCATCTGCTCGTGCAGATTCCGGCATTGCTCCGTAAGGGGGTGAAATATACACCCTCCATTTCAGTGCGCGATCCCGATGTCATCAACGTTGCGAAGTTGATGGGACCTCGTGTCCTTGGGCTTTTTCTCGTGCAGGCCAACTTTCTGGTCAACACGATCATTGCCAGCAGTCTGGTTGCAGGAAGCCTGAGCGCACTGAACTATGCCTGGCTGTTGATGCTGTTGCCGCAAGGCATCGTTGCCCAGGCGATTGCCACCGCAGCCTTTCCCACCTTCTCTGCACAGTATGCAGCCGGTCAGATGACAGCGCTGCGCCACACCTTCAGCCAGACGCTACGCACAGTGGTGTTTCTTGTCGTGCCGGCTGCGGTGGCGCTCTACGTGCTCGGTCACGCCGTGATCGGCGTGCTCCTGGAGCATGGCGCGTTTACCGAGCAAAGCACAGAAATGGTCTTCTTTGCGCTGCAATTCTACCTGCTGGGATTATTGGCGCATTCGGCGCTGGAGATCGTCGTGCGCGGTTTCTACGCGGCGCAAAACACCTTGATCCCGGTGGTGGTTGGGATTGGAGCGATGGGGTTGAACATTGTGCTCAGTCTGGCCCTTGTCGGTGCGCTGAGCTTTGGTGGATTGGCACTGGCCAACACGGTTGCTACGACACTGGAAATGGTGATATTGTTGTGGCTTCTGAGTCGCCGCCTGCACGGGATCGAAGGCAAACAGATTGCGCTCACCTTCCTGCGGAGTGTGGTAGCCGCCGGCGCAATGGCGGTTGCTCTATGGATTTGGGTCGCCTGGACAAAGGCAGTGACGCCGCCGGCGCTCGATGTTGATTGGGTTGCAGCCGTCGGCGGTGTGCTGATTGCGCTGGCGATCTATGGCCTGGCGAGTTGGCTGCTACGCAGCGAGGAGTTGCGGCTCGTGATTGGGATGGTCCGCCGGCGTACGGCGCGAACATAAAGCCGGGTTTTTACGTATTGGTAATGATGTGGTTCTGGAATTGCCCTAACTGCATTATGCTTGGTAAGCGCGATCATAGATTGGATTTACTTCTCTGCGCTCCATCAGGATTTTCGAACGATACGAACAATAGGAGTTGACCGTGTACGGCCCATTTTTCTACTTTGACTGGCTCTATTTTGTCCTGGCGATTCCCCCGCTGATCTTGGGGCTCTGGGCGCAGGCGCGCGTCAAGGGCGCCTACAGCCAATTCTCAAAGGTAAGGACTGCGAACGGCATCAATGGCGCCCAGGCTGCGCGCCGGATTCTGGATCTCGCCGGTCTCCAGCATGTGCAGATCGAGCGCGTGGGCGGGACGCTGTCCGACCATTATGACCCCCGCGCCAAGGTGCTACGGCTGAGCGGTGACGTATACGGCGGGGCAACCGTCGCCTCGGTCGGCGTCGCGGCGCATGAAGCAGGGCATGCCTTGCAGGACAAAGTGAGTTACGGTCCGATGCGCCTGCGCTCGGCGATTGTACCGGCGGTGAACTTTGGGAGTTGGCTTGGCCCGATCATCTTCATGTTGGGTCTCTTCATGTCTGGCACCTTTGGCAGCAGCATCGCGGTCTTTGGAATTTTGCTCTTCGGGCTGACGGCGATCTTTTCACTGGTGACGCTCCCCGTTGAGTTTGATGCAAGCAAACGCGCCAAGCAGGAACTTGCGACCGCTGGTATCCTCAGCCCGCAGGAGATCCAGGGTGTCGACAAGGTGCTGGATGCGGCGGCGCTGACCTATGTCGCAGCGGCAGTGCAGTCGATTGTCACCGTGCTCTACTATGTGGCGATTCTGGGGCGCCGGCGCTAGCAGCCGCGGAAGCCAGACGTCAGGATCCTTACGGTAATGTAACCCAGCAAAGCGCTCTTTGACGCGGCTAAACCCGTATGCTATCATGAAATGCATATGTCGTATTCGCGCCTTGCCTCCCTGGATGACTGATGCCTGTCATAAAGCGCTATCCAAATCGTAAACTGTATGACACCGAGGCAAAGCGGTACGTCACGCTGGACAACATCACCCAACTGATCCAGCAGGGTCAGGAAATTCTGGTGATCGACCATGAGACAGGCGAGGATCTGACCAATCTGACGCTCTCCCAGATCATTTTTGAGCAGGAGAAAAAAGGTTCTGGCCTGATGTCGCGCTCGCTGCTGACGAACTTGATCCGGGCGGGCGGCGATACAATTGACCAGATGAAGCGTGCGCTATTGCGCGGGGCGGAAGCAGGCGACCCCAGAGAAGTAGCTGCAGAAAAAGTCACTGAGCCTTCTCCGCTGCAACGGGTCGACGAGATCTTTCAGGATGTGCTGCATACCCTGAACGTACCCACGAATCGTGAATTGCAGCAGTTGCAGCAGCAACTGGATGAATTGAACATGAAGATCGGGGCTATATTGGCGCAGGGCCCGCCCGTGAATGACGCGTCAGAGAGCCCCTCAGACCCGGCCAAGCCAAACGAACCACCCTGATATGGTGCAACCGGCAACGGCCGAGTTGTCATGGATGATGGAACGACAAAGGCGTCGCAACTGCGCGTATGAGACTACCAAGTATCATTCCCGACTTCAGCGAGAAGAATAACGGCGGCGCTCGCCCGTCGCGTGTTGAAGCGATTCGAGCGGATCCCCAACCCCAGATTCATCATCGCTCCGCCATGCACAGCAAAGCTGCGCTTGTGCTGGCGGGCGGCGGGATCACCGGCGTTGTCTACGAAATCGGTGCGCTGCGCGCCATCAACGATATGTTGGTGGATCGCTCCGTCAACGATTTTGATATCTTTGTCGGCACCAGCGCGGGTGCGTTGGTCTGCGCCATGATCGCAAATGGCCTCACCCCGCATGAGGTGATGCAGGCAATCGACAATCGCCATCCGGAGATCGGTGGTTTTCGACCTGGTGACGTCTTCCATCCCAATGTCAACGACTATGTCCGCCGCCTTGTGAATCTGCCGAAGGCGCTGTGGAATCTCAGCATGAATTCGCTCATGCACCCGGGTGACGTGGCCCTTTCGGACATGATCTGGGAATTGACAGAGATTCTCCCGAGCGGTCTCTACGATGGAAATGCGCTCGAGCGCTATATCCGCAAGATTTTGGAGCACCCTGGCCGGTATAACCGGTTCGATTTTCTATCCAAGACGCTCTACATCGTGGCCACGGAACTTGACAGTGGCAACCGCGCGGTCTTTGGTCAGGGCGGCAAGGGCATCGTCCCGATCAGCAAGGCCGTCGCTGCCAGCAGTGCAGTACCGGTGCTTTATCGCCCCGTCCAGATCTTTGGAAAAGATTATGTTGACGGCGGTTTGCATGGTACGGCGAGTTTGGACCTTGCAGTTGAGGCCGGCGCCAAACTTGTCATCTGTATCAATCCGATGGTGCCACTCAACGCCACGCGGGCGTACCCTGATCAGCACTATATCCGCGAGCATGGGCTCCAGGCCGTCATCAATCAGACCGTACGGACTCTGCTTCACTCCAGTCTCCGCTATCACATCAAAAATTTGCAGGTAAAGTACCCGGACGTGGACATCATCCTGATTCAACCTGAATGGGATGACCACCGCATGTTCTCCCATAACCCAATGCACTATGGCAGCCGCGTGTTGCTGGCGGAGCACGGGTTCGAGACCGTGACGACGGGTTTGCTGGAGCACTACAACCACTATCGCCAGATCCTGATGCGCCACGGTATTCAACTGCGGACGGATGTCGTGAAGCAGGAACTGGACATCATGCAGCGCAGCGGCAACGATCCGCGGGTGGTGAAGGACATCATCGCTGGTCCTGAACCGCAGTCGAACCATCTCAGCGCGTCGCTGGAGCGGCTCGAAAAGAACATCCGGCGGCTCGAGGGTGTCATCGGTGGTTGAATTCTGACCCCTTGCTTGTTCAAGGCGGCGCCGCACCTGCGGTGCGCCCTCGTTGAATTATGAGCAGCAAGAATTGGTTTGCGCAGCAACCTTCGCACGTGCGCCTGTTCCTGGGAGTGACCGTGCTGACGTCGCTTATCCTGTTTTTGCTTCTCCTCGCCACGCTCCGGCCGACGACGCCCTGGGTGCCGGCCGATGCCGTTGCCACCGACACGTTGATTCCCCCTGCTGCGGACTCCGGACGCCATTTCACACCCGACACCCTAACCTTGTTGCCAATCACATCGCTCCAGACGGTGGCGCTGCCGGCGCCCGGCAGCTTGCGCTGGCGGGTGGGCGTCGCCGTGCCGGATCCGTCGCCGCTCTATTTTGACTGGCCTGCAGCAAGGCCCGGTTGGTACCTGAACTGGTACATCGAGCGCGAACGAAATGCGCCCATCCCCCAGTATGCGCCCATGATCGAGACCGATCTGGATCTTGGTATGGAATTTGCACCCATGGTGACCATGAGCAACGGGCGTCTCTTCCCGGATGTGGGCGCCATCGAGCAGGCTGCGGCAGCCAACCCAGGCCAGTTGTGGCTGATTGGCAACGAACCTGACGTGAAATGGCAGGACAATACCTCGCCCGAAATCTATGCGATCGCCTATCGCCGGGCGTATCAAGCCATCAAGCGCGGCGACCCAACTGCGCAGGTGGCAATCGGTGGCTTGAGCGAAATCACGCCGTTGCGCATCGACTATCTTGATCGAGTCTGGAAGTTCTACCGGGCGCTCTATGGCGAAGAGATGCCGGTGGATGTATGGAACATGCACGCCTTTGTCCTGCGTGAAGAGCGCGATTCGTGGGGGGTGAACATTCCGCCAGGTTTCGAAATGGAGCAGCGCGGGATGATGTGGAGGTCGACGATCACGACAACTTACAGTTGGTCGAGCAGCAGATTCGCCTGATGCGGCGGTGGATGGCTGACCACGGCCAGCAGAACAAGCCGCTGATCATCACGGAATACGGCATCTTGATGCCCGAAGAGTACGGCTTCACCCCCGAACGCGTCGGTGCTTTCCTGCGCAACAGCTTCGATCTCTTCCGAACGCTGCGCGATCCCGCACTCGGCGATCCTGCCGATGACTACCGGCTCGTGCAGCGCTGGGTCTGGTATCCAGCGCGCGATAGCCGGTACCGCGCCGGCAATCTGTTTGACGACGCGGGGCGCCTGACCGCAGTCGGCCAGACGTTGGTCGATTATCTGAACGAGCATGCGGACGAGTAGCGCAGGCGACCAGGAACTCACAGCATCTGCCGCAAAGCGGGGACTTACTTGGGCGGGGTCGTGGCCTGCTGCCGCGCTTTTGCCCAAACGCCGGCAATGGACTTCACAATATCAAAGGTGGCTTGCGGGTGCCCCAGTGCACGCGCCTTGTCTGACATGGTCTGCAGTTTGGCGCTTTCCGGGCCAAACCATCGCGCCACGATACGGCCGATCTCAGCCGGGTCTTCGCTATATTCTCCCACGTCGTTGTTGATCACGTAGGGCACATTGCCTTCTTCCTGCCCGGGGATAAAGCCGCTCAGAATGATTGGAAGCCCGCTGATCAACGCCTCCGCCATGGTGCCGGGGCCGGCCTTGGTCACAATGCAGTCACAGGCGGCCATCCAATCCGGCATGTTGTCCACGAAGCCGTTGATCAAGGCCGGGATCGGCCAGGCGCGGGCTGCAAGCCGCTCCTGCATCGTCTTGTTGCGCCCTGCGACCACCACCAGTTGGCCCGTGGCTTTGCCTGACGCCGACAACTGCTGGGTAATTTGGGCGGCGATCTCTTCCACCGGGCCGATGCCCTCGCCACCGCCAATCAACAGCACGGCCGGCAGCGCGGGATCCATCTTGAGTTTTGCACGCAACTCCACCTTCGAGAGTGCAGGCCGCGCAAAGGCAGGACGGATTGGCAACCCAAAGAGATGCAGTTGGTCTTTGCGCAACCCGCGCGATAGGGCAAAGCGATAGGCCTCTTCCGATGCAACATAGCAGGCATCGACCCCCGGGTTGAACCACAGCGGGTGGGCGGTCGTCAGATCGGTGACGACCGTGACAAATGGGATCCGGTGCGGCATTTCATCCATCACCCACATGCTTACCAACTGCAACAGTGGGTGCACCGAAATGATCAAGTCAGGCTGGTGTTGTAGGAAGGCCTTGCGTACACTATTTTTTGCCATCCGGCTGCCGTTGATCGCCAGCCAGTTGCCCCAACTACCGGAACTCTGCGAGCTATAGAGCGCGCTGTACATCCACGGCACGTCATTGGAGAGGAACGGGTACATTTTCGGGATTTGATTCAGCGGCCAGGGCAAGTAATCGGTGATGAGGTCAATGATGTCGACCTGAAAGCGATCGCCGTACAACTCGGCAAAACCGGCTTTCAGCGCCTGTGCGCTGGCGCGGTGGCCGCCGCCTGTGTCGCTCATCAAACAGAGGATGCGAACCGGTGCCGTCTGTGGGTGTGTCATGACCGTGCCTGCTTCGTTGAAGGTTTCGAGCTACGGTTGGGCTAAGGCCGCCCGTTAATATGCACCGCGCGCCTGGATCACAGCAGGAATCGAGCGCAACAGAATGCTG
Source organism: Candidatus Fredericiella danica (assembly GCA_016713335.1). GTDB lineage: Bacteria > Chloroflexota > Anaerolineae > Caldilineales > Caldilineaceae > Fredericiella > Fredericiella danica. The sequence goes on along the minus strand of JADJPH010000007.1, from coordinate 21,512 downwards.
AGATCCATGCCCATACTCCAGTTTTCGACATAGAAAATATCGAGCAGAACCATCTCGTCAAAGGTCAGGTCGCTGCGTCCACTCACCTGCCAAAGCCCGGTCAAACCAGGGCAGACCGACAGACGTTTCTTCATCCACTCTTGATAGTGATCGACTTCGCTTGGCAGGTTTGGGCGTGGGCCGATCAGACTCATCTCCCCATTCAACACGTTGATCAATTGCGGGAGTTCATCGAGGCTGTAACGGCGAATGACACGGCCCACGCGCGTCAGGCGCGGGTCATTGCGCATCTTGAAGAGCGGGCCACTCGATTCATTCAGGTCGGTCATCTGTGGCAGCAGTTCGTCGGCATTGGTCACCATCGAACGAAACTTATAACAACGGAAGCATTTGCCGTTCTTACCCACCCGTTCCTGGGAATACAGGATTGGACCAGCGGAATCCAGGCGAATCGCAAGCGCCAGCAAAAGCATAAACGGGAGCATAAACAGCCCCATGAGGCTCCCAAAGACCAGGTCAAAGCTGCGTTTGACAACAAGGTTCCACCCCCGGATCGAGATATCGCGTGTCGTGAGCAGCGGGATGCCGTTCAGCTCTTCCACCTTCATCTGATTCTTTGTCAACTGGAAGAGGTCAGGCACGACATAGGCGGATACCTTCATCTGCTCGCACTCGCGCAGCAGCCGCTGGATCGTGCGGTGCGTCTGCCAGGGCAGGCAGATGATGACGCGGTCGATCGCGTTGCGTTCAATGACATCGTGGGCGTTTTCCAATGGGCCAAGGGCTTTGAAGCGTCCCACATCCGTGTTGCTCTTGGCGGGGTGATCATCGAGGAAGCCCACCAGTTTTAACCCGTAGTCAGGCCGCGCCGCCACGGTGCGCATCACCATCCGCCCAACGTCACCGGCGCCGACGAGGAGCACTCGCTGTACACCGATGTCATAGCGGCGTAGATAGTTGCGCGCCCACCAGATGATCGAGCGGGCAATGCTGAGATAGATGGTGACGAGGAGCGCCGTATACAGAAAAACCAGGCGGCTGTACAGCATCGGCCGGAAAGCCAGACTGACCACGATGATAAACATCATGCCGGCGGTCGAGGCGGTGGCGATGCGCCATGCTTCTTCCAGCCAGTTTCGTCCGGGCTGGTAGGGATAGACGCGTGAAAAGCGGAAGGCGATCAGGGTCACAAGGACAGTCGATAGCCCCAGGGGAATATAACCACTGAAGGGCAGTTGGAAGGCCGGATCGACGGATAAAAACCATTGCAGTTGATAGCGCAGGGCGTAGGCCGTCACGAATGCCGCAAAGATGAGCACCGCATCCAACGCCACCAACAGAAACGGCCATGATCGCGCCGGCACTGCCCCAACCATGGCGGCAAAGCGGCTCTCGTGCGGTTGTTGTTTGCTTTTCGCGACCGCCTCAGTGGCCGGTTCGCGTAATGGAAGGTTATCGGCTGATGCCATACAGGATGGCTGGGTGAACTCGGTAAACAAAGCCCGCTGACTTCTGCGGAAGCATCATTTTGCCAGCGAATCCCCAATGCCACAAGTTACACCACGCTGGAAGAGCGCCCACCTCACGGAGCATTGGCGCCCTGCGGGCAGGCAACGCCTACCGCTTCGTAGATGCGCAACGTTGCCTCGGCGCAGCGATGCCATGAGAACTCGCCCGCCTGTCGCATCCCTCGTGCCCGCAACTCCGCCCGTAGCGCCGGCTGACCGAGTAGAAGTTGGAGGCCGTGCAAAAGCTCCTCTTCGGCTGTTGGATCGAAGGTTAGCGTCGCATCGCCGGCAACCTCCAAAAGGCTTGGGGTGTGGCTGCAAAGCACCGGCGTCCCACAGGCCATCGCTTCGAGCACCGGCAGGCCAAACCCCTCAAAGACACTTGGATAGACGAACCCCTCTGCACCGCGATACCAGTCCGGAAGTTGCGCCGCTGGGATAAAGCCGGGGAACTGGACGGAATCGGCCAATCCAAGCGCAGTGACCTGTTCGAAGATCGTATCGTAATACCACCCCCTGGCGCCGGCAAGCACCAGCACAATCTCGCGCTCTACTGCCGAAGCCGATTGGCGCCAGCGCCCAAAGGCGCGGATCAGCAGTTCCAGATTTTTGCGCGGTTCCAGCGTGCCGAGGTAAAGGAGATAACGCTCGGGCCTGTTCTGGTCGGAACGCAAGCGGGTGGCGGCCGCGTTCGGGATTGGTTGAAACTCAGGCGCGACACCGTTGTAAACAACTTCAATCTTTTCCGGCGGCGTGCCAAAGAAATGAGTGACGTCGCCAGCCGTCTGCCGGCTGACGGCGATGACCTTAGCGGCACGTTGCACGCTGACACGACAGAGTGCAGTCAAGTAGGTTCGCTTCAACGGGGGAAGCCGTTCTGGCGTCCGTAAAAAGGACAAGTCGTGGACGGTCACGATCCCCGGTGTGGCAGTGGCAAGCGGCAAGACATTCACCAACCCATGCACGAGGTTGGCGCGCTGTCTGCGCAGTTCAAGCGGTAGCGCCGTTTGTTCCCAGGCAATGCGCGCCATCGGGCGCTCGAGGATCTCTGGGCTGTCGATCAGGTCGATCCCTGGCGCCGTGATCCGGTGCGCATGGACATAGGCCGAGAGCCGATGTGTGCTGTGGCGTTCCAATAGCAGTTCACCGAGCGCGCTCAACAGTCTACGGGCGTAATTGCTGACGCCCGCGCCGCGATAGCTCTCTGCGTCGCTGAGCAGTTGGGCATTGATGACGATACGCATGGGTTATTGCCCGTTCTTCCGGTTTGCCTGCCTGCCGGCAAGCTTCTCGTAGACGATCAGGGTCTGCTGTGCAATCTGGCGCATGGTGTAGTTGGCCAGGACACGGCTGCGCCCCGCCTCGCCAAGCTGCTGCTGCAACCCGTGACTCTCTAGCAGCGACTGCAGCGCGCCCCGCAGGGCCTGCACATCTCCTTCTGGGAAGACAAGCCCTGCCTTGTCGATGACATGCGGAACCTCGCCGCTGTCGCTCCCTACAACCGGGACGCCGCAAGCCATCGCCTCGATCAGCACGCGGCCAAATTGCTCTTTCCAGTTGGGTAGCGTGCGGCTGGGGAGGACGAGTGCATCCAACCCCTGATAGAAGGCGGGCATGGCGCTGCTGGTGACGCGTCCGGCAAACCGGATGTGATCGGCAATTCCCAGTTGGCCGGCCAATTCCGCCAGGTTGCCTTGCTCAGCACCTGCACCGGCAAGCGTCAAGTGCCAGGCGCCCTGCAGGCCGGCGCACGCCTGGAGCAAGAGATCGACACCCTTTTCCGGCACCAGCCCCCCGGCATAGCCGATGCGCAGCGTCGATTGCGCCGAGCCGGTTCGGGCGCCACCGGGCTGAAATATCTCCGGGTCCACCCCGAACTGGGGAATCACCGCAATCTCACCCGTATAGCCCTTGTGGCGCAGCACGGTTTGCGCATCCTGATTGCCGGCAATGGCAAGTGGCGCGTAGCGATAGTTGGCGCGTTCCAGTTGGGCAAACGGCGGCGGGTAGTTGCGCGCTAGATTCTGCCAGGTAAAAAAGGTGGCGGCGATCTGCCGGCGCTGTGCACTGCGCAAGCCCAGCCACGTCGCAAGATTGTACGGCTCCTCGTCCATGTGCAATACGTCCGGCTGCAACTGCGCCAACTCGCGATCCAGTGACGGATAGTAGTGGAGGTGGTAGTTGCCGGTGAAGCACATCGGGAGTTCGCGTAGCATATACCCCTGGGTGTGGGTGTATTCGAGCCGCTGTTCACCGCGTCGATCCCGCCACACCGGCGGTGCAAACACGGTCAACTCGACCCCGAGCCGCGCCAGTTCTTCCGCTTTTCGTTGATAGGCGCCCACCACCAACGCCTTACTCACCATGACCACACGCATGGATGGATTATAGCGCAATGGAGGCTTCCGTGCGGTGCGGCGGGACACGCTATGCTATACTCGCGCCAGACTTTAGCAAATGGTAAGGACAAACAAAGGTATGCGCATACTACTCTATACGGGCAAAGGCGGCGTGGGGAAGACCAGCGTGAGTGCGGCGACCGCCGTCCGCTGCGCTGAACTCGGCTATCGCACCGCCGTGCTCAGCACAGATCCGGCCCACAGTCTGGGCGACAGTTTTGACCGCAAGATCGGCAACCAGTTGGTCCAGCTCCAACCGAACCTCTGGGGCCAGGAAATCGATCTGTTGAGCCAGATGGATGCGTATTGGGGCACGGTGCTCAACTATCTCAACGCGCTCTTTGCCTGGCAGGGGATGGATAAACTGGTGGCCGAAGAGACTGCGGTGCTGCCCGGCATGGAAGAATTGGCCAGCCTGATGCAGATCACGGCGCTGGCGGACAGCGGTGACTACGATGTCATCATCATCGATGCCGCGCCGACCGGTTCAACCTTGCAACTGTTGAGCTTTCCCGACATGGCGCGCTGGTATATCGAAAAGATCTTTCCCTTCCAGCGCAAGACGATCTTGATGGCGCGGCCCGTCGTGCGCCGGATGACCGACATGCCGCTGCCCGATGAGGACATGTTCGACAGCATCGAGGACCTGGTCGAGCACCTGGAACGGATGAGCCAACTGCTGAGCGATAGCGATATCAGCAGCATGCGGGTTGTGCTGAACCCCGAAAAAATGGTGGTGAAAGAAGCGCAGCGCGCGTACACCTACCTCAATCTGTACGGCTATTCCGTCGATGCTGTTGTCTGCAACCGTGTCTTTCCGCGCGACCTGTCCGATCACTACTTTGATACGTGGAAGACTGCACAGGCGGCCAACCTGGAATTGGTCCACGAATGTTTTCAGCCGCTGCCGATCTTTGAAATTCCGCTCTTTGACCAGGAAGTCACGGGCGTCGACATGCTGCGGCGCATGGCGAACACGGTGTTTGGGCACCACCCGGTCAAGGGTGGTCACGGTGACCCGACGCAGAAATTCTATGCAGGAAAATCACAGGAGATCTTCCGCCGCGACGGCCAATATGTGCTGAGCATCCCGCTGCCGCTGGTGGAACGCGCGGAAATCAACCTTCACCGCAGCGTCTTTGACGAGTTGATTGTGCGTATCGGGAATTGGAAGCGGAATCTTGCGCTGCCCACCGGTCTCGCCAAACTGGAAATTGCGGGCGCCAAATATGAGGGGGACCGGCTCAACATCCTCTTCACTGCGCCGGACGCAGTGGAGATCCCCGCCGAGGAGTTGCGGACGGGGCGCTGGGATAACTTGAAGTCGCGCTTTAAGCGGAAGTGACCCTGGCCTGAGCTACCCGAACAGCGCCGGCATGAAGAGGTCCGGCGCTGCCGCCGGGTCGGGGGTCGCCAGAATCTCCTGCACGGGCAGATCTAGGGCGACGGCGCCGTTGGCCTCGCCGAGCGATGTCGTCAGCATGATCGATTCATACCCAGCACTGACCTCGACCCATACTTCGTACTTCCCGTAACGCAGGTCGCGCACCAGGTAATCACCGTTGGCGTCCGCTGTGACCGTATAGATGTTCGTGGGGCGATCAATCGAACGCACGTGTACGGTGGCGCCTGAGATTGCGATCTCGGCTGGTTCGGCCTGCAAATTGCGATTGGCGTCCAGGAACACCTTGCCGGAAACCAGCCCTCCGCCGGCAGCAGCGACAGGGAGCACCAGTGTCACAAGGACGAGCACTGGCAGGCAGATGGACAAGAAGAGTGTGCGCACTGGATGTTGCATGCTAATCCTTACGGTTCGTCGATCAACGGGTTGCGTAAGGGCATTCTAGCATGTGGATAGTAAGGTGTGCCTTTCACTTTCCTGTCACAGAGGGCGCTACAGCGTCAGGTTGGCCTTTGCACAGATCTGCCCCCACTTCGGGCCGAGCCGCGCGGCCAACTTGATGGCTTCGACGAGGCTCTCCTCACGGGCGATGCCATGCCCGGCGATGTCGAAGGCCGTGCCGTGGTCCACTGAGGTTCGTATCACCGGGAGACCCACGGTCACGTTGACGCCTTCGTCAAAGAAAAGCGTCTTGAACACCACGTGGCCCTGGTCGTGGTAGAGCGCAATCACAAACTTGTAGCGACCCGCCGCCGCGCGGGGGAAGAGCACATCGGCCGGCAAAGGCCCCACCGCAGGGATCCCCTCTTGCTGCGCCTGTACCACCGCGGGACCAATGATCTCGATCTCTTCACGCCCGAACAGCCCGCCTTCGCCCGCATGCGGATTTAACCCCGCAACGGCAATCGTGGCCTCCGGTTGGTCGAGCGCTTGCGCCAGGAAGTGCGCCAGCCGGATTTGACCAAGGACGCGCTCGAAGGTGATCAGGTCGATGGCGTCGCGCAGCGATACATGCGTTGTCACGTGAAAGACAAACTGGCCACGCGCGGCCAGCACGAGTGAGTAAGTGGAAACGCCAAACTGCTCGGCGAGTAATTCCGTGTGGCCTGGGTAAGAATATCCAGCGCGATGCATTGCCTCTTTGTTCAGCGGCGCGGTGACGATGCCGGCCACCTGCCCGCGCTCGGCAAGTTTGATCGCTGCCATCACAAACTCAACCGCACCCCGGCCGGCTTCGGCAGAGAGTTGGCCCGGAACGATGCCGGCGAGAGGTGCGCCGGGTTGGAACAGGTATATCGCGTCGGGATCGACACCCACTGCGTCAGGCGCGTCAACCTGGACCAACCTGGGTGCATTCGGCCCGTTCCAGAAGCGCAGGTTGTCGCGCAGGATGGCGGCATCGCCTACCACCAATGGGCGGCACCAGCCACGCACATCGGCGCGCCCCAATGCCTTGACGATGATCTCCGGACCCACGCCGGCGGCGTCCCCCATCGTCAAAGCGAGGATCGGTAGTGTGTTTGCGGTCATGATGCTTCCCTTTCCCCGCGCAAGTAAGCGATCGCCTTGACCAGCGCATCAATCTCGCCAAAACCGCCCGCCTTGGTGACGATCCGCATCCCGGCATAGGGGCCGGCGACCACCAACCCGGTTGGAATCCCGGGCAGCAATTCCTCGGTGAGGTCGATCCCCTCGGCGCGCAGTTGCGCCATGACGGCGTTGGCGGTCTCACCGCCCGAAACGATCATCCCGTCGCAGTTGATCGTGCGCAACAGCACTTCGGTCACCTCGCCTAGGGCGGACGCAATGCGCAAGGACGTGTCGTGTGCGGCTTCAATGACCCGTGGCCCGACGGTCACCACATAGATCGGGGATGCGGCCTCCGCCAATGGTGCACTGGCCACCACCCCCAGCCAACGCCGCCAGCGTTGGCCGCGTTCAACGGCCATCTGCGGGTCGACGATGATGCGGTTGCAGTCCGCGGGCAGGCGTGCCAACTGTGCCTGGGTAACAGCGCTTATCGTGCCGGAGACTACGATCACGGCACGGCGTCTGCGCACGCCGGCACGCATCGCATAGGGCATTGCCAACCCAGCCGAACCGACCAGTAGCACCTTTTCTTCGACGGATGTCGCCGCGTCCACGATGGCAGCTAGATCCGCCTCGGTTTCTGCATCGCAGACAACGACATTGCCCTGTGGTCCGGTCAGATTCTTGAACAACGCCGCCAGTTGCGGCGCACCCGCACGGACGCGGTCAAGTTTCAAATCGTGGATTTGATGTGTGCTTCCGGCAGCCAACAGGCTGGGGAGATGGAGGCGGCCGTGGTGCGTGGGTGACGGACTCCAGTGGTTTGCCATCGACAAAGAGGATGCCGTCCTGCAGCGTGCGGCGATTTGCGGGGAAAGCAGGGCAGACGACGGCAAGGTGGAAGCCGCTTTCATCGAGCGCACCATCCAGCTCAGCCGCAACCGGACCGCGCAGCGTCGAATCGATCTTCTTGAAAACGATGTCGATCTGGTTTCGACTCAAGAACGCTGCCGCATCACGTACGCGGCGATAGGCATCGTTTGACTCTAGATTGCGCGTCTCAGTGGAATACGCGACCACATCAATGCCAAAGCGTTTCAACGCCATCGCACTGGACATGACCATACGCGTCCGCATACCGGCGCGTGCAAACTGAACACCTGTATCGCAGGCGCCGGTGAAGTCATCGGCCAGGACACCCAGGACAGCCACGACAGTTCCGTCGACTTGTCTTTGGTCTTCGAAAAGAAACAGAGCGTTAGCGCTGCAGTTTGAGCACAACGCAGCCGAGCGGCGGCACATTGATGGTTGCCGAATATTGGCAACTCTGCCACGGTAACAGTTCCGCCCAAACGCCTCCATTGTTATTCACGCCACTACCGCCGTAAAGCTCCCAGTCACTGTTCAATGTCTCGGCAAAGAAACCTTCCGCCGGCAGGCCAACCCGGTAGCCCTGCCTGGACACCGGCGTGAAATTGCAGACGAAGACCATGACATCGGCCGGATCTTTGCCGCGGCGCAGGAAGCTGATGATGGATGAGTCCGCATCGGCGAAGTCGATCCACTGGAATCCTTCCCAACTGCCATCCACCTCGTAGAGCGCCGGTTCGTAAGCATACAGCCGGCTGAGATCGCGCACGAAGCGCTGCATCTTCTGGTGGTCTTCCCATTGGAGCAGGTGCCAGTCGAGCGAGCGAGCTTCACTCCATTCCGACCACTGGCCGAATTCACTGCCCATGAAGAGCAACTTCTTCCCTGGGTGACCGTACATGTAGGTGTAGAGTGCCCGCAGGTTGGCGTACTTCTGCCACACGTCACCCGGCATCTTATCCACCATGGATCGTTTCAGATGCACGACCTCATCATGAGAGAAGGGCAGGATGAAGTTCTCGTGGAACGCATAAATCAGGCTGAAGGTAACCTGGTTCTGGTGATAGCGCCGGTAAATGGGGTCTTTCTCCATGTAGGAGAGCATGTCGTGCATCCACCCCATATTCCATTTGAAATCAAACCCCAGACCGCCCATGTATGTGGGCCGCGAGACCATTGGCCACGAGGTGCTCTCCTCGGCAATCGTAATGGCGCCGGGCGCCTCTTCGTGGACCAACTCGTTGAAGCGCCGGATAAAGTCGATGGCATCCAGGTTTTCGCGGCCGCCGTATTTGTTGGGCACCCATTCGCCGGCCTTGCGGCTATAGTCCAAATAGAGCAAGGACGCAACCGCGTCGACGCGCAGGCCATCCATGTGATATTGCTTGCACCAGAAGACCGCGTTGCTCAGCAGAAAGTTGCAGACTTCATTACGGCCATAGTTGAAGATCTTCGTGCCCCAATCCCGGTGTTCACCCTGACGTGGGTCTGAGTGCTCATAAAGGTGGGTGCCGTCAAAGAACCCGAGACCATGGGCATCGCGCGGGAAGTGCGCCGGCACCCAGTCCAGAATGACGCCAATTCCATTCTGGTGGCAGTGATCCATGAAGAACATGAAATCGTCTGGTGAACCGAAGCGACTCGTCGGCGCATAGTAGCCGGTCACCTGATAGCCCCAGGAACCATCAAACGGGTGCTCGGTGATGGGCAGCAGTTCGATATGGGTGAAACCTATTTCCTTGACGTACTCGACCAGTCTCACCGCCAGATCGCGATAGGATAGGAAGCCGTTGGTGTCGGGGACGCGCATCCAACTGCCCAAATGCACTTCGTAGATATTGATCGGCCGATCCGGCGCCTGTAATTCTTTGCGCTGCGCCATCCACTCGCTGTCACCCCACGCATACTTATTGATATCCCAGACGCGCGAGTCAGTCGTGGGGCGCATCTCAGCATAGAAACCGTAGGGATCGGCCTTGTCAACCTGATACCCCATGAGTTTTGATTTGATCGAATACTTGTAATGGACCCCTTCGGGCAGATTCGGCAGGAAGATCTCCCAGATGCCCGAATTTTCGTTACGCTGCTGCATCACGGAGACGCGATCATCCCAGGCATTGAACGGCCCAATCACGCTGACGCGCAGCGCGTTTGGCGCCCACACCGCAAAAGTTACGCCGCGCACGCCGTCCACATCGCGGAAATGTGCGCCGAATTTCTCGTAACTGTTGACAAAGGTGCCCTCTCCGTGCAGATAGATGTCGAAGTCGGTCAGCAGCCAATCGGTGAAGCGATAGGGATCCTCCAACTCGTAGTCGTGGCCCTCGCCGTCTTCAACAATCAACCGGTAGGCAAAGGGCACTTTGCGGCGGCTAAATACCGCTTCGAAGAAGCCGCCCGGATGGACCATTTCCATCTCGGTGCGCTTGCCGGTGGCGATGTCCAGGACAAGGACCTTTTCGTCCAGTGGCCGGAACGCACGGATCACGAAGGTGTCCTTGCCCTTGACTTGGGTCACATGTGGGCCGAGGACATCGAAGGGCGCGCCATGATATCCGCCAACAATCGCGTCAATTTGATCGATTGCGACCGTCGACTTGTTGACGGGGGGCTTGGGTGGGGTTGCCATCTCCGGCGCCGGCTGTGCAGCAACAGGTTCGGGTTCCACTGGCTCTGATGCACTGGTCTTGTCGTTCACGAGATCGCTCCTCATCGAAATCGCAATCACTCGCGATGTTTTGTTTCTATTGTGGGGACCTTGACTATTCTACACGCTATGAGGGTTGAGGAAACTAGTTATGTATATAGTATGCGGCAACCGCACATAATTTCCAAACCCCAATTACGTCATCGCCGTGCTATATCCTGCTGACATCGTGGGATCCGCTTTCGCGGGCGCCGGCTGCAGTGATCTCGATAAACTCTGCATTCGTCTGGAGTTCCTCAATGGTGCGGGCCCCCATAGGAAAGACCAGATCGCAGCCCCCCAACGAGTTGATACAGGATTTCGCCCACGTGCCCGCGATAAGGCACAACCGCCTCCACGCCCTCCGGCACCACCTTGTCCCAATCCTCCGGGTCTTCGGCGCTTTCGTCCTGGCTGCGTTCTGCCACACGCCGTCCAATCGCTGCGCCGAGTGATGCCATGCCGCGCACCACCTTGACCTTCTGCCCGTCCCGGATCACAGGTGATCCCGGCGCTTCCTCACACCCGGCAAAGAGGCTCCCAATCATGACTGTATGGGCGCCGGCGGCCAGCGCCTGACCATATCGCCCGAAGTCTTGATGCCGCCATCCGCAATGATGGGCAGGCTACGCCCCGAGTCATTGACCCCAGCCGCACTGTCCATGATTGCCGTTAGCTGTGGCACGCCAAAGCCGGTGACAATGCGTGTGGTGCAGATTGATCCAGGTCCGATCCCGACTTTGATCGCGTCGGCGCCGGCTTCTGCCAGGTCCCGCGCCCCTTGTCGCGTGGCCACATTGCCCGCCACGATCTGCGCTTGGGAAAAGCGCCGGCGGATCTGCTTGACCATCTCGATACAATGATCGGCGTGACCATGGGCGATATCAAGCACAAGCACGTCCGCACCGGCCGCAAGCAGCGCTTCGGCGCGGCCCAGTTCTTTTTCCCCGACCCCGATCGCCGCACCCACGTGGAGACGCCCTTTGTCATCTACAGCAGCACGCGACGCATGTTCCACTTTGGCCACATCACGCGATGTGATCAAGCCAATGACGCTGCCTTCCTGGCTGACGACCGGCAATTTCTCAAGGCGATGTTGGTAGAGGATGGAGCGGGCTTCGCCCGACGTCACCGACGGGCCGACGCTGATCACCTGTGCGGCCGGGGTCATCACATCCTGCACGGTCCGCATTTCCTCCGGCGCCAGCAGAATGTCGCGCCGCGTAATCAGCCCGACCAGGCGATTGTCCCCATTGATGACGACCAGCCCACCGACGTCGTGTTGGTCCATCATTTCTTCCGCCTCGGCGATGGTCGCCCCTGCGGAGACGGTATAGGGGTTATCCACCATGAAACCTTGCGCCCGCTTGACCTTCTTCACCTGGCGCACCTGCTGGTCGACACTCATAAACCGGTGTAAGATGCCGATGCCGCCGGATTGCGCCATCGCGATCGCCATGGCCGCCTCCGTCACGGTGTCCATGTTGGCGCTTAGAATCGGAATACTAAGGGGGATGCGTGCCGTCAACCAGGAAGAGGTGTTGACGTCTTGCCGGGAAGTCACCGATGAACGCTTTGGGATGAGGAGTACATCATCAAACGTCAACCCTTTGCGTGCGCGAATTTCCATCTCTGCATCCTCCTTGCTAGCTGCACCGATCTATCGTTCGACGCGAATCATGCCGCCTTCTTGGCCGCCGATCCACGCCGTGTCATCGAGCGCAGCGATTGCGGTTACATGATCGGAAGGGAGACCCTCACCGGTCCTGTATTGATTCCAATTGTTGCCATCAGAAACGTACACACCCTCGTCCGCCGTCCCCACCCAAACGCGATCGACGCCGGCCACGATGGACGTGATGAGCGTCGGTGAGATCGCAGCAATCGGCGCCACCGTCGCCCGTCAAAACTGGCGACGCCGCGATCCGTGCCGATCCACAGGTCACCCTGTTCGTCGATAGCAAGCGCAGTCACGGTATCGCTGGGCAAGCCAACATTCCGCTTGTTGAACACCTGGAGTTGGCCGTTGTCGAACTTATAGAGCCCACCGCCCTGGGAGCCGATCCACATCACCGGACCAGCCGCCACCAACGCACGAATGTTGCCGCTTGGGAGGCCCAGGTCACTCGTGATATTGAAAAACAGATCGCCGTTCCAGACGCTGATGCCCTGATCGGTGCCAAACCACGTGCGATTCTGATCATCGTTGGCAATTGCCTGCACGGTGTCGCCCGCCAGCCCGTCTGCCCCCGTGAAGTTCGCCCATTCTGTGCCGTCAAAGAAGCTGGCGCCCTGTGAACCGCCGACCCACATACCACCACCGGCGCCCGCCTGCAGCGTACGCACGGCAAACGGCGTGATGCCGCTGTTCTCGGCATCAAAGACAGTCGCTTTACCGCCCACCAATCGTTGCACACCCGCGTCGGTGGCGATCCAAAGGGCCTGGTCATCGTCCAGGGCAAGCGCCTTGATGCGGTTGCCGCGTATCTCCTGGCCTGGGACAGAGAAAGTACGCCACAGGCGCCCATCATAGGTGCTGTAGCCATTCCCGTCCGTCGAATAATAGGGTTGGTCTGGCGCCGCCAGGACAAGATTTGTGACCGGACCCTGGGCCATCCCAGATGCATTCCGGAAGAAGTCCACACACCGCTGCTGGTCAGGATCAAAGTGGCAGATCTCGGCATCGATGGAGCCGAGCCAGAGCGTGCCGTCGCCGTCGGGCGCAATACCCGCAATCAAACGGGTTGGAAAGTCGCCGTTGACCGCCTGTGCGTCATAAACATCCCAGCGCTCGCCGTCAACACGATAGAGCACCCCTTCGCCGCCAAGCCAGGCATTGCCGGCTGCGTCAACTGCCACGGCACCGACGCGCGTGCTGGTCAGTGGACTGTTGTCCGGCGTGTAGAAATCGGAATCCGGACCCGCCGCCACGGTTACCCCATCGCTCGACACCACCCAAATTGCGTCACGATCGCCGGCAACTGCCAGGCGTTTGACATCGTTTGCCGCCAACCCACTGCTGCGATCCATATGTCGCCATCTGTCAGCGGCAACATCGTAGATATCGATGCCATGCTCCGCATAGCCAATCACCAGAAACTGGTTTTCAGTGTCGCAGTAGAGTGCCGAAACATCTTGCGCCTTCATCCCACTGTTGGCCGGCGTCCATGTCTGCCAGCGGCCTGTGCGCGGGTCGGCAATTTGCAGACCCGCACCGCTGCCAAATACGATCCCCAGCCCCGGCAACGAGCAATTGGCGACCGCGGTCAGTGCATTCGCGCTCAAGCCATTGACCGTCGTGAATTTGACGGGCAGTGCGCTGCCTCGGGTCTGCGCCAGCGCGCCGCCACCGGTGGCGGCCCAGACGGTATTGCTGACAACGACCAGGTCATTCATCATGCTGGCATCGGTCCACGGCGTCACTGCGCCAAGCGGGGGTATGGTTGCCGACACAGGTTGCGTCCGTCACGGCACCGTCCCGGTGAGTGCTGGAGAGATGCCATCCCTGTGGTGGTGGTCACGGTTGCGCCTGCCACCGCAGGGCGTGGGGTGGCAGCCACAACGGGAGTCTGCACTGCGCGTACCGTAGCGGTTGGCGCAGGGGTAGCCGCGACGCCCGGATTGGCGGCAACGCTCGGCGCAAAGAAGCGAATGCCGGCGAGCAGTTCCCCAAGTTCCGCCAACACCGGCGGCGTCAATGCACCCCGTCCCTCCAGCACGAAAAACCGATCTGCCGTGGGCGCAGCGACAACCAGCAAGCCTGCGGGTGCGCCACCCGGCTCCTCAAACGTCATGCGAAGCGCATCCGCGCTACCCACCTTCATCTGTACGGCTTCGCCCTGCGGCCGGAGACCGGTCTCCTTTTCGACTTGAGCCAACAAGGCCGCGGCTGCATCCTCAAGATTCCGTGCTGCAAAGCCAAACATTGCCGGCGCGCCGCTGCGTAGGGTGACGGTAATCGCCTCCGCACGCTGCGCACCCCGACTCGTGAGCACCACGTCAGCGCCGGCGAGATTGACGGTATAGCCCGCAGGTGGTTGAAAGGCAAACCCGCCGGAGTCCACTTGAATCTCAGTGTCCGGCATCGCTTGCGGCGCACTGGTCGCCGTGGGTGTCGGGCTAGGCGTTGGGCTGGGCGCCGGCGTCGGCAGCGCCACGACAGATGGGGTGTTCTGGGCGGTCCAGATGACGGCAGCGGCAAGCGCAGCCAATAGGGCCAGGATAATGAGTCCCGTTACCACCCGAAATCGCGTTGATTGCACGTGGGGCTGTCCTCCATGCGGCGCGGCGAGAATAGGGTCAATGAGTCGCGCTCGCTGGGATTGTAACACCGGGCGGGCATGGCGTGAAACGGGAGGCGCAATCAGGGTCTGGATTGCTCTGGGGCGCCCCACCCACCGCCGCCGGGCGTCTCTACATCCAGATGATCGCCATCCTGGAGTTGTAGGGTGAATTTGGAGGGGAGCAGTTGAGGTTCAGAGCCGGGCCGCAGGAGCACGTTGCGGCCGGGTTGCCCGGCTTCTCCGCCGGCAAGACCCCACGGTCGCACAGTGCGCCGTTCGCTCTGCATGGTGACGGTGGCGGGCGCAAGCAGATGATATTCACGCACGATACCGTCGCCGCCTGGGTGTTTGCCCCTGCCGCCACTGCCCGTCCGCAGGGCATAGCGGACGATGCGGAATGGGAACGCTATTTCCAACGCCTCGACGGGCGTATTCAATGTGTTCGTCATGTGCACTTGAACACCACTCATGCCGGGTGCGGATTTACTTGCCCCCATGCCGCCGCCGATCGTCTCATAGTAGGTGTAATGTGAGCCATCCAGCCGCTGCCCGCCGACCAGCAGGTTGTTCATTGTGCCCTGGCTTGCGGCGGGAATCTGATCCGGCAGCGCAGGCGCCAACGCCCCGAGCACGACATCGACGATCCGCTGCGAAGTCTCGACGTTGCCAGCCGCCACTGCCGCCTGTGGGCGGGCATTGACCAACGTGCCCTCGGGGGCCAAGACCCGAACCGGGGCAAAGCAGCCGGCATTCATGGGGACGTTGTCCTCGATCAGACAGCGGACGACATAGTAGCAGGCCGACTGCGTGATTGCGATGACGGCATTGAGCGAACTGGCCAGGATTGGGTCCGTGCCGGCAAAATCAAAGGTCACGCTGTCGCCCGCAATCGTGGCGGTCACGGCGATCTTTGCCAATGTCAACCGGTCGCCCGTGGCCATCTCTAGGACATCCGCAAATGAATGGACCCCATCCGGCCAGGCGCGGATCGCGGCGCGCGTGATGCGCTCGCTGTAGTCGCAGAGGTGGCCCGCATAGGCTTCGACCTCGGCCAATCCATGCGTTGCGACCAGTTCACGCAGACGCCGTGCGCCGACTGCCGCCGCCGCACGCTGCGCGGCAAGGTCGCCGCCGCGTTCTTCGGGCGTGCGCACGTTGCGCAGAATCAGCCGCAGCAGGTCTTCGTTCACTGCACCGGCGCGGTAGAGTTTCAGCGGCGGGATGATGATCCCTTCCTGGTAGATTTCGGTCGAGAGCGGGAGCGAACCGGGGGCCATGCCCCCGACGTCGGCATGATGGGCGCGTGACGCTACAAAGAAATGGGGCGCACCGTCGATCATCACGGGGGCGATCATGGTGATGTCCGGCAGATGGTTGCCCCCGGCAAAGGGGATCGTTCACGATGACGATATCGCCATTCTCCCAGGCGGGGATCTGCGCCAGCGCGGTCTGCACGCTCGCCGGCATGGCGCCAAGATGCACCGGGATATGGGCAGCCTGTGCGATCAGGCGACCGCTGCCGTCAAAGACCGCGCATGAAAAATCGAGCCGTTCCTTGATGTTGGGGGAATAGGCCGTGCGCCGGAGCGTCACGCCCATCTCCTCGGCAACGCCGGCGAAACGGTGACGATAGAGTTGAGGGTGATCGGGTCCATCATGCAAGACTGTCGATTCTCTTCGCCAACTCCACATCAAGATTACTGATCACATTGCCAAGGCTATGGGTGACGAGATCGATGATCACGCGATTGTAGACGTTTGACCATTCGGGATGATGGTCGAGCCGCTCGGCTTCGAGCGCCACCATACTCATAAAGCCAAAGGCCTCGACAAAGTTCTTGAACTTGAATTCGCGGTGTAGCTTGCCGGCCTCAACTGACCAGCCGGGTAACTCGTTGAGCGCGTACTGGATTTGGCCATCGGTCAAGGCAGTCCCTCTGGGCATCGTCTTCTCTCCGGAATGGTCTACAGGGTTTGCTGCTCTCGTATACGGCGCACGATGCAGAGACTGGACAATTGGCCGGCTTCATCGACACCGTGCGCCGCGCTGGATAGCTAGCGAATCATGTTTGGCATATACACCGATGCCGCAGTATCCGGCGTTTCGGGCGTTGCGATGCCCAGCGCCGTCTCAATTGCAGCGAGTCGTGCCTTCAGCTTCACCAGTTCTGCACGCAGTTGCTCGTTCTCTGCGCGCAACACCGCATTGGCTTGTGCTTCCGCCTGCACACCCGCCAACGCTACAGTAGCGACGTCCATCGGGGCAAGGCTACCATCGTCCGCGCCAAGCCCAAAGGCAGTATAGAATGCCGCCGGCTGCGGGATCATGCGCTGCACAGCTACGTTCTTCGCCTCCGCCCCTTCGCCTTCCACCGAAGCCACATCATACATGTTGCCATAGCGCAGGACCGTCACGCTGAGCACCGGATGTAGCAAAGCCTGCGAATCGCCGGCCTGCAACTGCTGAGTCGCATACGCCAACGTATTCTGTGTGAGCGTGCCCTTGATCTTGAGGTTGCCGACCGCATCAAGGAGCATATTGGCTATCCCACCTGGCCCAGCCCGCACGCGACCGTCGCGGAAGACGACGAATTCGTAGCCGCCCGTGCCCATCAATGAGATGACAAAGGCGTCGTCTGAGGCAGGTCCCACTTCCCAGGATCGTCCGGTGCTGCTGTTTGTAAACTGCTCACGCGGCGCGCCATTGTTCTTCAAGTTCAGCAGCGTGCGTGCCTGCGTGATCGCAGAAGTCTCCTCAATCAGCGTCTGCGCACTCCCGTCGCTCCGTTGCACGTGCAATGCGGCCGATGGTGCTGCGTTCCCGATGCCGACCTTGCCGGACGCCGCAATGTCGATGCTGCTGGTCGGCGCACCTGGCCGGATGCGGAATGGCAGTCTTGACCCATTCGTGAGGTCGCGAACAAAGAAGTTCGCTTCGTTGCCCGCAACATCCCACGTCTGCGGAGTCCAGCCTGCGGAGGCATCCTGCTCAAGGCGCATAGCTGGGGTATTGTTAGATACGACGTGAAGATCGAGCACGGGGATCGAGGTGCCGAACCCCACCCGCCCGCCATCATCCACATAGAGCGAGGCTGTCGGGGCTCCGGCCTCGACCGTCACCGGGGTTTTCGAGCCGGTTACGTCCACCAAGCTGAAACGATTGGCGCCGCCGCTGGCAGAGTCATTCGCCTCCAGTGCCCAATCATTGGCAGCAAACCCCGCGGTGGCACTGGTGTCATCAAAGGCGATGCGCAAGTTGTTCTCTTTTAGCCGGATCGTGTCAAAGCCAAAGGATTCACCGTTGATACAATCAAAGCCAACGCACAGGCTGGACTGCACAATCATATCGTCCGCAACGACCTGGTCATAGGGGCGGATTTCTCCGTTGTCGTCCCCATCACTCTCGGTAGACATGCCCGGCAGCAGGATGGCGCCGCCCTGAACCGCAAAGGCGCCGGTCTGCGCAAACGGCAGCGGAGAAACGGTCGCATCCGAAACGGCGCCGGTGGCGCCGGTGCGCCCATCATCGCTCCCGCTAACGACAGGTGCGCGGCCAATGGCCGACGCACGAATTTCATAGGCGTAGCTACCGTCGGGCAGCGGCTGACCATCGGATCCCAACAAGTCAAACTGAACCTGGGCGCCCGGCGCAAACTGGCGATGGAGCACCTCGCCTGACGGCGTTGAAATCGTGATGTCGACTTGATAGGCGCCCGGCGTCTGCCAAAGAATTCCGCTTGCGGTCACGACGGCCGCGGGTGTGACCGTCGGAGTCTGATCCTGTGCAAGAGCCGCAGTTGTGCTGAACACGAACAGAGTCGTGGCTGCGAGCATAATTCGAAAGACAAGCTTCATTGCTTCCTCCCATCAGTTCGATTTCTGCGTTATTTAGATAGCTTCTGCAACTCGTACAGCCGGTTGAGTGCGTCGAGAGGCGTCAGGGCATTGACGTCGATCGCGCGCAGCGCTTCTACAGCAGGATGGGTTTCAGCGAACAGGGTGACCTGGCGGGCGGCCGGCTTGCCACGTTTAGAATCCACCTCCGCCATACGCCGTGGACCGGCGGCGCCGCTCCGCTCAAGGTCTTGCAGAATTTCCTCGGCGCGATTCACGACGGGACCGGGCAGCCCTGCCAATCGCGCCACATGCACACCATAGGAACGGTCGGCACGACCTGGGATGATCCGGCGGAGGAAGATGACGTCCTCGCCGCCACCACTGTCGTCGACCGCCACGTTGTAATTGACGACGTGCGGCAGCCGCTCCGCGAGGTCGGTGAGTTCGTGATAGTCGGTCGCAAAGAGCGTTTTCGCACGCAGTTCAGGGTGGTTATGAATATATTCTATCACGGCCCACGCGATCGCGAGACCGTCATATGTACTGGTACCGCGCCCAATCTCGTCTAGCACCAGCAGGCTGCGCCGCGTGGCATGGTTGAGGATGTTGGCAGTCTCCACCATCTCCACCATAAAGGTCGATTGCCCGCGATGGATTTCGTCGCTGGCCCCAAGCCGGGTGAAGATGCGATCCACGACGCCGATGTGGGCGCGATCCGTCGGTACAAAACTGCCGATTTGCGCCAGCAGGGTGATCAACGCCGTCTGGCGCAGGTAGGTGCTCTTGCCGCTCATGTTTGGGCCGGTGATGATCTGCACGGCCGTCTCTGGCAGTAGCCGGGTGTCGTTCGGCACAAACGGCTCGTCCGTTAATGTCAATTCGACCACCGGATGGCGCCCGGCCACGATTTCGATGGTGGGACCATCGTCCACCACAGGGCGTACATAGCGCCGCATCAGCGCCACCTCCGCCAGGGCCGTAAAGACGTCAATTTCCGCCATGGTGTTGGCAAGTTGGAGCAGCCGCGCACCGTGGGCAGCGATCTGGAGGCAGACTTCTTTGAAGAGCGCCTGCTCAATTTCCAGCCGGCGTTCGTCGGCGTTGAGCACAAGCGTCTCGTACTCTTTGAGTTCCGGTGTGATATACCGTTCGCCGTTGGCGATAGTCTGCTTGCGGATGTATTCGGGGGGTGTCTTGGGCCGCGGGGTGTTGGTGACCTCGATATAGTAGCCAAAGACCTTGTTGTAGCCGACCTTCAGGCTCTTGATGTCGAGGCGCTGCCGTTCAGTCGCCTCCAGATTCGCAATCCAATCCTTGGCGTGCCGAGACCGTTCGACCAGCCCGTCCAACTCCGCGTCAAAGCCGGGCCGGAAGATACCGGGCGTTGCGAGCGTCGCCGGCGGATCATCCGCGAGCGCGGATTCAAGAAGCGCGAGAACATCGGAGCAGACAAGGGAGACTGGGAGACGGGAGACTGGGAGACCGGGAGACCGGGAGACTGGGAGACCGGGAGACCGGGAGACTGGGGAGACTGGGAGACCAGGAGACCCATCATCTGTGCGCCCCTCGTCTCCTTGTCTCTTTGTCTCTTTGTCTCTTCGTCTCTTTGTCTCTTCGTCTCTTTGTCTCTTTGTCTGCATTCAAACTCGCGTCCAATTCCCCCATCCTCCTCAGCGACTCGCGCATGCCTACCAGATCGCGCGGGATGGCGACGCCCTGGATCACACGGTTGGTCCAGCGCTCCAGGTCGCCGATGTTGCGCAGCACCTGGCGTACGTCGAGGCGCAGCAGGGTGTCGTCGAAAAAGCGCTGCACGGAGTCGAGACGGTGGGAGATACTGTCAACGTCGAGCAGCGGCTGGTTGATCCAGCGGCGCATGAGGCGACTGCCCATGGGGGTCAGTGTGTCGTCAAGGACGCCAAGCAGGCTGCCCTTGATTTCGCCCCCACGCATAGTTTCGGTCAATTCCAGGTTGCGCCGCGTCGCTTCGTCGAGCGTCATGAACTCGCCCAGCACGTATGTGTGGATGCGCGCCAGGAGGGCAAGCGCACCAGGTTGCATCTGTTGCAGGTAAGCGAGAATCGCTGCTGAGGCGCGGACGGCTTCGGGCTTGTTGTGCAGACCGAACCCATCCAGTGTGCTAACCGCAAAATGACGTTTCAAGGTGGCTGCGGCGGTCTCCGGCTCTGTCTGCCAGGCGTCGACTCGCGAGAAGACCGGATTCAGGACCGCCAACAGCGTATGGATGCTTGACTGCAACGGCTCCCAGTCGATGGCGATAAGTTCGCTCGGCTGGAGCCGGCTCAGTTCCTCACCGATCCGCTGCTCGACCTCCGTTTGCGTGGCGCCTGCAATCTGGGTGGCGGCGAATTCGCCGGTGGTGATGTCGCAATAGGCGAGCCCGGCGACAGTGCCGCGGCCGCCAAAGGCCACCGTCAATAGGTAGTTGTTGCGCCGTTCATCGAGCATGCGCGGTTCGACAACGGTGCCTTTGGTGACGACACGGCGCACCTCGCGCTCGACGAGACCTTTGCCCGGTTCCGTTACCTGTTCGGCGATCGCCACGCGGTAGCCGGCTTCGACCAATTTGGCGATGTAAAAATCAACGGCATGGTAGGGGACGCCGGCCAGTGGCACGCGCTGGTCATTGCCCACGGGGCGGCTGGTCAGCACCACATCACAGACCCGTGCCACGGTCTTGGCATCGTCGTCGAAGGTCTCATAGAAGTCACCGAGCCGGAAGAGCAGGATGCAATCCGGGTGTTGGCTCTTGATCGACAGATATTGCTGGCGCATGGGTGTGGTCATGGCGTATCTCGTGTTGCGTGTTGCGTATCTCGTGTTGCATGTTACGTGCTGCGTTCTACCAGATACGTGATACGCAATACGTGACAGGGTCATTCTATCACCGGCGATGGATGAAGGAATAAACGCACAAAGATCCCTGCTCCCGCCGCACAGCCAATCAGAGCCACGCACGTGAAAACAGAGCCACGC
>JADJPH010000006.1 GCA_016713335.1 Candidatus Fredericiella danica | reverse complement strand
CGGCCCAGATGATGCAACTGCGCAGCGGCGACCCTTGTGCGTCGACCGGCAGACAGCCCATCATCATGCCGCTGAAGCCGACGGCTGCGATCTCCTCCGCGTTGATGCCGGTGTGCGCCAGCAATTGCCGGCTGGTGCTGCACACAGCCTCCCACCAATGAGTTGGATCTTGCTCGGCCCAATTCGGGCGCGGGAAGTCGGTCGGATAAGCCATGAACGCGCTATCCACTAGGTGACCGTCACCGTCGAAGAGCGTGGCTTTGTTGCCGGAAGTGCCAAGGTCATGGGCGAGAATATAGGATGCGCACATGTTGAAAAGCATAGCATCTGCGCAACAGTTTCGCAAAGCGAACGCAATCGATTGTCTGCATTATACCGGGTGATGGCGCCAGCGGAGGCGTGTGCGGCGCTTGCCAATCCCCTGCGGGTATGTTACATTCTGTCCGTACTTTTGAAAGGCTTTCGAATATCCCCAGATAGGCGCAAAAACCATGATCGTAACCGAAAACGCCGAGCTCATTCTGGAGCAGGCACTCAATGACTTTGATCGCTCAAATCGAGATGCGGCGCTGCGCGGGTTGTTGGAAATGCATCCCACTGCACCGCCGGCGGCTGAAGCGGCCAACTTGCACTGCCACACCTTTTTCTCGTTTAACGCGTTTGGCTATTCGCCGGCCGCGGTGGCGTGGGTGGCGCGGCAGCACGGCATCAAGTTGGCCGGGATCGTCGATTTTGATGTGTTGGATGCAGTGGATGAGTTCTTGGATGCTTGCGACCTGCTGGGTGTGCGGGGCAGTGCAGGGATTGAGTCGCGTGTTTTTGTCCCAGAATTTGCCACGCGAGATCAATTCCCCTGGTGAGCCGGGCGTCCTGTACCATATGGGCATCGGGTTCACATCGAATTGGGCGCCTGAAGCGGGGCGACTGATTCTCCGTGAACTTCGTGACCAGTCCGCTGAACGGAACCGGGCGTTGATTGCCCGTGTCAATGCCTATCTGGATCCGGTGGCCGTGGACTACGATCATGACGTGTTGCCGCTGACACCGGGTGGCAACGCCACGGAGCGCCACATTGTGACCGCCTACATCGCTGTTGCCAATCGCGAGATATCCGATCCCGCGGCCTTCTGGGCCACTAAGTTCGGGATGGAGCGGGCGGCTGTGGAACGGCTCATGGCGGACAGCCCTGCGTTCCAGAATACCCTCCGGAGTAAGTTAATGAAGCGTGGGGGACCAGGCTATGTGCAGCCTGACCACACCAGTTTCCCGTCGGTCGAGAAACTCAACGCGCTGGCGGTTGCGTGTGGCGCGCTCCCCTGTGCGGCGTGGCTGGATGGCACGACCGCGGGCGAAGAGGCCATGGAAGAATTGCTGACGCTGCTCGTGCGCAAGGGGTGGTGGCGCTGAACATCGTGCCCGATCGGAACTGGAACATTGCCGACCCGGCACAGGCGGCGTATAAGCAGCGCAAGCTCTATGAGGTGGTGGCATTGGCGCAGGCGCTGGATCTGCCGCTCAATGTCGGCACCGAAATGAATAGTTTCGGCCAGAAGATTGTCGATGACTTTGACGCACCGGCGCTAGCCAGTGTCCGGTCTGCGTTTATGGATGGGGCCCATTTTGTCTACGGGCATACGCGTTTGCAGCGGGCTTGGGGGCTTGGGTATCAGAGTGCATGGGCGCAAGCGTATCTGCCGTCGCGTGCCGCGCGCAATGCTTTCTTCACGGCGGTGGGCAAACGGGTCGAGCCGGGGCTGGCCGGCTGGCCGGCGTTGTTGCGCATCAATCCGGCCATGACGCCTGATGACGTACTGGCCGCCCTCAATTAATTTCAAGAGGAATGGAAGAGAAAATGGCTGACAATCCGAATATCTTAGAAGAGTACCGGCAGGTCACGGAGCCACGCCCTGAGGAGAATCGCCTTTGGCCGCTCTTTGGCGCCGGCTTTGAAAATCTTGGGGTGAACGGTGGGCCAATCGATGCACCGATGCCCACACCTGGTCCGGACGAACTGCTGGTGCGGCACGATGCCGTGGGCATCTGCTTTTCGGATATCAAGGTGATTCGCACCGGTGAGAAGCACCCACGCATCTATCGCAAGATGCGCGAGCAGCCGGTGGTGCTGGGCCATGAGGTGAGTCTGACCATCGTTGAAGCGGGCGCGAGTCTGAAGGATCAATACAAGCCGGGTGACCGCTTTATTGTGCAGGCCGACATTTACATCGGCGGCAAGAGCTATGCGTACGGCTACGAAATCCAGGGCGGTTTCTCGCGGTACAGCGTCGTCGACCAGCGCGTGCTCAACAGCGATGGCGGCAACTACCTGATCCCAATCAAGCCGGAAGATGGCTACGCCGAGGTCGCCCTGTGCGAGCCGTGGGCGTGCGTGGAGGCGTCTTACACGGTCGAATACCGCACGCATTGGCTGGAGGGTGGCACGGTGTGGCTGATCGGCAACGGCGCCGGGATTCAGCTGGGCAAGGCGGTGGACTGGCGCCCACAAACCGTGGTACTCGACGTGACCGATGCCGAATCTGCCGCACAGGTGCGCCGGTGGGCCAACGCGGCGGGTGTCGAAGTCAAGAATGGGGATGACGGCACGATGCGTTACGACGATATCGTTGTCTTGCAGGGCGATGCCGATCTGTGCGAGCGCGTCTTTGGGCGACTTGCCAATGGGGGGATCTTCAATCTCGTAGAGAGCGCACCGCTTCCGCGTGCGGTGTCGGTCGACATCGGGCGGATGCACTATGACCACCTGCTGGTGGTGGGCACTGACGAGCCGGATCTGTCGGTGGCTTACACACCTGTACGCACCCAACTCAAGCCGGGCGGCGTGACGTGGGTGTTGGGTGCGGCCGGTCCCATGGGCCAGATGCACTTCTTACGGGCGCTCTCCATGCCAGACAAGCCGCGCAAGATCATTGCAAGTAATCTACATACCACGCGCATGAAGGCCGTGCAGCAGCAATTTGACCGCCAGGCACGCGATGCGGGTGTCGAAGTGATCTATATGTCCCGTGACGAATATCCGGATGACAAATCCTTTTTTGATCGCAAGCGCATCGAGACGAGCCAGCGGGGCTACGATGATGTCGTGATCATGGCGCCCACGATCGAAGCGATCGAGCAGGCGTCTGGACTGACAGCCGATGAGGGCGTCATCAATGTGTTTGCGGGATTGGCGCGGGTACGCAAGCAAAAATCGACTTGAATGATGTGGCGAAGCGTGGGATCCGCTATACGGGCACAAGCGGCTCTTCGATCGACGACTTGCGGCATATGCGGGACCTGGTCGAGAGCCACCAACTGCCAACCAACCGTTCCGTGGCTGCGATCGCAGGACTGGAGGGTGTGGACGCGGGTTTGCACGCTGTGGCCGAAGGGCGCTTTGCCGGCAAAGTCGTGATTTATCCAAACCTGAACCGCCCGCTGCCGTTGACGCCGCTGGCCGATCTGAAGCAGGTGCTGCCGGCGGTGTATGCGCGGCTCGACAAAGATGGGATGTGGACGAAAGAGGCCGAAGAGGAGTTGTTGCGGCAGATGGTGTAGCCGCGCATTCGGTTCAGGACGCATAATGCAGGCATTGCCTGCTAACAAGAATGTGAGAGTAGACGATGGGACTGTTGACCGATCGTATTGCCATTGTCACCGGCGGAGCACAAGGTCTAGGCGCTGCCATCAGCCGGCGCCTGGCGCACGAAGGGGCGCACGTTGTGATCGCTGACGTGAAAATCGAGGCGGCGGAGGCATTGGCCCAGGCGATCGCCGATGAAACGGATCGGCAGGCGCGCGCCGCGGTTGTGAACGTTACCGATGAGGCCCAGGTCCAACGTCTTGTGGACGAGACGGTGGCGACGTTCGGTCGGGTTGACATTGTCGTCGCAAACGCCGGTATCGTACGTTCCGGTCCGGTGGATGAAATACCGCTCGCCGAGTGGAAAACGGTGATTGATGTCAACCTCACGGGTTACTTTCTGACGGCAAAGCACGCCGCGCGCGTGATGAAACCCCTGCAGCGCGGCGTTATCGTTCAGATCAACTCGAAGTCCGGCAAGAAGGGTAGTTCCCGGAACAGCGCGTATGCCGCGTCGAAGTTTGGGGGCATCGGGTTGACGCAAAGCATCGCGCTGGAACTTGCGGAGCACGGCATTCGGGTCAACTCGGTCTGCCCGGGCAATCTGTTGGATTCACCCCTCTGGATGAATGAACTCTATGGCCAATATGCAAAGCGCTGGGGCATCACCGAAGAAGAAGTGCGGCAGCGCTACATCGACCAGGTGCCGATGAAGCGCGGCTGCACCTATGAAGATGTTACGAATGTCGTGGTCTTTCTTGCCTCAGACCAATCAAGCTATATGACGGGGCAGGCCATCAATGTCACCGGCGGTCAGGAGATGCGATGAGCCGCACGTTTGTCGGATTTGGCTTTGGCGCCATCCAGGCTGGTTTGTTCCTCACTGAGGCCTTTCGTTCGCACCAGTTCGAAAGGCTGGTGGTTGTTGAAATCGTGCCGGAGGTGGTGAATGCGGTCGCACAGGCGAACGCATTCACGATCAATATTGGCTTTGCCGACCACATTGAATCATTGACCGTGGGGCCAGTTGAAATCTACCGTCCGCAAGCGCCCAGCGCCCGCCAACTGATCGTAGACGCCATCGTCGAAGCGAGCGAAATGGCGACCGCTGTGCCCAGTGTGGATCACTACACCACCGGCGGCGCGGATGCCATTGCCGCGCTCCTGGCAGAAGGACTGGTGCGTAAGGCGGCGGGTGAGGGACCGGTGGCCGTGATCTATACGGCGGAAAACAATACCCGGGCAGCGGAAATCCTGGAGGACGCGGTTCTTGCGCTGGCGCCTGGAGCCGCCCATGCCGGCATCTTACGCCGCGTACAGTTCCTCGACACCATTATCGGTAAAATGAGCGGCGCCCCGGCTGAAAGCGCTGATCTTGCCCCGATTGCTCCGGGCTTCAATCGCACGTTCCTTGTGGAGTCGTTCAACCGCATCTTGATCACGCAGGTGCAACGTCCCGCCGGCGGGGCAATGTCCGCGTCGCTTGATCCGGCGTGGGACACGTTTGCGCGCGGGCTGGAGACGTTCGTTGAGAAGCCCGATCTGGCGCCCTTTGCGGATGCGAAGCTTTATGGGCATAATGCGGGCCACGCATTGGCCGGCTACCTGGCTCATTCGCTTGGCTTCGTTCGCATCGATCAACTTACAGCACGGCCCGATATTCTCACATTGGTGACGGATGCGATGTCGAACGAAAGCGGGGCGGCGCTCTGTCATCGCTACGCCGGGGTTGACCCACTGTTCACGCCTGCTGGTTTTCACGCCTATGCGGCAGATCTCGTGACCCGCATGGTGAATCCCTATGTGCGCGATACGGTGGCGCGTGTCGGGCGTGATCCTGTCCGCAAACTGGGGTGGCAGGATCGGTTGATCGGTGCGATGCGTGTGTCGCTTGATGTCGGGGGCGA
Source organism: Candidatus Fredericiella danica (assembly GCA_016713335.1). Taxonomy (GTDB): domain Bacteria; phylum Chloroflexota; class Anaerolineae; order Caldilineales; family Caldilineaceae; genus Fredericiella; species Fredericiella danica. The sequence continues at coordinate 140,293 of JADJPH010000006.1, read as the reverse complement.
GCCCTGGCGTTATGCATTAGGCGCGGCTGCGGCGATTGACTGGCTCGAGATCCCAGGCGCGGAGACTGCCGATTTTTTGAATCAACTGTGGCTGCCTGAAGAACCAGACGCTGAGCGCCGAAATCAGGTAAGTAGCCTTATCTTCCCGGCGTGACTGGTTACATCAGTGGCTCACCGAGCGATGTCCGCTGATTGAAGCGACGGAGAACGCACCATGGGCGAAAATGCGCCCTTGATTTCGTTTGACACTGGTATTCGCGAAGATGTAGATGGGTCGGCGCTCAGCAGCGAGGAACGCCGCGGCCGGATTATCGATGTCTTGCGAGAACAGGACGAAGTCTCGGTCACTGAACTCAGCCACAAGTTGGGGGTGTCAGAAGTCACGACCCGCAAAGATCTGCAGCAACTAGAGGAGACGGGCTATCTGACGCGGGTACGCGGCGGTGCGGTGGTTTCCGGCCGCGGCCAGTTGGAGCTTCGTTTCGCTGCACGCCAGCAGATCTGTCTCGATGAGAAACGCCGCGTTGCGGCGCATGCCGTCGAACTGATTCGCCCGGGGGCGACCATCTTTCTCGACGGCAGCACCACTGCGTTTCAGATGACGCGTTTGCTGCGCGATATGCAGAACCTGACCGTCGTCACCACCGGCTTGTACGCGGCGCTCGAACTTAGTTTTGCCCCGGATGTGACGACGATTGTCGTGGGAGGGATTCTGCGACGGCGCACGAGCAGTCTTGTGGATACCCTAAGCCCGAAATTGCTGCGTCGCATTCACGTTGATATTGCGTTCCTAAGTTGCCGGGGCTTCACAGTCGTGCAAGGCATGATGGAATCGGATTTGCGCGAAGCCCAAATGAAGCGCGCAATGGCGGAGACGGCGGTTCAGAAAGTCGCCCTGATTGACCATTCGAAATTTGGCCAGACCTACGTGGCGACGTCGCTGTTGCCTGAAGAGATTGATCTGCTCATTGCCGATAGTGCGCTCACGGAAGAGCAGCGCACTGCACTCCGCGGCTCCAACATCAAGACGGAACTGGTGTAGTCTAGCGGCGAGCACTTAATTGAGTGTAGTCATTCCAGAAGAAAGTACGAGAAAGGTTGGCAACCATGGCGGCGACCGTGAAGTTTCTTGCGGTGGACCTGGGCGCATCCAACGGGAGGCTGTTGTTGGGGCAGTGGGATGGCGCCGGTTTCAAGCTTCAAGAGATTCATCGCTTTCCGAATGGCCCAGTCACGATCCTTGGCAACATGTATACGGACGCGCTGGGGCTCTGGACCGAGATCAAGAACGGTTTGATGCGTTACGCCGCGCAGCATGCCGAAAGCCCGTCAGGCATTGCGATCGACACCTGGGGGTGTGATTATGCGCTGCTGGATGAGCGCGGTCGCCTACTCGGCAATCCGGCGCACTACCGCGATCCACGCACCAATGGGGTTTTGGAGCAAGCTTTCGCCGTGGTCCCGCGCGCCGAAATTGCCCGGATTACGGGGTTGCAGATCATGCAACTGAACACCCTGTTCCAACTGTACAGCATGCGCTGGCACCCCGGATCTATTTCACTACTGGATGACGGGTGAGCGGATTGCCGAGTATACGATTGCCTCAACGACGCAGATGCTCCGTGCTGCGGACGGCCAGTGGGCGGTTGAGTTACTGAAGAAACTGGACATTCCCACCGAGATTCTGCCACAAATCGTGCAGCCGGGCACGATTGTCGGTCCGTTGCTCCCGCCGATCTTGCAAGAGGTCGGCATCCGTGGCGAATTGCCGGTGATTGCCGGCGCCAGCCATGATACGGCCAGCGCAGTGGCCGGTGTGCCTGGGCTGGATGCCCACAGTATGTATATCAGCAGCGGCACCTGGAGCCTGATCGGCGTCGAGACACGCAAGCCGATCATCACGCAGACTGCGCTGGACCATAACTTCACCAATGAAGGTGGCGTGGGTGGCACCATTCGCATGCTGAAGAACGCCACCGGACTCTGGCTGCTGCAAGAGTCAAGGCGCTACTGGGAGCGCGAAGGCATGGAGATCACCTGGCCGGCCATGCTCCAACAGGCGGAGAGTGCACCACCTTTCCGCAGCCTGGTGAACCCGGATGCGCACGACTTCCTGGCGCCATCGGCCATGCCTGAGACCATCCGGAACTACTGCCGCAAGACCGGGCAACCTGAGCCTGACACGGTGGGCGAGGTCGTGCGGTGTTGCCTGGAGAGTCTTGCCCTCCGTTATCGGGGGGTGGTCGAGGCGTTGGAAGAGGTGCTGACGAGTGCCGATGGTGTTCCCGGCCCGCGGATCAAGACCATCCGCATCATGGGGGGGGGTAGCCAGAATCGTCTGTTGAATCAGTTTGTGGCCGATTCGACGCAGCGCACCGTGGTCAGTGGCCCGGCGGAGGCTGCCGCATTGGGGCTGATGATGGTGCAGGCGATTGCGACAGGTCATCTTTCAAGTTTGGAAGAGGGGCGTGCTGCCATTGCTGCGTCGGTTGCGCAGGAAGTCTTTGAACCGCGCGATCAGCAGGCGTGGGATGACGCCTATGGGCGCTTCTTGCAGTTGGCAGGCTAATCAAAACGAAAGGACACCTCTATGGGCGTTGGACTTGCCTTTCTCAGTGGTGCAGTGATCGGTGCAGCATCGACCGCCTTCTACTTTCTGCGGAGGCAGCCCGCGGCGATAGTGAAGGGACACGCAGTGCGCCTATCGTCGCGCCAACGCCTTCGAGCATAGCGGACGAAGTGGTCAAACTGAAACGCAAACTGCAACGAACTCAGGCCGAACTACAGGAGCGGAGCCGCGAGGTGGAGCAACTCCGCATTGCTTTGGAAGGTGCGAGCAATTGGCAAACGAAAGCGCCGGAACTGCTGAGCCTCGGACGCACGATCGCCCATATGCCGCCATTCAAGGCGGCGGCGGCGGATGCTGCCATCGGCGCCTCCCGAACACCCCTGTTGTCGCCCGCCCCGCAAGACCTGGCCAGTGTGGCGGGGATTGGCACGGTCTACGAGCAGCGTCTCTACCGGGCGGGGATTGGCAGCTATTGGGAACTGGCGCATCTCTCTGACGCTGAATTTGTCGATGTGCTGGAACTCGGTGACGCCGATCAGGCCGCGGTCGATTTGCCGGCGGTCAGGCTTGATGCGCGCCGGCTAGCCGACGCGACGGATAGTGTGGGGGTGATCTGGGCAGGTGAGACGCCCGACGACTTTGAGCCCATCAAAGGAATTGGTAAGGTGTATGAACAGCGTCTTTATGAGGCTGGCGTGCGCACCTACCGGGCGCTGGCGGCGATGACACCGGCGCAACTAGCGCAGATCTGTAGCCCAAGATCCGGCGCCAAACCCGATTATGCCAGTTGGATCGCACAAGCGCAGGCCATGATCTAGCGTGGCCTGCGCTCATGTGTCGCTACCAGCGAGACGACGCACTGCGTAACGAGTCAAGACGTCGTCTGGGGTGTTCTGCTTCTTAACTCTCGCACCACGGCGAGAACCAGAGTGACCAGGGTCAGCGGTGCGACGAACCAGAGCATGAAGGTTTGGAACAGCGCGAGGCTGTCATGGTTGGTGGCGGTCAAGAAGAGGAAAACGGTGTAGGCCACGTAGTAGGCAAGGAAGATGGCAGCTTCCCAGCGGGCAATTACATGGCCCGTAAAGAAGATCGGTAGACAGGCGACCGCGACGGCAATCATAAAAGGAATGTCGATGTCGAGCATGCCGGGCGAAACCCGGAGCCCGCCGTCGGGTGCCACTACGGCTGTGAGGCCCAGCACCGCCAGCAGATTGAAGAGGTTGCTCCCCACCACATTGCCGACCGCAATGTCGCGCTCCCCACGCAATGCGGCGATGACCGAGGTCGCTACCTCAGGTAGCGAGGTGCCGGCAGCAACCAACGTCAGGCCGATGATGAGTTCGCTGACCCCAAACGCGCGCGCTATCTGAGTTGCCCCATCGACAAACCAGCGTGAACCAAGCACGAGTAGCGCAAGCCCGGCCACGGCTAGCAGCGAGTTGATGACCAGCGTGCGGGGGGAGCGCGCATCTTTTGCCGCGTACTCCTGGGCGTATTCGTCTTTGATCGCCTTGGTTTCGCGGCGACTTTGCCAGATCAGGAAACCTGTGTAGGCAAGGATGCCGGTAAAGAGCAGCGCACCTTCCCAACGCTCGATGGCGCCGTTCAGCCCCGCCAGCAAGACAAGGACGCTGACGCCAATCATGATGGGCACGTCAAGGCGCACCAACTGTTGTGCGACGATCAGCGGCGTGATCAGGGCGGACAGACCCAGGATAAAGAGTATATTGAAGATGTTGCTGCCCACCACGTTGCCCACGGCGATGTCCGGCGATCCCCCGACCGTCGATGAGATGCTGACCGCGAGTTCTGGCGAGCTGGTGCCAAAGGCCACAATTGTAAGCCCAATAACGAGCGGCGCAATGCCGAGCGCCGCGGCAAGGCGACTTGCGCCGCGCACCAGCGCTTCCGCACCCACTACGAGCAGGACAAGACCGGCAATGAGTAGTCCAATGGTAATGACTGTCATAAGATCCTAATCTTTTCGCTTTCTGCATCGTTTATGGGCCGGCAGAACATCCTACCCTGTGTGCCTGGCGACTTGACGTTTCATATACAGCATCAGCGCATGGAGACCGCGCACCCGTTGTGGTGTGATCACTTCAGGCAGCCCCAGCAGCGCGTAGATGTCATCTGGCGCCGTCAGGACCTGCTCCGGGGTGGCGCCGTCGTAACCTTCAACCAGGATCGCGCCGTACCCACGCACGGTCGGTGACTCGAGCGGAATATCCAGGTAGAAGTGCACCTGATTGTCTTTGATTTCGGTGACGAGGAAGACCGGCGTCTGGCACTCGTGCACCTGCTCCATCTTGTCGCGCTCGTCTTCGAAACGAGTTGGCAGCGATGGCAGGCTCAACGCAAATTCGAGCAGGTACTCGAGCCGTTCTCGCGGTGGTGCGGCTCTGAACTCCTCGATGATCGCCTGCAGCGGCGCAGGGGTCCGCTCGATCTTTTCTTGCACTAACGTATTCGTATCCATGGCATGGAATCCATCTTTCCGACAAAAAATCCGGCGTTGCTCAATCAGAAACGCACCAGACAATCCTAGTTTGCTTCCAGGTTGCCGTCTGGTAGATCGCATCCTGTTGCTAAAGGTGACATTATACCCCGGAAGTGCCTGAATGCGTCACTGTTGGATGGGGCATTGCTGCCGTATAGTGGTATCTGTATCCTCAGGAGGCGACAAGATGGCGGAGACCAATCACCCATTCCAGAGTTCCATTGCCACCCTTTCTTCGGCGCATGCGCGGCGCGACAAGGTTGTTTCAGTTGAGGATGCCGTGCGCATCATCCGCGACAACGATACGGTTGCAACCGGTGGCTTTGTGGGCATCGGCTTTGCCGAAGAAGTGGCCATTGCCCTCGAGCAACGTTTTCTGACGGTGGGACATCCCACCGGACTTACCCTGGTGTATGCGGCAGGTCAGGGAGATGGCAAGGAGCGCGGTCTCAACCATCTGGCCCATCCTGGTTTGGTGCGCAGGGTCATTGGTGGACACTGGGGGCTGGCCCCGAAACTACAGCAGCTTGCCCTCAATGATGAGATCGAGGCGTACAATCTGCCGGCGGGGGTAATGACCCACCTCTTCCGCGACATTGCCGCGCATCGGCCACGGACCATCACCAGTGTCGGATTGGGGACCTTTGCCGATCCGCGCCTGGGCGGAGGTAAGTTGAACGCCATCACGCACGACGACCTGGTCGAGCTGATTGCGTTTGACGGTCAGGAGTATCTCGCCTACCGGACTTTCCCGATCGATGTGGCCATTCTGCGCGGCACGACTGCCGATTTGGACGGCAACATCACGATGGAACACGAGGCGCTCACGCTCGAAACGCAGGCGCTGGCGATGGCGGCGCGTAATTCGGGAGGACTGGTCATCGTCCAGGTGGAACGGCTGGCTGAACGGGGCACGCTGGCGCCCAAACAGGTGAAAGTACCTGGCATTCTTGTCGACTGTGTCGTGGTCGCCCGTCCTGAAAATCACCCGCAGACTTTTGCAGTGGCGTACGATCCGGCGTTGGCGGGCGAACTGCGCACTCCGCTACCGGGCTTGCCGGTCCTGCCGCTTGACGAGCGTAAGATCATGGCGCGACGTGCGGCATTCGAGCTGAAAGCCAATAGCGTGGTGAACCTTGGCATCGGCATGCCCGAGGGGGTGGCCAGCATTGCTGCAGAGGAAAAGATCTTTGAGTATATGACCCTCACCACGGAGCCGGGGGTGATCGGCGGCATTCCGGCGGGTGGGCTTAACTTTGGTGCGGGGACGAACACGGCTGCGATCATTGACCACCCGGCGCAGTTTGACTTCTATGACGGGGGCGGGCTGGACATCGCGGTTTTGGGTATGGCGCAAGTTGACGCCCGCGGCAACGTGAATGTGAGCCGGTATGGTGCAAAGCTGGTGGGGGCAGGTGGGTTCATTGACATCAGCCAGAACGCCAAAGCCGTCGTCTTTATCGGAACCTTTACAACGGGCGGTCTCGCCGTCGCGGTTGAGAATGGGCAGTTGGCGATCCTACAGGAGGGGGCGACCGATAAGTTCATCCAGGCTGTTGAACAGATCACATTCAGTGGCGAGTATGCAGTGCGCCGGCGCCAGCCCGTCCTCTACGTTACGGAGCGTGCGGTGTTTCAGTTGACTGAGGCCGGCATGGAATTGGTGGAGTTGGCGCCTGGCATGGACCTGGAGCGCGATGTACTGGCGCATATGGCTTTTCGCCCGGTGATGCACCGCGTGCGCAGGATGGACTGGCGCATCTTCTGGCCTGAACTGGTCGGGATCAGAGAGGGGCTGTTCCGCACGCCGCTCGATGCACGGTACAGCTACGACAAAGAGCGTGACACGGTTTTTGTGGACTTTGAAGGTCTCACCATCCGGACGGTGGATGATATTCGGAGCATCCGTGAGACCGTTTCGCGCGTGGTGGGTCCGATTGGGCGCAAGGTGAATGCGGTGGTCAACTATGACAATTTTGCCATCAACTCAGATCTGACCGATGAATACTCGGCGCTGCTGGAGGAATTGGCGGAGCGCTGGTACAGCCGGATCACACGGTATACGACCAATGCGTTTTTGCGGCTGAAACTGGGGGATGCGCTGTCAAAGCGGGGCGTCGCGCCGGATATCTATGCGACGCGGGAAGAGGCGGAATTGGCGTTGGGGATCAGGGAGCGTGTGCACTAGCAGGAATCAGTCAGGTCAACGGGAATAAATAGCGAATCATCAACCATTAATCGTCAATTTTTAATGAAGAATATAGGTGTTTCTATCACTATGAATTGATGATTAACGGTTGATGATTTTTGTCAATAGGCGTGGTGCCTCGTGCCCTGGCTTATTTGTCTTCCGGATTGGCGGCCTTGAAGACGAAGGCGGCGACGACGGCTGCCAGCAACTGGGCAACCAGATAGATCCAGATGTTGACCCAGGAGCTGATGTTCATCACCGTCAGGCCAACGGCAACGGCTGGGTTGAAGGCGCCACCAGAAATGGTACCGACGGCATAGGCGCCGGCGAGCACGGTGAAGCCGATTGCCCAACCGTAGAAGGAGTTGTTGGCGGTCCCCTTGGCAGTGGCGACGTTGAGCACCATGAAGCACAGGGCGAAGGTAAACAGGAATTCTGCCACAAGCGCCTGCATCATGACTGCATTCAGGTCAACGGTCGGAATCTCAGCATTTGCGCCCTTCAGCCAAAGCACGAGGTACGCAGCGACGGCGCCCGCAACGATCTGCGCCACCCAGTAGATGACCATCGTGCTATAGGGGATTTTGCCGCGGACGGCGACGGCCAGCGAGACGGCCGGGTTGAGGTGACCACCGGAATAGTAGCCTCTGTCGAAGATCATGACGGCGAAGACCGTGCCGATGGCGAGCGGGGCAAAGCCTGGCGGCGCGGCATCTGGGCCGACGATCACCATCCCGACCGTCAGCACAAGGAAAAAGGTGCCAATAAACTCATAGACGTACTTCATAATTCCTCCGGAAGAGTTCCACCTGCGCTGTTGAACGAAGAAGTCTGAACGATTGCCTTTGCAAACACTCCAGCATGAACAATAGCGAAATCCACAATTATTGTCAATAGGGGCTTTTAGGTTCGTATAGCAAACGTGAGCCGGCGCCACCGTTGGGCCTAAACGACCGGGAGCCACTGCCAATGTTCCAGGTAATGTTCGGCTGTATTGCCCAGGATCCAGTCAAGGCGTGGCCGGCCCATTGGGCCGTCTTCGTATAGTAAATTCATGATTTCATCCCATGACATGGCGGCGATGATATCCCGGGTGGTCTGGTGTGTCGCGCGGGATTCCTCAAGCACAGTCTCGATTGGTTGAGTGCTCGCGTGATCTGCAATCAACTCGTTGATGCGATCCAAATCATGGGCAGAAAATGCGGGGTCATCGGCGAGTCCCAACGCCAGGTGACCCGGTTCACCGCGCAGGTGGTGCCCCACCAGCCACTGTTCCCAAGCTGAAATGTGACCAATATGCTGTTTGGGTGACCAGCCGCTCGCAATGGGTGCCTCCCACTGGGTGGGGGTGTAGTACAGTACAAGCCGGTTCAGGCGTTCCCATTCGCGGTCGATCCGGACGAGCAGTTCCGTCTTGGTGGTAGGCGTCTTTGGGTAGCGCCGCAATGGTGCGCCGGATCTGGTCGATGTGCGCTGCGCCGTGGTGTGCATACAACTGCAATTGATCGTCGAGCGTGACAACGCCCGCTTCAGGATGGTAACCCGTACGCAGCGAACCGGTTTCGTCGAGTTCGGTGAAGAAGCTCACCCACCTTGCGTGCAGCCCGCGGAGGATGGCAAGCGAAGTGGCGACGTCTTGGTTGCCGGCATCGGGGAGGGCGGCCCACGCATCCTGGTCGTATGGTTTGAGCGTTGGCTGTTGTTCGGTGGCGATGAGTTTGCAGCGGATGTAGCTGTTCATGTGCGAGTCGGCGAGGTGATGGACGTTTTGCGCCACCGACCACTCGCCGATCATGAAATGGCCTGTCAACTCTGCGTCTGTCATTGCCGCGGTGAGATGTTCGAGCTGAGTTGGCAAGCGCTGCAACTTATCGATAAGCAGGGTCTGTGCAGGCGTTGGCATGGTTTCCTCCAAGTCACGATAGTAGGGAAAAGCAAAGGGGGGGAGCATACCTGCATTCTACCACAGGCGTCTCCTGCACCTACTTGACAAGTATGGTGGGTTTTAGTAAAATTTACTAAAGTTCGAGTTTGTTGGCTGAAGTGCCTTACAAATTCCTGTCTTGGGGCTTCCCGATGAAAGTGCGGCTCGCCGATATTGCCCGTGAGAGCGATGTTTCGCCGTCAACCGTGTCCATGGTCTTGAACGACCGGCCTGGCATCCCGGTTGAAACGCGGCGCCGTGTTTTGGCCGTTGCCGCCCGGCTCGGCTATCAGACGCCGCGGCGGGTGACAGGGATGCCCAGTGAACGACCCGACCAGGTGTTGCATAACCTTGGTTTGCTGATCAAGTCCGACCCCGGCCAACTGCCGCAGGCTAACCCATTTATTCCCAGGTGCTAGCCGGCATCGAGGATGCTTGCCGCAGCCGGCAGGTCAATCTGTACTATGCCACATTGCCGGTGGATGACGACAACCTCCCGACTGATATCCCACGCCTCTTAAGTGAGGACACGATCGATGGGCTACTGCTCGTCGGGGCCTTTGTGGATGCGACGTTGGAGCACATTTTGGGCCGCGGCATCTTGCCCGTCGTGCTGGTCGACGCGTATGCGGATACGGATCCGTATGATGCGGTGGTGTCGGACAACGTGCGCGGCGCGTATATGGCGGTCAAGCATCTATTGGCGCACGGTCACTACCATATCGGGATGATCGGTGGACGAAGTGATGCCTATCCCAGTCTGCGCCAGCGCCGCACTGGGTATTTGCAGGCGCTGCGTGATGCCGGCGTCACCGTCTCTTACGTCGTCGATGCTGCGTATGGCAATGTGGCTGAGGCAACGACTTCGCTTTTAACCAAGCATCCGCACATCACCGCGCTCTTCGCGATGAACGATGAAGCGGCGATTGCCGCAATGCGTGCGGCCCAGGCGATGGGGCGCACGACGCCAGCCGAGTTGTCGATCGTTGGTTTTGACGATATCGAGCTTGCACGCCACGCCATACCGGCCCTGACGACGATGCACGTGGACAAGATCGCAATGGGGAGAATTGCGGTCCAAATGCTGGAGAACCGGTTGGCGTATCCCAGCAGTGAACAAGTCACCACCGTGCTGCGACCCCGCTTGATTGAACGCGAATCAGTCGCAGACATCTCATAAATTTGCGATAGGAGCATAGTTCTCATGAGTGCAACACCCGCATCCAGGACGATCGTTGGGAAGGCCCTGCCTAACATCCCGTGGGAAGCGCGCCCGGCAACGTTGTCCGATGTTGTCTGGCGGTACAGCGCCAACCCAATCATTCCGCGCGATGCCACGCCGACATCCAACAGCATTTTCAACAGTGCGGTTGTGCCGTTTGGCGCTGGTTTTGCCGGTGTCTTCCGCTGTGACGACAAGCGTCGCTTCATGAACATTCATGCAGGGCGCTCCGCCGATGCCATGCATTGGCAGATCGAGCCACAGCCAATCGAATGGCACGGCGATCCGGAAATTACAAAACTCCAATACCGCTATGACCCGCGCGTCACCTGGCTTGAGGACCGTTACTACGTCAGTTGGTGCAACGGCTACCACGGGCCGACCATCGGCGTCGGCTATACTTACGACTTCAAAACCTTTCATCAACTTGAGAACGCGTTTCTGCCGTTCAATCGCAACGGCGTGATCTTCCCGCGGCGCATCCAGGGAAAATACGCGATGGTATCTCGGCCCAGCGACAACGGGCATACACCGTTTGGCGATATTTTTTACAGTGAGAGCCCGGACATGGAGCATTGGGGGCATCATCGGTGGGTGATGGGCACCAAAGGGGGGTGGCAAAGCACCAAGATCGGCGCGGGGCCTACGCCAATCGAGACGACTGAAGGTTGGCTCCTCTTCTATCACGGCGTTCTGACATCGTGCAATGGGTTTGTGTACAGCTACAGTGCGGCGTTGCTAGATCTGGATCAACCTTGGAAGGTCATCTACCGCGGCGGCCCCTACTTGATGTCACCGCAAACGCTCTATGAATGCGTGGGCGATGTGCCCAATGTTGCCTTCCCCTGTGCTGCCCTGACGGATGCAGAGACGGGCCGAATTGCCATTTATTATGGGGCCGCCGATACGGTCACCGGTCTGGCCTTCTGCCAGGTGGATGAGGTGTTGGATTGGTTGAAGGCGAACTCCGAGATTTAGTGAACTTCGCCGGTGATTGCGCATCCGCGGCGCAAACGTCGTCATGCATGAGCGTATTGACTGACAAGGAGGTCAGACGTGAACGAACCCACAAGCTCCGGTATCGGTGGATTGCAGCGTGTGGTATTGGTAGCTGCCGATGGTGCACGCTCGGAAATCTATCTGCATGGCGCACATGTCACCTCGTGGGTGCCAGCCGCGGGCAAAGAGCGTCTCTACCTCAGTGAATTGGCGGAATTTCGCGCCGATGCCGCCATCCGTGGCGGCATCCCTGTGATCTTCCCGCAATTCTCCGGTCTTGGTTCATTACCCAAACATGGCTTTGCCCGCATCACAACGTGGGACCTGGTTGGGATGGGGCAGGACGTCAGCGGGCATGCAATGGCAAGTTTCCGTCTGCCTGATTCGGCGGCGACGCGCGAACTGTGGCCCGGTCGATTCGTAGCGGAACTTACCGTGCGTCTGGCCGGGCAGCGTGTCGACGTAACGCTGGCGGTCACGAATGCCGGGGCAACGCCCTTTGGCTTTACGACTGCCCTCCACACCTATCTGCGGGTCCATGACGTCGAAGCCGCGACTGTCGAGGGTCTCCAGGGTCTCCGCTTCCGCGATTCAGCAGCCGGCGGCGTTGAGTCGGTCGAATCGGCGGCACGGCTCGCCATCCAGGGCGAGGTGGATCGCATCTACTATGCGGCACCTGCCAGCCTGCTCGTTCATGAGCCAGAGCGCATTACGGAGGTGCGGACGGACGGCTTCTCCGACGTGGTCGTGTGGAATCCTGGCGCCGAGCGTGGCGCTGCCCTGCGTGATCTTGCGCCGGGTGACTTCCGATTCATGCTATGCATTGAGGCGGCGGTGATTGAGCAGCCGGTGCACCTGGCGCCAGGGGAGACGTGGCGCGGCACGCAGGCGCTGATTGCGCAAGAGCCATGACGCCCCTCGCCCCCCAACTTCCGTGTTGGCGGCCATTGCGATACAATGGTGATTATCTCGTTACGTCTTCACCCACAACCACTGGAGCCTGATGATGTCCGCTGCCGTTCGCCGCGTGTATAAGCCTGTCCCGTTGACCGCCGTTACGATTGCCGACTCATTTTGGTCCCCACGCCAACGCGCCAATCGGGCGCAGACGATCCCGCTTGAATACGAGCAGTGCCGCATTACCGGCCGCGTGGATGCGCTGCGGCTGCAATGGCAGCCAGGGCAGCCAATCCCGCATTACTTCTGGGACTCCGACATCGCAAAGTGGATCGAAGCAGCCAGCTACAGCATGACCACCCACCCGGAGCCCGCACTGGATGCCCTGGTCGATGCCGTGATTGCGCTGCTGGCCGCGTCACAGCAGTCTGACGGCTATCTCAACACGCACTACAGTTCAGTGGAGCCGCAGAACCGGTGGACCAATCTGCGCGACAATCACGAACTCTACTGCGCAGGGCACCTGATCGAGGCCGGCGTTGCCCACTTTGCTGCAACCGGCAAGCGTAATTTGTTGGATGTGGTCAGCCGGTATGCGGACTATATTGCAACTGTGTTTGGCCCCAGCGCCGATCAGAAGCACGGCTACTGTGGTCATGAAGAGATCGAACTGGCGCTAGTCAAGCTATATCGCACCACGGGCGAACAACGGTACCTGGATTTGGCGAGCTACTTTGTCGACGAACGTGGGCGCCGGCCGCACTATTTTGACCAGGAAGCGCTTGCGCGCAATGAGGATCCTGCGCGTTTCCACTTCAAGAGCTATGCATACAATCAATCGCATCTGCCGGTGCGTGAGCAGCGCGAGGTGGTCGGGCACGCGGTTCGCGCCATGTATCTGTATTCTGCGATGGCGGACCTTGCGGGCGAATTGGGCGACGAAACCCTGCTGACGCCGCTGGAGCAGCTATGGCGGCATCTCTGCACGCGCAATCTATATATCACCGGTGGCGTTGGCGTCTCAGCGGCGAATGAGGGTTTCACCGCCGATTATGACTTGCCGAATCAGAGCGCCTATGCGGAGACCTGCGCTTCCATTGGGTTGGTCTTCTGGATGCAGCGCATGCTGCAGCTCACCTGTGATGGCCGCTACGCAGACACGATGGAGCGGGCCCTCTACAACGGCGTGATCAGCGGCGTCTCCCTGGACGGCACGCGCTTTTTCTATGAGAATCCACTCGCCAGCAACGGCAGTCACAACCGCCAGCCCTGGTTTGACTGTGCCTGCTGCCCGCCCAATGTGGCGCGTTTGTTGGCTGAACTGGGCGCCTACATTTATGCCGCCAACGACCAGGAGATTGCGGTGCATCTGTACGTGCAGGGTGCGGCCAAGCTGCCGATGGGCGACCAGACCGTTGAAGTGCGGCAGGAGACGCGCTATCCGTGGTATGGGAACGTGTCGATTACGCTTGGATTGGAACACGCGGCCGAGTTTGGTGTCCGCGTGCGTATCCCCGGTTGGTGTCGCAATGCCAGCGTGGCGGTGAACGGTGAGGCAGTGCCGCTGGATGGCGCGCTCGAGCAAGGCTATGTGCCGATTGTGCGCAACTGGCAGCATGGCGATTCGGTCGTGCTTGATCTTGAAATGCCGATCGAGCGCATGGTTGCGCATCCCAATGTGGGCCAGGACGTCAACGCCGTTGCCCTGCAGCGCGGCCCGTTGGTCTACTGCGTCGAACAGGTTGACTGTACCGCGCCGGTGCCGTATCTGCACCTGCCTGCCGATAGCGAATTGTGCGAGCGTTTTGAACCGGTGCTCTTAGGGGGTGTCGTGACGATCGCGGGTGCGGGAGCGGCTGCCACCATGGATGGCTGGGATGATGTACTCTATCGTTCTGAGTCACCTGCGCTGACGCCAGTTCAATTCCGTGCCATTCCGTATTATGCGTGGGACAACCGCGAACCGGGCGCAATGCGCGTCTGGCTGCCCATAGCCTGTTAGCAGATTGGGTGTGTTTCAGATTTTTTGGATCTGCCCGGGACGAGCCGTAGGGACAGGCGCCCCAAAATTTGAAATACACCCCCCGCTAATTTTGGGGGCTTGAAATTTTGCCGGTTTTCCTTCAGAATCAATACAGCAATATCCGCGTGAATCGCCACTCGCCCTTTGTGGCGATTCAACTGCAGTTGTAGGCGCCCTGACCGGGTTGCCAACCACCTTCACCCCACCCTCCACGCCATGTGGCGCCCTCCCATGGTAGACAATGTTGAGTCTCACATACCGGGGCGCGCGAGCGACACAGTGTGTGAATATATTGAATTCGCCGCCTGCCGTGTGAATTCAGACCACAGCCGGCATCGGTTGGAGGTCATGATGGCTGCAACTGCAGCGCTTGCTTTCCCAAAAACAGAAGTGACCGCCCCGCCCAGAGCGGGACTCGTGCTCGCCACGTTGATCACGGTGGCCGCGGTTGCCAACCTGCCGCTCTTGATGGCTAATGTTGCGCTGCCATCGATCGGCGTGGCGTTTGATGCTTCGCAGACGGCGCTCAACCTGGTGGCGGTGAGCTATTCGTTGGGATTGGCGTGCTCTGTGCTCTGGCTGGGCGCGTTAGGCGATCGCTATGGCCGTAAACGAATGCTGGTTTTGGGCATGATCCTGGCGATGCCGGCGGCGCTGATCTCTGGGTTTGCGCCCACGATCCAGATCCTGATTGCGGCACGCGTCGTCGGTGGATTCGCTGCCGGGATGGCTTTTCCCACCACACTTGCCTTGATCACTGCGCTCTGGTCCGGGGCGCCACGGACACACGCCATCGCATTGTGGGCTGCTTCTGGCGGCGCCATCCAATCGCTGGGTCAATTGCTTGCCGGGATGCTGCTCGCGCGTTTCGCCTGGGGTTCCGTCTTTCTGGTGATCGTGCCGGTGGCGGCGGTGGCGCTTGTCATGGCGCTGAAACTGGTGCCCGCGCATGTCAACGAAACCACGGATCCGGTAGATAACCTGGGCGGTGTCCTCTCGATGATCTTTGTGGGATCGCTCATTATGGCGATCAATTTTGCGCCTGTGCCAAATCAAGGCACGCTGGTATTGATCCTGAGCGGGGTCACCATTGTCGTTGGCGCGCTCTTCTTCATCCGGCAGCGGCGGGCGAAGTTCCCGCTTTATGACCTGCACGTGGCAAAGCGCAGGATCTTTTGGGTGGCAGCGTGCGCCGGTATCGTCGTCTTTGGCGCCTTGATGGGGGCGATGTTCATCGCCCAGCAGTTCCTGCAAAATGTAATGGGTTATTCGACGATGGAGGCTGGCCTGGCAGTCGTGCCGGCTGCGGTGTTTATGCTGCTCGTAGCGCCACGGTCGGCCAAGCTGATCGAAGCGTACGGCAGCCGGTTCACGTTGCTGGCCGGATTTCTCTTTGTGGGGCTTGGGTTCATCACCATGCTGTTTTGGTGGAAAGAAGGCGCCTCCATCTGGCCAATCGCATTCGGTTTTTCCTGCATCGGCGCCGGCGTTGGGCTGGCGGGTACGCCGTCGTCACACTCGTTGACCGGATCAGTCCCTGTCAAACGAGCGGGCATGGCCTCGGCGACCGCTGACCTACAGCGTGACCTGGGTGGGGCGATCATGCAATCTATTTTGGGTGCACTGCTTGTGGCTGGATATGCCACCGCGTTTGGCGCCAAGATCGCCGCATCACCGGAGGCGGCGCAAGTCACCAACAACGTCAGCAGCCAACTCGAATTATCTTATGCACGCGCTGAAGCGATTGCACAACAGTATCCAAATTATGCTTCACAGATTACAGTGGCCGCAAGAGCGTCATTTCTGGCAGGTGATCAGTGGGCCTGTATGGCAGGCATCATCGCGGTTGCGCTTGGTGCACTGCTCGTCTGGTTCTTCTTCCCAAAGAAGACGGACGAGCTCCGCCTGCTCGCCGCTTACCAGGCCGAGGATGCGCCCGGCACCGATGGCAAAGCTGGGCGCCAAGGGTAAGATCAGCCCTCTTGCTAAGGCAAAATCAACAAGGCGTTGAGACAAAGATCAACGCCAGGGGAGAGGAATTTGTCGTCCGATCTCGATAAGCTAGAAGCAGATGTGTGGGGCTAAATATCCAATGTCAGGACTAGCGTCCCGGGCTGTCCGATCTAGCGTGCACTACCGTGCCAAACGCACAGCAAACCACACGCAACGCGGGCTACCAAACGCTTGTCATACAATCAACATATCAACACCAAAACAGGAGTATTCACGTGAGCAAAGACCAGGCAAATGCAGTGTACAACATCGTCGCGTTTGTTTTTGCGGATCCGAAGAAGGCGCTCGCCGTGAGCAAGGAGTTGAAGGCCTCGGCAAAACCCGCCGGCTACAAGATCATTGCGAATGCCGTTGTCGAGGTAGATGAAAAGGGCAAGGCGCATGTCCACGAGGCCGGACACGGCGGCTGGGGTACGGCGGCCGGTGTGGTCGGTGGTGGTTTGCTGGGCTTGATCGGTGGCCCGGCCGGTCTGTTGATTTGGGCGGTCGCGGGTGGTGTGATTGGTGGCCTGGCCGGCAAGTATGGGGGACGGGCGATTCCGGCGTCCGACCTCAAGCAACTGGCCGAGCAGATGAAGCCCAATTCTTCGGCGATTCTGGCGATGGTGGAAGACAAGGCCTCTGAAGAACTGATTACCAGCATGCAGGGCTACAATGCACAGGTGGTCACGCTGACTGTCGGCGATGAGGCATCCGGCGAGATTGCCCAGGCCGTGGCGGCCGATGTTACTACGCCTGGCTAGGCGTCGAGCGCAGGGGCGGTAAACCAGGCGGAAAGAGCCAAAGAAATCGTCAATTGTCCATCGCTAACTTTCAATTATCAATGCGCTATTCAGTGAAATCTCATTGATAATTGATCGTTAGCCGTTGACAATTGACGATTCTCTTTTCATTCCTGACTTCCGGCGCGCATCTCTTCGACTCTGACAACGCCATTGTGGTCGAGAAGGCACAACTTCACCTGTGGCCAGATGCCGGACAGCGTAGCCACTGCCGCGGCGTACCGCTCAACTTGATCTTGATAACCGCGTTGGTTGATCCATGCTCTCACCGCCTCGTCGGTGCCGAAGTGATCGGTTTTGAAGTCAACCACCGTCCACAGATCCCGGCGCCGGTATAGCAGGTCGATACGCCCTTCTTCAATCTGGCCATCCCGTACATAGCCATATGGGATCTCGTGCAGGCGTAGGTCAGCGGATGCGATTTCGTGATAGAGCGTATGGTTCAGAAAGCGCCGCAACAACAGCTTGCTCTTCGCAATGGCGCGGTCGATGCGGGGCTGGTCTGTCAGCCCGTATTCCTGGGATCGGGCCTTTGCCCAGGCATCAAATGTCGGTTCTGTTGGAAAGCGCCAGGCTGCGATCGCGGCGTGGACGAGTTTTCCGATCAGCCACGGCGGCGCCTGGGTGCTTGTGCGCGCAGGGACCACACGCCAGACGCGGTCAGGAGTCTGGTCATCGCGCTTTGTCGTTGGCGCCGGGCTGAGCGACGCAAGCATGGCGCCGTCGAACGGCACTTCGTCAGCGGGTTGTTGTGAAGAAGCTGTGTGCGGCGCACCCGGCGCCGGGTCAGCGTCTGGTGTGAACGCGTATTGTGGCTCGCAGAGAATGCACCGCACATCCAGAGAAGCGAGGTTGGCCGGCGCCGCAATGAGACGGTTGCCCAGCTCAGAGTATTCCGTGAGTCGTCCCGGTTCGATCTCAAGCACCGGCAGGATGGGTTTGAGCCATCCCTTGCCCGTGAGTTGGTCACCCTTCGGCTCGTTGGCGTTGCCGTTCAGGATCAGTAGATCCTGGGCGCGAGTAGCGGCAACGTAAAACAGGCGCGCCACTTCGGCAGATTCCATGTCGTCGTTGCGGGCGCTTGCTCTGGTGTAAATGGGGGATTTGCGGTCGTCGTCGCCTTTGCGGCGCAACACAAGGCCGTATACGTCGTCAAGCAGGATCGCATCTCCCTGGCGGCTACCGGCGTAGCCTGCGTCGCCCACCACAACCACCGGGAACTCCAATCCTTTGGCTTGATGGACGCTCATGATCTGGACCGCACCTTCGCTGTCGGTGCGGGCTTCACTCTCCCGGCTCCCGATGTCACGTAAGTTTGCCACATACTCTAGAAATTCGCCCACGCCGACCAGCCCACTGCGCACGGCGTCATCGAGCAATTTGGCAACATTGCGCGCTGCGCGCCCCTGTCCGATCTCCATCCATCCGGCGCGATAGTTGGTGGAGTCGAGGAACTGCTTGAGTAGTTCGGCGACGGTCACTCGGCCGGCCTTGGTATGCAGCGTCTCGATCAGTGCGGCGGCGCGTTGTGCACGCGGCGAAGTTTCCTGGCACAAGGTGGGCCAGAGGTGCCCCACGGCAAAACCGTCTGCCAGCCGCATCCGGTGCAGGTCCGGGTCCGAGAAGCCAATGGCCGGCGAGCGAAGCAAGCCAAAGAGCGCGACGTCGTCAGCCGGGTCAGCGATGGCGGCGAGCGCGTTGAGGAGGTCACGCACTTCGGGTCGTTCTAGAAAGCCGCGTCCCGCGACGGTGGCATAAGGGATGCCTGCTTCCTCAAAGGCGTCTTCATAGGCAGCAAAGCTGGTGGAGGCACGGCAGAGAACGGCGACGCCGGCGTACGTAAGTCCCGGTGTGGTCGCAACCAGCTCTTTTAGTCTGGCTGCGATGGCGGCTGCGGCACGTTCGAGGGCGCCGTCGCCTTTACTCCCCGGCGCCACCAGCACCTCCAGAGAAGGTTGGTTCAACGTCCATTGAGGCAGTCTACGCCCAGCCTCCAACCGTGCAAACGGTTCTCGCCAGGGTCGCTCCGGGTCCGCGTCGCGGTCAAGTACATGGGAAAGCAGGGTGTTCAACCGTTCGAGCAGTGCCGCGTGGCTGCGGTATGAGGTTGTGAGTGGCGTATGCACGCCGCCCTCAGTCTCAATGCGTGTGCGTTCAGCGCGGAACACCTGCACTTCAGCGCCGCGGAAGCGGTAGATGGACTGCTTCGCGTCGCCGACGATAAAGAGGCGCCTGCCATCGCCGTTGAGCAGGCGGACCAGGTCGCGCTGCCGGCTGTTTGTGTCCTGAAACTCATCGACCAACAGGGCATCTACCTCGCGTTGCCAGCGGGTGCGGACATCAGCGTTGGAGGTCAGGAGTGCAACGGCACGTTGTTCAAGATCATCAAAATCAAGCGCAGCGAGTTCGTGTTTGAGCGTCGTGTAACGTTCGCGCGTGCCAATAGAGGCGACGCAGTTGCGGGAGCACCGCCATCTGGGCGCGATCGAGTGCTGGGTCGGTGGCAAGCCAGGGTTTGACCTCTGTGTCGTACAGATTGCGGAGTGCGGCCACATGGGGCTTTGGATCAATGCCAGGCCAGTTTTTGGCGCTGCCAACGTTGCCCGGCATGTTGCTGCGCAGATCGGCCAGGATCTTGTTGGCTTGTCCATCATCGCCAACAGCGAGTGCTGTGCGCAGGTCGTCCCATTGCTGCAGGAGTGCGTTGATGCGGGGCGCCAGCTTGTCCTGCGCCGACATGGCTTGCGCAAGCGAACCATCGTGCCTGAGATCTTGCAGCGCAGTGATTTCCAGATCGACGTCGTTGCGGGCGGCGAAGGTGCGCGCCAACTGTTCCAGTTCGCGTAGCGGCTCTTCCCAGGCTTCCCACCAGTCGTGCTCCAGCAGCGTGTCGGCTTTCAGCCGGTTGCGAAGCAACATGCGCAGGGTGTCTTGGAGCGTTGTGGGTGTCAGGAGTACGAAAATCGCCACGGCAGCCGCATCGTCCGCCGCCCAGCCCACTGTCTCCTGGACGGTATCTTCGAGAAGCAAGGATGCTTTCGCTTCGTCCAGCACCGTAAATCTTGGATCTAGCAGCGCCTCAGCCGGATGGTTGCGCAAGATTTCGGCGCAGAGGCTGTGGATCGTGCCGATCCGGGCTGCATCCAACTCACTATAAATGACATCCCATCGCGCCCGTTCGTCCAGGGCGATGCCGGGCTGATCAAGGTACCGGTGGATTTCTCTGCGCAGCCGGTTGCGCATTTCGCGCGCAGCCTTCGAAGTAAAGGTGATCGCAACAATCTTGCGCAGCGGCGTCTCTTCCGCAAGTAGCGACAGCATCCGCGCCACCAACGTGCGCGTCTTGCCGCTGCCGGCGCCGGCGGTCATGACGACATCGCGCCCGCGGGCGGTGATGGCGGGCCATTGATCGGTGCTGGGTTGCAGTTGCTGGACGATGGGATGCATGGGGAGTTGCGTGTCTCGCGTTGCGTGTCTCGTGTCTCGTATCTCGTATGATGTATTATGCCGTATTCATTACGCAACACAGAACACGCAATACGCAATACGTGATACGCAACACGAATAACGAGAACCGTGATACGCAATACGCTCCCTCGGCATCTTTGACTCTGGGGTTGGGGGGCTGTCGGTGCTGCGCGATTCGGACGGAACTACCGCACGAAGACCTGATCTATGTGGCCGATTCGGCGTATGTGCCGTATGGCGACAAGACACACGACTTCGTCGTTGGCCGCGCCTTTGCGCTGACGCAGTTTCTGGTTGCGCACGGTGCTAAGGCGATCGTCGTTGCGTGCAATACGGCGACGGCGGCGGCGATCGGCAGTCTGCGTGCGCACTTTGCGCTGCCGATCGTGGGGGTGGAGCCGGCGCTCAAGCCTGCCGTCGCAGCAACCCGAATCCTTTGCGCAGTTGGTGGGACGGTATGGGTTGCCGGTGAGCGTGTTGACGCAGGCGTGTCCCGGTCTTGTGGAGTGTGTGGAAGCCTGTGATCTGGAGAGTCCACGCACGCGTGCGTTGGTGGAAAGTTATACGGCGCCGCTGTTGGCAGCCGGCGCCGACACCCTGGTGCTGGGGTGCACCCACTATCCGTTTTTGATGCCGGTGGTGGCAGAGGTTGTTGGGCCTGAGGTGACGATTCTGGAGACGGGTGCGCCGGTTGCACGGCAGTTGCATCATGTATTGGAGGCGGGCGAACTTCTGGCGGAGCGCAGCACAACTGGCACCGTGCGCTTTTGGACAAGTGGTGACACCAGCGCGTTTGCGAAAGTGGTTGCGGGTTTATGGGGGGAATCTGCAGAAGTGCAGCAGGTTCCTACTGAGTACGTGAAGATGCCCTGAGTATGGGCGTTCCGTCCGTCAGAGCACCATCCCGTGAGGGTGGTGATCCCCCCGTCCCCCGCCGCCGCGTCCACCAAGCACCAACCGCTCGCTCACGTTCGCGGCTCTGATTGTCACGTGCGCCTCTGTCCGTCCCCATGCCAACCGCTCGCTTACGTTCGCGGCTCTGATTGTCACATGCGCCTCTGTCAGAGCACTGCGTAACCCCCTATTTCAAAACCTGTGGCATGACCACCTTAAAGCCGTTACCAACGGTGACGGTCGCCGTCGCCAGCGACGGTATGGCATTGGCGGCCGTTGCTCTGGCGGTGTTCGGTATGACGCTGCCAGGAGCCGCTATCACTGTGGCGCGGAAGCTGATTGTGGCTACCGAGTTCTTCGGCAAGGCGCCGGCGTTCCACTGGATGGTGTTGCCGTTGAGCGTCGCCCCGGACTGTGTGATCCACTGCGTAAATTGTACTCCCCCCGGGATTACATCGGTCAGTACGGCATTGCTGGCAATCTCGCCATCGGCGCCGTTGATCAGGCTGAGCTCGTACGTGACGATGCTGCCCTGCGGGACATCTGGCAGATCCTGTCCGCGCCAGGCGCCGAGTACCAAGGTCTTGTTGACGCTGAGATGGGCAAGTTTGGCCACCTCGATCCGAATCAGACCCGCCGCGCTGAACTGGCCATCCTGGACGGTAGGGGAAAGGCGTCGCTGCCCTTCAAAGCCTCCGAAGGGGGTAAGTGACGGTGTCGCCGGCAATGGTGGCCGTGCCATGGGCAGGCGCACCAACAGCGGCGAGGGTGAGGGGGCTCCCATCGGGATTGATGTCGTTGGCGAGCGGCCAGAGGCTGACGGGCGTGTTCGGCCGGGTGGTGACGCTATCTGTCACCGGCGTCGTGGGACCGTTGACGCTGATAGCGGCCTCGCCACTCGTGTTGACGCCCCCGGCGCCGGCGAGTGTGACGGTGCTGGTAATGGGCATGCCCCAGAAGAGCGGATCGTTGTTGACGCTGGCGCTGAAGCTGGCCGCGCGCATGCCGCCACCGGTAAGCGTGTCGATGTTCCAGGTGATGGCATTCCCGTTGCGGGTGGCGCCGTTTGCCTGCACCCAGTCTATGAAGGTGATGCCGGCGGGGATGGTATGGTTCATCACGAGATTCGTGAGCGGCGTCAGGTTGCCGTTGATGGCGACCAAGGTATAAGTGACGAGCGCCCCGCCCCCAGGTTCTGGATCCCGCTGGGGGTGACGGCGCCGATCACGGCATATGCGGTGGGCGCCTTGGCAAAGAGGCCGTATTCGCCGGCCTGGAGTATGGCGAAGGTGACAGTCCGGTTGGCCTTGTCCACTGCGACGACGCCGGTGAAGGGCAGCCATGCTCCGGCAACCGGTTCGAAGCGCATCGGCAGCAGGTTGGTCTCGAGCCCGTGGGTGACAAGTCCCGGATCGTAGCCGAGGGTGACGACGAGCGGTTGCTGGAAGCCGAAGTTCGCCGGCAGTGGCTGGCCGGTAGCATTGTAAGGGGTAAAGACCACACTCTGCAGCCTGCCGTCGCCGCCGGTGAACTGGCCGAGCGCGAAGGCGAGCTGGATGGTTTGCGTCACCGCACCCGTGGGAATGTCCAATTTCACGATGCCTTGCGTATTTGTAAACGTGGTCACGGTTCGTGCTGCCAGGCTGCCGGCGCCTTGTGTCGCCTCTGCCGTGACGATTGCCTGTGCCGTGACTAACTCATAGGCGCCGGCTGCACATGGACGCTTGCGCTCCGTGCCATCACGGTCAAATCCGGTGCATGTGGTCGGCAATCCAATGGCAGGCGATGATGTCCAGAGGTGTAGGTCACCGAAGTCCGTGCTGCCGTGGTTACCTGGGTTGCGGACAAACAGGGGATCTGCGAACCGGTTATTGCTACCCGCACCAATGGGTGTGCCTGTTTGGAGCACACTGTTGGTGACCGTGATCGCGCCGCGGTAAGTATTGATGGCGCCATTACCGGAGCGCGCAGTGTTGTCGCTGAGGATGCTGTTCTCAATGACGAGCGGATTCTGTTCGTTGGCAATCGCGCCGCCGGCTGTAAAGGCACGATTGTTGCTGAAGGTGCTGTGCGTGATGCGAGCCGAGCCGTAGTTATGAATGCCACCGCCGGCGCCGTCAGCGCTATTGCCGCTGAAGACACTGTCAGTGACCGCAAGTGTGGCGGAGCCGCTGTTTTCGATTGCACCGGCCAGGCTTAGACCGTTGTTGCCGAGGAAAGAGGATTGGCTGACGGTCAACGCCCCGGTATTGAAAATGCCACCGCCCCTGCCGGCCGTGTTGCCGGTGAGAATGCTGCGGTTGACCGTGAGGATGCCCAAATTTCTGACACCGCCGCCGAAGTCGTAATAATCGCCGGCATTGCCATTTCGAATGGTCAGCCCCACCAGGCTGACAGTTACGCCACGCGCCACGTCAAAGACGCGGCCCTGCCGATTGCCGTCGACAATTGTGAAGTTGGCGCCATACAGGCCGGTGATGGTGATCGACTTGCTAATCTGAATCGACTCATAGTATGTGCCATCGCAGACTTTGATCGCTCCGCCCGGTGCAGCAGCCTCGACCGCAGCCTGGATGGTTGCATAGGGCCAACCAGTGCCTACATCGCAAGTTGTTCCAGACGCGTTGCTCTGGGTCATCAGTTGGAAGCCGCCCGTGGCGGGCGTAGCCATACCGTTTGCCGACGCGCTGGCTACTACAGCGAGGGCGCCAATGTCGTGTGTGGTCACTTGCGCCGGCACGTAAAGCATCAACTGATTGATGCGCGGCAGCGCGCTTGAACAGGTCAGGTTCGGTGCGCTCCATGCGCAGGTTCCACCGCTCCAGGTAGGTGTACCCGCATGCGCCAGTCCTGCCGGCAGCGCCAGCCGAACCGTCACATTGCTGGCATTGACGGGGCCACTGTTGAGCACCGTCGTAGAGAAGGTAAGCGTTTGCCCCTGGTTTGCCCGGTCGCGTGTGGCGCGCAGCATGACCTGCAATTGGGCGTTGGGTGCGCCACTGAAGTTCAGAGCGCCGGCGTCGCAAGGGGTGGCGCGTGGTTGGCCCAGTTGGTCGGTTGCCGGGCAGTTTGCAGTGACGTTGCCGATGGCAATGCTGGTTGGGAGCAGGGGAACGGTCCCATTTGGAAGAATCGACCCTACCTGGGCGCCCATGTTGTTGCGATCGTCGGCCTGGGCGAACCCGCAGGAATTATCTGACGAGACATTCCCGCCCTGTGACGTCAAAGGCTTGCCGCTGCAATTGCCGCTGCCTGAGGCAATGTTCTGGCTGAAGACGTTGCCTATCAGATGCGAGTCTTCTGAGAGACCAGCATAGTAGATTGCCCCACCTCCGTTCTCGGCGCTGTTGTGGGCGAATGTGTTGAAGCTGAGTGTGAACGTGCGGATTGCTTTATTGGGAACGAAGTGGATGGCGCCGCCTGCTGCAGTGTTATCGGTCGAGAAACATGCGGTTGGCAAGATTGCAACGCCCAAAAGGAATGCCGCACCGCGCAGATAGAGCCGCGCGCGCCGTCGACTGGCGGGCCAAACCACCGCAAGGAGGCAGACGGTGGCAAAGCCGAACTGGGCGGAAAGGCGAACAGATGCACCAACCGTCTCCAGTACACCTGTGACATCGTGCGTCGCGCGATTGTGGGCCAGGGTGCTGTTGCGCACTGTCATCGGCCCGCCGGCATGGATGGCTCCGCCCTCCCTTGCCGTGTTGCTCAAAATGGTGCTTTGGTCGATCGTCAAATCGCCATTGCTATAGATGCCGGCGCCAAAGTCTGCGGTGTTGTAAAGTATGGTGCAGCGCTCGATCTTCAACGTTCCCATGTTCGAAATGCCGCCACCGCTCGTTTTGCTTGCGGCTCCGTTGCGGATGGTCAGGCCATAGAGAGAGACCACACTTCGAACTCCAACCTCAAAGATTCGAGTTGTGTTGCTGCCGCTGATCGTGATCGGCACGGTGCCACTGATTGTGACCGACTTGTTGAGTTGAATCGCAGTGGTCAGGGCGATTGTCTTGCCTGAGAGGCTGGGGTCAAAGCAGATCGTAGCGCCAGCTTCGGTGTCGGCCACTGTTTGGCGCAACGAACCAGGTCCGCTGTCATTTGTGTTCTTGACGCAGCCAATCTGGAAACTGCTTGTCGGTGCCCAGGCGCCGCCGGCCCACGCCGTGTCGACCGCTTGCACACTCCATGCATAACCACCTTCGGCAGCGAGTGGCGCCGTATAGACCAACCGTTGTTGCGCATTGCCCAGTGCAGGCAGGCGCCGGTAGCCGGAAACGGGATTCGACATGGGGGAGACAAGCAAGGGAGAACCTGTCGTAGGTGTGAGATAGAGATTGTAGTTCAACCCCGCCGCGGGCGTTGCGCCATCCGTGGCGGCGCTCCATTGCAGGGTCACCTGGCTGCCATTGAAAGAACTGCGCAAGTTGGTGGGGGCGGTGGGCGTGTTTGGCGTGGCGCCGTTGTTTTGATAGATTTTCGAGACTGGATTCGTGCAATTGGTATCGATGCAGCCGGTCAATGCGATGTCCAATCGGCCGTCATTGTTGTAGTCACCCCAGGCCGCGTCACCGTTGACCGCGCCGGTTAAGCCATAGGATGTGGCGGTGAAGCCGCTGCCGGTGTTCCGATAGAGTTTCACGCCGGCGACGTAGATGTCGTCCATCCCGGTGAGGAGGATATCCAGCTTGCCATCGCTATCATAGTCACCCCAGGCGGCGCTCCCCTGGGCTAGCCCCACAAGGTCGTAGGCCGTGGTAAAGGTCGCCCCGGTGTTGCGCAGCACCAGCGCCCTCGGGGCGGCGGGTTCTTGACCCGAGAAGAGAATGTCGAGGCGACCATCGTTGTCATAGTCCCCCCAGGCGGCCGATGCCCCAAACCAACTGGGGAGGGTGTAGGTGCGGGTGAAGTCAATGCCGTTGTTGCGATAGACGCCGGCGCCCCCGGTCGGGTAATCCTCGGCGGTGCTGAGCACGTCCAGGAATCCATCACTATCGTAGTCGCCCCAGGCCACGTCATAGGTAGCATCGCCGGTGGTGACGGTCACGGCCTGCGTAAAGCCGATGCCCGTATTGCGATAGACCCAGATGCCCGGCGCAATGTTGACCCGTCCCCCATGAGGATGTCGAGATGGCCGTCGTTATTGTAGTCGCCCCAGGCCATGCTATAGGCGTTGGTTTGTTCAAAGGTCTGGAGTAAGGTGAAGCCGCTGCCTGTGTTCTGGAAGACCTGGAGGGCGTTGGCGCCGTTGGCCCAGCCCGCCAGGAGGATGTCCAGGTCGCCATCGTTGTCATAGTCGCCCCAGGCCCCGCGGCCGAGTGTGCCGCCCGTCTCGGGGAGGGTGTAGGCGAGGGTAAACCCGGCGCCGGCGTTGTTGTGGTAGACGCGGTGAAACGGTACGTTGCAAATATTCGCGTTGGGGAGGCAACCGTTCAGGAGCAGATCGAGATAGCCGTCGTTGTCATAGTCGCCCCACGCTGCATTGCTTTTGCCCAGGCCGTTTGCCACAATTGGATTCACCGCAGCGGTGAACGAAATGGCGTCCGGGCTGGCGGGAGCAAAGGCGGCATCGGGTGGTGGGGGTGGTGGTTCCTGGGCATGGGCGGGGGTCACCGCAAGTGCGCCGATGACGGCGGCGAAAAACAGGCAGATGGAGACCACTGTCACAATCAAGCGGAGGGTCGACCGTTGCATAGCCATTGAAATCTCCTAAGACAATGCCGGCATGCGAAGACGTATTGAGGTGGGCATGAGTTGTTTGGATGAGAAGGTTCAAGGGTAGGGGACGCAACCGAGAGAGACCGGAACGCCCGCGGAAACATTACGGTAAGCTTACTGCAGCAGGAATTACATGTCAAGATGTAAGGTTTTGGCTCTGTGGTGACGGATTCAACCGCATTGACAGGGAAAAGCGTGCAGTATACGCTGTGCGCAGCAACCCAGCCTGGCAGTTTGTCGCCGTTATCACAGCATCCACGCGCCGGTGGGGGTGACCTTTGCCGGTGATCACTTTGCATGCAAAACTGGCTGCGCCATGAGTCAACCTGCAACTGCGCAAACGTATGTCCTCGCCATCGATCTTGGATCGGGCGGTCCTAAAGTTGGGCTTGTCGATGATAACGGGGTAGTGGTTGCCAGTGCCGTCGAACGCTGTGCGATCCACTTACTGCCTGATGGCGGCGCCGAGCAGGATCCGCACGAATGGTGGGCGGCGGTGCGACAGGCGACGAAGCGGGTTGTGGCTGCGGCTGGGGTCCCGCCTACAGCGATTACGGCGGTGTCGTGCACAAGCCAATGGGCGGTGGTTGTGCCGGTGGATGCCAACGGTGAGCCGGTGATGAACGCCATCCACTGGCTAGATACGCGTGGCGGTCCATACAACCGCAAGATCGCCCAGGGTTTTCCCAGCATCCAGGGCTACGGCGCTTATAAACTGTACCGGTGGATCACGAAGGTGGGGCTGCCGCCCACCCTGTCGGGAGTCGACTCGCTTGGGCACATGCTCTATATCAAAAATGAACGGCCTGAGATCTACCGGAAAACGGACAAGTTTCTGGAGCCGATGGACTATTTGAATTTGCGGCTCACCGGCAAATGCGCCGCATCGCAAATTACGGCATTGCCGTTCTTGATGACCGACAACCGCAGGGCAACGACGGAATACGACCCCTGGCTGGTCCAGGTGAGTGGTGTTGACCCTGCCAAACTACCTGACCTGCTGCCGAACGATGCCGTTCATGGGACGGTGCTACCGGAAGTTGCCGCCGACCTCGGGATTGCATCCGGTGCGGTTGTTATCGTCGCCTCGAACGACAATCATTCGGCGGCCATCGGTGCGGGTGCGATCGCCGATGGCGAGGCCGTGGCCGTGCTGGGCACGTCGGGCTTTCTCGCCACACATCTGGCCAGCAAGAAGAGCGACCTCACCCACTTGCTGACTTCAATTCCAAGCCCGTTGCCGGACCGCTATCTGCTGTTGGCAGAGTTGGGGAACACGGGTAAGGTGCTGGAGTCCTTCCTCAACAACCTCGTGTACGGCATGGATCCGCTGGCGGTCGACGCGGTAGCCGCGTCGGCGTTGCCGGCCGACAGGTTCTCACTGGCGGCTGAACTGGCCGGCCAGGCGCCGCCGGGCAGTGAGGGGGTGCTCTTCATGCCCTGGTTCAACGGCTCGTTGGCGCCGAGCGAGGAACCGGCGATGCGGGGTGGTTTCCTGGGGCTTTCGCACAAGACGACGCGGGCAGCCCTGGTGCGGTCGGTCTTTGAGGGCATCGCCATGAACTGGCGCTGGCTGCTGGGGCCGTCGCAGAAGTTGGTGGGCAGGCAGTTTGACCACCTGCGGCTCGGCGGTGGCGGCGCGCTTTCCGATTTCTGGGCCCAGGTGATGGCCGATGTGTGTGGCATTCCGATCCATCAACTGGCCGATCCGCGCAATGCCAATGTGCGCGGTGCGGCTTTTTTGGCGTTGCAGCGCCTCGGCCTGCTGACCTTTGCCGAGATCCCGAAGCTCGTCCCGATCGCGCAGGTCTACCAACCCGATCCCGCGCGACATGCGTTGTATAGCCGGCAGTTTGAGCGATTTCAGGCGGCGTTTAAGGCGAATCGGGGGGTGTATGGGTAGACAAAGAGACAAAGAGACAGGGAGACAAGGAGACAAGGAGACAAGGAGACAGGGAGACAGGGAGACAAGGACAAGGAGACAAGGAGACAGGAGACAACCGTACCTGCGGCTTGTAGCCGCAGGACGTGGCGGCGAATTCACTCAGCCACGAAGGACGACCCGCCCCAGTCAAACGCGCGGCCAGCGCAACGCACCGGCAAGCATGATTCAATCCGTTCCGGTCCGAAGTCCGTTGTAGTGTGGGCGGGCGGATTACGAGATACGAGTACGAATTACAAACCATAGGAGCCCCAGTATGTCCGGTAATAACGATGCATCCTCAGGTCCTTTTGGCGACCTGCACCCGTATCGAGATGAATTCAAGGTCTATACACAGATTCCGGAACATGGGGTGGAACCGGCAGAGATATTGGCGTTTTTGGAACGGACCGCGGCAGCGGAAGATTCCAAGTGGGAAAGCGGCAAGGTCTCCGGCACGATTTATCATGGTGGGCACGAACACTATGCGTTTTTGAATCGGGCTTTTGCGCTGTACGCACACGCAAACCTGCTACAACGCGATATGTGTCCCAGCGGCACCAAGTTCGAAGGCGAAGTCATCGCCATGACGGCGAAGATGCTGCATGGCGACGCCGTGAAAGAGGTCAATCCCAAGGATGAGGTCTGCGGCGCCATCACTTCAGGGGGGAGCGAGAGCATCTTTAACGCCATGCTGGTCTACCGCGAGTGGGCGCAGCGTGAGCGTGGCATCGAGCATCCCGAGATTGTGGCGCCATCCACGATTCACACGGCCTTTCAAAAGAGCGCACACTACCTGGGGCTGAAGCTGGTGCGGACGCCCGTGACCGCGGATTTTGTTGCAGATGTCGATGCGATGGCGGCGGCGATCACGCCCAACACCATTGCATTGGCGGGCTCGGCCGGCAACTATGCGTACGGCACAATTGATCCCATTGCCAGACTGTCGGACCTGGCCCTCGCACGCAATCTGGGCCTGCACGTTGATGGTTGTCTGGGCGGGTTTCTACTCCCGTGGGTCGAGCGTCTTGGTTATGATGTCCCCATCTTTGATTTCCGGCAACCGGGCGTCACCTCCATCTCCTGCGACACCCACAAATACGGCTATGCGCTTAAAGGCACCTCTGTGATCCTCCTGCGCAATGAGCACCTGCGCCACTTCCAGTACTTCACGGCGCCGGATTGGGCAGGGGGACTGTATGCCTCACCCACCTTTCAGGGCAGCCGTTCCGGTGGGTTGGCGGCGGCGACATGGGCGGCGATGGTGGCGATGGGGGAGGATGGTTATCTGGCCGCGGCCAGGGCGATCATGAACACGGCGGATCGGATCCGGGCGGGGATTGCCAGCATCCCGGAGATTCGGATTGCGGGGAAGACGACATTCCTAATTGGGATGATGTCCGATGAGGTGGATATCTTCCATGTGAACGACTATTTGATCGGCAGGGGGTGGCGGATGAACGGGCTGCAACTGCCGCCGGGCATCCACTTCTGCATCACGCTGCCGCAGACGCAACCGGGAGTGGCTGAGCGCTTTGTGGAAGACCTGCGCACAGCCGTCGCCTATGCGCGCGATCCGCAGCAGGAATATCCGCAAAGCGGAGCGGTTTACGGTTTGTCCGCCACGCTCGACGGGCAGGCCATGCTCAGTGATATTATGCTGGCGTATTTGGATGCCACCTATGGGGTGGAGTAGCCTTTGACAGGCTGCGCCCGCCGTGCGAAGATTTGGCGCGGCGGCAGACGCCGCACCCCCGGTTCGCATCGTTGAAATAGGAGTTTTCCCTCCATGAAGAATAGGAAAGTGCTTGTCGTGATCGGCTCGGTTGTCCTTGCGGCAATCCTGCTGGTGATTTGGGTGAGCATGTCCCTGGCGCAGAACCGCGTCGCCGTTGTCAACCAATCGCAGCAGGCGATCCCGATGATTACGGTGACCGTGGGCAGCGATGTCTATCCATTGGGGACGATTGAGGACAATACGGCAAAGACGGTGATCTTTGCGCCGATTGCAGGTGGCGTGTTTGCCGTCGACGGTTTCCTGGAGGATGGCACGGTCGTCGCAGGGCAGGTAGGGTCTACCACAACAGACATGCGCGGCGTGGTCGTCAATATCGTGGTCGGATCTGATGGTGCGCTCACATACAAACAGTAGACCGTGACCAGAAACACCCTGTACGACGCCGTTAGATGATTTCTAGCTCATCTTTGCCAGGCAACGGCGGGAAGGGGTTGGGTGGGCAGGGTCTGATACCAGTAGGCCACCGACGCGATGTCGTCTTGGAGCGGTAGATAGCGACCACCGCTGCGCCAGCCCAGCACCTGAATCGTGACGCGCAGATCCTGCTCAAAGCGAATCGGGTCAACAATGTGCCAGCGATACATGCCAAAGCGCATTTGGGTGCGATAGTCTGTGTTGGGCCGGATCACCTGGGGAAAGCCGCTATAAGGCCCGGTGTAGGTGACGTATCCCTCGTTATGCTGCGGGCTTGGATCAAAATTGTAGGCGCCGCAGAAGTAATCTTCGGTGCCTGTGCCACAAATGGTAGGTGCGGTGTCGCCATCCAGATAGAACTTGATTTCACCCTCACCCCACCAACCATTGTTGTTGGTTCCCCATGCCAGATAAGTGCCCACGTATTGTCCTTGCCCCGCAACGCCGTCCAAGATCGTGTATACGTCCTTGTAACGCGTCGGATCCGTGCGGCGAAACTGGGCGTGGAAGTAGGCGACGTCGTCGGGCACCTCGGTCAGCACGTAGTTGATCTGATAATAGAGCGTCATGGCGACGTCGGCGATGTTGGTCATCGTGATCCGGCAGCGCCGGCGGAACGGCATCTCCCAATAGCAGTTGAGCCCGCTGCCCGGGTTCACCCCAACCGCCAGCGAACTCACCTGGGCGAATTCACCCCATCCACAGGCGAAGAAGTCGCCCACCGGGCATTCGATGGACGGCTGTTCCGCGCCATCCCAATAGACGCGCAGGACATTGAAGCGCCAGTGACCCGTCGGGGTCATCCAGATTTGCTGGATTGCGCCTGGGCCTTCGATGTCCGCCAGCGTGAAGGTTTCACCTGCTGCGATGACCACCGAGGGCGAGAGCTTCCAGCCGGGTCCCAGATCACGCGCGGCATGCGCACCTGTGCCCGCTGTCGCCAGTCCGCCCCCACCTTTGGCGCCTGTGAAGTTTTCCGGGCTGATCGAGCGGGTTTTGGCAGGCGACAGGCGCGCCAGGTTGCCAAGGTGCATCCCTAATCCGTTGAAATGACTCATGGTACTCCCTCGATTGTGTGTCTGTGCTGACCGGGCTGTACATTGCGGGGTATTGCGCTTAGAATCTTACTGTACATTGGCTGATTTTTGTGAACTCGCTTTTTTGACTGGGGCTTTGTCTATCGTGGCCGAACGCACTGAATCGTCTTCTATTCCCCGTACACAAGCATTGACGAAATGGGGCATCAGTCTGGTGAACGGCTTCTTCGGCGACTATTTGCGTGACAGCGAGAACGGTCTGGCGACCGACATGGCCCTGCGGCATGCGGGGCGCCCTCTATCCATCACGCCTGACGCGTTGCGCAGCGTACACCCAGACACGACTGGACGTTTGGTGATCCTGGTTCATGGCCTCGGTTGCCATGAAGGCATCTGGCAATATCCAGAACCCGGCGACCCAGCATTGACAACCACCTACGGAGAGGGTCTGCACCGCGAGCACGGATATACCCCCTTCTATCTCCGCTACAACACGGGTCTGGCGCTCGCCGAAAATGGTGCGCACTTTGCAACGCTGCTGAATCGCTTGCTGAGCAACTATCCAACGCCCGTCACCGAGATCGTGCTGATCGGGCACAGCATGGGTGGATTGGTGATTCGCAGTGCCTGTCATTATGGGGCTAGTCGGCAGGCGGGCTGGGTTGAGCGGGTGCGCCGTGTCTTTTATCTGGCCAGCCCCCACGAAGGTGCCCCGCTGGCAAAGTTCGCGCATTGGACCACTGACGTGATGCAAGCCGCGCGGAACCCGGTCACACAATTGATCGGTGATGCGCTCAATGCGCGCAGCCAGGGGGTCAAGGATCTGCGTCATGGTGCACCGTTGCACCACGACGGACAGTCTGCGCCCTGGCTTGGCCATGCGCGCCACTATCTGATCGTCGGCACACTTCATGGTGATACGGCGCACGCAGCCTCAGTCCTCTTTGGTGACGGGCTGGTGCGCCAGCGTTCGGCGAAAGGCGGTTCGAGCGCCGCAACGGCCTGGGCTGGGGATGAACAGGCGCCCCCGGCTGAGATCGACGTGTTGCCGGGCATCCATCATCTGCGGCTGGCGCATGATCCGGCAGTGTTTCACAAGATTTCTCAACAATGCAGGCAACGAACCGGTGGGGTGGTGGACAATGGAGACTGAGACAGTTCGCCAGCTTCATGGCGCAAAAGATTTGGCGCGGGACGTCGTCGATGTGGCAGTTCAGAAGATCGGCAATGTTCATCTTGCCATCGCGCGGCGGCCATACGCAATGCTGGCCAGGTTCCCGGTCGTTGCGCCCGTGTCGAAGCAAGTAGAGCAGCTTCAGACCGAGATCACCGTTGGCGTGTACGGGGCCATTCGAGTCGTTAATCGCCTGGTTGCGACCGCGGCGCGGCGGCAATCTTGATCGCCGCCGCCTCTACTCCGCGCTCTGACTAATTGAAACCCCGTCTGTCAGCGCCTCTGTCAGAGCACCAACCCGTGAGGGTGGTGTTTCTCCCCGACTGTCTTCAAGCTACCTCCGGTGGACACCAGCCACGCCGCAAAGCCGCAAAGGAACAGCCAAAAATTCCGTCGCAGAGTTGAAGCACCGAGTGAGCAGATTTCGCGACAAGGACGCTTGGGGCATTGGCCGAGCGCTTCCCTGGGTGGGCTCTGGCCCTGCGGGGCGGCGGGCGCTCCCGTGCCGCACACCCGGCGCCCTCCGGCCCCGTCGGCACCACCCTGAGGGTGGTGCTCGACCCGGCCTGGGCGTGTCAATCACGGACCACCCTGACGTTCGATGGTGCTCTGACGGCCTCTGGGGCACCGGTGGA
Source organism: Candidatus Fredericiella danica (assembly GCA_016713335.1). Classification (GTDB taxonomy): domain Bacteria; phylum Chloroflexota; class Anaerolineae; order Caldilineales; family Caldilineaceae; genus Fredericiella; species Fredericiella danica. Next base: position 106,117 of record JADJPH010000006.1, on the reverse strand, counting down.
GGCCCGTCGACACCATCCTGACGGGATGGTGCTCTGCTGGACGGGGGAAAGCGTCCGGAGATCAGCCACCCTGCGGGCTGGTGCTTGGCTGACCTGGACACGCTGACGGGTGGTGGCGTACGGACGGTGACTGGTGGACTCTTACCACCCTACGGATGGTGCTCTGACGGACGGAGGGACGGGGGGATCACCACCCTGACGGGATGGTGCTCTGATGGACGCCTGCCCTCACGGGATGGGCAGGCGTCCGTCAGACACGCTCACAGCGGAGCGGGTATACCAATCTCTACTCTCTGATCTCCAATCATCTCCCTTACTCCTTCTTCGCAAACGGCACGAAGATCTTCTTCTCCTCCTCGCCAACCCGCACCGTCTGCACTGCCGTGCGCACGCCGCCGCAGTTCTCGACCGCCACCGTCACCGTGTAGACCCCCGCATCCGGCCACGTGTAGGTGACCGTATCGGTGTAGTACCGGTACGGGTGCATCGCCGTCGGCTGCCCCGCGCTGCGCCACGTGTAACTGTAGGGCGTTGTCGCGGTGATGGGGCTGGCCGTGGCGGTCAACTGCAACGCCTCACCCGGCGCCGCATTGGCGCCACTCACCTGCAGATTAGCCAATGCCCCGCAAGGTGCGGGCGGGGGTGGCGTCCAGGGTCCCAACCAGAGGTTATCTGCAATCCAGCGTGAGGTCGGGGTCATTTCCGTCGTCACGGTAAACGCCAGCGTATGCGCACCGGACGGCGCGCCCGCAGGCGTCGGGTCGGAGATCAGCCACAGATCCTTCCAGTCCGTCACGGTAAAGGTAGGGGGTAACGGGTCCCCCAGGTCCGGGCCTACCCAGTCCCCACCATAAAGGTGCCATTGTACCGGCAACGTGCCGGCATATGAGACCGTGACGGTCTGGGGGCCAAGCCCATTCTCGATGGCCACACCATGATGCAGCGTAATCGGTTGCGTGTAGGTGATCGCCGTGTTGGTCGATACCTCTAGCAGCCACTCGCTGAAGCCGACCACGAAGTTATTCGGACCGGCACAGGTGACCCCATTCTCCGCTATACTTGTCACCCCCATGCCGTCAACTTCCTCTGGCGAGATCCATTCCCTCGTAGCAGGCATAGAAGGGCAAGACACAGTCCTCACAGTTGTTCGGCAGGTTGCCAAAGTAGACGTCGCCCTCGAATTTGGCGCCCCATTGAGCCGCCGGGAGATTAATTCCTTCCGGGCACGTCGCCGGCGTGGACGGATCCAGCCCAAAGGCAAACCAGGTGCTGCCTGGGGCGGTCGGGAGCAGATTGGCGAGCTGAGTGCCGCGTGCCGGTTGCATCGCCAATGTACCGGTGAACACGGTCCCCTGACCGTAGCCCATCACGATGACAGTGGGCGGTGATGCTGGGTCCAGACTCACCCCTACCGGGGCCGACTCGTTGGCCGGATGTGCCGGCAGCGGCAGCCGCACCGCCAGGAAGACATCGGAGCGGCGGCCCGCATCCAGCAGTTGCTGGCATGTATCGGTCGTAAAAGGATCATTCGGCGGGGGATCGACCCATTGCATCAGCGTCCAGGCTGTCATTGGTCCCGTGGCCTGAATTTCAGGAAGTGCCGGGTCGGCTTGAAGCGCCATCGGGGCAGGCGCCGTTGGTCCCACACCCCCCGCACCAATTTCGGTGGTATAGACCGCAATGCTCGGGCTGCCAACGCCGGGATCACACTGGAAGGTCTCGACCGCCTCCATGCTGGTCTGCCCGGGTGGTAGGGTGGGTAGGTTGAAGCTGACCTCGATGAGCTGCCGTAGGGGCAAGTCCTCGAACACAAACGGCGCCGGGCCGTTGGGATTCGCCGGCGCGTCGCCAAAGACGAAGTTGGTGGCGCCTTCCGGGGGCCAGTAGAGACAGTCTGCTGTGCCTGGGGCGCCCGCCTGGTTTTCGCTCACGCTGAGTTGATGGGTAACGCGCGCACCCGGCAGTTGGACGCTAGAAGCCGTTGCGGAACCGTCCATCCCATAGATTAGGACATAGACTAACAAGTTATACATATGTTCAAGGTAACTACTTGGTGACGAGATAAAGCAGCTATCACAGCCGGTCGTAGTCAGCACCACCAGCAGGAGCAGGGCAAAGACGCCAGCGACAAGTGCGGCGCGCAGGTAACCACCGGCCTCCCCGCGCCATGCTCCTTTCACATGTGCATGTAGCCGAACCATAGACACCCCCTGTTTGTGTTCACTATTGCCGAATTTCGATTCATCCGTTGCCCTGATTGGGCAATGTCACTTCCTTCGTAAGTTGTTGCAGACGCCGTAAGTACCAAAGCACGATCATCACGGCTACGATCATGCCGCCGGCAGTCGTGATGTGAATCCAAGTCCATGCGCCAAACACAGGAATCGCGTCACCGCGCATCCACTCCAAGACAAAGCGTTCCAGGGAGGCGCAGAAGATGTAAAGCACAAAGAGGAAGCCGCTGAAGGGCCATGACCGCCGGTGACGGCGCTGTGCGTAGCGCTCAAAAGCAAGCAAACCCACAAAGATCGCGAGGTTGGCGCCTGCGCTCATCAACTGCGTGGGATAGCGCGTAGCCCAGTCACCATGTACGTTGCGTAAATGGACCCCAAGCCAGGAATCGGTCTCCTTCCCCCAACAGCAACCGGCCGCAAAACAGCCCAAACGCCCGATCGCCAGAAAGAGCGGCCAAACCGGGGCCACGGCGTCGAGCGTGGCTCCTACCGGCCTCTGTGTCGTTCTAGCCAGCCAATATCCGCCCACCGCGGCGCCCGCAGCAATCCCAACGGCCGAGACGCCTACGGTGCGCGGCCAATGACCAGTGGTCAGGCGCTGTAGCATCACAGGGGCGCCACTGCTGATCAACACCACGCCAAAGACAACAGCAAAGAAAAGGTCAGGCACCACAGCGCCTGGTCGGCGTCAATCCCCAATCGGCGCAACCGGTGAAATGCCATCAACATGGCCACAAAAAGTGCCGTGGCATAGGCCGCAGCATAGGTCGCCGTGTGTATTGGACCGATGTCGAGATCCGGAAACATAGGCTTCCTTTCCACCTACACCCTACCGCTTCCGTCCCGACGCCACATCCAACAAATGACGTATTCCCACCGTGAGGGGTAAATTGGGACAACATCCTGACATCACCGAAACATGCGCAATCGCACGGGTAGTGGTACGATACCTCCCTTGTACTTTCGGCCATTCGATCACAGGATGTTTACGCTATGCACGACGCTTCAGAAGTGACAATCTGCCGCCGTCTTTTTGATGAGAAGTTTGTTGAGGTTGAGCAACTGCTCGCCGATCTACCACCGGAAGCGCTACTGTGGCGCCCATTCGAAAGCAGCCCCTGGCGTGGTCCTGCTGCGAGCCTCGGGTGGTTGATCGCACATAGTTTGTCCTCCACGATCTACTTGTTACGGCGCGCCGAATGGACGCTTGGCAGGCTAGAGTGGAGCCAGGTCGACGGCGACGAGGGCAAAGATGAATTCGGGCCGGCGAACCACGATCCGGACTATCTACGCGAGCGCGCACGGCGCGTGCAGACGCAGGTGCACGCCTTCCTCGACAGCATCGATGCGAACGCGATGAATCAGACACGCCCGCATGCAAAGCGCGTCGATGTCGTCCTCTCGGTACGATATGATGTTATGCATGCGCTGGAACACCTGAGCCAGCACATTGGGCACGCCCAACTCACGCGGCAGTTATGGGCCTTACTGTAATCAGCAAGGGCTGGCTTCATCGGTGATTCGCCGCTGATCCGAATGGCTAACGTATGGAATCTTGCGCCTCAAGTTTACAGAGTGCGCCGTTCCATGCTATAAAAACGCAAAATTTGGTTATCGCAATCTGAACGGTACCAGTAGGTGGCATGGAGTTTATTCAAGGATTTTGGGAGGCGATTCGCACCGGAAACCTGCCTGACCTGGGTGCGTGGAGCTATGCCCTGATCACCCTGCTGGTCTTTGTGGAGGGGCCAAGCGTCACCCTGGTGGCTGGCGCAATGGCTGCCACCGGCATCCTCCGCCCGGAACTTGTGTTCATTGCGGCCGCACTTGGCAATTTCCTATCGGATCAATTCTGGTACTGGCTGGGGCGGATTGGGGGTCACGGCGGCCGGCTCTATCGCATCGGCTGGATGCGCAATCATCGCGACCAACTGGAGCAACTCGAGGCCGGCGTGCAAGAGCATGGCGTCAAGATGTATTTGATGTCCAAGCTTTCCATGGGACTGCTCTCCATCCCGACGCTGGTTTCAGCAGGGCTCGCCCATGTAAGTTGGTACCGGCTGGTCTTGGTCAGTATTGTGATTGAGCCGATTTGGTCCGGGTTTCTTGTTTTGGCGGGATATCGGTTGGGCGAGCACATTGCCCGCATGGAACGTGGCCTGCAGATCTTTGCCTTGGTTGGTGGTGTGGTGCTGTTCCTGATCTTTCTTGCCATGTACCGGCGTATGTTTCGTCGCATCAGTGAAGTCAAGAAGGCAACTATCTAGGGTGCGGCTCCCGGTTTCGAGTCTATCTGCTTATGCGCGTTCTCTTTTCCGGACAATCCTACTATCGCAAAGACAATGGCCAGGCCGTCTTTATGATCCGGCTGGCGGAAGGTCTCGTGCGGTATGGCCATGACGTCATGGCGCTGGCCCCCTCCGAGAAGGGTCTGGCGCAACGCACTGTGATCAATGGCGTCGTGGTGCAGACGGTGCCCACGCTCCACCTGGGACATAATCTGAACTTCACGGCCTTTTCGGACGGTTGGGTGGATGACACCATCACCGAGTTCAGACCTGACATTATTCATATCCAAGATCACTTTTTCCTAAACCGCACCGTGGTGCGCGTTGCCCGCCGCCGCAATCTCCATATTGTGGGCACCAACCATTTTCTCCCGGCAAACTGGTCCAATAACCTGTACATTCCACGCAGCGTGCAAGGGGTTGTCCATCGGGCGATGTGGAAGGATATGACCACGGTCTTCAATCAACTCGATGCGGCCACCACGCCGACCGAGACCGCGGTCGCGATTCTGCGCAACCAGGACATCCGGATTCCGGTCACGGCAATTTCGTGTGGTGTGGATCAGGACGAGTTCCACCCGCAACCTCAAGTCGATCGGCGTGCCATCCGCGCACAGTACCAACTTGATCCGGATCGAGCGGTCATTTTGTATGTGGGCCGGGTCGACCGCGAGAAAGGGCTCGACACCCTCGTTCAAGCAGCCACGGAACTCGACAGTGATGAATTTCAGTTCGCCATCGCCGGCAAAGGCATGTATCGTGACCTGCTCATCGAATCAGCGCGCAATGCGATGGCCAATGGTCGCATCGCCTTTCCTGGGTATGTGCCAAGTAGCGATCTCCCCCTGCTGCTGAATAGCGTAGACGCATTTGTGATGCCCAGTTCCGCTGAGTTGCAAAGCATCGCGACGCTGGAAGCCATGTCATCCGGGCTGCCGATCCTCGCGGCCAATGCGCGGGCACTGCCTGAACTCGTTGAGGATCGGGTCAATGGTTATCTCTTCACCCCAAACGACGCCGCTGACCTGGCGCGGACCGTCCGCACTTTTCTCTCAGAACGCGAGCGGTGGGGGCAAATGGGGAGGGCAGGACTGGTGAAAGCGCGGCCACACCAGCTACAGTACACTGTCCAACGTTATGTTGAGTGGTATGAAAGTGTCTGCCGCGGTTCCTCTTTCCTATCGACCGCGAGCACCCATGCCAACCCGATCGGGCGTTCTATCAACTAGAACGCGGCAGTTGTAAGCGCTGTTTGAGTGACGAGATTTGAGCGTGCGCCGAGGAGCGCAGAGACCGGCAAACAACATGGCTGTATTCAAGAACGACGAACAATTCTATCGCGTGATGCGCGATGTTTTTGACTATATTGCGGCACATCCCCAGCATACGACGACCTTTGCACGCAGCAATCTGGTCATCCGGATGCGCACGTCCGAGCCCCGTGCGGAAATCTTGCTGGATGGTCGGCAGCCACCACTCCAGGTCTTCTTTGGGCCAACGCCGGGCGCGGCTAATCTCGAAATCGAACTGCCCGCCGATTTGCTTCACGAAATCTGGCTGGGCCGTGAGAGCACACACAAGGCGTTTTACACCGGACGTATCCGCACATCAGGCAACTTGCTAAAGGCGATGAAACTGGGGGAGGTGTTTCAGGAAGCTGAACGAATCTACCCGGCTGTAGCCCGCAAGCATGGTCTCACCGGTGCGGGCTGAACTTTGATTTGCTTTGACACTCCCTAGAACAAACGTTATAATGCCCATTCGAGCGCAGGCTAAGCGCGGGCCGTTGCATCGGAGAGCGCAGACAGCATGGCCGGCAATGTCACCGACGAGATTAAGCAGCGCGTCGACATCGTCGACGTCGTTTCACGTTATACACCGCTGAAGCGAGCCGGCAGCATCTATAAGGGCAATTGCCCTTTCCACAACGAACGAACGCCGAGTTTCGTCGTATTTCCACATACCGGCACATGGCATTGCTTTGGCGCATGCGCTACGGGCGGCGACGTCATCACCTTTGTCATGCGCAAGGAGAATCTGGACTTTCGCGAAGCAGTCGAACTGCTAGCGAAAGAAGCTGGAATCGAACTGACGCCGCGAGAAGAAGAGCGTGATGGCCAACAGCGAGCGCGCATTTATGCCGCCAACGACGCAGCGGCAACCTATTTCGAGCATATTCTGCACAACCATGCCGCGGCAGAACCGGCGCGGCGCTATCTGGAACGCCGCCAGATCGATGCACCAACGCAGCAACTCTTCCGCCTCGGCTTTGCGCTCGATGGCTGGAATCATCTGCGCGATTATCTGCTCGAACGTGGGTTTGCCATTGAGCTTTTGCTCGAAGCGGGGCTGATCAAGCGTAATGACGAACGGAACAGCGTCTTTGACATGTTCCGCAATCGTGTGATTTTTCCCATCCGCGACCGGCAGGGCAGGGTGATCGGTTTTGGCGGACGTGTGTTGGATGATGGCTTACCCAAATATCTGAACACATCGGAAACGCCGGTTTTTCACAAGTCGCACGTCATCTATGGGCTCGATCTGGCCAGTCGTGCCATTCGTGAACGAGATCAAGTCGTGATCGTCGAAGGATACATGGATGTCATTGCGGCGCACCAATATGGCTTCGCTAATGTGATCGCCTGTATGGGCACGGCGCTGACGCCAGAACAATTGCGCCAGTTGCAGCACTATACGGATAACTTTGTGTTGGCGCTTGACGCCGACACTGCGGGCCAGCAAGCCACGTTGCGCGGTCTGAATCAGGCCCGGCAGTCCCTGGTCCGTGTCCGGAAGCCTGTCGTCACGCCCACGGGGGTGCAGATCGAGGAGCGGTTGGGCGCCAATCTGACGATCTCGCGCATGCCGATCGGTAAGGACCCTGACGACGTCATTCGCCAGGATCCGGCCGCGTGGCATGCCGCAGTTGACGCCGCAAAGCCGCTGGTCGACTTTTACTTCGACGTGGTTGCCGGGCAGAGCGACCTGAACAGCGCCCGCGGCAAAGGCCAGGTGGTTGCGGAGCTGTCGCCCCTCATTGCCGAACTGGGCGATGAAATTGAGCGCCAGCACTACATTCAGCGTCTCAGCCGGTTGGTGCAGGTGGATGAAACCACCATCGCTGGTCGGGTAGCGGCGGCAAGTAAGACCCAGCGTGCCGAGCTTGAACGCCGCCAACAACAAGGACGAGTTGAGCGCGCGAGCACCGACGACGCGGAAGCGTTGCCTGGCGAAGAGCGGCCGTCTGATTCGCCCGTACGCGCCAGGGAGGCCGCCGCCGCCACAACGCCACGGCAACCGGGTCGCTTCGAGCACGAAGATCACTTGCTGGCAAACCTGATCAGTGACGATGGCCTGCTCGTCTGGTTAGCGGGTGTCACTGAAAGGTTGGAACTATCCGCACTGAGTGGCGACGATTGGCGAAACCTTGAAAATCGTGAGATATTTCTAGCATTGAAACGTTACTTGAGCAGCGACGAACCGTGGGACCTGGAGCTTTTCCAGGAATCCCTGCCGCCCTCCCTGCATGGTAGGCTGGCCGACCTGACGACCTATGCGATGCGGTCGCCGCACAGCAGCCTGCCGCATTTGCGGGAGGATGCCATCAAAGTTTTGGTGCGCATGCGCATCGAACACTTGAAACAAGATACATCGCAGATCAAGTTTCTCCTGCTCGAAATGGAGCGCGCGGGTGAACAAGATGCGGCTCGCAGTATGTTCAAGGTGAGCAATCAGTATTTACGTGAACTTTCTCATCTCCAACAGGTGATGGGTAGGTTGCCGCAAGAGTTATCACGCCGCAATCGTGCCGAAGGTGGTTTGAAGCTCTATTGACCGCGTGCTTCCACACGAGCGATACTCAGAGGATTTTGAATGGTCAATCCACGCCAGATGCCCGCTCCAGACGATGAACCCGAAGACGACGACCTGGAGGCGATCGCACCCCTGCCCCGTCGTGGCAGCAGCGATAGCGAACTGGACGAATATATTCACTTGGGCGAGTCACCCCAAGTAGAGGAGGAAGATCTCCTCGCAGACCTCCCTGGCGAAGAAACGGCCACTGAGGAAGAAGATGCTGCGCCAATTCCTCGGATTGAGCGCGACACCAAACTCGAAGAAGAGATCGAGCAAGAGAAATATGTCCCGATCGAAGAGCTGATCGCCGATATCCAGGAGGTCGGCCAAAGCCTGGACCCCGTCCGTATGTATCTGCGCGACATCGGCCGCCATCCACTGCTGAGTGCCGACGAAGAGTTGGAACTGGCGCAAAAGATCGAAGATGGCGTCAAGGCAGACGTAGAACTTGCGAGCTTCGCCGGCAGAGTCGACGACGAACTGACCGACGAAGAACTGGATCGCAAGGATGTCCTGGAGTTGACGACGCAGCAGGGTCGTATGGCACACAACCAGTTGGCCCAGAGCAACCTGAGGCTGGTCGTTAGCGTTGCCAAGCGCTACATCGGCCGCGGGCTGAATTTCCTTGATTTGATTCAAGAGGGCAACCTCGGTCTGCTCCGCGCCGTCGATAAATTCGATCATACGCTGGGCTTCAAGTTCAGCACCTACGCCACCTGGTGGATCCGGCAGGCGATCAGCCGTGCGATCGCTGATCAGGCACGCAAGATCCGCATCCCTGTTCACATGGTCGAGACCATCAATCGCCAGGCGCGTGTCCAGCGCCGGCTCCAACAGGAACTCGGCCGTGAACCCACCTTCGAAGAAATCGCGCTCGAGATGGAGTTCTTGGAAGAGGTCGACACGAAGGCGGTGCGCGCCGTCTGGGGACGCAACGGGCGCATGGACCCCGATCTGAATCGACGCCTGGAACGCGCATCGGCGAAGGTGCGCAAGATCCAGCGCCTGAGCCAGGAACCACTCAGCCTGGAAACACCTGTCGGCACTGAGGAGAATTCCTATCTCGGCGACTTTATCGAAGACGACAGCCTTCCCGGTCCCGTCGACTCCGCCAGCCGGCGGCTGCTGAAGGAACAAATGGAAGAGATTCTGGATGGGTTGAGCGAGCGCGAGCGCCGCGTGCTGATCATGCGGTTTGGGCTTGAAGACGGCGTCACCCGCACGCTCGAGGATGTGGGCAAGGAATTCAATGTCACGCGTGAGCGCGTCCGCCAAATCGAGGCGAAGGCGCTGCGTAAACTCAGACATCCCCTCCGCAGCCGAAAGCTGCGCGACTACCTGGGGTAATCGGTTGGCAATGGCGGCGCTCCCTGAGCGAGACGCCATCTCAATACGCAAACACAACGCAAAGAACAGGTGTAAACAATGACTCTTGCTAAATTTCTGACACGTTTTTGGGCATTCCTGATAGACAACATCGGTTGGTGGTGCTGGCTACGTTGATTTCATGGCTGCTCGTGCCGATATTTGGGACGATTGCCGCGACCGGCATCCCCATCATCGCCTGGATTGGCGGTGCGCTGGTCTTTTTCACGGCGTTCATCCTGCTTTTCTTTCAGTTTTTTTATTTTGGATGGCTTTGGAGCCGGGGTGGGCAGTCGTACGGCATGAAGTTCCTGGGCATCAAAGTGATGCGGCGTGACGGTGCACCACTCGGCTTCTGGCGCGCGGGTTTCCGCGGCACCATCGGTTACTGGATCAGCGGTCTTGTCTTCGGGCTCGGCTTCATCTGGGCCGCATTCGACCGCAACAAGGAAGCCTGGCACGACAAGCTTTTCGACACCCATGTTTTGAAGCTCTAATTTGGGGTCGTAAATTTGACAGCCGGCACGCATTCGCCTATACTCCACGCTTGCGTGCCGGTAGTAGTCCTCGGTAGCTCAATCGGCAGAGCATCCGGCTGTTAACCGGAATGTTGTTGGTTCGAGTCCAACCCGGGGAGCACAACCACAGCGATGTGGCGAGAAAACCTTCACCGAATCAGGTGAAGGTTTTTGCTTTATTCCCTCTTGACGACCCCGCAGCGTCCGCGCGAGCTATCATCCGCGCACGTTCCACGCAAAACATCCAGGAGGGAGACATGGCTCATCATACGCTACGATCTGGTTATGAATCACTCGTCGATCGGTTGAATCGCTTGCCCCAGGGGGCGCCCCCATCTGACACGCTGTACGCCATTCTCAAACTGCTCTTCAGCGAGAAAGAAGCAGAGTTGGTTGCGCTGCTCCCAATCAGACCGTTCACTGCGGCCCGCGCCGCAAAAGCCTGGAAGATGCAACCGGCTGCCGCCCAGAAAGTTTTGGACGAACTGGCGGACCGGGCCATCCTACTCGACACAATCAGCCCAGCCGGCGAGACTTCCTATGTCCTGCCTCCGCCGATGGCCGGCTTCTTTGAGTTCTCGATGATGCGGCTGCGCGGCGATGTCGATCAGAAACTGCTGGCCGAGCTCTTTTACCAGTATCTCAATGTCGAAGAGGACTTTATCACGGCGCTCTTCATGAGCGACACGCGCCTGGGCCGAGCCTTTGTCAACGAAGATGCGCTCAGCGCTGAGTTGGGATTGACAGTGCTCGACTATGAGCGGGCGAGTGAAGTCGTACGTACGGCAAGCCAGCGCGCCGTTGGCATCTGCTACTGCCGGCATAAGATGATGCACATGGAGCGTGCGTGCGACGCGCCCATGGATATCTGCATGACGTTCAACATAACCGGCGCAGCCCTGGTCCGCCACGGCTACGGGCGCGGTCGGCGTCGATGAGTGTCTTGATCCACTGCAGGAGGCGCGATCGGGGTCTGGTGCAGTTCGGTGAAAACACAAGCGTGGGGTAAATTTCATCTGCAATTGTTGCGGCTGTTGCTGCGAAGCGATGATCCGCGCGGCGGCTGGGGTTTACGCATGCCGTGCAGACCACCAATTACCTGCCTGAGGTCGATGAGAGCGTCTGCAATGGCTGTGGAAAATGCGTGGATGCCTGCCCCGTTGAAGCGATGGCGTTGGTGTCACAGAATGACCCTGCACACCCCAGGCTGCGGAAGGCTTTTGTCAACACCGAGCTCTGTCTGGGCTGCGGCGTCTGTGTGCAGCATTGCACCCGCGGCGGTCTTGCCCTGCACGAACGCCCACAGCGCATCATTACGCCGGTGGATTCTGTGCACAAGACCGTCCTGATGGCAATCGAACAGGGCATGTTGCCGAACTTGATCTTCGACAACCAGGCATTGGCAAGCCATCGCATGATGGCCGCAGTGCTGGGCGGCATTCTCCGTCTACCACCGGTCAAACAGGTAATGGCGAGCGAGCAACTGCGAAGTCGCTATCTGGTCAAACTACTCGAAACCACCAAATCCGGGTTTCTTGAACACTGAGGCATGGATCTTCTGATGACGGACACCTGGCAGGCGCGTGTATCCCCGATCTTGACTGAGATAACCAACAGCAGTGCCGTGCCAGGGTTCGTGATCGCAGTCGCTCGTGGCATCCGGCCTCCCGAGTTTCTGACGCAGGGTGCGGACGCCGACGGACGGCAGTTATCGGTCGACACGCTGCTCCCGGTCGCATCGATCACAAAGCTGGCAACGACACTGGCAATCCTCCGGCTGGCCGCTGCGGGGAAGCTGGACTTGAGCGACACCCTGGCTCGGCAGTTACCGGATGCCAGAGCCGCCCACTATCCGGTCACCCTCCGCGAGTTGCTCAGCCACTCAGCAGGCATGCCCGGTGACCTTGCTGCGAAACTCGCACCGTACGGTCCCGGTCTTGATTGGCCGGCGCTTGCACAGGCTTGCCTGCACACGGCGCCGACGCGCCCGGTCGGGGCACGTGTGCATTACAGCAATGTTGGCATTGGCTTGTTGGCGATTGTGGTTGAGCGCCGCAGCGGTCGGGCCTTTCCTGAAGCGCTGTCAGAACTGGTGCTCGATCCGTTGGGCATTGAAGGTTATCTGGGCGGAGAGCCACCGCGCCCCGTTGCCAAAATCGCCGGCGATTTTGGCGAACATGCCGGTACGGCGGTCGAGCCTGTCAATTCCGCCTTTTGGCGCAGTCTCGCACTCCCCTGGGGCGGTCTCGTGACAACCGCTGACGGCGCGCTGCGCCTGATTCGAGCCTTCTCCGGCGCCCCCACCGGTTTTATTTCCCCCGTCCTCCTGCAGGAAGCCACCAGCAGCCAGACTACCCATCTGGCCGGCGGCTACTTCCCGCCACTCATGTGGCAGCGTTGCGATTGGGGGCTTGGTGTCGAGGTGCGTGGCGCCAAGGCGCCCCATTGGACGCCACCCACCGCGTCACCGTCATCCTTTGGCCATCCTGGTTCAAGCGGCTGCCTTGCCTGGGCGGACCCTGACGCCAATATCGCCTGGGTCATGTGCGGGCTCAGGGGCTTCCTCTCGTGGTGGCAGACCTGGGCGAACATTGGCGCTGCAATCTTTAGGGCACGAGTAAGCGCTCGGTATCACGTATCTCGAATCTCGTATCTCGTGCTACGCAAAACTTGATACGCAATACGCCTTACGTACTTGCATCGGGAACCTCGCTATACTCTTCATCGTTCCGCAAACAGGCACATAGTACGGTTCTGTAGTACAATACCGGCACGAACGTACAGCAGCGTCAGGGGGGAAGCGTGCATCGGGTTTTACATCGCTCTATCATTGCACTCATGATTCTTATCGTGGGTTTCTTTGTGTTTAGTACGCCCGCGGTCCTGCGCGCCGCACCGCAACAGCAGGCTGCGGGCGGGGATCCGGTCATCATTGCTGCAGGCGATATCGCGAAATGCAATCGCCAGGAAGACGACTTGACCGGTTATCTCCTGGACACGCTGCCAGGCACCATCTTGAGCGTTGGCGACAATGCCTACGAGGCAGGCTCACCTCAAGAATTCAACGAGTGCTATGCTCCAACCTGGGGCCGTCATCTCGACCGGATCAAACCGGTGCCCGGCAACCATGAGTACCTGACCGGCGGCGCCAGCGGGTACTTCTCCTATTTTGGCGACGTGGCCACCCCCTGGATCCCGGCTGTCGCAAGGAGTGCGGCGGCTACTATTCGTTCAATGTGGGCACCTGGCACATCGTGGCGCTCAACAGCGAAATCGCCACCGAAGCCGGATCTCCGCAAGAACAGTGGCTGCGTGCCGACCTGGCCGCAAATCCCACCCTCTGCACGTTGGCTTTCTGGCACCGCCCGCGGTGGAGTTCCGGTCATCATTTGAGCGGCGCCGGCCAGGGTCTCTATCAGGCGCTCTACGACTACGGTGCGGACGTCCTGCTCTCGGGTCACGATCATGACTACGAGCGCTTTTCGCCTCAGGATCCGGCCGGCCAATATGCCCCGGATCGCGGCATCCGGCAGTTCGTTGTCGGCACCGGCGGCGACGCCCTGCGTAGTTTCGAATTCATCCAGCCCAACAGCGAGGTGCGCAACAGCGACACCTGGGGCGTGATCAAAATGACGCTGCATGAGGGGAGCTACGACTGGGAGTTTGTGCCGATCCCAGGGCAGACATGGACAGATTCCGGCACGGCCAACTGCGTCACCGCCCCGGGCGTACCCACCGCCCCGGTTGTCACTTCGCCTACCGTTGAACCGGCCGTCGCCGTCAACCCCGTCGCCGACAGCGCTGACACCGGCGATTTCACGCTCGTTTCCTCGGGTGCAACGCCCACCCTGGCTTCAGTTCCGGCCGGGGGCGCCAGCTACACCGTCAAAGCGGGCGATACCCTTTCCATCATCGGCGCCCAGTACGGGCTCAGTTGGACCGCGATCGCCGCGGCGAATGGGTTGACCGAAGCCTCGATCCTCCAGATCGACCAGGTGTTGCGCCTGCCCGGCGTCGATGACGTGAACCAGACTGCGTCCAGCCCGTCCACCGTGTCCGCGCCGCCTGTCACCACTACCACGCCCAGCACCCACACCGTCCAGGCCGGCGACACCCTCTTCGGGTTGGCCGTCAAGTACGGCGTGACGCGCACCGCCCTCGCTGCCGCCAACGGCATCACCGAGACTGGCGCCTTGAAGGCCGGTCAGGTGCTCTCGATCCCAGGGCAAACCACCGCATCGTATCGACTCCGCCTACCGTGGCGATTCCGTCTACTGCGGCGACTCCGTCCGGCACAACCACGACCCACCACCCCGGCCACCGCCAAGCTCTACACCGTCCAGGAAGGCGACACCATCATCACGATCGCCCTCGACAACAACCTGGATTGGCAAGAATTGCTTGAACTCAATGGCCTCCAGCCGGATTCCCTGCTGCAGATCGGCCAGCAGATCAAATTGCAGTAGGGGCAGATGCTTCGATGACGCAAGCAACGACGCCAGGGAATGGCGAAACACCAGGCTCACCTGATCTCGACTCGCCAGCCATTGGTCAGCCGGTGGACATGGACCGCATTCACGTTGCCGCAGAAACACTGCAAGAACCGAATGTAGATCTACTTGCCGCCGTCGCCCGCGAAATTGGCATGGACCGTTTTGAAGGTCTGCTGCAAGAGACGCTTGCAATTGAAGCCGCCGATGGTATGATGCTTGGTGACGGTTCCCGGCGGCGCACCCCGGTGGGGTCTTCTTTTTTCTCGCCCGCAAGGCGATGACAGGGGAACAGCGGCAACGGGTTTTCCCCCGCCCCTGCATAACCCGCAGCAATCAGCCCAGACGCAGGAGGCGCCATCTCTGGCGACCGCGCTTGGGTTGATTCGCGCAACGGGCAACATCCCGCCGGAAAAAAAAGGCAAAGCCACCGTCAAGACCACTGTCATCGGGCGCGTCAAGCAGATCAAGCCGATGGGCGAATTTGTGCTTGCAGTCGTCACCCCGCGTGGTCCGGAGCCGATGCCAAAGGGACTCCCGCCCGTGCCCGATTCCGGCTCATCCAGTATTGCCGTTTTTGTCGTGCGCAATCAATGGCCGCGCGTGGAAGCGGCTCTGAAAGCGGACCCCAAAGACGCCCTGATTGCCGAGGGTTATCTGGCCCTCGATGCCAAAAACCAGCTTACGGGTCTGTGGGCGCTCACCTGCACCACACGCAACCTTCAGAAAACTCGTTACGGAGTCAAATAGAAAAAGCATCGAGGCGCCATTGTGAGACAATTGCTTCGCTCGGTCCTTCGATACGGCATACTTGGCGGTCTGATCAATATGCTTGTTGCTTGCTTTCCGCCAGCCGCACGCCGCACCCTTACCTCAGGATGCACCCGCGGGCGGTGACCCGGTCATCGTCGCAGCCGGCGACATTGCGAAGTGTAATCGCGAGGAAGATGGCCTCACCGGCTATCTCTTGGACACAATCCCGGGCACAATTCTCGGACTTGGAGACAATGCGCAGGTTGCAGGCTCTCTGCAGGAGTTTCTTGAGTGTTATGCGCCAAACTGGGGCCGCCATCTCGACCGGATCAAACCGGTGCCCGGCAACCATGAGTACCTGACCGGCGGCGCCAGCGGGTACTTCTCCTACTTCGGCGACGTGGCCACACCCCTGGATCCCGGCTGTCGCAAGGAGTGCGGCGGCTACTATTCGTTCAATGTGGGCACCTGGCACATCGTGGCGCTCAACAGCGAGATCGCCACCGAGGCCGGATCTCCGCAAGAACAGTGGCTGCGTGCCGACCTGGCTGCAAATCCCACCCTCTGCACACTCGCTTATTGGCACCGCCCGCGATGGAGTTCGGGCCGTCATCTGAGTGGCGGCGCCCAGGGTCTCTATCAGGCGCTCTACGACTACGGTGCAGATGTCGTGCTCGGGTCACGATCGTGACTACGAGCGCTTTTCGCCTCAGGATCCGGCCGGCTAATATGCCCCGGGCGGGGAATCAGACAGTTCGTTGTCGGCACCGGCGGCACCGACCTGCGTAGTTTCGAATTCATCCAGCCCAACAGCGAAGTGCGCAACAGCGACACCTGGGGCGTGATCAAGATGACGCTGCATGAGGGGAGCTACGACTGGGAGTTTGTGCCGATCCCAGGGCAGACATGGACAGATTCCGGCACGGCCAACTGCGTCACCGCCCCGGGCGTGCCCACCGCTCCAGCCGTCACAACGCCAACCGTTGAACCGGCCGTCGCCGTCAACCCTGTTGCCGACAGCGCTGACACCGGCGATTTCACGCTCGTTTCCTCGGGTGCAACGCCCACCCTGGCTTCAGTTCCGGCCGGGGCGCCAGCTACACCGTCAAAGCGGGCGACACCCTTTCCATCATCGGCGCCAGTATGGGCTCAGTTGGACCGCGATTGCCGCAGCGAATGGGTTGACCGAAGCCTCGATCACTCCAGATCGACCAGGTGTTGCGTCTGCCCGGCGTCGATGACGTGAACCAGACCGCGTCCCCGTCCACCGTGTCCGCGCCGTCTGTCACCCCTACCACACCCAGCACCCACACCGTCAAGGCCGGCGACACCCTCTTCGGGTTGGCCGTCAAGTACGGCGTGACGCGCACCGCCCTCGCCGCCGCCAACGGCATCACCGAGACTGGCGCCTTGAAGACCGGTCAGGTGCTCTCGATCCAGGGGCAAACCACCGCGTAGCGACTCGCCCACCGTGGCGATTCCAGCCACCGTGGCGACTCCGGCCACAACTCCACCCACCCCCGCCAAGCTTTACACCGTCCAGGAAGGCGACACCATCATCACGATCGCCCTCGACCACAACCTGGATTGGCAAGAATGCGAACTCAATGGCCTCCAGCCGGATTCCCTGCTAGATCGGCCAGCAGATCAAATTGCCGCACCAAGGAAGCCTCTACCAGCAGGCTGAATCTAGCGGTAGTTCCGTAAAATCGACGGCGGTCACGCCGGTCGGTTCAAGGTCGATTCGATACTTGCGCCAGGGCATATAGAAATAGGAGTAGCCACGCAGGCACACCTGGCTGCGAACACTCGCAAGATCGGGTTGCGCCTCTAGCAGCGGATTGGGACTGAGTTGGCGCACATCCTCCAGGGCAAGCCGTTGCACCCAGAGTCCCGTGATGCGATAGGTCGATTCCGCCGCCCGGCGCGCGTTATTGACCAGCCGTAGTTCTTCACCGGTGGTGGTGGGCTGTGGCGGCTCCAGAAACGGGGCAGCAAGGACCAGGGAATCAAGAAGAGCAAACCCAGCGTGAGCAGGCGCGCTCGGCGCGAGCGATTTTCCCAGTCAATTGCCAGCCCCACCACCCTTCCAAGCAGCGCAGCCACCACGACCAATAGCCACAACAGAATGAGATTCAACCCAAAATCAGCGATGCCAACCTGCGTTTGCCCAGTGACAGTGATGCGCGCCACCGGCAGCGGATAGCCACGCCATCCGGCGCAACCGGTCGAGCAACCGGCATAGTAGGGTGGCACCTCAAACAGATAGATGCTGGCAAAATCAAGGGCAAAAGCCAGTAAGAAGGTGAGGACCAGGACGCGAAACCAGTGCGTAGTCTGTTGGCGCCACCAGATCATTAGCAGAATGATCGAGAGCGCACCGCCTACGGCTAGCAGAATATCACGCCAATCGGCGAAATAACTCAGCCCATTGGTCATCCACCGGCACTCCAGCAGAGGAACGTGCGGTCCAGTTGTTCTGGCAACGCAAAGAGCGGGTAAATCTGATTTTGACCCGTCCAGCGCGCCAACGATTGGCCTCCGGTTCGATCACGCGTGAGCAGTAGCGCCGCGCCATCGATGCAGGCGGCGAAATCTTCCAATGACTGCTGTCTTGGCAAAAGATAGGAAGTGGGCGTGATCGGATCACCGGGCGCCGCGCCTGGTGGAGGCAGTTGCACCTGGACAATGCCAAATCGGTCCAGGGTCTGTTCCTCACCGGCGTCGAAGCGACTCCTTGCAAGCAACAGTCGATCCGGTCCCAGCCAGGCAACGTCCGGCGCCAGAAACTCAAATTTGGTTTCGGTGGCATACGCCGTGCGAATGAAACTGGCGCCTCGCCCCGAAAGGGTCAACAAGTTGACCATGTTCGGCGGCTTCACCGCACCACCGGTCAAGCTTGGGTGCGATGGATCATAGACAAAATAGACCATTCGACTTTGGTCGGGACTGACGGCCAACGGTCCCCGGTATTGCCCGCTCTCCAGTAGCAACACGGGGCCTTCATACACTGACCCCTGTCCGGCGGCATCCGTCTGCAAACCAAGCCGATAAACGCCGGTGAATGGCTGCTGGTCGACCTCACCAAAGGTGTCCATAAACAACATCGCACGCGACGGGTCGCCGGGCGTCTCCAGTTGCACCGCCTGGAGCACAGGCGAGCGCGTCAAATCGTCATCGCCAGGCGCCGCAAGCAATGCACTGTTTGACTGGAGGCGCATCCCAATCTGCGCCGTGGCTGGGTTGTAGTGCCAAAGTTGCCACTGGTCGAGTGCCGCCTGGGGCGCCTCGATCCACCACAGGCCACCATAGGCGTCACCGGCGACGCCCTGGATTCGGTAATAGGGCTGGGCAAAAAACGCAAGCCCGGCGCCATCAGTGCGCACCCAATTGAACGAATCGACGCTGCCAGGGGTCTGCGGTTCGCGCACCAGGAAGCCGGCGTTGGCGTCACCATTTACCCACGCCGCGCGATCTTCGTATTGCCACAATTGCTGGGCACGCCCCGTATCGTCAAGCAAGTAGATGCCTGGGCTTGAACGGCTGCCGATCAGCCCAATCGCACTGCCATCCCCAACCGCCGCCGCAATCTCCGGCGCCGCCAGGATCTTCGAACGTTCAAGCGCCGGCGCGCCCACGATGCGCACGCGCGTTGCCTCCAGGGTTGGAGGATCGCCTTCCACCAGCGCTCCCTGCGCATAGGCGGTGGCGCCCGGCCAAAGCATCGTCGCCGCCGCCGGCACCCATCCTGCGTCACTCTGGTTCAAGACACCGCCCCAGACTTCAACCACCGCATTTTGAACCTTTAACTGGACACTGGCGCCATCCGGTAAGCTTGCGGGCCAGGGTTGGAGCGGATCTGGCGGTAATTTATCCCCGCCCAGCGTCACGAAAAGCTCACCTTCCTCAAGTTCCGGAACACTGGCCCCAGGCAACGCCTGCACCGCCGGCTGGCTGATCGTCGGGGTCACAAGCGGTGTCGGTGTTGCTGTTGCCGGCTGAGCCTCACCATCGGCTGGCGCCACAACCGTTGGCGGTGCATCCACAGAAATGCCGTCAGCCCGATAGCGTGGCACGAGCGCCAGGTCGGCGTAGGGCACTACCAGTTGCGAGGCTACCCAGCCCAACACGCCACTGCGACCATCGTCGACCGTTGCGGCACGGATCAGCAGCCAGGCCTGGTCCTCCGTGATCCCAAAGAGTTCGACCAGAGTGCCATTCTGAAGCCCGGCGATGACAATGTAATCGGTGCCAGGGCCGCCGCGCAGCCGCCCCGTTTCCGTCAGTAACATATAGCCTGTCACAGGTGCTGTGGTCTCCGGGCTGATGGCCGGAATGGGCAGCGGTTTCTCAGTTGGCGTTGGCGTCGGCGTCTCCGTCGGCGTTGGCGACGGTGTTGGCGTCTCTGTCGGCGGCGGTGTATCCGTCGGCGTTGCGGTTGCCGTCGGTGTGTCCGTTGGCGTCGGCGTAAACGATGGTGTCGCCGTCGGTGTCGGTTCCAACGTTGGATTCAGAACATCGCCCCCCTGACCTTCCAGGGTGTCGGTGAGCGGGAAGGTGAAAGTGAACGAACCGGCCGCACCGACCGACTCCTCAGCACCCGTAAACCCTGCAGGTGTCGGTGTGCCCGTTGGCGTTGGCGTTGGCCGTGGTGGAGCCGGTGTCACCAGCCCTGCCGATGAAGCCAGCACCACAGACTGCAAATTTGTGATTTTGTAGGCACCGGAGCCCGGGTCCTGTTCAAAACGTGCTTCAAAGGTCCGGTTGCGATCGGCATTGTCGAAGAAACGCAAGCGCAACGAGGTGCCATCATCATGGATTTCGCGATCCTGATCGTTGAGATAGACCGCCATCCAGTCACCCGGCGCCACCATACCAAGCCGGGAGGCTTCATTCAGGATGTCGATGCGTGTCGCATATTTCTGGGCTTTATTGACTTCGCCACCCTGCAACAGGGCCAGAAAGAGGGATAGATCGGTCAACGGCGACTCGTCGACTTCGGCTGAATCCAGACGATAACCGGTCAGCGTCGCCGGCGCTGTACTATCGGTGTCGCTTGCCAATGCAGGGCGCCAGCGGATATTAAACTGCTGCCGTGCAAATTGGGGCTGCTCCACAAATAGACCCGGCGCCCCAGCCTGTGCGCGCAATGGGTTTTCGGTGCTCAATGGCCCGCGGATCAGAATATCAGGGAGGAAACGATCGGCATCTTCCAAAGTAACGGCGCTGTCAGCGGCCAGAAAGGACCACGCCGGTTCGTCGGCGCTGCGCCATGTGACTTCAAATGGTGCACCCGGCTGCGGTTGTGAAAGCAGGAGTGCGGAAAGTTCGGTGGATGCCTCAGGTCGTTCTACCAGCAGCGCGTGCAAGGCGCCTTGCGGATCGCTACGGACAACGCCGTTGCTCAACCCTGTAGCCAACGGGGTATACCCCGACCCGGCGTCCGCGAACGGTGCGAGTTGTGTCGCCAACAATTGCCCCTGAATCCGGTTGTTTGTCGTCGTATCGCGCCAGAAAAGAAACGGCAAGGTCGTGCCGTCGGGCGTCCGGGGGCTGACCAGGGCCGCCCACGGATCGGCCGACAGCTCCGTGTAACTGACTGGAGCAAAAGCCATGCCTGAATCTTGCGCAAGGCGTTGCACCAGCGCGGCGGCACGTTCAGGGCTGAAGTCGAGCGCAGAGAGGGTATTCAGACCTTCGAGCGCAGTCACAAGGTAGCGTTCCGCCCACTCTGCCGGAGTTGCCGGCGTTGCAGTCGGCGTGGCCGTCGACGTGGGCGTGTCCGTTGGCGCTCGCGTCGCAGTGGTCGTTTCCGATGGCGTCGGCGAAGCGGTTGGCAACAAGACCAGGTTCTCACGTTGCGCTTGCGCAGTGGCGGCGGCGGCTTGGGCCTGGGCCAGGCCACGGGACATGCCGAAACGGTAGCCAATGATCGCGACAAATGTCACCAGCAAGCCCACAAGGCTCGCTGCGACCAACAGCGCCAGGAGCCTGCGGTCACGCGGCGTGAGATTCTTCAGTCTTGACTGCAACGGTTGCCAACTCACGATCTGCTCGTCTGCCTAGTTTTGGACATTCACGGTCACCCGGCATTGATCCGGATAATTGCTGGTGACATCGACGACGGTCAACTGAAACGTCCACGGACCATTGCTGAGCCCGCGGGTGTCAACGCTGGCCAGGGCGCCCCCAAATACCTGACTCCGCCCATCAGCCAGGTAGGTGAAACCACCCGTGGCATCTGCGCCAGGCGCAAACTCAACCTTATAGAAATCAAATTGTTCATGCGAAGCCGTACCAAACAAGCTGAAAACGCCACTCACCGTTTCGCCGTTCCCAGGTGCGGTAATCACCGATCGCGGGTCGGGGCAATTGGCAGGCGCAGCGGCTACTGCGGGCGCAGGGGCTGTTGTCGGTGTCGCCGGTAACGCCGCCGCCGTCGCTGCAAGCGCGGTCGCTTGCGCCGGATCTGGCGTCGGCGTGGCCGGCTCAGGCGTCGGCGTGGAAGTCGGCGTCACGGATGGTGTCGCAAAGAGCGGTGTATTGGTCGGCACAATCTGCAATGAAAACTCGGGAGGCAACGTCGGTTCGGGCGTCGCATTCTGCGCCTCACTTGCAGCGGCCTGGGGCAGCGTACGGCTTGCAAAATAGGTAAAGCCCATCACAAGTAGCAGGCCGATCGCACCCGTGAAGATGCCGTAGAGTTCCCGCATGGCACGTTCGCGTTCCAGCGTGAACACGGCCTGCCGGCGATCGGCACGCACTTGCACAAGACGGTATAGCTGATACAGCGCGATCAACCCACATACAAGGTAGATGTATGGGGCATATGTGGCGACAATCTGGATGAGCACACCCATAAAGATCTAGTCTACCCCACCAACAGGGTTACGCCAAACCAGGATGCAGAATTGGGTGTATTACTTCTACTGCAGGGCGCCCGTGTCGCGCAACAGGTCGAGTGTCCCTGGAGGTCAGTGAGGTCGCCAAGATCGATGTCGGGCGGGTTCAGCTCGGCCAACGGCGGCAGCAGGGGGTCCGTTTTCACATCATCACCGGCCAGCGGATACTCGACCGTCTCGTCGGCGAAGTATTGCTGCGCTTCGGTGTCGAGTAAGACTTCGATGAACTGCAGCGCCGCTGCCTGGTGCTGACTTGTGTTGATGAGACCAACGCCGGCCACATTGACCAGGGCGTCTGCACCGCGATCGGGGAAGTGATAGTTGCGCGCAGGGAAACTTTCTCCCTGCTCATCGAGAAAACGATAGAGGTAGTAATGGTTGACAAGACCGGCATCGACCTCACCCCTCCCCACTGCCTCGACAATGTTGGTGTTGTTCTCATAGCTTTGCACGTCATTGGCGACCATATCTTCCAGCCATTGGCGGGTGACATCATCGCCGTGCAACTTGCGCATTGCCGTCACAAATGCCTGAAAACTGCCATTGGTGGCGCCCAACCCACTCGTCCTGCCCACTGCGGCTCCGTCAACCCGAAAACGCTCGACGGCAAATCGGCTTTCCTGCAAGACAGCAGTGTTGTACACCAACGTGCGCGCGCGGCCTGAAACACCAACCCAATCTCCGTTAGGCCCGCGGTAACGTGCATCGACCTTGTCCACAATCGACTCTGGCAGCGCGGCCAGGCGCCCGTCTGCGGCCAATGCGCCCATTGCACCTGCATCCTGCGCGAAATACACGTCGGCAGGCGAATTATTACCTTCTTCCAGAATAGTCGCCGCCATCTCGGCCGTGTTTCCATAACGAATCTTTACGTCTAATCCGCTCGCTTCCTCGAATTCTTCGATCAGCGGGCCAATCAAGCTCTCGGTGCGGCCAGAATAGATCACCAGTTCACCGCTGGCAGCGGAAAAATCGGCGGCTGTCTCGGCATCTTCCGTAGCCGCCGGAGTCGCACCGGTGGTGGCCGTCGTTGCCACGGCGACGCCGCTTTCGGTCGACGTCGAGATTGAAGCATTTTGGCAGGCGCTCAACACGGCGATGCCGGCCAACAGCACAGCCGCGCCTCGTAACGATTTCAATAGGTTCATCTGTATTGCAATCCCTGTTGTCCATAATCCAACATACGCAACAAAAATAGATAAAGCACTTCGTGAAGCCCTGCTACCCTAACATACCGGCACGGGCATTTCAAGGCATTCTAACCCCAAAAGTGCCGCCGGCCGGTACGGATGGCCTAAACTTTCCGCATAATTCCCATTCAATTCTGAGTTAATGGCGGTTAATCCGGCGGTTCGGTGCTGTCATGGTTTGCCTGGGCGGAATCGCTTGGGCAGCCGTGGCGAGTGCAGTAGAATAGAGCATATGAATACAGATGCGCTGGCGGTTGCCGTCACCAACTACATGAATCTCCATCTTGATCGCTATCTGGCGGACCTGCGGACCCTGGTCGCCATCGATTCCGGAACCCATCATAAGCCCGGTGTGGATGCCGTCCAGGATTGGCTCCAACTACGACTCGACCAACTAGGCTTCGACGTGGAGCGCCTGCACCAACCCGTGCTTGGCGACAACCTGCTCGCAACCCGTCACGGGGAAGGCAAGCGCCGGATCCTCTTGCTGGGTCATGCAGATACGGTTTTCCCGGTCGGCACAGCCGCGGCGCGCCCATTCCGCATGGAAGAAGGCAAAGTCCTGGGACCAGGTTCGTGCGATATGAAAGCGGGTCTACTTAGCGGCATCTACGCCGTCGAGGCACTCGACGCCGCTGGCTACCGTGACTATGCCACCCTGCTCTTTTTGGTCGTATGTGATGAAGAGATTCACGAACGCTGCTCACTCCCTTTGATTCGGGCCACCGCCCGCCTTGCCGATGTCGCTTACACGCTGGAGGCAGCGCGCGAATGGGGACATCGTCACTGCCCGCAAGACTGCCGTCTGGGGCACGGTCAAGGTGCAGGGCAAGGCTGCGCACGCCGGCGTTGAACCCGAAAAGGGGCGCAGCGCCATCCTCGCCCTGATTCGACATCTCGAAGCGATCGACCGCTTGAACGGCTTGCGGCCCGGCATCACCGTCAACGTCGGCCGGATTGAGGGCGGTACGCAACCGAACGTCGTCGCCGAACACGCGATGGCAGAGCTTGATTTTCGCGGCTGGAAAAATGCTGATATCCCATTGCTTGTGGATGCCATTCGCACCCAACTTGCCAGCCCAACCATTCCCGACACCAAGGCCTGGCTTGAAGTGGACGTCTCGATTGGAATGCCCGCCATGGAACGCACCGCGGCTGTCGCCAGGTTGGAGGCGCAAGCGCAACACTTTGCCCACACGCTCGGCTTCGAAGTGGGCGGCGCCAGCACCGGGGGGGCGCCGATCCAGCGTGATGCGCCGATGAAAGCGGAAGGAGACTTCGTGAGCAACGGTGCGCTCCAGGACGTGCGCGTTCTCGATCTATCGCGGGTGCTAGCGGGACCCTATTGCACCATGGTGCTTGGCGACTATGGCGCAGACATCCTCAAGGTCGAGGAACCGGGCAGCGGCGACGGAACCCGCAATTGGGGTCCGCCCTGGGTTGGTGACCAGAGCGCCTACTATCTCTGCGCCAATCGCAACAAACGCAGCATCACG
Source organism: Candidatus Fredericiella danica (assembly GCA_016713335.1). Classification (GTDB taxonomy): domain Bacteria; phylum Chloroflexota; class Anaerolineae; order Caldilineales; family Caldilineaceae; genus Fredericiella; species Fredericiella danica. The sequence continues at coordinate 81,026 of JADJPH010000006.1, read as the reverse complement.
ATCAATCTCAAGTCCGCTGCCGGTATCGAGCTCATTCGCCGGCTGGCGTTGGTGTCAGATGTCGTGATAGAAAATTTCAAGCCCGGTACAATGGCGCGCTTTGGGCTGGACTATCCCGCACTCGCAGCGTTAAATCCTCGCCTCATCTACTGTTCGCTCACCGGCTATGGGCAGACAGGCCCCTATCGTGATCGTCCGGGCTACGACTTCGTCATTCAGGCGCAAGGCGGTTTGATGTCGATCACCGGCGCCGTTGACGGCGAGCCGGCCAAGGGAGGCGACGCCATCGCTGACATCACGACCGGGCTCTTTGCAGCCACGGCTATCCTGGCTGCGCTCCACGCACGCACTCTAAGTGGCTGTGGGCAGTATATCGATGTCGCCCTCCTCGACAGCCAGATTGCCTGGCTCGCCAATGTCGCGCAGAACTATCTCGCCACAGGCGAAACCCCTGCGCGCCATGGCAACGCGCATCCCAGCATCGTTCCGTACGAAACATTTCCAACGGCAGATGGTGAACTTGCGCTGGCCGTAGGCACCGACGAACAATATCGTCGCTTCTGCGAATTAACCCAGCGTATGGATCTCTACGACGATCCGAGGTTTTGCACCAACGCGGCGCGCGTTGAACATCGCACAGCCCTGATCCCGCTGTTGCGTGAACTTTTTCGGACACGCGCCACTAATCAGTGGCTCGATCTACTCCTCAGCATTGGCGTGCCGGCAGGACCAATCAACAGTGTCGCCGCTGCCATCGAAGATCCCCACGTGCAAGCGCGCGGGATGGTGCAGGCGATCGACCACCCGACGGCCGGGGCAATCAAGGTGCTGGGTCCTGTGGCGAAGTTTTCCCGCACGCCGGCAGCCGTGCGCCGCGCACCGCCCCCACTTGGATTTGATACCAAACAGGTTCTGCACGAGTTGCTTGGCATGAGCGTGGGGGAGATTTCGGAACTTGCGGCCAATGGCGCCATCTAGGCAACTACCCTCCGGCGACTACTCAGGCGGGGTGCAACGCCGATGAGTTCGAAGAGACCAGAGGTGCGCTCACTGGATATGCAATTCAATGCGTTCCTGGCACAGGATCGACGCGTTGCTCTGGCGCGCGGCGTCGAATTGCCGGCTATAGCGGATGGCGCAGTGCTTTTTGCAGACATTTCCGGTTTTACGCCACTCACCGAAGCCCTGGCCGCAAAGTTGGGGCCCAGCCGCGGCGCCGAGGCGCTCACCCGGCTGCTGAACCTTGTCTACGCCGCCTTGATTGGTGAAGTAGAGCGCCACGGGGGCAGCGTGATCGGGTTCAGTGGCGATGCAATCACCTGCTGGTTCAGTTCAAGCCAGGTCGATCCTACCTGTGCCTCGGCAGCGGCCGTTGCGTGTGCGTCCGCATTACACACGGCGATGGGGCAATTTGCGGGCGTGATGGTGGTTGATGGCGTGCACGCCGCGCTCTCGGTCAAAGTCGCCGTCGCCAGCGGTGCTGCCATGCGGTGCATCGTGGGCGATCCAGCACGCCAGCGCATCGAGGTCATTGCCGGCGCCACCCTGGATCGCATGGCTGCTGCGGAGCAATCCGCACGCCAGAGCGAGACCGTCGTTGATCAGGTGACCGCGGCCCGGCTGGAACTGTCACCCGCTAACGTGGAAACGCGCACCACGGCGACGGGCGAGCCACTATTTGTGTGGCGCAGCAAAGATATCGCCTATCATGCAACTCCGCCAGAGGCGCTGCCCGTCCTGCCCAGGTCCATCACGCAGCCGTGGTTGCTGCCTGCGGTGCAAGAACGGCTCGTCGCCGGGCAGGGACGTTTCACGGCAGAGTTGAGACCGGCGACCGCACTATTTCTCCACTTCGCGGGTATCGATTTCGAACATGATGCAGACGCAGCCAATCAGTTGGATCGCTTTGTGCGTTGGGTGCAGCAGGTCATCAGCCACTTTGAGGGGGCTTTGATTCAACTCACCACGGGCGACAAGGGGAGTTATCTCTATGCCGCCTTCGGCGCGCCCATCACGCATGACGACGATCCGTTGCGGGCGGTGGCGGCAGCCATGCAATTACGCCAACCACCAGCGGAGATCGCAGGAAAACTGGTGCTGCGCATCGGTGTCAGCTATGGCTTGATGCGCGTCGGCCCCTATGGGAGCGCCAATCGGCTGACCTACGGCGTCCTGGGTGACGCCACCAACATGGCGGCACGCCTGATGGTACAGGCCCCAGAAGGCGCAGTCTGGCTGAGCGAACAGGTGGCCGCACAAGTGGAAGCTCGTTACGCTTTCACTCATCGGCATGCGCAAGTTCAAGGGCAAGGAACAACTCCAGGCCGTCTATGCGGTAGTGGGTGAACTGACGCCCTCCACTGCACACCTCGCGGCGCTGGCAGCCATTCCGATCATTGGCAGGGACGCCGAAATGGCGCAACTGCGCACCGCCATGCAGCAGACGCTGGCCGGGCAGAGTACCCTCATCAGGCTTGTCGGTGAAGCTGGGGCGGGCAAAAGTCAGATGACTTCCCATTTCTGCGCTGAGGCGGTCAACGCCGGTTTCCGCATTCTCTACACAACCTGCCAAAGCACGCACCAGCATGCCGCCTATGCGGCGCTCCGCCCGCTTGTTCGGTCCTTGCTCCACTATATCGACGGCGCACAGACGAGCAGCAATGAACAGGTTGCCCAACTCACAGCCGTGGTCGAAGCCACCAATCCTGCATGGCTGCTGCGGCTACCGTTACTGGGCGATCTACTCGATCTGCCAATTCCAGAAAACAGGACGACGGCGGCGTTTGACGCCGCTCTCCGGCAAGAGGCGTTGACAAGCCTCATCATCGAGATCGTACAGCAGGCGGCAGGCGACCAGCCGTTAGTGCTCGTGATTGAAGATGTCCACTGGCTCGATGAAGCATCGCAGCGGATCGTATTGGCGCTTGCCCACAGTGCGCCCAGTAGCCGGCTGCTCCTGCTGTTGGCGCACCGTCCCGTGCATGGGGAACAACCAGGTTTCTTTCGAGAGTTGGCCGGACTCGCGCACATCGAGACGATCACATTGTTCGAACTGGACGCATCCGGCACCAGACAGCTTGTTCGAAACCGGCTGCAGGGCGAAGTGGGTGCCCTCGCACTCGAGGTCATCTACGCCCTGGGGCATGGCAACCCTTTTTTGAACGAAGAACTGGTCGATGCCCTGCGCGAAGGCAATCGCCTGGTGCACGAACAAGGTGTCTGGCAATTGGCGCCCGCCATTATTGAGGAATTGCGTCGCGCCAACTGCCTTATGCGGGTCGAAGAAACCTGGCGGCTCCGGCCGGAGGTGCCGCGAACGGCGGTGGATCTGGGTCTACCCACCTCGTTGCATGGCCTCGTGCTTGCCCGGCTCGATCGCCTCCCTGAGTCCACCAAATTGACACTCAAAGTGGCCAGCGTCATCGGTCGTAGCTTTGAACTCACCATTCTGGCCGCCGCACATCCGCGCAACCTCACGCCGGCAGCTTTGACGGAGCATCTGGCGCTTGCGGAGAGCCGTGACTTCACCCGGCTGGAGACGGCGGACTCGCACCTAATCTACCTTTTCCGCCATAACATCACGCAAGAAGCGGTCTACCAAACCCTGTTGGAGGCCCAGCGCCAGGAGTTGCACCTCTACGTCGCCGAGGCGATCGAGCGTGAGGCGCCTGGCGCCATCGATCAGTTGGCCTATCACTACACACAATGCGATACGGCACTCCCTGCGGTGCGTGGCAAGGCGCTCACCTATCTCGACGCAGCGGCGAAGCGGGCCAAACGCGACCATGCGAACGAAACGGCGCTCGCCTATTTTGACCGTGCGCTGCGGTTTGAGCATCGCTGGGATTGGCTGTTGGGGCGCACTGAAGCGCTCCATGTCCTAGGGCGGCGGATGCAGGAAGAGGCTAACCTGTGGGTGCTCTACCACTTTGACGGCGCATCACCCGCGCAACAACTGGAGACAGCGCTCCATTTCGCTGATTTTTATGAAGCCACCGGCAATTATGACTCTGCCGTCGCCTGGACCGGTCGGGCGCGCAAGATCGCCCTGGAGTATGAGGACCAGCGGGGTGAAGCCGGCTGTTTCATCAAAACGGGCGTGATAGCCTGGCGCCAGGGAGACTATGCAGCCGCAACTTCCGCTTATCAATCCGCCCTGGCAATCGCACGCAATGACGCGTCGTTGATGGACGTTGAGGCTGACGCCCACTATGGTTTGGGCTTGGTTTTGCGACAGCAAAGCCAATTTGATGAAGCACAAACGCAATTTGATGTCAATCTCAGTATCAACCGGACGCTCGGCAATCGATATCATGAAGCACGTGCACTGAATGCTCTCGGTGCGCTGTTGAGCATGCAACGGCGGTATGCCGCCGCCGTAGAACTATTTCAGGCAGCGCTAACGATCCGGGAAAGCATCGGTGATCGCGCCGGGTTGGCGATCAGCCTATTAAGCACGGCACAAGCGTTTGCGTCCATCGGTGACTACGGTAAAGCCGAACCGATCCTATGCCGGGTGATTGAGATTCAACGCGCAACCAATAATGCCTGGGATGAGATGCTCACGCTCAATGAGTTTGGGATCCTCTATATGACCGTGGGTGCATATGAATCTGCCCTTACTTATCTATCCACCGCACTTGAGCGCAGCCAACTGATCAATAGCGACATTGGCGCTGCATATATCCTTTGTAATCTCGGCCAGGTGCAGCGCGACTGCGGTAGGCTTGACCTGGCACAAGAGACCTTTCGGCAGGGGCTGGAACTGGCAGACGCACAGCAGGATGAAAACCTGGCTGCCATCTATCACAGTGACTGGGCGATCACCGCCATGCGCACCGGGGACTACGTTGCCGCCTGCCAACACGGTGAACTTGCACTAAAGATCTTTCAAGAACTCAAACAGCCGCTGTCGACGCCCGTTGTACTTGCCACACTCGCGGCAGCCTACCTGGCTCAGGGGAACACGACTACAGCAACAGCAAGAGTGCAAGCGGCAATCAACCTGCTCGATAGCAGCCGAGGTGAGGCCGTCGATTTTCCGGAACGCGACTACTGGCAGTGTTCACAAGTGCTGGCACAACTCGGACTTCAGCAAGAAGCTGAACAGGCCAGGCGACGCGCTCACGAACTACTCATGGAGCGCGCCGCCCTCATCTCAGACGCCGCAATGCGTGAGTCCTTTCTGACAAAGGTGCCGGTGCACGCCGAAATCTTGGCTGCAGGCTATCGCTCGAGCAAGGGCATGAACAGCCCCGGTGTGCCCTCCGCCAGTACCGCGTAGGGACCTACGCCACGGCTTGGCGCAGTCGCAATCCGCAGCCCGTCACGCGCCCCAGCCGGCGCCGCCACCGTCGTCTTCAGCGGAATCCATTTCTGTCCATCCCAGAAGTGGACACGCGGCCCAGCTTCCGCGGCATCAATGGCCCCCATCACCCCAAATGCATCGTGATACACGATGCTCACTTCCCCACCATCCACCAACGACGGCGGGAACGCGTCCAGGCGATAGGATTGGCCGGAAATTCGCTCCCAGGGCAGCACCTGTGGCGTGCCGGGCATGCTCTGCCAGGCGATGCTCTGTCCCGGCTCAAGCTCTAGTTGTGCATCATTGTGATAGGTGGCGTTACTGTCGGATGATACGACCATGACGCCGCCATGGAGTCGCGCCGGTCCAAACGCACCGTTGCCCCCGACGCCGCGGTCGGCCATCACCTCACGCCGCGTCTTTGGCGCCGCAGGCGACTCATCGACCCACAGCTGTAAATAGACCGGGCCGACTGGGTCCGCCAGGTTGACCACCGCCTGCCATTTCCCGGCGCTGTCCTTGGTAAAGGAGAACGGGTTGAGCGCCAACCCATGCTCCGGGAAGAGGCGCCCCATCAACCCCACGCCCGGCTGGGCAATTGGCTGCGTGACCTCAATCGTCAATTGGTTGTCGCCGGTCTGGGTGATCGAAGTAAAGGGCGCCCAGAACCGGTTGCGGGTCATCACGAGCACATCGTCGCCCGCCGCAATCACTTCGCAGCCAAACTGATTGCGCGGTGTATCGGTGGTTTCTGCGTGGTCGTTGACGTCATAGACGCATAATTGATCGTTGACACGTGCGTCCGTCAGCGCCACCTGGGTCGTGTCTTTCGCCGGCTTGCCTTGCTCGAGCACCCGATTGTCATCCCGAATCAGAAACGCGCGTGCCTCCCCCGAACTGGTCTCGCCAGCCTGGTACGTCAGCGTGAACAGTTGGCTCGCCAATGGTTGCGGTGGCGTCGCCGCCAGTTCAAAAACAACCGACGTGAGCGGCACCGGCGGGGTCTGACCGGTGACCACAGTCACCGGCTTGATTGGGAACCCATACCACCCCTGAATGGTGTCCCACTCCGTGCGTCCTAGCAGACGCGCGTAGGCTTCCGTGAGCGCGCAGTTCGAATCCCAAAACGCCTGATCAAAGATAAATGCATGGTTGGACTCCGGATACGCATTGCCCATGGCCGACCCGGTGCAAAGTTCGGCAATTGTCTCGTCACTCACCCCATTTGCATCGGTGTATGTATCGAACATGAAGAGCAGGAAATGGCTCAATTCATGCGCAAGTGCAATCGCCCAGTCGTTTACGAGCGCCGCTTCCGGCACCACGATCCCCTTATAGGTGTTCTCCTGATTGGGGGGCGTGCCAAACCGGTTCCAATACGAGCCGATGTAGACGCTGCCGGGCGTATAGGTGATACCGACGGTGGCCGAAATATCCGGCGTCTCCACGGGGACAATGCCACCCGGATTGGCATTCGGATGGAAGGTGTTGCTGTTGTGAAGCTTAATATCCGCGTCTTCCCAGTCGATATAGAACTCCTTCACCGTCACTGTGCCCAACGCAAACTGGCCATCGGTGAAGTCGTAGAGCAAGTCGGACGCCTTGATCAAGTTTGTGCGTAGCGCTCTGGCGGCGGCGCGGTCATCCTGATAATAGCGCTGCGACGATGCGACCAGGTCGAACAACATCAGCGGGCGCAAAGGCGTGACCGCAATCCGCATTTCGGGCAGCCGCGAATCCTCATGCACGAAAAAGTCATCCACATCGACGATCTCCACGTCGCCGCTGGTATCATACAACGTGTTCTGTAGACCCTTTCCCGTGGCATAGCGCGCCCACAAGGCATCGCCCAGTTCAATTGCGGCGGCCGCCGGCAGATATCCTTCTTTATCAGTGACAAAGACCGCACCCGTGCTGCGGTTAACAACTTCAGCCCCAACCGCAGGCTCCAGGCAGAGGTCAATCACCTCAATGCAGACCCGGATCGGCGGCAGTTGGTAGCGAATGCGAAGGAGTGGCGGATTTCCCCCGCTCTTGTCGCTGCTGTCGAATTGGCGCTGGCCACCGAAGTCCGCAGTTGGGACGCGCATCTGGAGACCATAATTGTTCGCCGGCGCATCCACCCACTGCTGAACCAGTTTCGTGACGTCCTTGGTCAAATAGATGTCGGTCGTTACGGGTGCAGTCCAGTTGTCGTAGAAGGTAGCAAAGGGCGCTGTCGCCCATGTCACCGTCTTTTCGTCCCAGGCGGCGCCGATTGTCGAGACATCGACGCTGACGCCGGTTGCCTTCGTCTGATACATCGCAAGTTCGGCGTTCAAGATGGTCGAACCTCGGGGAATTCCAGACAAATCGAACTGCACCAGGGTGTTGCGAATGACGTTGCTGTCAAGGGGCTGCGAGACAAACAGATCCGGCGCACCGTTGAAATTCACAGTGCGCTCCGATGCATCGACATAGACATCTTGCGATGGCCGGAGCACCACAGAAGTTGCAGCAGGTGAAGCGGGGGACGCTGGCTCGACCAGGTCATCCTGCGCGGCGACCGGCGCGGCGAAAAGCATGAGACCGCAGAAGGCCGCCGCCAATCCAATCAAAAGCTCAAAAAGTGTGATTTGTTTGCCGGGCATGTTCGCCTCTCCTCTGTCCACATACGCATCTACAAGTTTACATCCGGTTTGGCTGATGAGGTGGGCGCTTGTGCGGCGATGAAGTTGCGGCGAAAAACTCACCAATCAGTGGTGCTTTGATTTGCTTCAATGCGACTGTCACGCTCTGCTACCACGCGCGGCAGATCCAGAATCGTGATCACGCCGTTGTCAAATTCCAGCAGGCCACGCCGGCGCCATTCGCTCAGAATCCGGTTGATCCACTCGCGCCGCGCGCCTACCATCGACGCCAGATCGGATTGGTTGAGACCGAGGTTCACGACCGAACGCAGACCCGGCGTGACGACTTCACCATACGCGTCGTTCTGGATCAAAATGATATGGAGCAGGCGCCCTGCGGCGTCAAACTGTGCAATTGATTCAGCGTACGCCGCGGTCCACCGGAGTTTGCGCGACAAAAGCTTTGCCAGGTTCAGCGCAAAGCGGGGCACCGTCTGTAGCGTCAGTAGGAAGCGCTCCTGCGACATGGCCAAGAGCGTGACAGGCGTCACGGCTTTAGCCGTCGCCGATCGCGGCTCCTGATCAATGGCCGCCAACTCACCGATCACATCATTGTTCGAAAAGATTGCAATCGACGTCTCGTTGCCCGAAGGGCTGATCTTAAAGATGCGCACTTTCCCCTTGCGCACGAAGTAAACCTCGCGACTTTCATCATCTTGGCGAAAAATGATGGCGTCCTTGGCATAGTCGCGCACCCGTAAGTCATCGACGATGACCTGGAGGTCCTTCTCCGCCAGATCGGCAAAGAGCGGCATTTCGCGCAAGAGTGCCATGCGCCGCAGATTCGCATCTTGCATCGTTTTGTTTTGCACTTCTACCTCCTACTTCCTTCAGCTTACACGCACGCAGTGTTCGACGCGGTAACGATGATCACGCTTTGCTTGTGCGCTGGATCACGGATTGCCGGTGATGGGGTGCATGGCAGCGAACACGACGTCGATGGATCATCAGATTATGGGCCAATTGGCACGCGAGCGCAAGCCGTCACCGTGCGGTTGGTGGTGAAATGCATGACCCCATTTACGTGGTTGGTCGTCGGCCACTTCATCGGCGACTGGATGTTGCAGAACGACTGGATGGCGCGAGGAAAACGCGGCCGTTGGTGGACGGCGCCATGCCTCGTCCATTGTGCGGTTTACACGCTAGCCGTTACGGCGTGTGCGCTTGCTGCTTTACAGACGGCGCAAACCGGGGAACTACAGGGATTGTGCTGGGTGGCAGGATGGGTGCTTACCACGCACTGGCTGATCGACGGTTTTGACCTGGCGCACCGTTGGGGGAAACTCGTCAAACAGTCGTCCACCGAATTTGTGCGGATTGTGGTCGACCAGACGATGCACATCCTGGCGCTAGCCATCGCAGCGCTCTTCATAGGCGGGACACTGTTCTAGCGCGGTTGGCGGTGGCGGCGAGCATTTGTCGTCAACCCGCCGCCACCGCCTTGTCACATCATTTCTGCAATGGTCGTCGCAAGGAGGCTGATAACCACCCCGCTACTTCTGTCCAACGACAACCGGCTGCTCTTGCAACATCCCCGCACGTAGCAATTTCACGACCACCGTCTTGCCGGCGCGATCCCCAGCCAGCGCCGCCTGGAGATCATCCAACTGGCGGAGCGCCTGCCCGTCGACGCTGACAAGCACGTCGCCCTGCAACAAACCACCGGTCGCGGCCGGACCGCCACTTTCCACCGACAGCACCATCAGCCCCGTTTGCTGTCCCAACTGCTCCTGCAGCGGCGCCTCCAGACGCACCGGCTGAATGCCGACGCCAAGGTAACCGCGCGGCATCCGCCCGTGCGCCAGGATCGTGTCGACCACGCGCTTCACCGTTCCGGTGGGAATCGTGACGCTCACGCCGCGCGCCAGAGCCGACGAATTGATCCCGGCAAGTTGACCACCGGCAGTCACCAGCGGCCCACCCGAAAAACCGGGGTACATGACAATGTCGGTCTGTAAGTAATGGTCGAATGCCCCGCCTGCCTGCGTGCGCCAGGCGCCACCCAGGGCGCTCACGATGCCCAGGGTCGCCTGCACCGTCTTGCCCGGGCGCCCCATGGCCAGAATCAAGTTGCCAACGCGGAGTTCGCCGGCATCGAGCCATTGGGCTGGGCTCAAGCCCGTTGCCGCCACGCGCAGCACTGCCAGGTCAGTGCTCGGATCGCGGCCAATCAGCGTGGCGGCGACGGCTTCGCCAGTTCCAAGCCCGACGGCCAATTGCTCATCGCGCTCGACGACGTGATGCGAAGTGACGATGATGCCATCCTCGCTGTAGAGTACACCGCTGGCAGGAAGCCGGCTGCGCCCTTCCACGCGCACGACCGCAGCGCCTGCGCTCTCCACCAAACCTGCCATTGCCGAAGAAAGTGAGTTAAGTAGGTCGGACATGATTGGATCCTTTTGTATGTTGCGTGTCTCGTATCTCGTAGTGCGTGCCATGCATTACGCGATACGGAATACGGAGTACGAAATACTTTGCGTCGTCCAATTCTCTCCCATCCACCGCTTGTCCACATCCCTCGAACGGGTAGGTGACCATTAGCCATTGGTGCGGGGTGTCAGGCTGGTGAACCGATCTATGTGGTATAACAGCCTGGAAACATGGTCAGCGCGAGACCAGACTATGATGGATCGAGCGGCTTTTTCTGCAGCGTGCGGTGCGACAGTAAGGTAGGTGAACCGTGACCTATCGTAGCGTGGTGGCAACCAGGTTCGGCCCACCGGCGGTGCTCCACGTAATGGAACACGAATTGCGCGCACGGAACTTCAAACTACTTTCTCTTTGACCGGCGCCCATTTCTCGAAGATTGGGCTACCCTCTTCAGGCTTCTGGAAAGCGGCGAGATCGCGCTCCTGTCATTGGGAGGAAATACCCAATCCTTGATGCCGCCGCTGCGAATGAACTCCTTGAAAGCGGCCAGGTCACAGGGAATGTCGTGCTGGTTGCTCCGGAGTTGCATGCGTGACAATAGAGGCTGGCGCCACCACGCGTCACATGATTACCTACGCGGAGATGCAAAGTCATGAAGGCAATCGTTGTTTATGAATCGCATTGGGGCAACACGGCGGCGATCGCGCGAGCCATTGCCACAGGCATCGGGGCAGACGCCCGTGCTCTGTCCACCAGTGAAGCGACCGGCGACGCACTGGTCGGCGTCGAACTGATTGTGGCGGGCGCGCCGTTGCTTGGCTTTTCACTGCCGACCGAGAAGATGATCGAAGGGCTTGCTTCAAACCCGGGTAATCCGCCGGCCCCGCCCGACCTCACACAGCCTTCGATGCGCGCCTGGCTCGCAACACTACCTGCGGGCACAGGTCACGCCGCCGCCTTTGAGACGCGGATCTGGTGGTCGCCGGGCAGTGCGGCCAAAGCCATTCTGCAGCAACTGGAAACGCTCGGCTATCGCCCGCAAGGCAAGAGTCAGCGGTTTGTCGTTGAAGGCAAATACGGCCCACTCCGCGCCGGCGAGGTGGAACGCGCGCAAGCGTGGGGCGCTGAACTGGCAGAGGCGCTTGTGGAATAATCTGCGCCCCGCGCGACAAAGGGCACCGGGGGGGCGCTATGCTTTGTCGGGTGCCTGGCCCGACAGATCAGGACGCTGCCAGCGTCAGACCCAGCATGGCGGCGACGCCTTCAAACGACATGCAAACGTCGTCTGCCCCGGCTTCCGCCAACGCGGCCGCCGAGTACGAAGTCGTCAGCCCAATGACGGCGCACCCTGCTGCTTTCGCCGACCGGACCCCATTGAGCGAATCTTCAATCACAAGGCACTGCGCGGCGGGCAACCCAAGGAGTTCCACCGCGCGCAAATAGGGCGCCGGGTGTGGCTTGGTGTGGGGCACATCCGCGGCAGTGACGACAACGTCAAAATAGCGATTCAGCTCAAACCGTTCAAACGCCACCTCTTGGTTGAATGGTAACGACGAGGTCGCCAGCGCAAACCGCCGGAAGTGCGGCCGGCTCTGCGCTATAAAGGCCACCGCCCCAGGGACCAACTGCATGCGGTCGATCGTCTCCAGGAAGATTTGCTGCTTCAGCGCCAGCATCTCATCCACATCCTGTCTGCCACCCAGATACCGCTCATTCGCATGCGCAAGCAACACGGCGTCCGGTGAACCCATGTACTCGTCGAACATCTCCCAGGGTATTTCCGCCCCATAGGCTCGCACCGCCGCGGCCACCGCATCATTGTGGAGCGCTTCGGAATCGATAATCACACCGTCGAGATCAAAAATCAGCGCCAAAAAGTCCATCAGTTCCTCACAACCAGATAAGCCCGGCTCGCGTTGCGCGCACGACTGCTTCCGTGCGGCTTTGCGCCCCGAGTTTGCCAAGAATTGCATTCACGTGAAATTTCACCGTATGCTCACTGATCTCCAGTTGGCGCGCGATGAGTTTGTTCGACAGCCCTTCCGCAATGCCGCGCAGCACGTCCAACTCGCGCGGCGAGAGCGGCTCCACGATGGGTTCAACATCGTCAGGCGCCACGGGCTGCGCCACCATGCCATCACTGAAGACCTGCAGCCCTTCCCACACTGCACGTGCAGCAGCAGCCATCTGTGCCCCGTCCAGCGCTCGACCTAACACCCCCCGCACGCCGGCGGCGCGTGCAGCGCCCGCACTCTCCGCCGTTGGCAACAACGCCACCACCGGCGCCACGCTCTCATCCGTGTAGCGGCCCACACGGTCGATCCGCTCGCTTGGATTCCAGCCCAGATCCCACAAAACCACGTCCGGCACAAAAGCCGCAGTTGCCGCGCGCAAATCGGCATCACTGCTCGTCTGCCCGGCTATGATGAGTTGCGCCTGGCTGGTTAGCAGGGCGGTTAGCCCCGCGCGCGCCAGTGGATCATCTGCGACAATCAAAACGCGGAGGTCAGACATCGTCATCCATCACACCTGCGATCTTCATGTTCCTGAGACTTCCCGGCCAAGAATAGATGATAACCTGCGGGCTATCCCTGATCTGCGCCACCTTGTTGCCACTGCATTGTATAGAGACCGTAATATCGGCCGCGCCGGTTCAATAACTCCGTATGTGTTCCCTGCTCGACAATCCGGCCTTGATCCATCACGATGATCTGGTCGGCGCTCACAATCGTGCTCAACCGGTGGGCTATGACAAAGCTAGTGCGCCCACGCATCAAGGTGTCCATGGCATGTTGAATCACCTTTTCGGTCGCCGTATCGACACTGCTCGTCGCCTCATCCAAAATCAGCAATCTCGGATTGGCCAGAAACGCCCGCGCCATGGAAATGACCTGGCGTTGCCCCACACTCAGATTGGCGCCGTTTTCTTGCACCACGGCGTCGTACCCTTCCGGGATCCGCCGGACAAATTCGTCAGCGCCTACCGCCTGCGCAGCCGCAATGACTTCATCGTTTGTGGCTTCCAGCCGGCCATACCGGATATTGTCCGCGATCGTACCGCCGAATAGAAAGGTGTCCTGTAAGACGATCCCCATTTGCGAGCGCAAACTTGCCAGCGTGACCGCCCGCACATCATGGCCGTCGATAGTCACTGCGCCATCGGTCACATCAAAGAAGCGGGCAAGCAGCCGCACAATGGTGCTCTTGCCGGCGCCTGTTTCCCCCACCAGCGCAATGCGCTGCCCAGGCGCCGCATGCAGAGAGACGTTCTCAAGCACCGGTTCATCCGCCTTGTACTGAAAGCTGACCGCAGCAAAATCGACTTCACCGCGCACCGGCGCCGGCAGGACAATCGCATCCACCGCATCGGTCAGATCCGGAGGTGTATCCAACAGGGCGAAAATACGCTCGCTGGAGGCCATTGTCGTCTGGAAGGAGTTGTACCGCTGTGCGATTTCGCGGATCGGGTCAAAGAACCGATCGACATAGAGCACGAATGCAACTAACGTACCGGCGGTCAGGGCATTTTGGAAGACCAACCAGCCACCGACCCCCACCACAAGTGCGACAGCAAGCGACCCCAAGAAATCGACGCCCGGAAAGAAGAGCGCGGAAAGCCGCGTTGCGCCAACATTGGCGTCAAAGAAGGCCAGATTCAAATCGTCGAAGTGCTCATAGTTCCTTGCTTCACGGTTGAAGCTCTTGGTCACGCGAATTCCCTGGATCGATTCGTTGAGGTAACCGTTGATGAGCGAAATTCGTTGACGCGTGGCGCGGTACGCCGCGCGCATGTGATGGCGCCAGTAGTTGGTGAGCAGGATCATCAGTGGCATCACCGCGAGGACGACCAGTGCCAATACCCAGTTGAGCAGGAACATCGCAATGGTGATGCCCACTAGATTGAACAGCGCACGGGTAATCCCGGTGACGGACCAGGTGACAAAATCCTGCAGCACGCCGACGTCGCCAATGAGCCGGCTCATGAGCCGGCCCACGCTCGTGTTGTTGTGCCAGTTCAGCGAAAGCGCATGCATGTGGCGGAAGAGATCGCGCCGGATGTCGGTCAAGACGCGGGTACCCACGAACGCCATCAACCAGACGCGCTGCCGGTTGAAGAACCAATCGCCAAGCGCAATGCACGCGAAGACGAGGGTCCATTGGCGTAAATCGGCCAGACTGCCGGCGGTGATGCTGTCAATGGCGCGGCCAATGACCCAGGGGACTCGCCACGCTCAGCATGGTTGTACAGGCCATAAAGACAATGGCAAGTACCAGCCGACCGCGGTAGGGACGCATAAAGCCAAAGAGACGGCTCAGCAGCCGGGAGTCGTACGCCTTGCCAAGCACCTCGTCGTCATCGCGGACGAGCGTCCTGATTTTCTCTTCGCGGCGCCGCCGCTCCTCAGTTGTATCATGGCGCCGCCGGTGTAGCACCCACGATGAATGGGCCATCCATTACCTCGTCTGCTCAATAGCCCGTGCGTAGTTTGCGTTCAAGTTGCGCAAACTCTTCCTGATCGCGCAATTGCAGGTCATAAATGTTTCTGTAGAGCCCGTGCCGCGCCAACAATTGTGCATGAACGCCGCGTTCGACGATGCGACCTTCGTCCAGGACAAGAATCAGATCGGCATGCTTCAGCGTGACAAGCCGTTGGGCAATGATAAAGGTCGTACGCCCCTGCATCAGTGTTTGCAGCGCTTGCTGGATCAGATGTTCGGTTTCCGTGTCCACGCTGCTGGTCGAATCATCCAGGATCAGGATGCGCGGGTTGTAAAGGAGGGTGCGGGCAATGGCGATGCGTTGCCGTTGCCCGCCGCTGAGCGTCACGCCTCGCTCGCCGACTTTTGTGTCATACCCCTGCGGGAAACGCAGGATAAAGTCATGGGCGTTGGCGGCCTTCGCTGCCTCGATCACAGCCTCCAACGGTGCATTCTCGACGCCATAGGCAATGTTCTCACGCAGGGTGGCGCTAAAGAGAAATGGATTCTGTTGCACAACGCCGATGTGCTGCCGCAGACTGTGCAGCGTTACCTCGCGCACATCCATCCCGTCCACCAACACCCGCCCTGCCGTTACATCATAAAACCTGGGGAGCAGCGCCACGACGGACGACTTCCCTGAACCAGTCGGCCCCACCAGCGCCACCGTCATACCCGGCGCGACCGCAAAGTCGACATCGTGCAGCACGCGTGCATCCCCGGCATAGGCGAAACTGACCTGCTCAAAGTGCACGCCACCGCGCCCGTGCTGTAAAGCAATGGCGCCCGGTTTCTCAACGATTGGATTTGGCGTGTCGATGATCTCAAAGACCCGTTGGGCGCTTGCGCCGGCATTTGCGGCAAGATTCACCAGATTTCCCAGTTGTTGCGCCGGCGCATTCAACATCAATAGATACGAGATCATGACGAAAAGCGAACCGACCGTGATTTCGCCGGAGAGTGCCCAGGGGCCACCAACCCAAAGCATGAGGAAGATGCCGGTGGCAAGCACCAGGGTAAACGATGGCCAGAAGTCGCCCCACAGCCGGATGACCCGCGAACGGCGCCGGAACCATTCGTCGTTCTGTTCGTCAAACTTTGCAAACTCATAGGGTTCGCGCGCAAACGCCTTGACCAGGTTGATCCCGGTGAGGCTCTCTTGCATCGTCGTCGACAGCAGGCCGAGTTGCTGCTGGATCAATTTGAATTGTGGCTCCACGACGCGGCCAAAGGTGATGGCCAGGATCAAGAGGGTGATGATCGGACCCAGCGCAATCATAGCCAGCCGTGCGTTCTCATAGAACATCGCCACGACGACGCCGATCCCAAGCGCCAACACGCTGGTGAGCTCCATCAGCCCAAAACCGGCAAAACGATCCGTCTCACCAATGTCGCCAGTGGCGCGGCTCATGAGATCGCCTGTGTGGGCACGATCATGGAACGCGAAAGGCATGTTCTCGATCGCAGCGAAGAAGTCACCCCGCAGGTCATAAGAGACGCGGTGTGTCAACCACTCACCATAGAAGCGCTGCAAGTACCCGGCAACGCCGCGCACGATGGCAATTCCTAAAATGATGGCGCCCGTGACAAACAGCGCGGACGGCTGACCGGTCGCAATGCCATTGTCAATGGCAGCCGCAATGACCTGGGGAATGAAGAGGTTCACCAAAGTCGCTACCAGCACTGCGCCGTACGCTGCAATCATCTGGGGCCAATAGGGACGCAGGTAGCCAAACAGTCGGAAGTAGATTGAGAGTCGTTTTTGCAATGGATTTGACTAGAACGAGCCGCCCTGGAAGATCAAGAACCCTGTGGCCGTGTAGGCCGGCAGGCAGAGCCCGGCGAAAAGAATGGAAACAACTCCGAGCAGCAGAAACATGCGTGCCGCAGTGCGATCCTCAGCGACAGGCTTTTTCCTGTAGACAAAGAAGAGGACAATCCCAGCGATGGGGATGCACAGCGAAAGCAGGTAAAAGAGCGCCTTCTTCATCCCGCTGAGTTCGGGCACGGGCCGAAAGTCATAGTTGACCGGAACCCCCTTCACCGAGGCGCCACTGCCCGCTGCGGCCACGGCGCTACTCTTTGGCGCAGAGGCCGCGGTTGAAGGCGGCGATGCGTGTGCGCCCGTTTGGGTGCTCGCAGTTGGCGTGGTGGCATAAGATTGTTTTGGCGCATGTTTTGCCCAACGGAAGCCAGTGACAGTTTTCGCCGGCGCCGGTTCTGGCGTTTGCCCCGAGGCATTTGCAGCAGGTTCGGTCACCGCGCTAGCCTTCGTTGGCGCGGGTTGTTTAGTTCCCACCACCCGTTTATCAGGCTGCGCCGGTTGATGCGTTGTGGGTTGCTGCTTTGCACCCTGTGGCGGCGCCGGTTGACCGGGTTGGTCGATGGTGGATGGTTGTACGACGGCCTTCTTTGTGGGCGGGATCAATAATTCGGGCGGCGCCGCTGCGCCGGGGGGATCGGCGCGCTGCCAATCCTCCGTGGCCGCGTCATAATAGTGCCACTCACCGCTCAGCCGCGCCTTCGCCCACCAGCGGCCCTGAACGTCCTGCACCATCATGTTGAGAAGTTCATCATCGAATTGCTCAGCGGTAATCTCACCAGCAGCAAACCGCTCCTTCAGTGTGATGTAACGCTGATCGACTTCGGAGAAAGTCATGCGGCTTCCTTTCTTGCCGTGGTTGATCCTGAGGTGCTGACTCGGGCGGAGATAGGTGCATTATATCCCACTGTAAAGCAACTGTAAACTCGTGTTTGTAAGAATGTGCCGGGAAGCGGTAGGATAATGCACATTGTCAGCAGTACGAAGCCTGAGCTTCACCACCCTATTTTCATCCATGCGAGGCACGGCCATGACCCAAAAATTGCTAGGCGTTGACCTGGGCGGTACTCAAATTCGCGCAACACTTGCCAACTCGGACGGCGTGATGCAGAGCCGCGTCGCTACATTGACGCTGGCTGATGAAGGCCCCACTGCCGTCATTGAGCGCATCGTGACACAGATCGAGGCGGCCCGCGGGGATCAACATATTGCGGCCATTGGACTTGGCGCCCCGGGTCCGATCGACCCCTACAATGGCGTCGTCATCGTGGCGCCCAATCTCCCTGGGTGGCACAATATTGAGTTGCGGCAAATCCTGAGCCGCCGCTTTGGCGTCCCGGTCTATATCGGCAACGACGCCAACCTGGCCGGCCTCGCCGAATTCCGGTTTGGTGCAGGCCGCGGCTCCAACCACATGATCTACATCACGGTCAGCACCGGCATCGGTGGTGGCGTGATCATCAACCGGCGCTTGCTGTTAGGTTCGCGCGGCATGGCGGCCGAGATCGGGCATGTCACCATCGACCTCACCGGGGAGTTGGAAGGGCGCTGCGAAATTGGCACGCTGGAAGGGTTGGCATCGGGACCGAACCTGGCCAAACGCGCACGGCGTGCCCTGGCCAATGGCGCCAAAAGCGCGGTCTTGGAATGGGTGCATGGGGACATTGAAGCCGTGTCACCCCGGCTGCTTCAGGAGGCAGCCGAACAGGGCGACGAATTCGCGCTAGACCAGTACGCCCTCACCGGACGTTACCTGGGTGTCGGGATCACCAATCTACTGCACACCTTCAACCCGCAACGGATCGTGATCGGCGGGAGCGTGTGGCTGTATGCCGGGCGCTATATCGAAGCCACGATGTGGGAAACCATTCGCCAGCGGGCGCAATCGCCAGATTTTTGGAACCAACTCGAAATTGTTTCGGCCGCGCTGGGCGATGACGTCGGGCTACTTGGCGCCGTCGCCCTGGCGGCCGATGAACTAGAACGCGCTCATGGATAGACCGGCGAAAACCGGCTAGAGTCCATAGATCGCCGCGTACTTCGTGCGCAGATAGGTCAGATACGGCTGTAAGGTGAGCGGACTCCCCGTCACGCGGCGTAGTAGTTCGTCTGCCGTGAACTGGCTCCCGTATTGGTAGATGTTTTCGCGGAGCCAGGTATGCAGCAGGCTGAATTCGCCACGGCCAATTTGCATCGGAATCTCAGGGTGGGCGCTCAGTGCTGCACCATAGAACTGGGCGCTCATGATGTTGCCCAGGGTATATCCCTGAAAGAGACCGCCAACCTGCCCCGCAAACCAGTGGACATCCTGCATCACGCCGTCGCGATTATCCGGTGCGTGCACGCCTAGACTTTCCTGATACCGTGCATGCCAGGCTTCAGGCAATTCCGCAACACTTAGGTTGCCTTCCAGCAGATCCAATTCCAGACCGAACCGGATGATCACGTGCAGGTTGTACGTGACCTCGTCCGCCTCCGTGCGGATCAGCGACGGCTCCACCTTATTGATCCCGCGGTAGAATTGCTCTTCGCTGACATCCGCCAGTTGCTCCGGGAAGGTGTCGCACAATTGCGGATAGTAATGACCCCAGAAACGCGCGCTCCTGCCAACGACATTTTCCCATAGCCGTGACTGGCTTTCGTGGACGCCCGCCGAAGTGCCGCCGTCCAGCGGCGTCCCTTCAAAGCTTTCCTTGATGCCCATCTCGTAGAGGGCATGCCCCGTCTCGTGCATGCTGCTGAAGAGCGCGCCTCCCAGGTCGTTCTCATCAAAGCGTGTCGTGATCCGAGCATCCCCCCAGGCAAATTTCGTCATGAAGGGGTGCAACGTCGTATCCTGGCGCCCACGCCGGAAATCATAACCGTAGGCGGTGATGACTTCTCCCCGAAGGCGCGCTGCCGGTCAACGGGTAGGCGCGGCGCATGAAACTGTCGTCCACTTGCGGTTGCGCCGCAATTGCCTTCACCAACGGCGTCAATTCACGGCGCAGTGCCTCAAACAGCGGGCCAATGGTGGCGGCGCTCATGCCATAATCCTGGATATCGATCAGCGGATCGGCAATGTGTTCGTAGCCGGGAAAATAGTTGGCCAACTGACGGCTCAATTCGAGCGACTTCTCCAAATAGGGCTGGACGCGCGCAAAATCATTGTCGGGCCGGGCTTCTGCCCAGACATCGTATGACTCGGCGCCATGCTCTGCCATCTGTGCCGCAAATTCGACCGGTACTTTGGTAAGCCGGTCATAATTGCGGCGCCCGACGCGCAGCATCGCCGCATCTTCTGAGTCCGGGGACAGGCTGTCGGCATACGGCTGGAGTACATCCAGCAACCGCCCGATGGCCGGATCCGTCGCGCGCTCGTGGTACAATTTCTGAATCAAACCCAATTGGCGGGCGCGTGCACTGCCGCCCGCGGGCGGCATATAGGTGGACTGATCCCATCCCATCAACGCACTGACGGAATTTAGATCCCCAATTTCGCGCCAACGGGCTAGCAGTTCAGCGCGCTTCTGCTCAATTACCGTATCCACTTGGATTCCTTTCAATGCTCCAATTGCTGGCCTGGAAACCCCGCACAAAAGGCGGAAGCCTTCACCCTGTTTGCGGAAGCCGAACAGTCCTCTATACAATCGCATTACAGGATGCCGAAATTATACCAGCGGATGCGCCCAATCGATGTTTTCGCACCACGCCTTGCGTTTCTCATGTTTCACAAGGATGACGGATTTTAGGTAAATAGCCCATTTGCGCATTATACTGGAGCGGATAAGCGGCGATCATCGTTGATTGTCACCCGAACTGATAGTATTTTGACAATAAAATTCCTGCACTTTGTGGAGCGAGGCGCTCGTCAAGACCGGCGCCGGTAGTTGAGGAGAGGACATTCCCTATGAGTGAGCAGCAAGCCACCGAAGCCGCAGCAACGGTCGAAGCGTCGATCCCCGCTGTCGCTGAACCTGCTGCTGCAGTGGCAGCAAACAACGACGGCGCCGCCGATGCCAGTCGCGTGGTGAGGATTTTGAGCGTCGGTCAGCAGGTTAATGGCACCGTCAAACGAGTGACCGAGTTTGGCGCGTTCGTCGACATTGGCGTTGGCCGCGATGGTTTGGTTCATGTATCCGAGTTGTCGACGCGGCGCGTCGGCAAGGTGGGTGACGTGCTCCAGGAAGGCCAGGAAGTCACGCTTTGGATCAAGAAGCTGGACCGCGATCGCAATCGCATCAGCCTGACCTTGATCGAGCCGGGCCAGCGCACGATCCGTGACCTGCAGAAGGATGACATTGTCGAAGGCACCGTCACGCGCATCCTCCCCTATGGGGCCTTTGTCGATATCGGCATCGGCCGCGACGCCCTGCTCCATGTCCGCGAAATGGGCGAACGCTTCGTGGCCAAGCCGGAAGATGTGGTGCAGGTTGGGCAGACGATTGAAGCCCGCATTATTGAGATTGCCCGCCGGCGCAGCCGCGTGGACCTCAGTATCAAGGGCCTTCGTGAAGAACCGGAAGTCGCTGAAGAAGCCGGCGCCCAGGCCGAGTCGCAGATCGCTGAAGCAGCCGCGCCAGAACCCGAGTTGGTGGATCAATTTGCTGAAGTCGAAGTGCTATCGCCAATGCAACTCGCCTTTTTGAGGGCGCAGGAAAAGAGCGGCGTAACGCTTCCCACCAGCACCAAGGCAAAGCGTCAAGACAAGCGCAGCCAGCTCGAACAGAAGCGCATAGAGCAGGAAGAGATCATGGCCCGCACGCTTAGCACCAGCCAGGCCACAACGGGCAAGAAGTAACGCCGGTCGATCCGTAACAAACAAGTTGAACGGGGTGACAGTGTAAACTGTCACCCCGTTTTCTTATGGATGCGGCGTAGCTTTGGCCGTTGTTACGAGCCTGTCCTCACTCGATGGCGCCGGCCGATCGCAGTTCGTCAATGTCGCGGTCGGTATAGCCGGCGTTCCGGAGGACAGCCTCCGTATTGGCCCCCGGCAGCGGCGGCGCCCACCGGATCGCCGCCGGCGTGCGGCTGAGACGCGGCGCCGGCGCCGGCTGTGTCACCCCATCGACCTCGACAAACGTTTCACGCGCCACGTTGTGTGGATGCTGTGGCGCCTCATCCAGGTCAAGCACAGGCGCTACACAGGCATCGGCGCCTGCATAGAGCGCACACCACTCGTCGCGCGTGCGCGTCAGAAAGATCGCCGCCAGCCGCTTGCGCTGCTCGCCCCATGTCGCGACATCGTAGGGGTTCGCCAGCATGGGATCGTCAATGCCCGCCCGGCGCAGAAACTCCTGATAGAAGGGCAATTCGATCGGCCCAACGGCCACAAACTTGCCGTCGGCGCATGCATACACACCGTAAAATGGCGCCCCGCCATCGAGCAGATTCTGGCCGCGTTCGTTACTCCAAAGACCGGCCGCTTTTACACCATAGATCGTCGCCATCAACAACGCTGCGCCGTCCGCCATCGCCGCATCAACGACCTGCCCCTGCCCCGAACGCTGCGCCGCCCAGATGGCCGCCATCATGCCCCACGCCAGGATCAACGCGCCACCGCCAAAGTCCCCCACCAGGTTGAGCGGTGGCAGCGGCTGTTTGGGCGTCCCAATGGCATGGAGTGCACCGGAGAGCGCGATATAGTTGATGTCATGACCGGCGGTGGGCGCCAGGGGACCGGTCTGCCCCCCCAACCGGTCATGCGGCCAAAAACCAACCGTGGGTTACGCGCCAGGCAGACTTCCGGGCCCAGTCCAAGCCGCTCCATGACGCCGGGACGGTAGCCCTCGATCAAGGCATCGGCCTGTTCAATCAGACGCAACGCCGCGGCCACGCCGGCCGGGCGTTTCAGATCCAGGGCAACCGCCAGCCGGCCGCGCCCGGCCACGTCAAAAGGCCCCGCATTGAGCAGGCTGAGCGGTCGTCGCGCGGCGCTCTTGCGCTCGATCCGAATCACCTCGGCCCCCATGTCGGCAAAGAGCATGGCCGCAAAGGGACCGGGGCCAATCCCTGCAAATTCGATCACCTTTAAGTCTTGAAGCGGTCCCACAGCCACCTCGGCTTTGCCTGGATGCAGAGATGCTTATCGACGATCCTGTTCCAGAAGTTCCACGCCACTGAGAGGTGAACGCCACTCCTGTTCAATTAGTTTGCGCAGCCTTACCAGTTCGTCCCAGAGATCTGCGTCCGGCGTTGACATGCGCACTGCTGCTTCAGCACCGGTTTTCCTTGCCGCAGCTGCATCTTCTCTTGGTTCTCCAACGCTCTTTCTTGGCATATTTCACCTCTTGCTGCAAGACAGTGTGACCATCAGGCCGCATTGTAGCATGATTATTGGCGTGCCACTACACTACCCGGAAACGGGTGTGTTTCAGATCCTCCTCCGCGCTCTCCGCGCCCCTCCGCATCTCCGCGTTGATCATTTCCCCCCGTCCTCCCCCTGGCGCAACAGGCGCCCCAAAATTTGAAGCGCACTCGCCGAAAACTTGCGCACTTTGCGCCGCCGTCGTTCAATACCGCAAGCGCCATCGCATACTGACCAAGGAATAGACCACAAATGCCACAATACCAATACTACCTGGAAGACTTCACCCCCGATGCCAGCCTCGAACTCGGTAGCAAGACCGTCACCGAAGAGGAAATCATTCGCTTTGCCCGCGAATTCGACCCGCAACCCTTTCACATCGACCCCGTCGCAGCCGCGCACTCCCCGTTCGGCGGCATTATCGCCAGCGGCTGGCAGACTTGTGGCATCGCTATGCGGATGCTGGTGGATACAGTCCTGAGTAAGTCTGCCAGTATCGGCTCACCCGGTATTGAACAACTGCGCTGGACGCTGCCCGTCCGCCCCGGCGACACCCTGTCGGCACGCGTGGTCGTGCTGGCAAACCGCCCGTCGCAGACCAAACCGGACCGCGGCACCATCAAGTTTCGCATGGAAGTCACCAACCAGCATGGCGAACAGGTGATGTGGCACGAGAGTTTTGGCATGTTCCTCCGTCGCCCGGCATGATCGCTCCAAAAATGTGCTAAAATGGAAAGCACTTCACCCTTACAATTTCGACTGCCCAGGCAGGAGGTCCTCATGCAAGCCGATCTCACGGAAATCGCTTATGTCTTGGATCGTTCGGGTTCCATGCAGTCCATTGCCTCAGACGCCATTGGGGGGTTCAATAGCTTTCTGGAAAGCCAGCAACAAGTGCCGGGACGCGCCAATTTTACGCTCGTGCTCTTTGACCATGAGTACCAGGTAGTGCACCAGAGCGTGGACATCCATCAAGTGCCGCCGCTCGACAACCAGACCTATCAGCCGCGCGGCACCACCGCCCTGCTTGATGCCATCGGGCGCACCATCGACGATCTCGGCGCACGCCTCGCGGCCATGCCGGAGACGGAGCGACCCAGCAAGGTGATCGTGGCGATCTTGACCGATGGGTTGGAGAATGCGAGCCGTGACTATACGTATCTCAAGATCTCAGCGATGATCCAGCATCAGCGCGAGAAGTATAGCTGGGAGTTCATTTTTGCGGCGGCGAATCAGGATGCCTTTGCAACGGCGGCAAAGATTGCAATTCCAAAGAAGGATGCAATGAATTTTGCGGCATCACCTCAGGGTGTGCGCTCCGCACAGCATCAACTCAACGAGGAGATTGCCTATCGAAGAAAACAGCAGTAGGACAGGCGCCAGTGCGCAGCGTCTTTTCCACATAGCCGTCACGATTGGCTAGCGTCTTTGCATCGACTTTTTTCGGAATCTCGGGAACACGCCGGGATTGGTGTAGCGTTGCAATGACAATATGAAGCAACTTCCCAACCGGCGCAGGCTTGCCCTAAGCGCTTTTGGTCTCTCACTTGTTGTAATTGCCGTCATTGGCGCCATACTCTATTCATGGCTTTTTGCCGATCTCCCGCCGGTGACCAACGTCGAACTGCGCGCCAGCACCCCACCACCCAGATTCTCGACCGCAACGGCAAAGTGCTCTACGAACGGATCGACCCGCAGGCCGGCAAACAGATCGACCTGTCGCTCGCCGCGATCCCAAAGGCCTGCGTGCAGGCCACCCTCGCCACGGAAGATGGGCGCTTCTTCGCACACCCCTGGCGTTGACATCGTCGCCATCGGTCGCGCCTTCTGGCAGAACCTGCGCGGCGGTGAAGTCGTGAGTGGCGGGAGTACACTCACCCAGCAACTGGCGCGCACCCTCTTGCTATCGCCTGACGAGCGCTTTGAACAGTCGCTGCGCCGCAAACTGCGCGAAGCGTGGCTGGCGTGGCAACTCGAACGCCGGTACAACAAAGAGCAACTGCTGGCCCTCTACCTCAACCAAACCTACTACGGCAATTTTGCCTTCGGGCTGGAGGCGGCTGCGCAGGTCTTCTTCGCCAAGCCGGCGCGCCAACTCAGCACCGCAGAATGCGCCCTGCTTGCCGGTCTGGTCCAATACCCGACCGGATACAATCCCCTCGCCGACCCGGAGACAGCTAAGAACCGCCAGTTGACCGTTCTGCGCCTGATGCGCGAGGGCGGGTATCTCACGCAGGACCAGTCGGATCTGGTGGCAAAGGAGCCCCTCCAGTATCACTCGCGGTTGTTCGACATTGAGGCGCCGCACTTTGTGATGTAGGTGCACGTTCGGCTTGTGGAACAACTTGGCAGTGATCGTCTGCGCGACGGTGGGCTACGCGTAGTCACCACACTGGATCTGGATCTCCAACGCCAGACTGAGGCTGCGGTGGACAGGCGGCTGAATGAGTTGACCTGCCGGCATGCCGGCGCATGCACGGACCCGGCAGCAAAGGACCGGCGCGTGGAAAACGCGGCGGCCGTCGTCATGGACAGCCATACCGGCGATATCTTGGCCATGGTCGGCAGTCCCGACTATTTCAACCAAACCATCAGTGGCAACGTTAACGCCGCCATCAGTCCGCGCCAGCCCGGCAGCGCGATCAAGCCATTCACCTATGCCGCCGCCCTGGATCCAGCGTGGAGCGCCAGGCGCGGGCAGCCACCCCTCACCCCTGCAAGCATCCTCCCGGACTTGCCCTACACCTTCCAGGTGCAAGACGTGGATGGAACCATGTCAGCCTACCGGCCGCAGAACTATGATCGCGAATATCATGGTCCTGTCAGCGTACGCACCGCCCTGGCCAATAGCTACAACATCCCGGCGGTGCATGTGCTTGACCGGATTGGGGTGGAAACACTGCGCGAACTGGCTTCACAGGCAGGCATTCGCACTTTCACCGAACGCTATGGCCTTGCGCTCACGCTGGGCGGGGGCAGTGTCCGGCTCCTGGATCTCACCGCAGCGTATGGCGTCTTCGATGATGGCGCGCCGGTGGAACCCCGCGCCGTATTGAGGATCGATGAGGCGAAGGCGAATGAAGAACCATTGTCCATTGACAATTTTCCGATTTCCAAACCGAGCCCGATTCTTTCTTCTGGCGCACCTTATCTCATCACGGATATCCTTTCCGATGATGCGGCGCGCATCCCTGGCTTTGGCGCCCATTCAGTCCTCCAGTTGCCGTTCCCCGCCGCTGCCAAGACAGGCACGACAACGGACTGGCGCGACAACTGGACGATCGGCTATTCGACGGATCGGCTGGTCGGCGTCTGGGTTGGCAATGCCGACAACAGCCCCATGCAGGACGTAAGCGGCGTCGACGGCGCCGGGCCGATCTGGCATGATCTGATGCTGCTCGCACATGAGCAACGCCCAGGCGTGTTTCCAAAACCGGCCGGCATCGTCGAAACCGAGATCTGTGCGCCAAGCGGGATGGCGCCAGGTGCGAACTGCCCACGCACGCGCTTTGAACGCTTTCTGTACGGCACGCAACCCACCCAGCCCGATAACCAATTCCAACGGATCGCCGTTGACCTGGCAACTCGCCAACAGGCTACCGGCGACACGCCGGCAAATCGCAAAACCGAACGCGTCTTCTGGATCTTGCCACCCGAGTATCACGATTGGATGGTCAGCCAGGGCATCGCGATCGCCCCGCTCGGCGCCGGGGCGCCGCCCCCAACAGACCAGACGCAGCCGGCTACTGGCCCGCTCGTGCTGACCAATCCGGCATCAAACACGCGCTTTCAGATTCATCCCGGCTTGCGGACGGAGAACCAGCGGCTTGAGCTCGCTGGGTACACGGCGGATGGCAATCCCTGGCAGCAATTGCGCCTGGTGGTCGATGGGCAGACCGTCGCCACGGCAGATACCGGGAACCGGCTACGCACCTGGTGGAACATGACAATGGGGACTCACGTCTTCTGGCTGGAGGGTGAACGCACTCCAGGTGCGCCGACGCTGCGCTCGGCCCCAGCGCAGGTCACGGTTGATCCATTCAAGGTCAGAGAAGTGACTGTCAGTAGCGTGCAATAGCAGGTGGGCGCAGTCATCGGAGATGCGTCTTATTTTGGACTGAGTTCGAGGCGGATCACGACGCGCCAAAGCCTGCTATAATCAATCCTATACTGTTCGTCGCGGAGCGCCATCGAAAAGGTGAGTCGTATGCTCCGCCTATTTTCATTGCGAAATTCAAATTCATTACGATTTAGCTGTCTTGAGGAGGTCCATCGTGTCCTGTCACTCATGTGCGAAAACCGCGCACTGGTTGGTTGTACTGGCATTGGTCCTGGCTGCCATCACACCGGCACTGGGCATGGCTGCGCTACCGCAGACCGCCCTGGCCCAATCGGCAACGCCCGCGCCGGTGCTGCTCAGCACAACGCCGGCAAATGGCAATCGTTGGGATGGAGGAGCGGTCGTATTCACCTTTGACAAAGAGATGGCCACGGCGACGGTCGCAGTGGCGCCGTCACTGGCCGGTGAGGTTGCCGTTGAAGGCGCCAACATCACCTTCACACCGAGTGAGACGCCGGCGCCGGATACTTCCTATCGTCTGACGATCTCCGCGGCGCAAGCCAGTGATGGATCCTTTCTGGCAAATCCGGTCAGCATTCTCATCCAGACCACCGGCCCATTCGCCGTGAGTGCGACCCAACCATCGGACGGCGCGGAGGGTAGCGACCCCAACGCACCGATCGTGGTGATTTTCAACCGGCCAGCCGTGCCATTGATGGGGGTTGAAGATCAAGCCGGTCTTCCCCAGCCGCTTAGCTTCGATCCGGCCGTAGAAGGTACAGGCCAATGGATCAGCACCAGCGTCTACCAGTTCCAGCCGGCAACGCCATTGGCGGGCGGGATGAAGTACGCGGTCACCGTTGCCGCCCTCACGGATGTAGCGGGCGAGGCGATGGCTGCCCCCTACACCTTCAGCTTCACCATTGCGGCGCCGATCGTGCTGAGTTCGGCCCCCAGTGGCATCTTCGTCAGCCCCACTACCGCGGTCACGGTGACCTTTAGCCAGCCGATGGACCCTGCCAGCAGTGAGGCAGCTTTTACCCTGACGCCCGCCGACAACGACGGCGCGTCCGTCGAAGGAGCCTATACTTGGAACATGACGAGTACTGTCATGGTCTTCACCCCGGCAGCCCCGCTGGATTGGGGCGTTCAGTACAACATCGCCGTTGCCGATACGGCTCAGTCCCCGAGCCAGCAGGGACATCTGCGCGACGCATTTGGCGGCAATTTCACAGTCGTGCCACTGCCCGCCGTTGCGAGCACGTCGATCCTGCCTGACGCCGAAGGTGTCAATCCTGAGTCGGAACTACGCGTCCGCTTCACTGCACCTGTGAGCAGCACGTCGGTGCTCAATAGCATCCAGATTTCGCCGCCACCCCTGAGTACGACCCAGGTGGTCTCGTATACCTACACGGACTACTACGAAAATACCAATCAGGGCGCTGATACAATTAACGTCAACATTCCCTATGACTACGGCACGCACCTGACCCTGAATTGGTATAAGGACCCGAAAACCACCTACACGGTCAGCCTCGGCCCCGACATCACCGATATGTACGGTAACACGTTGGGCGAGCCGTACAACCTGACCTTTACGACCGGCGATTACCCGCCCCTCGTCCAGATCGATCTCGACCGCTTCACCAGCTACAGCGCCTATACGATGACCGTTGTTGGCGTGAAATACCGCAACGTGGAGCAGGTGGATGCGGAGTTGTATAAGCTCTCGCTGACCGATCTGTATCAGTTGGCAGGCGAAAACAGCTACTCGATCTGGGACTCATTTGTGGTGCCCGACGCAGACCAGAATCGCATCTGGGCCAAGTCCGCGCCTGCGGAAGGCGAAGCAAACACCATCAATTTGACTGGATTCAAACTGGACGGCGCCGATGGCAAGCCACTGCCGCCAGGCATCTATCTGTTGGAGGTGCGCCAGCCCCCGTCGCCGGATGATGGGCAGCAGCCTCAGTCCAGTGTGCAGAAGGCAGTCATTGTTCTCTCCAACAACAACATTACCTTTAAGCGCGCCAATGATGGTAATAGTCTGGCCTGGGTGACCGGACTTCAAGACGGGCTACCCGTCAACAATGCAGAGGTCACCTTCACCAAGAGCGGCGCCACACTCGGCAGCGCAACCACAGGCGATGACGGCATTGCCGTAGCCAATCTGAATTTGACCGCCAACGACCAGTATCAGCCGGCCTTTGCTGCCACAGGCGAACCAGGCAAACCAGGCTTCGCCGTCGTTTCCAGTGACTGGAATACAGGGATCGAGCCGTGGTCGTTCAATGTCAATACCTACGGCTCCTATGACCAGGTGGTGTTGACGCTCTACTCGGACCGGCCAATCTACCGGCCGGGACAGACTGTCGACTGGAAAGGCATCGTGCGTGTGCTCAAGGACGACATCTGGACAGTGCCGGATGGTGGAACCCCGGTCACCGTCAAGGTGCAGAACAACATGGGCACGGTTGTCCAGGAACAGGTCTTCCAGACCAATGATTTTGGCACACTGAACGGCGAGTTCCTACTTGCCCCGGATGCAACGACCGGTTACTACTCACTCAATGCGGAGATGGCGCGTGGTGGAGACCCAGACAACAAGGTCTATGGCAGCGTCTCCATCCAGGTGGCTGAGTATGTCAAACCGGAATTTGAGATCAATACCACCACCAATCAGCCGTCCTACATCCAGGGGGAAACGATCACTGCCACCGTACAGGCCGATTACTACAGCGGCAGCCCATTGGTCGATGCCCCTGTTGACTGGCGTATCATTGCTTCGTCCTACTCATTCAGTTGGCCCGATGCCCCAGACGGTAAGTACTATAGCTTTGACCCCTTCGACCCGGACCAGGTCGCCTATGATCCGTATGCAGCAGGCAACCTCGGCGTAACGCAGGAGGGCAAGGGCGTCACCGGCAGCAACGGTGCATTCGTGCTCACGTTGCCGGCAGACCTGGGTGAGTCGATCAGCAGCCAGACCTGGTCGCTGGATACGACAATCACCAGCCCCACAAGCCAGCAGGTCTACGTCAGCACCAGCTTCCCGGTCCACCGCGGCGAGTTCTACGTTGGCCTCAGCCCGCAGTCCTATGTGGTGGAAGCTGGGAAAGAAGGTGCAATCGACGTCATTACGCTCACGCCGGACTATCAGCCCTACCCCGAAGCGGAGTTGGAGGCGGTGGTCTATAGTTTCCAATGGAGCAGCGTCTACGAGCAGGCGGAGGATGGCGCTTACTACTGGAAGAGCACCGCAGAGCGCACGCCGGTCTTTACCACAACTATAACCACCGGCGCCGATGGGACGGCCGTGATCAACTTCGTTGCTCGCCAGGCGGGCCAATATCAGGTCACCGCCACTGGCAAGGATACGAAGGACAACACGATCAGCAGCGCCGTCTATGTCTATGCAAGCGGCGCTGCGGACGCCTCCGGCTATGTACCCTGGCCGCGCGAGAACAATGACCGTATCGAACTGGTCGCCGACAAGAAGTTGTACAAACCGGGCGACACCGCCAAGATCCTGGTTCCCAATCCGTTTACCGGCCCCGTCAAGGCACTGGTGACCCTGGAGCGCAGTGGCGTAATTGAAGCGCGCGTCATCGAACTCACGGGTAGCAGCCAAACCATCGATGTTCCGGTCACTGCCGAACAAATCCCGAATGTCTTCGTTGGTGTCGTGTTGGTCAAGGGTGTGGATGAGACAAATCCCTACGTGGCTACACGGGTGGGCTACGCCAAGCTATCCGTGGATACTGCACAGAAGCAACTCACGGTTGACATCAAGCCCTCGGGCGAGGTCTTCGCACCAGGCGATGTCGTTACCTATACCATCACGGTGACCGATGACGAGGGCAACCCGGCGCCAAACGCCGAAACGAGCCTCGCCCTGGTTGACAAGGCGGTCTTGAGCCTGGCTCCCACCTGGATGGCGCCGCAGAGCCTGGTCTCCATCTTCTATTCAGAGCGCCCGTTGGGCGTCACCACAGGGTCGTTGATCGTCATCAACCAGGATCGCGTCAGCCAGCAACTGGCTGAGGGCGGCAAGGGTGGTGGCGGCGGGGGTGGCGACGGCGGCATCGATGTGCGCGAAGAGTTCCCGGATACGGCCTACTGGCGTGCCGACGCGCTCACGAATGAAAATGGGGTAATTGAGTTCAGCCTGCCCCTGCCGGATAGCTTAACCACCTGGGTGTTGACGGCGCGCAGCATCACGGCCGACACCCTCGTCGGCGAAGCAACCAACGAGATCGTCGTCACCAAGGACCTGCAGGTCCGGCCGGCGCTGCCGCGCTTCTTCACCGCGGGTGACCGCGCCATCATCGGTGGCGTGGTGCTCAACACAACGGATGCGCCGATTAGTGACGGGACCTTCACCTTTGCGATTGCAGGCGCAACATTGGATAGCGGCGATGCTGTACAGAGCTTCACTGCGGAACCCAATGTGCCCGTGCGCTTTGACTTCCCAATCTCGGTCGATCCCAAGGCACTCACCGTAGTGGTCACAATGACCGCGCAGGCCGGGGATCTGAGTGACGGGGTCAAGATGACGCTGCCCGTTTTGCGCTACCAATCGCCCGAAGTCGTGGCCACGGGCGGCATGGCGCCACCCGAAGGCGTGACCGAAGCGATTTACGTGCCGAAGGGCGCCACCGACGAAGGCGAGCTCACCCTCACGCTCGACCCCAGTCTGGCGGCCGGTCTCATGGACGGGCTTGCCTATTTGGAACACTATCCGTACGAATGCAATGAACAGACCGTCAGTCGCTTCCTGCCCAATCTCTTCACGGTGCGTGCGCTGCGCCAGTTGGGCATCGAAGATCCTGCGCTTGAGAGTAGCCTCAGCTACCAGATTGGCATCGGCGTGCAACGTCTTGTCTCACGCCAGAACGCCGATGGTGGCTGGGGGTACTGGGCGGATCAGGAGAGTGCCCCGTTCATTTCGGCCTATGTCCTCTGGGGTCTCGTGAATGCGGATCAACTGGGCTACACAGTGGACGCCAACGTCCTGAGCCGCGGCGCCGACTACCTGGGCGGACAATTCGTGGCGCCGGATGATGTCACGGAGCCGTACCAACTCAACCAGATGACCTTCATGCACTATGTGCTGGCCTCGATGTACCGCGGCGACGCCGGGCGCATGAGCACGCTCTATGATGTGCGCGAACGGCTCGACTCGTACGGGCAGGCATTCCTCGCCATGGCCATGAATCTCGTCGATTCCACCGATCCCCGCGTGGGTACGCTCATGGATGGTCTGCTTGGCAGCGCCAATCTCACGGCGACGGGCGCGTGGTGGACCGATGAAACGCTGGATCTCCAGATCATGGCCACGGACCTGCGCTCCACGGCGATCATCCTGGATGCCTTTGTCCAAACGCGGCCGAGCACTGAGATTCTGCCGAATGTCGTGCGCTGGTTGATGTCGGCGCGCCAGAATGGGCGCTGGCAAACCACGCAGGAGAACGCCTGGAGCATCATGGCCTTGACCGACTGGATGAGTTACACCGGCGAACTCCAGGCGAACTACGATTGGTCGGCCACGCTCAATGACACCGAACTGGGCAAGGGCAGTTTCACGAGTCCCACCGACCAACAGGTGTTGCGCGTCGCCATCACCGACCTGGTGCGGGATCAAGCCAATCTGCTGGCGATCGGGCGCAGTGATGGACCGGGTCAGCTTTACTATACGACCTACCTCCGCTACTTCTTGGATGCCATGGCCATCCCACCGGCGGATCGTGGGATGACCATCGAACGTAGTTTCTTCAAGAATGGTGAGCAGGTCAGCACTGTGCAGGAAGGCGACATCCTCAGTGTGACAGTGACCATCGTCGCGCCGACGAATCTCTACCATGTGATGGTGCAGACCCCGATCCCGGCGGGAACTGAAGCGCTGAACCCAGATCTGCCAACCGGC
Organism: Candidatus Fredericiella danica; assembly: GCA_016713335.1. Taxonomy (GTDB): domain Bacteria; phylum Chloroflexota; class Anaerolineae; order Caldilineales; family Caldilineaceae; genus Fredericiella; species Fredericiella danica. Next base: position 48,103 of record JADJPH010000006.1, on the reverse strand, counting down.
CCGCAGTATGGTGAGGACGGGCAGCCTGTGTTGAAGCCGATTGGTCCTGGATCAAACAGTTGGTACAGTTGGACGCCGGCGAGTCTCGACTATCGCGATGATAGTGTGAATCTATTCGCCACCTACATGCCGGCAGGCACTTACCAGTACACGTTCCAACTCCGGGCGGCTTTCGCCGGCGAGTATCGCGTCTTGCCGGCAGTGGGTGAGATGATGTACTTCCCTGAAGTCTGGGGACGCAGCGCTGGACAGATGCTGACCATCACGAAGTAACGCAAAGTCCTTCATTTTCGACCAAGGTGACAAGGGGGTCGGTGGCATGCCATCGCCCCCCCTTTGCTACTTTTCGGGTCAAGTACAACTGTGGGGAAAATCTGGTGCAATACAAATGGTCAATAGTAAATTGACTATTGACCATTTTTTTTCTTTGGCCTCCCTGCATATCGCTCTCTTCCTTACATGGGGGTTTACGGACTCCACGTTTTTCGCTATGATGGTCATGACGACTCACATCTTCGGCGCCTAGACGCCTTCCAATCTGAGTAGTAGCGCTGACATCGCCTGCGCAACCGTTACTCAGCGTGCTGAAATGATACGGGATAACTTGATACCACCCACTCAATCCGAGACCCCGGACGATGATAGCAACCGCTATCGGGCGCTGTTTGAGAACATGGTGAACGGCCTCGCCTACTGCCGGCTGCTCTATGATAGCACCGGCAAAGCGGTGGATTTCGAATATCTGGAGGTGAACCCTGCATTTGAGCAAATGACACAATGGAAGGATGTCATTGGCAAAAGAGTGTCCGAACTGCTCCCTGGGATTCACGAATCGAACCCGGAACTACTCGACCACTATGGGCGCGTGGCAGAGACCGGCATCCCGGAACGCTTCGATTTTAAGATCGCGCGGTTGGGCGCCTGGATCCGGGTCTCTGTTTTCAGCCACAGGCCGGGCACGTTCATTGCCGAACTCGAAAACATCGACGAATACAAGGTGCTGGAGGAGTCACTTCGCCGCAGTGAGGCACGCTTTCGCACCATTGTCGACATCGCGCCGGTGCCTTTGGTTTTGACGCGCGTGAGTGACGGTACCTTTCAATATGTCAACCCACTGGCTGCGGATCTCATGGGGGTTGCCCAGGAGAGTGCGATAGGCCGCAAGGTGGAAGACTTCTATGCGGACCCATCACAGCGCGCCGAAATCATCGCGGACGTGAAAAAGCACGGCGCCATCCAAAACAAGGAAATTCTCTTCCGCCGTGCCAACGGTGAGATCATCCGGGCTTCGTTGTCGGCGGTTGTCACCATGGCCAATGGTGAACCCATTTTTCTCGGCGCACTCATCGACACCACAGAACAACATCGGGCCATGGATGCGTTGCGGGAAAGTGAAGTGCGCCATCGTTTTTTGGCCGACAATGTTCACGATGTCATCTGGATGGCAGATCCACATGGCGTCTTCACCTACTTTAGCCCATCCGTGGTGCGGTTGCGTGGCTTCACAGCCGAAGAATCGCTACGACAGCGCCTGGATGAACAGTTCACCCCGGCATCGTGCAAGATATTGGTCAAAACTCTGCAATGGGCTTCGCGTGCAATTGCGAGCGAGGTTGCGATTGAGCCGGCTCGACTGGAACTGGAGATAATTTGCAAGGGGGGCGGCACCGTCTGGACCGAAGCAACGGTGAACCCACTGTACGATGGCAGCGGCAAGTTCACTGGCTTTGTCGGTGTCACGCGTGATATCAGCGAACGAAAACGCGTGCAGGACGCCCTCATTCGTAGTGAAGAGCGCCTTGCGCTGGCCACGCGCGCAGCATTGATCGGTGTTTGGGAGTGGGATCTACAGACCGGCAATCAACGCTGGAACAAACAGATCTACGAAATCTACGGCCACCCGGAAACCACCGTCCCAAGTTACGCCAGTTGGGAAGCGGCAGTTCACCCTGACGATCGCACTGCCGCCGTGGCGGTTGAACGCACAGGGGTAGTAAACAGAGAACGCTCGGCACTGCAATACCGGATCATTCGGCCGGATGGCGAAATCCGCTGGATCTACAGCGCCGAAGATGTCATCACCGATACTGCCGGCAACGCAGTGCGCGTCGTCGGTGTCAACATGGACATCACCGACCAGAAGAAAAATGAGGACACGCTCGCCCATCTCGCCACCATCGTGGAGGATGCGGATGATGCAATTCTGAGTCTGACGCTAAATGGCACGATTGTAAGTTGGAACCGAGGCGCTGAGCGCCTGTACGGCTATCGCGCAGCAGAAGTGATTGGACAGCCAATCACGATCTTGTTACCGCCAGACGATAGCGAAAATCCACTTCACTTATTAGCTGGGATTGGCGACGATACAGATATTCATCACTATGAGGCCCGACGCGTCGCAAAAAGTGGACGTGTTGTCGACGTTGCCTTGACGATCTCTCCGATGCGCGACAGCAGTGGGCGGCTGATTGGTGCGTCGACGATTGCACGCGATATCACCGAGCGCAAAAGCATCGAGAAGGCGCTGCTGCACGCAAAAGAGGCAGCGGAACAAGCTGATCGCGCCAAGAGCCTATTTCTGGCCAACATGAGCCACGAAATCCGCACCCCAATGAACGCCATCACCGGATTAACCAGCCTACTGCTGGACACCCCCCTGACCCATGAACAGCACGATTACATCGAGACCATTCGGCAGAGCGCCAATGCATTGCTGAATGTCATCAATGAGGTGCTGGACTTTTCCAAGATCGAGTCCGGCAATCTGGAACTGGAAATGCAGCCGTTCAGCCTGGCGCAATGTATCGAAGATGCGCTCGATCTCTTCACCGTACCTGCCGCGGAGAAAGGCATCGAACTCACCTACCAGATTGCCGCGGACATCCCCGACGCCTTTGACGGTGACGTGACTCGGATTCGCCAGATCCTCGTGAATCTGATCGGTAACGCCGTGAAATTCACCGAACGGGGTGAAGTTGCCATCGATGTTTCACAGGACATCGATGCAGTGCATTTACGGCGCACTGACACGTCGCTCGTGCTTCAGTTCGCCGTGCGGGACACTGGCGTCGGCATTCCCAGTGACCGCAGCGATCGGCTATTCCGCTCATTCTCGCAGGCCGACGCCTCCACCACGCGCAAATACGGCGGAACAGGACTTGGGCTTGCCATCAGCCGGCGGCTTGCGGAACTGATGGGCGGTGCCATGTGGGTCGTCAGCGAAGTGGGACGTGGATCGACCTTTTTATTCACGCTACGCCTGCAACCGCTCGCCAAGCCGGTAAACACCAGCGCGCTGACTAACGTCCAGGGGGTGCGGGTGTTGATCGTTGACGACAATGCAACCAATCGGTTCATCATTCAGGAGCAGACGCGGCGGCGGGGAATTGTGGCGACGGCGGTCAGTTCGGGGGTTGCGGCGTTGGAATTGATCGACAGCGGCACGGGCTTCGACTTGATCATTCTGGACATGTTGATGCCCCAGATGAATGGCCTCGAATTGGCGGCGCAACTGCGGGCGCGGCCCGCCACCCGAGAGACACCGCTGGTTGTGCTCACCTCACTGGGTGATTCCTATTTGCGTGCGGAAGCGGAAGCGTTGGGCGTAGCAGCCTTTGTCAGTAAGCCCGTCAAACAGACCCAGTTTTTGCGATTTTGGAACGTGCACTGCAACCCAATGGGACCAACGACCGCGATAAAAAGCGCAGCAGTGTCTTTGACCGTGGTCTGGCCGAACGGCATCCATTGCGCATTCTGTTAGCGGACGACAATTCCGTGAATCAGAAAGTTGCGCTGCGAATTCTGAATCGGCTTGGCTACGATGCGGATGTCGCGGCGAATGGCGTCGAGGTGATCGAGGCCCTGGGGCGCCGGCCGTACGACGTTGTCTTGATGGATGTGCAGATGCCGGAAATGGATGGCTTGGAGGCGACGCGCACGATTCGCAGCACGCTGGATCCCGCAGATCAGCCGGTCGTCATCGCGATGACTGCGTCGGCCCTGGCGCAAGATCGGCTTGCGTGCACCGAGGCGGGCATGGATGGATACATCTCGAAACCGATCCAACTGGAGCAGTTGACGAGCGCGTTGGAGTTGGTGAGACGGGGAGACGGGGAGACGGGGAGACAAAGAGACAAAGAGACAAAGAGACTAGGAGACAGGGAGACTAGGAGACAGGGAGACGGGGGGACAGGGAGTGAGTAAGGGACGATCATCAATTAGGAAATAATCAATTGTTAAGTTCGGTGCAGGTTAACCCTCGCTACAAAGTACTTTCGATGAACGGGGTTCATATCTCACTAGGAAAGTCGTTGTAGTATACATCGACCATGTAGTCATAGACGCCCCAACCGAAGTTGGCAAATCCTTGAAAGACCGCCACGAAGCGTGGACGGAACGGTTCATAGATCTCTGGATCGTCGATGGTTGCTGCCAACCGTACGGCATCGGTGTAGACAGAGGTAATGCTGCGATAGAACGATTCATTGATGTCGCCGTAGGTTTGCGTGCAGATCGCGCCCTGTTCCACATAGAAGAGCATCAGGTCGATGACTGGCACCGGGTCATGCATTAACTTTTTGAAATCGCTGAGGGCCTTGCGTGCCGCGCAGGTCCAGTGTTGGCGTGCCGCGTTCGGTAGAAGGTGCGCATGATGATCTTGCGATATGGTTCGGCTGCCTGTTGTGCGTCGATCGCACCGCAGTGGAAAGCAATCAGATGCTTATTCTCAACGCTCTCCGTGTAGAGCTGCTGCAAGAGGAGAAGCAGTTCCTCCTTATCCTTTTCACGCAACCGCGCTTTTAGCAGTGACCAGGCCAGTGAATCCTTAGCCGACATACCGTCTCCCCATGACCACGAAGCGCCCTCGTTCTGGCAGTTGGATCCATTATGCGCCCACCGTTGCGCATTTGGGATCTACCGTGCCAGCAGACACGACACCCATCCATCATCGCCCCGCCCTACCCATCATCGCCCCGCCCGCCCATCAGAGCCACGCACGTGAGTAAGTGGTTGGATGCCCATCAGAGCCACGCACGTGAGTAAGTGGTTGGATGCCAATCAGAGCCACGCACGTGAGTAAGTGGTTCGGCGCCAATCAGAGCCACGCACGTAAGTAAGTGGTTGGATGCCAATCAGAGCCACGCACGTGAGTAAGTGGTTCGGCGCCAATCAGAGCCACGCACGTGAGTAAGTGGTTGGATGCCAATCAGAGCCACGCACGTAGTGGTTGATGCCAATCAGAGCCCAGGTAGGTGCAAGCCACGCACGTAAGTGGTTGGAGCCATCGGGCCGCACGTAAGTAAGTGGTTGGATGCCAATCAGAGCCACGCACGTGAGTAAGTGGTTGGATGCCAATCAGAGCCACGCACGTGAGTAAGTGGTTGGATCGGGCCACGCACGTAAGTAAGTGGTTCGATGCGATTCAGAGCCACGCACGTGAGTAAGTGGTTCGTACCCATCAGAGCCACGCACGTGAGTAAGTGGTTAGCCCGGCCGCGGCAAGAGCATTTGCTGTCTGAATCACGGATTAAACGGATGACACGGATTGCACGGATGGCTTTGGCTTTGGCTGGGGCTCCGTAGGTTGAAACCTCGGCTAGCGGCTCAAGTCGGCCTACGCCGACTGCAGATTTTTGGGGAGGCTGGCGCGGCTTTGGCTGTCTGAGGCTTTGGCTGGGCTTTGGCGACGCCCGCTGCTTCTGGGCCCCACAACCAAAAACTCCATAGGTTTGCCATAGATCGATTGCCGTACCAATTTGCTATGCTAGAGGCACGCGACTTGCCAATCGCTTAGGACCGCTGAGCGCCAACATCATCAAGTTATGGGCAACGACTGCACGCAAAGCGAGGTACTAATTGAGCCGTGTAGATACGCTGCCACCGGCGCGTTACGCTGTTTATGTGGATGTAAGCGCCAAGCTGGAACAGTGGCACAAACCTAGCGCCATCGCTGTGGCGAATGACCACACCCGGGTTTTGCTCGTGACCGCCGCAACCAAACAGGCTGCGGCACGGCTCCTTGCACACAACCCTGAGCCGGCGCAGTATATACTCCTGGCGACACTCACTTACCTGGCGGTGCGACCTGAACTTGAAAATCTCAGTAGCATTACCCTGGACCAGGATTACAGCGGTCTTGTTGCCGAGCGGCGGATCTTGCGGCGTCTGCTGCATTTGCTGCGGCAGGACCGTCCGCGGTTGAAGGCATCTGCGCTCCGCATGGAGAATATTGCCGGCAGCCGTGCAGACGTATTGGCACGCGCCGTCTATAAGGGGGCAAGCCGGCCCAACCGGGTAGTTACGCTTGCGGAGATTGAGAGACTGTTATGACAAAAACTAGAGCTGGGGTACCCGCTTTCAGCCATACGGCGCTTGCAGATATGTTGCCTGCTCGTGCCACCGGTTTGCACCTGTGCTGCACGTGGCAGGCGGCCCAGCTCGCTATCACTATTTTAGCACGATTCTGAGCGCAACCCAAAGCTCCGTAGGTTGAAACCTCGGCTAGCGGCTTAAGTCGGCCTCCGCCGACTGCAGATTTTGGGGGTGGGGAGGCTTTGGCGCGGCTGGGCATTTGCTGTCTGAATCACGGATTCATCGGATTTCACAGATTTCACGGAGGCTTTGGCCTGGCCGAGACTAGAGATTTTCCATAGGTTTTTCGTAGATCCAATCCCACCATATCGTGCTACGCTCAATACAAGCGTCTCGTTCGATTCCACCGAATCCTATGTTGTCACCACGCCGGACAACATGCAGCGCGAGGCCTTGGGCACTGACAAAGAAAGCCGACATCAGCAGCAAACGCCTCATCGGCATCGCCCCCACCCTCTGGGCCTGCTGGCTCACCGGCGATGCCACCGGTGAAGCCGGCGACTTGCTGGCAAACGAGCTCCAGTTCATCGGCCGCGCCACCGACGTCGTCATCAAGGTGCGTTCACCGCGCTTTGGCGACTATCTCATCGCCAATGAGATCCAGTTCCGGGTTGACGCCGAGATGCCACGCCGCATGCGATCCTATGCCGGTCTGGTCGAAGAGCGTCACCGGCTCCCCGTCTATCCCGTCGTCATCAATATCATGGAAGCCGCCCCGTCGCCCAGTGAATATCGAACCACATTCATGGGGTTTGAAGCGGTGCAGCAGTATCGGGCCATCAACCTCTGGGAACTCGACGCCGCCGCCGTCCTCGCCGGCAATGTGCCTGCCCTGCTCCCTTTTATCCCCATCATGCGTGGCGGTGACAACATTGACATTGTCAAGCAGGCATTATACGCTTTGCGAAGTGATCCGGAACTGGCTGATTTTGAGGAGTTCATGGCCTTCATCGCAGGCAACGTCCTGCCGATCGAAACAGTGCGTTCTATCATGAGGTGGGATATGGCGATCTTGCGCGAAAGCCCCTGGTACAACGAGATCCTCCAGGAAGGCGTTGACATCGGCGTCGAAAAAGGCATCGGCATCGGCATTGAAAATGCCATGCTCTCTACAACGATTAATGCGCTGCAACGCCGCTTCGGCCAACCAAACCCAGCGCTCGTTGTCCAACTCAAACAACTGTCACCCAATCAACTACAGGACGTGATCGAGGTGATCTATACCGCCCCATCCCAGCAGGTCGTCATCACTTATGTCGATCGTTTGCTATCCCATTGACCGGTGAACGCTTCTACGGCGCCGGCGGTCCCCTGGCGCGTGAAAATCAGGGAAATGATCGCCGCCCCGGCGGTTGACCATACGTTACATGCCCTGTCCCAGGCACTGCCCGCCTTGACCCATTCGCGCCACCGCCCCCGTGACTGGGCGGGTAGTGCCGGGGACGTTGTCGCCCTTGACCTTGGCAACAAACCAGGTCACCCGTCAATCAAAACGGTCGATGGTCCAGGACTACTCTTCAAACCGCGCCCCGGCATAGTTCACACGCTAAATCGCTCGATTGGCGCGCCGTGGGGTGCCATTCGCCGACCTGCGGCCCTGTACGGTGTTCTAACTGAGGTCTTTTCCTCCCTTGCTCCCATCCCGCCCCTATGTTACATTCCCTCCATGCCCACTCACCTCTACATCGCCCCCGCGGCCGCGGGCAAGACTGCCTGGGTTGTCGACACTGCCCGCAACGCCGCGCAGGGTCTTCAGCGGACCCCCATCATCGTCGTCGCCACGCCGCTCCAGGCGCGCAGCGTTGTACGCCGCCTTGCCCGTAGCGGCGGCGCACTCGGCGTCCGCGTCCTTACTTTCGGATCAACTTTACGCCGCCATCCTGCAACAGGCCGGCGACGTCTACACCGAACTCGCCGAACCCATCCGCTTTCGCCTGTTGCGTACTGTGATCAACACCGCAGCCACGACCGGTGACCTGCCTTTCTACTACCCGTTGGCGTCCAGCATCGGCTTTACCTCGGTCGTGCAGGACATGATCGAGCTCTTCAAGGGCGCCGCAGTGAGACCGGAAAATTTTCTCGCGGCGCTTCCCACCGCACCCGAATACACACGCCTGCGCGAACTCGGCCTACTCTATCTTCGCTACCAACAGGCGCTCCAGGCGCGTGATTGGTCCGACCGCCCCGGCATGGCCTGGCTGGCGCTCGAAGCACTCCGGCGAGAAAGCACGCGCTGGCCTGCCAACTGGTCACCGCTCCTCTTTGATGGCTTTGACAGCTTCACGCAGGTGCAGTTGTCCGTGATCGACGCACTGGCGTCAAGCACAGAGAACCTGGCCGTGACGCTTACCGGCGACGTAGAAGCGGCCAATCGCAAAGCCGCCGCCCGGCCGGCACTGCGCTACTTTACGGAGACTGCCATTGCACTCCGCCAGCTACTGGGCGTGCCGGCAGAGCCACTGCCCACCATGCGCAGCAACGCGGCCCCGGCATTGCTAGAACTCACAGCCGGCATCTTCTCACCGTCACCCGCGCCCGCACCGGTTGACACCGCATCGGACGCCGCCGTAACCTTGATCGAAGCGACTGACCGCACCGGCGAGGTGCGCGCCGCCCTCCGCTGGCTCAAGGAACGCATCGTGCGCGATGGCTGCCAACTTGGCGAAACCGCCCTGCTGGCGCGCCAGATGACAGGCTATAGCGAAACGATCACCCTCATTGCACGTGAATACGGTCTACCGATCCGCCTCCTCGACGGGCTGCCACTGGGGCGCAACCCCGCCGTGGCTGCGTTGCTCGGTCTGCTCCGCCTCTTCTTGCCCGCGGGAACCACAGGGCAGCCTGCGCTGCCGCGACGCCAGGTGATCGAGGCGTGGCGTTCCCCCTATTTCGATTGGGCTGCCGGACCAAACAGTCCAGCGATCGCTGCGGGCGACGCCGATCTACTGGATACCGCCGCGCGCATAGGCCAGGTGATCGGCGGTCAAATCCAATGGATCGACGCGCTGGAACGCCTGGCCGCCCGTACGGAAACGCAGGATTTCGGTGAGGGCAGCGCCTCCTCTGCGGCCCCTGCCGCTGCGTCATGCCAGCAGCTGCTGGCGAAATTCCGCACCTTTGTCGATGTGCTCACGCCACCCACCGGCGCCACCACCTACCGCGACTTTGTCGCCTGGCTCGAAGACCTGGTGGGCAACGACCTGGAGTCTGAAAGCAGCGGCGATGAAGGCGATCCGTTGCTAAAGACCGCGCCGTTTACGCTCAACATCGTCAGTCGCATTCAAGATGGCGCCCCGGATCTGCACGCGCGTGACGTCGCCGCCATGCGCGCGTTCAAAGAAGTGCTCCGCGGCATGGTCCTCGCAGAAGAGGTTGCCGGCTCGGTGGCGGGTAAGAATTCACCCCTTGCCTTCGGTCTCTTCTACACCGACCTGATCGGCGCGGTTGATTTTGCCACCTACCATCCCCCCTTCGCCGGCGATGACGCCATCTGGGTGGGTACGACACTGCAGGTGCGCGGGCTGCCGCTGCGTGCGGCGGCAATCATGGGGCTGGCTGAGGGCGAGTTGCCCATGCGGGTGGCGGAAGATCCCTTTCTGCGCGATGCCGACCGGCGCCTGTTACAGGCTGCCGGCATTCCGATTGAATTCTCCACGCACAGCCTCGAGCGCGAGTATTTCTACGACGCCCTTGCACGCCCCCGCGACTTCCTGTTGTTGACGCGCCCATGCATCGCCGACAATAGCGCCGAGTGGGAGCCGTCACCCTATTGGGATGATCTGCGCCGGGTGCTTGCCGTTAAACCTGCCCGCCTACGCGCAGGCGCATCGACGCCGGCTGCCCAGGCCGCGTCCGTTGTTGAGCTGCTTGAGTTGACCGGGGTCAGGCCATCACCTGCGGTTGCGGAGTGGATCGCGCAGCACGAAGCCGCGGCGCTCGCCCAGGTGGCGGGGATGGCTCATGTCCTCCGCCAGCGGCAACGGCGCCACCGCCATGCAGCCCCGGCCACCCCATTTGACGGCGACTTCACAGGTGAGCCGGCGCTGTTGGCGGGGTTGATGCCGGCATTGCGGCGCTGGAGCGCGAGCCGCATCGAAAGCTATCGCGCCTGCCCCTATCGCTTCTACGCGGCGAGCGTGCTCAAGCTAGAGCCACGCAACGCACCGGAGGAGGGGCTGGACGTAGCACAGACCGGCACGATCTATCACGAGATCTTTGAGCGGATCTACGCCACCGCCCCGCCGGATGCAACGCTCGAACAACTCCAGGCAGCGTTGCCGGCGCTCGCAGGGCAGGTGCTCGACGCCGCGCCTGAAAAGCTCGGCTTCCGCGCAACGCGTTGGTGGCAACAGACGCGGGTGGAAATCGAAGAAAACGTCCGGCGCTGCCTGGCGGTGCTGGCGACACTCGAAGGCGCGCGATCGCCTTTGAGCAGGAATTCGCCCGCGACCGGGCGCTCCGGCTGGCCGATGAGGCGCAGGAGATCACGCTGCGCGGCTTTATCGACCGCGCCGACCGCCGCCCCGACGGCACGCTGCGCATCGTGGACTACAAGACCGGCGTTTCCGGCTATGACAAGTCCAAAGGGCTGCAAGAGGGGAAGAAGTTGCAGTTGCCGTTGTATGCGCTTGCCGCGCAGGTGGCGCTTGGGTTGGGCGAGGTCACAGACGGGACCTATTTCTTTGCACACAAGGCAAAGGCGGCGGAATGGTCGCTGGCAACCTACCCGGGCGGCGTACAGGGCGCCATCGACACGGCGGTTGCGTTCACGTGGGAGGCGGTGCATGGCGCGCAGGCGGGGAAATTTGCGCCGCAACCGCCCGACGATGGTTGTCCCGACTACTGTCCTGTGCGCACCTTTTGCTGGCACTATCGCCCCAGCTAAGGCGACGCATGGCGGAGCACCGTCCCGTGAGGGTGGTGAGCGTCTGTCAGAGCACCATCCCGTGAGGGTGGTGAGCGCTCGGCCAAAGCCAAAGTGGTGCGTCGCACGGTGCCAATGATGGTGGCCGAACGCACAACCTATGCACCGTGCGTCGCACCTGGCGCCGAGGTCTTACACAAGGATGTGGACGCCGCGACCATCCGGCAGGCATTACGCGATGCGTCGGTTGACGCAGGGGAGAAACTCATGGCCACCTGGCTGGACGAACGTTACGAAGCAGGCAAACAAGTTGGCGAAGAAATCGGCAAGGAAATCGGCGAAGAAATTTGGCAAGGAAAAAGGAAGGAAGAACCGAAGAAGCGCGCCGGATTGCCCTGAATTTTCTCCAACACCGTTTTGGTCCACTTGACGCAACCTTCACGGCGCGCGTCAACAGCCTGGAACTCGAACAACTCGAAGCGGTGACCACTGCGCTTTTCGATGCCAAGGAACTTGCCGACATCATGCCACTGCTTGAGGAATAGCAGGCCAAACACGCCGTCAGCGCACCATCCCGTGAGGGTGGTGAGCGGTGGGCAAAAGCGAAAGCGTCCGAGTAATCTGCGCAATCCCTGATTCAAACCGCCGCGGCTTTGGCGAACCACTTACTCACGTGCGTGGCTCTGATTGGCGTGCGTGACGGTGGCGTTCACCAGCGGTGTGCTGGTGATGATTCTTCACCACTCTGACGGATGGGCGACGGGGTGGGACCCCCTGACGGGATGGTGCTCTGACGGACGGTGGGACGGGGGATCACCACCCTGACGGGATGGTGCCTCGACGGACGGTGGTGACGACGGGATGGTGCTCTGACAGACGGTGCTCTGACAGACAGTGCTCTGACGGACAGTGCTCTGACGGACGGCGGATGCGCGGGGCGTCACGCTGCGGGTTCCACGCTGCGGGTTCCACGCCGCTGCGCTTACCGGAGCACTGCGCTTTTGGAATCGGCCAACAGCGATTCCAATTCCCCCGCGGTGGTGACAACCATGTCGCCGTACTGACTCAACGCCAGGGCGGCGAGCGCGACGCCGGCGCGCAGCCCCTTTTGTAAGTCGTCTTGTAGCCACCCATGCATGACACCCGCAGCCAGGGCGTCGCCTGCCCCCAGGCGATCAACACTCTCCACAGGCACGGCCGGTGCGCGCATGTACTCTTCACCGTTCCACGCGATCACGCCCTCATCGCCCAATGTCAGCACGACGGTCTTCGCTTGCGTCAACCCGGCCAGATCGCGCAACATCGTCTCCGGCCGGCCAACACAGGCAAACAATTGCGAGGCATCGCGCTTGGCACAGAAAAGCAGATCGATCCCCTGCAGCATCGGCAAGATCACCGCCGCCGCCTGGCTGGGTTCCCAGAGCGCCTGCCGGTAGTTCACGTCAAAACTGACCGGGACGCCGGCCCGGTGTGCGCGATCCAGCGCTTCGAGTACGACCTCCGCACAACTCGCGGAAAGCGCCGGCGTGATCCCGGTCAGATGCAACAGGCGCGTATCGAGCAGATCGCCCCAGGCCATTTGCGCAGGGGTCAATTGCGCCGCACAGGAATTGGCACGGTCGTACAAAACCTGTGTCGGCCGCGGCGACGCCGCAAATTCGACGAAATAGACCCCCATCCGCCCCGTGGCGCTCCATACGACGTTGTCCACCGCCACACCGGCGCTACGCAGTGATCCGGCGACCAGCCTGCCCAGCGGCGAAGCCGGGAGTGCACCCGCCCAACTCGTGCGCCAGCCGAGCCGCGCCAGCAGCGCCACTACATTGGCTTCCGCACCGCCAGGATTGACGTCGAACTGCGCGGCCGTCTCAAGCCGCCTCCCGGCAGGCACACTCAACCGGAGCATGATCTCACCGGTTGTACTGACGTCAAGTTTGGACGTCATGGCATTACCTCAAGTTTCTCGCCAGGAGCTGACGATGGGCGCGGCAAGGGGCGACCGGCGCGGCGATGATGGTTGCAGCGAGAGTCAGGGGGTGGATGCCGTTTGATAATACTGTTCGAACTGCCCAATGTCAACGGCGTCCAACTGGGTCGCCGGCTCACGGAGGTGTGCGGTGGCAATGACGCCTAGCCGGCGCAACGATTCCTTGGCGCACCAAATCGATAGATCGATCGATTGCATGGACCAGGCAATGAAGGGCGCCTGTGCGATGAAGATTCCGTGTGCATCCTGGGCGCGCCCCGTGTGAAATAGATCATAGACGCGCGCAAGTGCGGGACCGAAGTTGGCAGCGGGCATGCAGCCGGCGCAGCCGCGTTCCAAACCCTCCCAGAAACTCAGCCCACCCCATCCCGCAAAGACTTCCATGCCGTTGTCGGTGAGCCGCCGCACTTCGCTCATCTTGTGCCCGGCAGGCGTGCCCTCCAACTTCACGGAGTTGAGATTGGGGCACTCGCGGGCCATGCGTGCCAACAGCGAGGGCGGCATGGCCACACCGGTCAACTGTGGCGCGTCCTGGATCATGATGTCGATGTCCACGGCGGCGGCGATGCGCGTGTAGTAGCGGAAGAGGTTTTCCATGTCCGGTTTGACGAACATGGGGGCAGCACCATCAGCGCGCTTGCCCCCAGCCGTGCGGCGGCGCGGGCGCGGGCGACGGCGATGTCAGTCCCGTTGCCGTCGGCGCTGATCACAACCGGCACGCGGCCGCCAGCCTGTTCGAGCACGATCCGGGCGACGCGATCGCGTTCGGCATCATCGAGTTTGTAGCCTTCGCTGGCGATGGCTGGTGTGGGCCATGCACGCCGTGCTCAATCAGGTAATCGACCTGGCGGCGCAGTCCGGCTTCATCGATCTGCAGGTTGGCATCAAACGGTGTGACGACGATTGGAATACAGCCAGACAGTCGTGGCATCAAAAGCTCCTTCATGAGCCGGTTCAACCCGGAAGTCAGCCTGATTATATCACTTGCTTTCCGAACACAGCCTTTCGTGCAAGCCCGCCCTGCTCTCTGGATTATCCGCCGAATAGCCGATGACAACGGCGCCGGGCACGGCTAAGATCGATGTGTGGATTGCATGATCAACCTCATCTCTTTTGACCGGACAAGTGGAGGCGCCTTCAAGATGCCAAGCGAACAGTCAGATCACACAACGGTCTTCATGCTCAGTCGCCGTTCCGTCCTGATGGGCGCGGCGGCGTTGGGTGCGATGGTCATAACGGGCGGCTGCGCGAGAGGTTGACCATGCCGCCCGTCACGCCGGCGACTTCACCACGCAAGCCGGCTAAACTCATTACCAATGGCTCGATCTACATTGACCCTGAACGAAAAGTGACGAACCTGTTGGTGGAAGATGGATCGTGCGGTTGAATGTCACGCCCAGCCGGGCCGGTGTCACCGGGGCTGCGTGTATCCAGGGTTTATTGACGCCATGTTCACCTGGAGTCTGGCTATTTTTTCAAGTCGGAGCAAATCTCTACGGGTGCACGAGCGCAGATGAAATTGTTGCGGTCCTGAAGCCCAAGATGGCCTCGATCCCGGCGGGCGGGATTGTATTGGGGTTTGGTTTTTCACTGCGAAACTATGACAATTGGACGCTGGCGGACCTGGCAAAGATCGACGATGTCACGGGCGAGCGTCTGGTCTATCTGGCAGACCTCCTTGGCCACAATGCAATCATCAACACCGCCCTGATGGAACGGATCCACATGAGCGCTGACACCAAGATCCCGGTGGGTGCAAAAATCGTGCTGGAGGATGGCCGGCCGACCGGGATGCTGCGGGAATCGGCCATGATTCTCGCAAACCAGGCGCTGTCTCCGCTCTTTGCTGAACAAGAGGTAAAGGCCGGAATGCTTGCTGCGCTCGAACGTTGGGCGTCCATTGGCTATACCGGCTGTGTTGACCCGATGGGCGCCACCGGATTCAGATTTATGAAACCTGAAGTTTTCTGGGAACTCGAAAAAGCGGGCAAGTTGCCCCTCCGCGTCAACTACTGCTATACGATCTTCAATCTGAGCGACGTTGACGACGCAGCGGAATTTCTGGGAAGCGACACTGCATTGACGCACTTTGTTGGCTGTAAGATCTTTGTTGACGGCGCTTTTGCCGGTGGCCAGGCGTGGACAAGTTGGGAGAATCAACAGGGTGGGCATGGCGTGCAGGAGATCTACGCCGACGATCTCGGCGGGCCTGAGCTAAATCTCAACCGGATCGTGGCCAGGGTTGAAGCATACGGCATGGATATGCACTATCATGTGCAGGGCGACATGGCGATCAAGGCGGTGCTTGATGCGCTGGACCAGGTTGTTGCCGCGAACGGGGAGAGTGGAACGCACCCTTGATTCACCTGGCCTTCCCGACCGATGAATTGATCGCACGGATCAAGGGCTTCGATGGGCATGTCGTCGTGACTACCCAGCCTGGGTTCTGGACGGTCGAAGACGACACGGCCTATTACTATGGCGACCGCGCTAAACAGGCATATCCGGTAAAGAAACTGGTCGACAGTGGGCTTTCCGTCGGCATGAGCACCGATTGGGCCGTCTCGCCGCCGCCTACACGCCGGCAACGGCGGTAATTGGGATTGCGGTGAACGGGGCCGGCGATCCTGAGATGCACCCGCCCCTCAGTGTGCAGGAAATGATCAGGGGATTTACCGCAGACAGCGCCGCAACCACGGGTGACCCGAAGCTTGGCAGCCTAGATATCGGCTTCAAAGCAGATTTTGTGGTCTACGAAAAGGACCTATACAGCGTTGCGCCCACAGCACTGACGAAAGATTATCCAAAGGTGCTCGCAACGTATGTCGGCGGTAGCAACGCGTATACGGCAGCAGACTGACGCCAGCCGCCAGTCTGCTTAGGTGTGTGTGCGTCTCGATTTCGCTGCCCTCCTGAATCACTGCCGCCGCGTGCGCCAGAAGGCAACGATGAACAATATGCCCAGGAGCAGGTCGATCGCGGCGGTCAGCAGCAATGAACTGCTGACCCGGCCCTGCATGTACAACACCATCACTGCCAGTCCGTAGGGTATCTTTTCAAGGATGGCAGGCAGCATGGCCGGGCGCAAGCGCAGCGGTTCGCGGGCAATCAACAGAAATAAGAACTGCCATGCCAAAGCGACTGCGGCAAAACCGTAATAATATTCGGGATGGTTGATCGCCGGTGGGAAGAGCGTATTCATCTGCTGCTCGGCAAAGAAGAGCGGCAGGATCACAAGGATTCCATAGACGCCGGCAATCAAGAAGGTCCACCGCGCAAAACGCATGCTGTTTTCTCCTTTCTATACACCTGCCGTTTCCAGACGCTGTAGCTCATCCGGTGTCAGCACCAGGTTGAGTGCATCGAGGTTCTCCTGCATCTGCTGGTCGGTGCTCGCCGCCATGACCGGCAGGATCGCCGGTTGTTGCTGCACCAACCAGGCCAGGATCACCTGGTTGGCCGTCACGCCGTGCGCCGCCGCTACCTCGCTTAAGGCAAAGAGGCGGGCGTCGGCGTCGGGGCCGGCATATTCCGCCGGCACCGGCCGGTCGAGCCGCGTGTAGGCGCCACTCAACAGCGAGGAATAGGCAAGCATGGTGACCTGGTTGCTGCGGCAGTAGTCGATCAACTCTTCATTTGCACTCAACTGCGGTGAAAAACTGGCGCCCGGTTTTGGGCGCAGGTAGGTGAAGCGCTGCTGGACGCAGACGTATTCCGGCCAACCATGCCTGGCGCTGAGCGCATGGGCCTGCGCCAGCCGCCACGCCGCAAAGTTGCTGGCGCCGATGAATCGCACCTTGCCGGCCTGCACCAGCCGATTGAACGCGGCCAACGACTCTTCCTGCGGGGTGTGGCGATCATCGACATGCGCGTAGTAGAGATCGATGGTGTCGACCCCCAACCGGCGCAGGCTCTTCTCGCACTCCGCTTCAATCTGCGCGGCGCTCAGGCCGATCTGGACATCGTCATATTGAAAGCCGGCTTTGGTGGCCAGAAAGATACGGTTGCGGCTCTTGCGCTCGCGCAGCCATTCGCCCAACAGTAGTTCACTTTCACCGCCACGGAAGCCCGGCACCCACCACGCGTAAATGTTCGCCGTGTCGATGAAGGAACCGCCGGCATCGACATACCGGTCAAGCATGCGATAGGAGGTCGCCGGGTCGTTGCGAGTGCCAAAATACATGGCGCCCAGGCAGTACACGCTGACATCGACGCCGGTCTTGCCAAGTGGAACAGTACGCATCAGAGTCTCCAGTCGTTTATAGGCGCGCTTTACGTTTGTGCCAGTCTTCTTTGAAGAGGTTGAAGTGAATCCGCTGTTCTGGATGTGTGTACACAATCTCTTCGTCCAACGTGATGCCAAGCCCAGGGCCTTTGGGCAGGTCAAAATAACCGTCTACCACCGGCGGATTGCCCGGCGCCGACGCATTGACATAAGGCTCGTCGAAATCGTTGAAGTGCTCCTGGATCTTGAAGTTTGGCGTGCAGGCGGCCAGGTGGAGGGCGGCGGCCGTCGCAATGGGGCCGCCCACGTTGTGCGGCGCAATCAGCATGTAGTACGTGTCTGCCCATACCGCCAGTTTCTTCGTGTGCAGGATGCCGCCAAAATGGCTGATGTCAGCCTGGATGATGTCTGCGGCGTGCAACTCGAACAGTTCCCGATACTCGTGGAGGGTGTGCAGCCGCTCCCCGGTAGCTACCGGAATGCCAAGCGGCGCCACGGCATCCGCCACCTTCTTCAGCGCCGGCAGGTTGGCCGGCGGCACGGGTTCTTCGATCCAGGCGGGGCTGTACGGCGCCAGCGCCCGCGTCATTTCGACGGCGGTCACTGGGTTGAAGCGGCCATGCATCTCAATCAGCAGTTCGACGTCCTGGCCAACGGCATCGCGCACCGCCTCCATCAGCGCCACGGCTTTCAGTTTTTCTTTGCGCGCCAGTTCATAGAAACACGCGCCAAAGGGATCAAACTTGAGCGCATGGTAGCCTTTCGCCACTGCGCGCTGGGCCGCGGCATGGAACTCCTCGGGCGTGCGCTCAACGGTGTACCACCCGTTGGCGTACGCCTTGATCTGCTGCCGCACCGCGCCACCGAGCAGCCGGTAGACTGGCTGGTTGAGCGCCTTGCCCATGATGTCCCAGCAGGCCATTTCGAGCACGGCCAGCCCACTCATGGCAATCTCACCCGGTTTGCCGTAGTCTTCAATCGTCAACCGGCGCACGAGCAACTCGATGTCGAAGGGGTCCAGCCCGACGACAAAACGGTCACCGACATCGTGTAGATACCCGACCAAAGAGTCGACCTTGTTGATGGGGCGGCATTCGCCGACGCCAACGATGCCTTCATCGGTCTCGACCTTGACAATCACCAGGTTGCGCCATTGAGTGCCCAACACCATCGTGGTGATGGCAGTAATCTTCATCGTGACAGTCCTTTACAATTCTTGGGGGAGCAGCCTAAACGTCGAACTGGATCGATTTGCCCCCATCGATGACCAACATGGCCCCAGTAATGAAGCCGGCCTCGTCGGAGGCCAGGAAGACCGCCGGCCATGCCACCTCATCGACCGTGCCGATGCGTTGCATGGGCTGGCGTTGTTCGGTGCGGCCGCGCTCGCAGCCGGGTCGGGAAAGGTGTTCCAGTAGTCCACGTTGATCTGCGTCAGGATCCACCCCGGACAGATCGGATTGACGCGGGATGCCTTGCGCTGCGTATTCTACTGCCGGGGCCCGGGTCATGCCCAAGAGCCCATGCGTGGCCACGGGGTAGGGGAAGGTGTGGGGGATAATCTGGAAAGAATGCACCGAGGCAATGTTGACAATGCTCCCCTTGCCGGACGCCAGCATGTGCGGGAGCACGGCGCGGCAGCAGTGCCAGACCCCCAGCGAATCGATCGAAAAGCAGCGATCCCATGCCGCATCGGTCAGTTGCAGCGGGTCGTTGAAAACATTGATTCCGGCGTTGTTGACCAGGATATCGGGTGGCCCGAAGGTAGCGACCGTCTCGGCCACCATCCGTTCGATCTGGGCTGGGTCTGCGACATCGGTCTGGATGAAGTGAGCGTGATAGCCGTCCGCCTGTAGCGCTGCCGCCGCGGCCGCACCGGTGGCGGGGTTGACCTCAGCCACGATAACGCGCGCGCCTGACTGGGCGAAACGACGGGCAATTCCCTCGCCGATTCCCTGCCCTGCGCCCGTGATAATGGCGATGCGATCGTGAAGCCGATTGGACATGGAGTATGTTGCGTATTTCGTGGTTCGTGGACGGGCACGGGCGACGGATTACAAATTACGTGCTGCTAAGCTACTGTACGCGCTTGCTCACCACCGTCTGGATCACGACGGCGCCGACGACGATGAGACCATAGATCAGTTGCGTCCAGAAACCGGACAACCCGACGGCCACGATGCCGGCGTTGATGGCGCCGACGATGAAGGACGCCACAAAGGTGCCGTAGATGGTGCCCACACCCCCAAAGACCGAAGTGCCACCCAGGAAGACCGAGGAGAGCGTGTTCAACAGGTAGCCTTCACCCAGGGTCGGCCAGTAGTAGGTCACTTCAAGGCTGGCAATCAGCCCGGCGAACGCCGCCGCCATGCCCACGATGGCAAAGGCCATCCGTTTACGACTGCCCACATTGATGCCCATCAACCGGGCGCTCTCCTGGTTGTCGCCAATCAAATAGACATGGGCGCCAAAGCGATGGCGGTTGAGAAAGACCCAGGAAAGCACGGCAATGACGACGGTCCAGACCATCTGCATCGGGATAAAGCCAAAGAGGCGGCCAACCATCAGTTCGTAGAAGAAGGTGCCGCGCGTCGGCAGCAGCGAAGTACCGTGACCGTCAGTGAGCACCTGCACGACGCCGCGCCAGAAGAAACTGGTGCCGATGGTCACGACTAGCGACGGGACGCCAAAGCGCACGATGATGGCGCCGTTGAGCATGCCCGCCAGAAAGCCGGCGACGAGGCAGAGAATAAACGCGATCCAGAGGTTGCCCGTCGCCACCAATGTCCACGAGAAGACGAGGACGCCCCAGGACATGATCGACGGAAACGACAGATCGATATCGCCCAGGATGACCACCATCGTCAGCGGCAACGCCACAATGGCAAAGAAGGGCGTGGTGGACATGAACGCCTGGTAGATGTTCTTGTTAAAGAACGTCGTCGGCGCAAAAAAGGCAAAGACGCCCCACAGCAGGATGGCAACGACGGTGATGCCGATTTGCAGCGCATGGGTGCGAACGAAAATGGAAAAGCCCGACCGTTGGGCGGTTGGTGCTTTGGCGGCTTGCATGGCCATTGGTTTCACCCCTGCTGCTGCATCTTACCCGTTTTGGCCACCGTGTAGAGCCGGTCGATCAGCCCTTCCAGCGTGACGTCGGCCTTGCGGAACTCGCCCGCAACCATGCCACGATCCAGGACGATGATGCGGTCAACCACTGGGTAAACGTGGAAGATGTTGTGGTCGATAAAGATGCAGGACTTGTTTGCGGCGGGGATGCTGGCGATGAAGTCAAGCACCTTCTTGGTCTCTGAGAGCGAAAGCGCCATCGTCGGCTCATCGAGGATGATCAGTTCCGCCTCGAAGAAGAGCGCACGGGTGATGGCGATGCCCTGCCGCTCGCCGCCCGACATGGTGCGGACGGAGGTCTCAGGGTTGACCGCCTTGGACGTAAAGCCCATGTGCTCGGTCATCAACCGCTGCGTCTCGCGGCGCATCTTGCCAACGTCGAGGAAGCCGGCGCGATTGGCGATCTCGCGGCCCATGAAGATGTTGCGCCAGACACTCTGTTTGTCAGCCAGCGCCTTTTCCTGATAGACCGTTTCCACCCCCAATTGGCGAGCCTTGGGCACGGTCAGGTGCTCCACCTTCTTGCCGTGAAAGTAGATCTCGCCGCCAGGGTCAGGGTCATGGTAGCCGGTAATGATTTTGACCAATGTCGATTTTCCGGCGCCGTTGTCGCCCAAAAGGCCGACCACCTCGCCTGGATAGATTTCGAGATTAACATTCTGAATGGATTTTACTTCGCCAAACGATTTAGATACGTTTACCAGGCGCAGAGTCGGTTCGGCCATGAACAGGCGCTCCTCAAACTAACACGGGGTCAAGGGGCAGGGGGCATTGTGCCCCTCGCCCCTGCCCCGCGCACAGGATTACCGGATTTCCTTCTCCACAAACGGCGCCAAGAACTCGATGTTGTCCTTGTCGGCAAAGCCGGCGCCGGAGTCGACCATCAACCCGGAGAAGCCGTAGGTCTTGGTGAGGCAGATCTGCAAAATGGGCAGATAGCCCTGGAGCCACGGCTGCTGGTCGATGACCAGGTCCGTCCAGCCGGAGCGGACCGCTTCCAGCGTCGCCGGCGACAGGTCGAAGCCGATGGCGATGATGTCATCGGCGCCCTTGCCTGCGGCCTTCAGATAGGTCTCGGTCGTGGCGGTCAGACCACCGTGGTCGGTGACGACGACCTTGACATCCGGATTCTCAGAGACGTAGCCGGCGAAGGTCGGCGCGCCTGCGGCCGGATCCTTGTTCGTGGCGGCGTCGATCTCAAGATAGTCCACCGTCATGCCCGCTTCTTCCAATGCGTCGATGACGCCCTGGGTGCGTTCGCCACGGCTGGGCTGTGAAAGGAGACCCCAGACCATGGCGCGTTCGCCACTCTGGAGGTTGAAGCGCTTGACCGCTTCCTTGCCCAGGTTATAGCCGGCGGTGTAGTTCACAGCGCCGACGTAGCCAAAGCCGTTGCCCTGATACTTGCTGAAGCTGGCGGGCAGTTCGGTGTTCTGGCTGGTGACGATGATGCCCTCGCTTACGGCGGCGTCGATCAGCGGCGAGAACGCGTCATCGCCGGGGTGCCCCATGACGGCGATGCCATCCGGGCTGGTCGCCACGGCTTCCTGGAACTGCTGGATCATCTTCTGGGGATCCCAGTCAGAGAAGACATAGGTGACGGTGGGACCGAGATCCGCTTCGGCCTGCTGGGCGCCATTGTAGACATTGTTGGCAAAGACGCCGCCGGCCGGACCGCCGGGGAAGAAGGTGATCTTCACATCTTTGCACCACTTGCCGGCATCGCTGGCGGCGGCGGCGCCCCCTGCGGGTGCGGCGGCCGGCACCACGGCGGTGCACGCCTGGAGCATCAGCGCCACCACCACCAACATCGTGACGGCGACCAGGCGCATCATACGAGCGTTGACTGCCATACAATCCTCCTCATGTTAAAACGTTTTAAGGGAAGCAAACGGAAAAAAGTCCGGAAGTTGGGTGACCTTGTGGGGTAGATCAACAAACCGTCGGGGACGACCCGCGCGCACGACAATCCAGCTACTGGTTCATTGGGAATCAACTGCACACGCAGTCAGTGTCATTGTAGGTCCACTTACATGCATTCGTCAACTGTAGTGCAGCCGGCGCGGGAGCGATTCAGATTGTTGGGGTAAAGATCACCCGGCTTGGACACGGCCATGCCGTTGTATCTACGGGCGTAGGGAAGGCGTCGATTAAGCTGTAACTTACCCTCGACAGGCGGCAAGATGTGTTAAACTGGTGACATGACCACACCCGATGACATTCCGCCGGAACAGCGCGCGCGAGCCGCCAACCGGCGTGCTTGGAACGAGATCAGCGCCCGCTATCAGGCCGATCATGGCGCCGGGGATCTGGACGTTCACTACGGCCCCTGGGCCGCACCCGATGCCGAGTTGCAACTACTGGGCAAGGTGCAGGGATGCCGAGTTTTGGACGTTGGCTGCGGCGGCGGTCAGAACTGCATTGCCCTGGCGCGGCGCAAGGCCATCGTCACCGGGCTGGACCTCAGCGATGCTCAGTTGGAGGCGGCGGCAAACCATGCCGCTGTGGCCGGCGTTGCTGTGACCTTCGTGCACGGCACGCCTGAGGATTTGAGCGGCTTTGCCGCACAGTGTTTCGATCTGATCCTGAGTGTGCAGACGATGCATTACGTGCCCGACGCACCGCGCGCCCTTGCCGAGTTTCACCGGGTCCTGAACCCGGCCGGCCGGCTGGTCATCAGCCTGGATCACCCCATGCGTGATTGTTTCTTCAACCTGGAAGAACAGTCGCAAGAGATCTACCCAGTCCGTGGTTATTTTGATGAACAACCCATGCGCTGGCGGTGGCCGGATTCGCGCGCCTGGCTTACTTCGTATCACCGCACCATCGCCGATTGGGTAACCCTGTTTGCGCAGTCGGGGTTTGTGCTGCGCCGGCTGCTGGAACCTACCGTGCCGGCAGATCGACTGGACGCCTGGTGGCCGGTAGACGACGCCATGTCGAGCATGCGGCACCTACCCCACGGCGTCATTTTTGTCGCTGGAAAGGAATGATTCAGGCATCACCTATGCTAAGCAAAAATATGCCTCGCGTCGTAGAGATACGTGACATCCAACAGGACAATTACCGCACCAAGACCTTTGTGTTGGATACATGGGTTGAAGGTGTTCCCGGTCAATATGCCATGCTTTGGCTGCCGCGCTTTGACGAAAAGCCATTCTCACTGGTTGACTGTGATCCGGTGACCTTCATGATTACGGCAGTTGGACCGTTTACGCGGCTCATGCATGAGTTGAAAGTCGGCGACCGGGTGTGGCTACGCGGCCCGTTTGGGCAGGGTTATCGCGTGCCGCCATCTCAGCGCCGGCTTGCGCTGGTGGGCGGCGGCTACGGCGTGGCGCCCTGTATTGGCTGGCGAGCCAGGAGATGTGGCGCAGAGCAGCTCGATATCATCGTCGGTGCACGGACTGCCAATGACCTTCTCTACCTGGAGCGGTTCAATGGATTGGATGTGGGCGACGCATCACTGACGGTTACGGTCGCGACCGAAGATGGCAGCCAGGGAATCGCCGGACGGGTGACCGACGCATTGCGGCCGATGCTTGAAGCGCAGCGCATCGATGGAATCTATGCCTGCGGCCCGCACGCGATGTTGAACGCACTGGACGACTTAGGCAGCCAGTACAAGGTCCCCACCCAACTGAGTTGGGAAGCCTATATGCGCTGTGGCATGGGCATCTGTGGTTCCTGCGAGCACGATGGCAAGGTGCTTTGTATGGAGGGACCGGTGCTGGCGGGGAGAGGGTAGACGATTTTCCTTATGTCCACGTTTTATCACCAGCTTCAATCCTTCCTTGACGAGGGTCTTGCGGTGGCTGTGGCTACGATCACCTCCACCAAGGGTTCCGTGCCACGCAGCGTAGGCGCCAAGATGATCATCCATCCCTACGGACGCCATGTGGGGACGGTGGGCGGCGGCTGCGGAGAGGCCGACGTGATCCGGACGGCGCTCGACGTATTGGCCGACGGGGCGCCGCGCATTGTCACCGTCGAACTTACTGACGAGATTACCATGGAGAGTCAAGGTGTCTGCGGCGGTACGATGCAGGTATTTATCGAGCGCTTTGCAGTTGCGGACGCGGCCGGTGCGGCCAGGAGCAGCGCTTGAACGATTCTGTCGCATTGCAGGCGCTGGTGGCTGCCGTTGAAACGCTAGACCGGTCGTGTGGTTAACGGCGATTGCAGCCACGGGCGTCTGGGCAGGCCAACTGGGCCGTCATCTGCTCATCGGGAGCGAAGCGGGCGAATTTCCCGCGGGCACGCTCGACGCGGGCGCCCTGCAACCACGCTTGCTTGACGACGCACAGGAGGCATTGCGCCTACGCAGTCACCGCGAGACGACTTACGAAGCTGCGGGCAGTCTGTTGACGGTCTTCTTTGAAGTGCAGGCGCCAGCGCCGCACCTGATCGTTGCCGGCGCCGGACACATTGCGGCGCCCCTCGCTGCCATTGCCCGCATCTGCGACTTTGAGGTGACCGTCCTCGACGACCGGCCGCAATACGCCAGCCAGGCGCGCTTCCCGACTGCCGACCGTGTAATCGCCGGCCCGTTTCGCGAAGAACTGCGCAAGTTACGCGGTGGCCGCCCTCAGTTTGATGCCAATACCTTTCTTGTGTTGGTGACGCGTGGGCACCAGCACGACATCGAGTGTCTACTTGAGGTGCTCGATGATCCGGTGGCCTATATCGGTATGATTGGCAGCCGGCGACGGATCAGTGCAGTCTTCAACCTCCTGGAGCGCGAGCAGCGCATTGATCCCGCCAGGTTGGATCGGGTCTTTGCGCCGATTGGACTGGACATCGGTGCGCAGACGCCGGCTGAGATCGCCGTCTGTATCATGTCGGAAATCATCAACACCATGCGCGGTGGTCCTGCACGCTCGTTGCGTGAGCAGGTGCGTGAAGAGCGCATTGCCCGGCGCACCAGAATCACAACGGTACGCGGTGAGTAGACCATGATCCCCTTGGAAGTGATCGCAGCCTCGGTCGATGATTGCATCGTGGCAGAGCAGAACGGGGCCAATCGCATCGAACTGGTGAGCGCCTTTGAGGTGGGTGGTCTGACGCCATCGCTTGGCTTGCTCATCAACGCCCGCCAGGCGACGCGCCTGCCGATCATGGCCATGGTTCGGCCCCGTGCCGGCGGCTTCTGCTACACCGCCAACGAATATGTGGCCATGCAACGCGATGCAGAATTGCTCCTTGCGCATGGCGCCGACGGGCTGGTTTTTGGTTGTCTCCAGACCGATGGCGCCATTGATGCCGCGCGCACCAAATGGTTTGTCGATGCCGCGCTGGGCAGGACGGCCGTGTTCCACCGTGCGTTTGATCTGACGCCGGACCCGCTGGCGGCACTGGATCAATTGCTGGCGCTGGGGGTGACGCGCGTGCTTACTTCGGGGCAGGCCGAGACCGCGTTGCTCGGTGCTGAGGCGATTGTTTCGTTTCGCGCCTATGTGGGCGCAGCGCTTGAGGTGATGCCCGGCGCCGGGATTACGCCGGCGACCGTTTTGCAAGTCATGCGGCGCACCGGCGCAGACCAGGTGCATGCGTCCCTCAGCGGCGGAAGGATTGATCCCTCGGCCGCGCGTCCAACTAGCGTGCGCATTGGCCATACCGACGCAGGTGCCCGGGTGCGGACTTTGGATGGCGCCCAGGTAAGAGAAGTACGAAGACTGCTGGACGATTTCGACGCAAAACAACTTCATTGACGGCATTCATTGAATGCATGGAGGTAGACACATGGTCGTCACCCGTGACCTGTTGGAAGAGCGCCAGTTGTTGACTTTGGCGCCATACGCCATGCGCGATAGCGAGACGCGCGGGCGTTCTTTGCCCGAACCACCCCACCCATACCGTCTGGGCTATCAACGTGATCGCGACCGGATCGTCCATACGACCGCTTTCCGCCGACTCGAATATAAGACGCAGGTGTTCGTCTATTCTGAAGGGGATCACTATCGCAATCGGCTCACGCACACGATCGAAGTCGCCCAAATCGGGCGCACCCTGGCGCGCGGATTGGGCTGTAACCAAGATCTGGCCGAAGCGATCTGTCTGGCGCATGACCTCGGTCACCCGCCCTTTGGGCACGTGGGCGAGGAAACGCTCAACCAGTTGATGGCGGGTTTCGGCGGCTACAATCACCAGCGGCAGACGTTCCGGATCATTACCGAACTCGAGCATCGCTATCCAGAGCATCCAGGGTTGAATTTGAGCTATGAGGTGCTTGAGGGTGTGGTGAAACACGACACGGACTACGATCAGACCGATGCAAGTGGCTTCTGTCCCGAGGAGCGGGGCACGCTAGAGTGCCAGATCGGCAATCTTGCCGATGAGATTGCGTACAATACCAGCGATCTGGACGACGGTCTGCGCTCCGGCATCCTTGACCCGCGGGCGGTGGCGGAACTGCGGATTTCACAGCGGGCACTCGAGGCGTTGGACGCGGGCGCCGCGCCGGACCTGAGCGACGACATGCTGCGCTATCGCTTTATTCGCAAACTGGTCGGCATCGAAGTGACGGATGCCATTGCCGCAACAGCCGCGGCCTTGGATGCGGCCGGTGTGACTTCACTGGCCGAGTTACGCGCACTGCCGGGCAATGTGGCCGGTTACTCCAAGAGCATCGAAGCCGATAACCGGGAGATGAAGGACTTTCTCTTTCGGAATTTCTATCGCAACTACCGAGTGGTGCGCATGGCCGTGAAGGCGGAACGGACCCTGACCGATCTTTTCACCGCCTATGTAGGCCACCCACAACAATTGCCGCCAGAAACGCTTGGCAAAGTCAATGTGCATCCTGAAGGCTTGCATCGCGTCGTGACCGACTATCTGGCGGGCATGACCGACCGGTATGCGATTCAGGAGCATCGCCGTCTTTTTGAGATGGAAGAGCGTGCGTGATCGCGCTAGTTCTTCTGCATGAGTTTCAGGTCAACGGACACGGACTGGAAGATGCCGTCACGCGTGTACTTCACGTCCTTCACGGTACAGTCAAGGAGCAGTCTTCTTCCTTCGAGTTGAAAAGGTGGTGTCGTCTTCTGTAGGGTGATCGGCTTTTCCTGCTCAAAATACTTGTACAGGTTGTCGTGAGCATACTCACTGAGCAGCGCCCGCGTCGTGGTGGAGAGGTTGTTCTCATCCGACTTGTCGAAGAGATAGACTTCGATTGCCACGACCTGGTCAAGGTTGTTGTTCAGAATCCCATGACGCTCACTGATGCCGATGCCATACTCGCCGATGTAGCCTGAGCCGTCGGGATTTTCCACGTTCTTGGTGAAGTCGAAATCAAACACCCCGACTTGATACGTGGCGATGTGGCTGTCGATGATCGTATAGCGGTCCAAACGAACGCTGCCGGGAGGGCGCGCGACAACGGTGGGTGTGACCGCCGCTGAGGCGCGGTTTTGCGGCGCGGACTCGCCTGGATTTACAAAGGAGCCTGGCCCACCGGCGACGCCGGTGACAGCACGACCTCTTGCTCATCCTCTTCGTCTAGATCCTCTTCACTGACTTCGCCGTCATCGGGTGGATAGGCGTCCGGCCGGTAAACGGTGACGCCATCGTCGTCTTCATCGTCGAAGGCATAGGGGTCGGCTGGGCGTGCTGTTGCAGCAACACTCTGTGCGGCGCGTGCCGGCAGCGGTTGGTACGGTGCGCCGGTTGCGGGCTGTGCACCTGTCGCAACGGGTGCAGCCAGCGACGATCTTGAGAAGGCGCCGGTCGTCGCAGTGGCGCCAATCTCCTCGTCGGTGAACCCCGTGACTGTAGCATCCTCGGCGCCGTTTGCGTCGTCGCGTTGTTTCTGCGCCAGGCGCCACAGCAAGTAGATGCCACCGCCGATCAAGAGCAGGGCGGTCAATAAGACGAGCAACCATGCAAACCAATTGGGCGAATTTGCAGTCTGCGTGGCCGGCGCGGCAGTCGCGGTAGCAGGCGCCACTGTCGCCGTGGGAGCAAGCTGCGTAATTTGCGCGGTGACCGGGACACCGATGGCCGATGCCATTGTCGCTAGATTCGCAATGCGCGCTGCGCCACCGGGCTGGTCTGCAAAGTACTGGATGGCGCCGTCAACCGCGGTTCGTGGATCGTCGCCAAGCGCCTGCATCCGGTCCGCCGCCAGGCGGGCAGCCTCCGGCGTGTTGGAGGCGGCATATGCGTCTGCGACGGCGGCCACGTAGTTGGCTTGTATGGCTGGATCTGCGGCAATGCTGGCGGCTGGCACTGCGCCCTGCCAATCGACCGGCCACCAGACCCAGCCGATCAACAGGCCCAATCCGAGGCCGGCGACGAGGCCGGCAATCAGCGCGATCAATGCGCTCTTGCTGATCCGCGCCGACTTAATCTGTTCCAACGGTGACTGATCGGACATCGATGATTCTCCCCTTTACAATAACTCCGTCCGTCCTTCTGCCTTTAATCGTTCCACCACGTCTTTGACGCGTTGCATGTTGCTCTTGTCGCCGATGAGGAGGGTGTCACCCGTGTCGACGATGACGAGGTTGTCGACATTGACGAGCGCCACCAACTGTTTGTCACTGTAGATGATATTGCCATGACTCTCGATGGGCAACACTTCACCTTTGGCGATGCTGTTGCCGAAATCATCCCTGGCCCACGACACTTTCAAGGGCATCCCAACTGCCCACATCGTTCCACCCGGCTCGCAGCGGCACCACCGCGACGCGCTGGGCATGTTCCATCACCGCGTAGTCGATGCTGATGCTTGGCATTTTTTCCCATTCTGCCAGCAGCGTTTCGGCGGCATCGGGTGCGTTGATGTGTGCGCCGATCCGTTGCAGACGGGCATACATCTCAGGCGCCTGTCGCTCAATTTCTGCCAGCATGCGATCGACGCGGGCGACGAAGATGCCGCCGTTCCAGTAGTAGCCGCCGTCGGCGAGGAAGGATTCCGCAATCGTACGGTTTGGCTTTTCCAGGAAACGTTCCACGTGGTAGGCCGGCAACCCGTCATGCTCGTCGATGACTGAGCCACGCTTGATGTAGCCGTAGCCAGTGTGGGGGAAGGTCGGCTCGACGCCCAATGTCACGAGATAGCCCTCGCGCGCCATTTCGCCCGCGCGGTGCAGCGCATGCCGAAAGCCCTCGTTGTCGAGCATAATATGGTCGGCGGGCAGAATGGCAATGACGCCGGTCGGATCGGTGCGCAATAGATGGATGCACGCCAACCCGATTGCAGGCGCCGTGTTGCGGCCAAACGGCTCAATCAGAATTTGCTGAGCGGGTACTTCGGGCAATTGTTCCTGAGCCAACTGGGCGTAGGACTCACCGGTCAGAATGTAGACGCGGGAACCCGGTACAAGCCCTTGCAGCCGGTCAACTGTCTCCTGGATCATCGTCCGACCTGCGCCGCGGATATCTGCAAACTGCTTTGGCTGGCCCTGGCGACTGCGCGGCCATAGCCGGGTGCCAACACCACCTGCAAGAATCGCTGCATACATGGCTGATGCTCCTGTTCAGTTTACGCTTTTGTATAGGTCATCACGCCGATCTGGCGGATCAAACCCTTCAATTCCATGACCGTGAGGAGGCTGCCAACTTGTGAAGGTGGTAAGCCAAGGTTTCGGACGATCTCGTCGACACTGCACGGCTGAGCCGCCATACAGGCTAGAATCGTCTGCTCCTGCGGATCGGCCGGCACCGCACTGCGCGCCTCAATCCGTTCTGCGATCCGGGTCATGTGTAACTGTTCGAGTACGTCATCTACCGAAAGCAGCGGTGTTGCGCCTTGCTGGATCAGCCGGTTGCAGCCAATGCTCGCCGGGCTCAAAATGCTGCCGGGCACAGCGAACAGGTCGCGCCCCTGGTCGGCGGCGAAGCGCGCGGTAATCAATGCCCCGCTACGCTCGCCGGCTTCCACAATGATGACCCCGCGACTCAGCCCACTGATGATGCGATTCCGCGGTGGAAAGTTTGCCGCGTCCGGACGCGTGCCAAGCGCGTAGTCACTCATGACCGCGCCCTGGCTTGCGATTGCACCGGCCAGCCCACGGTTTTGAGGAGGGTAGATTTGGTCGACGTCGCTACCCAGGATGGCAATGGTGCGGCCACCGGCTTCGATGGCGGCGCGATGGGCGATGGTGTCAACCCCAAGCGCCAGCCCGCTGACGATGGTGATGCCCTGATGCGCCAACTGCGTCGCCAGCAGTTGGGTGACTTCACGACCGTAGGTAGTCGCATGGCGCGTCCCCACCAGGGCGATGGCCCATTCATCCTGCGCCGTCATACAACCGCGCAGGTAGAGCACCGGTGGGGAGCCGTCAATCGTGCGTAGCTCGGCGGGATAATCGTCGTCTTCCCAGGTGAGCACGGTGACGCCACTTGCCTGGACGCGTTCCCATTCGCCGGCGGGGTCAAGTTCACGCCGCGCCTGCAACATGCTTTCGATCGTCCGTCGATCGAACTTTGCTGCCTGTAGTTGCTGGATGGAAGCCTGCCACGCCGCTTCGATGGAGCCGCACTCGTCCAATAAGGCGCGCACGCGCGCCGGGCCTACGCCGGAGACCTTGTTGATTGCGATCCAGTACGCTCTTGTATCCACAGGAGTTATCACAAGAGATAGTTTACATGTCGATCAGCCCGTCAAGCAAACGCACCGTCATGATGCCTTTGGCGAGATTGACGGTCAGGATGACGTCGGTAATGGCGGGCAACAGCACGTCCTGCCCGCGGTTGACGCCGGCGGCCGGTCGCACGACGTAGACATCGTTGGCGCCCGTGGTCAGCAGATCGACGACTTCACCCAGGTGCAGACCTACGTCGGTGAATACTTGTAGACCGATAATGTCATGGACCCAGTATGCGCCTGCTTCCAGTGCGGCGGCGTCTTCCTCGGGAAGATAAAACCAGGCGCCGCGTAACGCTTCGGCCGCATTGCGGTCAGCCGCCTCGGCGATCTGCACCAAGAAATGGGTTTGTGTGGGCGCATTTGGATGACTGTGACCGCTTGCAGGCGTGGACCCAGGCGCAACACGGCCCCCGGCGCAAAACGGTCGGGAAAGTCGGTGTATGGTTCGACCTTGAGTTCGCCGCGCAGGCCATGGGCGCCGACGATTTGGCCCACCGCAAAGTAGCCAGCAGGAACGGCGATCGTCTTGCCCTGTCCGGCTGGCGTTTGCGGCCGCCGGTGCGGCGACGGGCGTCGATCAGATGGGGTTGGAGCGGATTCTTCGGTCATCGGTTCTCAAATAAAAAAGGCAAGACGAGACAGGGCGCTGCGCCGGAATGCAGCACGCTCCATCTTGACTTGCCTGGGTTGGCATGCCAACGGTGGCGCCGTCAGTCGATTTCGAGGATCACCGGCTTCTTGTGGTGCCGGGCGGCCACTTCCAACAGTGAACGCATGGAATTCGCCACACGTCCATTGCGGCCAACCACGCGACCGACATCGCCCTGGGCCACCTGCAACTTGATAATTGTCTCGCGCCGGGTTTCCTTGGTGAAGACGCGGACACGGTCTGGCTGTTCCACCAGGGATCGCGCTAGATAACGAACTAAATCTTCCATGGATTAAGAGGGGAGACAAAGGCAAGGGCGCAGCGCGCTGCACCCTTGCCGACGAATATTGGCTGGATCAGGCTGGGCTGCCTTCGGCGGCCACGAACGGCACCGGTTTGCCGGCGTCGTCGATCAGGTTGGCACGGCGCAGCAGACGTACGGTGCCTTCGCTCGGCTGGGCGCCCTGGCTCAGCCAGTGGGCGGCGCGCGCCAATTCGAGGGTCACCGTTTCCGGCTGGGTGTGCGGATCGTAGGTCCCGATCGCCTCAATGAAGCGGCCATCGCGCGGCGAGCGCTTGTCGGTGACTACGATACGATAGTACGGGCTTTTCTTTGCGCCCATGCGGCGCAGGCGAATACGAACCACTTGTATTTGACTCCTTACGTCACGAGTTCAATGTGCAAATTATGGAAATTGTCTTTCGTCCATCGTCCATTGTCAATTACAGACCGGTTCGGGCGAGAGGAGCGCTGGATGAGGAAGGAGAGCGCATCGCCTGCAACCATCTGCAGTATTCAATTGACGATTCCCGCTTGACAATAACTCATCAGGTTGAAACGTTTCATGCTCAGATCGGGTCAGTTGCCGCCTTTGAACATATCCATCCAGTTGCTCGGCAGGTTGCCGGGACCGGCATTGCCCGGCAGACCCGGTGGACGGTTTGGCCGGCCTCGATCCTTCTTCTTCTTCTTGCTGCGGCCCATGCCCATGATGCCCATCTGCTTCATCATCTTCTGCATTTCACGAAACTGCTTGACGAGTTGATTGACGTCCTGAACCTCCATCCCACTGCCCGAAGCAATGCGGCGGCGGCGGCTGGCGTTCAGTAGATCAGGGTTACGGCGCTCGGCAACGGTCATGCTGTTGATGATGGCCTCGGTCTTCTTGAGCGAGTCCTGCGCCAACTGCGGGTCGATCCCTTTGGTCAGCTTATTCATTCCTGGAATCATGCCCATGAGGTCGGTGATTGGCCCCAGGCGCTTGATCTGCTTGAGTTGATCCAGAAAATCCTCGAAGTCGAAGTTGCCTTCGGAGAGCCGCTGCTCCATGGCCATGGCGTCGGCCTCGGAGATCGAGTCCTGCGCCCGTTCGATCAAGGTCAGGACGTCGCCCATGCCAAGAATGCGACCGGCGAGACGATCCGGTTCAAATGGTTCCAGGTCCGCGATCTTTTCGCCGGTGCCCAGGAACTTGATCGGCACCCCGGTCACCTGGCGCACGCTCAGCGCCGCGCCGCCACGGGCGTCACCGTCGATTTTGGTCATGATCAGACCCGTCAGCGGCACGCGCGCATTAAAGCCTTCCGCCACATTGACCGCTTCTTGCCCGGTCATGGCATCGACGACCAGCAAGATGTCGGCCGGCCGCGCCACCATGCGGATCTGCTCCAGTTCCTGCATCAGCGTTTCGTCGATCTGGAGACGACCGGCGGTGTCGATCAGGACGATGTTATAGGCTTTCTCGCGCGCCACTTTAACGGCGTTTTTCGCAATGGTCGAGGCCGGCACGTTGGTGCCTTCGCTGTGCACGGGCACGTCGATCTGCTTGCCGAGCACCTCGAGTTGCTTGATGGCCGCAGGGCGATAAATGTCGGCGGCGACAAGCAGGGGGCGTTGGCCACTCTTGCGCAGCCGCAGGGCCAACTTGGCGGCCATGGTCGTCTTGCCCGCGCCCTGGAGCCCCACGAGCATGATCACGATGGGCGGCTGGCTCGAAGTGTTCAGGGGCGCCGGCTTACCCAGCAGTTCAATCAACTCTTCATGGACGATCTTGACCACGGTCTGTGCGGGGGTCAAGCTCTGCATGACTTCAGCGCCAATGGCGCGCGCCTTGACCTTCTCGACGAAGTCTTTGACGACCTTGTAGTTGACGTCCGCTTCAAGCAGAGCGAGGCGCACCTCGCGCATCGCAGTGTTGACATCCGCTTCCGTCAGCTTGCCTTTGCTGGAAAGCTTGTCAAAAACGCTTTGCAGTTTATCGGAAAGGCTCTCAAACACAGTCCGTTGCCTTTGTCAGTGCTGGCATTCCTGGTTACGGCGCACCTGAACCCGGTGCCGCCATCCAACAAAAAAGCGAGCGCCCAATGGGCGTTCCACGTCAAGCACGGAACGACCGAGCGCAACGCATCCGATAGTTTAACCGGTATGGTGAGAAAACTCAAATGAGGAGACTGGCCAATAGTCAATGGTCAATGAACTGGCTGGTATCCAGATTTCATCTACCATTGACTATTCTCATTTCCTCAAGGCGAGGGTGTCGCTTCCTCCACCGGTGCGTCATTCGGTTCTGGGTTGGGCGCGTCCGGGGGCTCATAGACCGGCGCGTCGGGTGGATCGTAGGCCGGCTCATCCGGCGGGTCGTAGGCCGGCGGTTCATATTCTTCGGCGGGGTCGTCAGGGGGGAAGTACTCCTCTGTCGGCACGTCTGCCGGCGGTTCATATTCTTCGGCGGGGTCGTCGGGCGGGACGTACTCCTCCGTTGGCACATCCGGCGGTTCATATTCTTCGGCGGGGTCGTCGGGCGGGACGTACTCCTCCGTTGGCACATCCGGCGGCACATATTCTTCGGTGGGGTCGTCGGGTGGGACGTACTCCTCCGTTGGCACGTCTGGCGGCACATACTCCTCGTTAGGCGCCTCTGTTGGCACTTCTGTTGCTTCCTCAGTCGCCACGCCGGTCGGTGCTTCGGTGGGAACATCGGTCGGCACGTCGGTGGGAACGTCGGTGGGAACGTCGGTCGGGACGTCGGTCGGCACGTCGGTCGCGGTAGGTGCTTCGGTCGGGACGTCGGTCGCCACGCCGGTAGGCGCTTCGGTGGGGACGCCAGTCGGGCCTTCTGGCGCTTCGCCTGTCGGCGCTTCAGTCACGCCGGTGGGTGCTTCGGTCGGGACATCGGGTGCTTCACCTGTCGGCGCTTCAGTCACACCGGTGGGTGCTTCGGTCGGGACATCGGGTGCTTCACCCGTGGGAACCGGGGTGCCACCGGTGGGCGGCTCAACCGGCGGTTCGGGATTGACTTCGCCCGGCTCTATGACCGGCGCGGGTGTGTAGGTGGCGATCGGCCGGACAAAGATCGGCCACGGTTCGGGGGCAGTCTCATGGGTGACGATGCCCTGACCATAGACGGCCGCCGGCAGGTAGATCGTGGCTTTGGGTTTGATTTGAGCGATGCAGTTCACCGCCAGGATGCGGTCTGCGCTGGCTTTGCTGCGCAGCGCCAGACTCGCCAGGGTGTCGGTTGTCCGTACAGCGTAAGGCACCCACCCCTTCGGCAGGTCAATCCGGCAATCCGCCGAGACGGTGGGCTGCGCCGTCGGCTCAGGGGTTGCCTTGACGCCATCGACCACGGCCAGGCTGACGCCCTGGACGACGGCCGGGTTGCCCGGGAAGGTGCGATAGGTCAGGTCGACCGTGACCCCCGGCGCCAGTTCGCCCCGCTGCACCATCGGGCTCAGGTCATCGGCGTTGGCGTCGGCCTGATAGCCGGGCCGGACGAAGAAGGAGGCCGACCTGAAGGAGGTTGCCCTCCGTGCCATAGTGGATCTGGCGCGTGGTAAACTCGGAGACGAGGTCGTTGCGGTCTGACGTGGTCACCTCTGCAAGGTCTTGCCTTGCTGCGGCTTCCATTTTGCGGATCACCCCGGCGCGCACCGACTCTGGCGCCAGCGAAAGTTGCTGTTCCAAACTCCACTCTCTTAAGCCATGGAGGGGATCGCCGGGTCCTGCATCTTGTGCGGCTGCCGTGACCCACAAGCCCATGACGCTGACGACCAGCAGCAGGATTGCCAGCGGCGCCAGGCGGAGAGACGGGGTGCGCAATGCCTCATCCAGCCGTGCCATACCCCGATCAATCAGGGCGCGGATGCCGGTGGTTGGTTTTGCAGTGGTTACGGAGGCCTTTGCAGGCGCAGCAGGCGCCTGCTCACCATTGGCAGTAGCCACCAGGGCCGGTGTGAGCGCCGGGGGCAAGACCGCCTCCTCCAAGTCGGTGCGTCTGGATGCCGCAAGTTGTAAAAAGGCTGTGCGCGCGTGTTCGCGACGCGCCATGCTTGGCTGCGGCACCTGCATGGTCTTCAATTGATCGGCCAGTTCAACAATCTCGAGCAGCGCACTCAGTTCCGACTGTTTTTCAGTTGGATAACCCCGAATGATCTTTTCGAGACGATCACCATGCAGCAACTTGTCGACTGCCTCGGCGAAGATCTCTTCCATTGATGGTTCGTCCATAGCGCTGATCACTCTGCCATCCTAATGCATTTGGTCGTATAGCAGCGTACGCAGCGTGGCGACGGCCCGATATTGCAGGGCCTTGATCGCACCTTCCGTACGGTTGGTCATTGCGGCGACTTCGGCAATGCTATACCCTTCCAGAAAACGAAGGCTGACGACTTCGGCCTGTTCGTCAGTCAAACGGCGAATCGCGGCGCGCAGTCGTTCGGCGTCGATGTTCATCTCGGCGGTCTCCACCGGGTCTTCTATGTCGGCAGCTACGGTTGGGGCATCCTCGAGGTCAACGGAGCTGTGGCGGTCGCGGCGACGGTAGTGGTCAATGACAAGGTTATGAGCGATGCGGTAGAGCCAGCCCGAAAACGAGCTGTGCCAGGCTTTGCGATCGCGAATTGATTCCAGCATTTTCAAAAAGACCTGCGCGGTCATGTCTTCGGACAGGACCTGATCCCCTGTTCGGCGATAGATGTAGCTGTAGCTCTTGGCTTCATACCGGTCGTAGAGTTCGCCAAGGGCAGCCTCGCTATATTGCATGGCAGCAGCCAGCAGCTCTTCTTCGTTCGCCTCAGTGATGGGCATAGCCACGCTATTTCGGCTACTGTTAGAACGTCGCTCAAACATGATGACGCAGCAAGGCGTGAAAAATTACGGCGAATATTCGGGAAGTTTTGAAATTAAACTTGCGGATTACGTAAGGGAATTCGGTGTGAGGGGCGCATCGTCGCAGTGCCATGCTGCTTGCTCAGGCTCCGGTTGCTGTCTTGCGGTATACGTCCCAGATCCGTTGGACTGCGGTCAGGTTCGTGAAAATGGCCAGAATGATCAAGACTGGGAGCATCCAACCGGTCACCAGGCCCAAGATCAGGACGATGATGCGTTCGGTGCGTTGGAAGAACCCTTCCTTGCACTCGATATTGACGGCCTCCGCGCGCGCGCGGGTATAGCTCACCATCAGCGAGCCGACGATGGTGAGGGCCAGCAGGATCACGGGCCACTGACCATCGGGTTGGAAACTGTAGTAATAGATCAGGGCGATCAGGGTGACGGCTTCCGAGAAACGGTCCATGACGCTGTCCAGAAAGGCGCCGAAGACGGTGGTCTTGCCAGCATGGCGCGCCACAGCCCCGTCGAGGGTGTCGAAGAGCGCGGCAAAGATGAGCAGGATGCCACCCCAGAACAGGTTGCCGGTCGCCAGGATGGAGGCGACCACGAGCGTCAGCCCAAATCCGATCAGGGTGAGGGCGTTTGGGCTGATGCCGGCGGCTTCGAGCCACCCGGCGATGTGCCCCAGGGGTGCGGCAATCCAACCGCGGCCATATTTTGAGATCATTGCGATGATTCCTCCTGCTTCATCTTACCGTTCCGGCGTCCCGGCGTCAAGGAACACGGAGTGATGGGGCAAAACAGCACTACAACGGTTTTCGGGGTCCTGCGTGGCGGGAGTCTCGTGCGTTGCACTGGCGCAGGAGACGTAATTGACAGCGCAAGGTTTCGCCAGTGCATCGCACGAGACGGTGTGGGGGAGACTGATGAGCTAAGTGCGACGCACTGGCGACAGGTTGTGCGGTCCGGCGTGGGGATCTGCGCCAGTGCGACGCACGGTCTGTCACCCGCGAGGACCCCCAAATCCGTTCCGGTCTGAAATCCGTTGTAGTGTCTCCGGGCGGGGCTAAAGAAAACGCCTTCCAGGAAGGCGGTGTGCTTCCTGGACGGCGTTTCTAACGTTCGTCAGGGGGTTCTGCCGGTTTGTTTACTTGGCCAGCCTTGGGAGATAGTTCGCGCTCGTCACACACCGTAGCCCGATCGGATAGAAGCGATTGGCGGGTTGGCCGAACTCATTGGCGGTCAGTATCATCGATGCCGAGTTGTTGTCGCTCAAGCGCAGCGTCGGGCTGATCGTGACCGTCATTGTCGTCGGCGTGGTGGTCGTGACCGCTGTAAAGGCGGTAATCCACGGCGCAGCCGTGACAGGTAGGGTGATGGCGTCTGTAATTGACGCCGGCGTATCATCCATCGACCGTGTTGCCGTTGCCAATGAATCGATGATAGCCTCGTTGCCCGCAATGTCACGCAGGATCACTCCCTGGTCAGTGAAGGTCGGATCGGCAATGTCGCCGACCAGGGTCGCACCGCGCATTGCTCCCGCACCCTGGATCTGGGCAGTCACGGCATTGCCCAAAATTCCGGTCACCGCAAAGTCGAGTTGGATTTCACCCGTCGTCTGGCACGAAGGCAAGACCAGTTGCACACCGTTTGGCGTTGCTGCCAGCGTCGGGATCGTCACCTGGACGTTGACGGGAATGCGATACGGGCTGTTTGTCACGCTTGAATCGTTGGCTGTGAACTGCAGATTCGTCACGTAAGGTCCCGGTGAAAGCGCTCTGGCATCGAGTGTGTAGTTCACGGTCAGCGCACCCTGGCTGACACCCGGCGCAGTGCCAAAGACGGGGGTGACGGTCAGCCAGGTTGGCGCACCATCGACCGTGAGCACAAATGGAATTCCTGATTCCGTGGCAACATTCTTGATCGTGAAACTGCCGGTGGTGATGTAGCCCCACTTGACCGTCAGATCTAATTTGCTGACGCTGGCGCCAAAGGCGGGACCGGAGATGAAACCCCCGCGGTCCAGGTCACCGATCGCAATCGACCGCTTGTCGGTGGCGACCGGAACATTGATGGCAATCGCCGAAGTATGGGCGTCGGGGAAGTAGCGAATATTGTTGTCGCGGATGAGAACCGGCTCCGCCTTACCGTCGCCGTCGATGTCCCCTGCCGCGCCCTCCCGGTAGCCGTCGTCGGAATCGAGGGTCAGGCCGTCGAAGAATTCCTGAAAGATACCGTCGTTGCCCGCGCCACGCACGAAGAAGCGTTTGGCTTCCGCAACGCCTTCACCCTTGCGAATCAGGAAGGCCTCGTCGTCGCCGGAGCCGTTGATGTCGCCGGTAAAGATCGTACCCGGTTCGGGATCAAAGTACGCGATTGGACTGGCATTCTCAACATACTGGCCGGCGGTCCCATCCCACGGGAAATAGGCGAGCGCTTCCTGTTTGCCCGAACCGCTGCAGCGCTGTTTGCGCACCATCATCAACTCGGGCGTCGTCCCGCCGAAGTACTTGGCGAATGCCGCATCTTTGGGGGGCCGGCAATCGCTGCCATGCTCCAGGATCCGTTTGAAACCCTGATCCGGCTGGAAGGCTTCAATTTTTACGCTGTCTTCGATCAGGACCAGCTCGTCGCCGCCCTTGCCGTCCGCGTTGCCGACGGCGATGCGTTCGTAGTCGTTCTCAAATGTGCGGGTGAAGTGAATCGTCCAGGACGTGCCATCCGGTGTGCTCGTGTTCGTCTGCTTGTAGATGACGCCGACGGTCTCATCATCGGTGCTGTCGCTTGCGGCCACATTGCGCACCACAAAAATTTCGTCACCCGGCACGTTGGGGTCGAAGTTGCCCGCGGCCACGGCGATCGGTGCGGCAGGCAGGTCGATGACCGCCATGCGTTTCCAGGGGATCCCGTTGATCTTGTCGGGGACGCCGGCACCCTTGGCGACCACCGGGTCGTATACGTAGATAAAACTGGTGGCGTCATCGGTCCCGGTGATGCCGACGATCTCCAGATCCTTGTCGTTGTCGAAATCGCCAAGTGCCACGTTGCGGAATCCGCTGATCGGGCTAAACCACTGCACCTGCTTTGTGGTGGAGGGGCTGCCTTCCCAGTATGGGTCTAGCACGCGGATGACGCCGGTGTTGTCCACATAGACAATCTCGCCGCCGGCGTCGGCGCTCGGCTCGTTGGGGCTGGAAATGTGGCGGCCTTCGGCCTGCGCAGTCTGGACGTTCGCGAGACCGGGCAGGATCGCGAGCAACAGCGCAGCCAGCAAGACAAGGTTGCGGGTTCTGTGTTGGACGGTTGAGTTCATAGCTGATTGACTCCTTGCACGACAAAAATATAGTGAGGGCGCTGCCTGAAAAGCGGCGCCTTTGTGTGCCGGGCTTCGACGGTTTGATCGGGCGCACAGCAAGGCACGCCGCATCTTACACCGCACAAACGACCCTGACACGTTGCTCAATCCGCCAAATCGCGGTATCCTAGACAACGCGTTGCGGCGCCTGGCGGGTGACGCAAAACTGCTTCATTGTACATGCAACGAACGTGCAGCCAAAGTATGATGTTCCATGCGGGCGCAGCATTTATGACACCCGATAGCAACTGTCCTGTTGCATCTCCCACGATCAATGATCGTGCGCCAGGGGCGATTCCCGCATTGATCCGGAAAACTCTATTGTTTTCTAACGAAACATTTACATTCAGGAGGTAACCCTATGACCACTCCCATCCGCGTCGCCGTCACCGGCGCCGCAGGCAACATCGGCTACGCGCTACTTTTTCGCATCGCCAACGGCGACCTCTTTGGCCCCAAGCAGCCTGTGATCCTACAGATGCTTGAAATCTCCCCGGCCATGAAGGCGCTCGAAGGCGTGGCCATGGAACTGGTCGACTGTGCGTTCCCGCTGCTGGCCGACATGGTCCTCACCGATGACCCCAACCGTGCGTTCCAGGACATCAACTGGGGGCTGTTGGTCGGCGCCCGCCCCCGCAGCAAGGGCATGGAGCGCAAGGATCTGCTGAGTGCAAACGGCGCGATTTTTACGGTGCAGGGTAAAGCGATCAACGAAAACGCCGCCTCGGACGTGCGGGTGTTGGTGGTCGGCAACCCGGCCAACACCAATGCGATGATCGCCATGCGCAGCGCCCCCGATGTGCCCGCCGAGCGCTTCACCGCCATGACGCGCCTCGACCACAACCGCGCCAAGTTCCAATTGGCCGCAAAGGCTCATGTCCCGGTCACCGCCGTCACGAAGATGACCATCTGGGGCAACCACAGCGCCACCCAATATCCGGATGCATACCATGCCGAGATCAACGGCACGAATGCCGCCGCCGTGATCGACGACGATGCCTGGATCAAGGAGACCTTCATCCCGACGGTGCAGAAGCGCGGCGCCGCCATCATCGAAGCGCGTGGTCAGAGCAGCGCCGCCAGCGCAGCCAATGCCGCCATCAACCATGTCCAGAACTGGTATCATGGCACGCCGGAAGGCGACTGGGTGAGCATGGCGATTCCGAGCACCGGCGCCTATGGCGCACCGGAAGGGGTCATTTTTGGCTATCCGGTGACGGTCAAGAATGGCAAGTACTCAATCGTTGAGGGGCTGGCGTTGAGCGAGTACGACAAGCTGATGATCCAGAAGACCGGCGAAGAACTCCTGGAAGAGCGCGCCGGCGTGGAAGACATGCTGGCTTGTTGATTTCGAAAACGGGCGGGCGATACCGCCCCGTTTTTATTGGATGGTGACCCTGGTTAGCGGCGCCACTTTCCAATGATCGTCCCATTGGCGTCGACAAGGCTGGCTTGCACCGTATACTCCCCTCGCCTACCGACGCTAGAGAACGGGATCCGGTAGTAGCCCTCGGCTTGCTTGCCTTGCTTCCACTCAGTGGTTGGCCCCGCCTGACAACTTAGGGTCCGTCGTACGTTGCCCCACCACCTTGCCGTTGGCGTCGACCAACTCGATTCGGATCTGGTAGTTCTGCTGTGGCCGCGCTTGCGCAGTCCATGCCGCGGTCAAAGCCAGGTTCTGACCGTTGTCACCAGGATTTTGGATCGCGTAACCTGTCATGACTAGTTCAGTCCCAAATTGTAGGT
Organism: Candidatus Fredericiella danica; assembly: GCA_016713335.1. Taxonomy (GTDB): domain Bacteria; phylum Chloroflexota; class Anaerolineae; order Caldilineales; family Caldilineaceae; genus Fredericiella; species Fredericiella danica. The sequence goes on along the minus strand of JADJPH010000006.1, from coordinate 6,075 downwards.
TGGCTGGGGTCATCGGCAGGATCACGCGCGGTGTCAGCGCCATCCTCCTCGCGCCTGAGAGCATCTCGTCAAATGGCCGTTCGTCGTCAGCGGCGTCAGCAACCCACGGTGCGCCGCTAACATTTCTGCGATAGACATGCAGCACGGGTCTGCCTTCAACTTCGACCACGCCCCAGACGGCATAGCCGCTACCGGCGTCTTCGAGCATGGCGGCAGCCTGGTCGCCGCGCGTTGCCAACTCAATCACGATCTGGTCCGGGTTGTCGCGGCAATATTCGGCGCCGCGCGTATACCAGTCCACCGCCCACCGGTCAATATTGGCGTTGTAGCTACCGGTGAGCGCGCCTGCAGCATAGAGCGCGCCGATCGTCTTCCAGCCTTCCCGGTGGGGAATGCCATAGAGCAACTGTGAATTGCCATACCTATCGGCCGGCCACCAGGCGGGCGGTGCGAAGTTGCGCTGGTAATTCTGGGCAAGTTCGGCCGGGTCGATGAAAAGCGGTACGCGTGTACGCCGAAGACCACCGCGCTGGCGATGAGCAGGGCGATGCCTGCGCCGGCTGCCAGCGGTTGCCCACTGCGCACCTGCACCCAGCGGTACAACCGGTCGAGCAGCCAACCGGTCAGCAGCAGCCAGGGCGTCACGAAGAAATAGAAATGGAGACCTGGCTGCTGAACAACGAACATGGCGACAAAGAACGGCAGCAGGAGCCAGAGCCAGAGCACCCGTTCTGCGTCGGTCTGGCGTGGCGCCGCCACCGCACCGACTACCAGCACGGCGCAGAAAAAAGGGATCCAGTCGGCCAGGCCGGTGAGCGGGATGTATGCGGTCAGTAGCAAGGTCAGAAACACAAAGGCCGCGAAGATTGCCAGCAGCCGGAAGCGCCGCCGTGGCTGCTGCCAGAAGAGCAGGATCAACCCGCACGCCGGTGCGCCGATCATCAGCACCGTTTTCAGACCGCCATTATAGAGCAGCAGACTTTCGGCAAGCATTGCCACGTGGTTGACGGTCCGTGCGTCTGTCGGCGCGCCGGCGAGTGTGCCGGTGTAGAATTCGAGCGTCTCTCGAAAGTAAGGGTTCACCAGGTAAGGTGTATAGAATGAGAGCAGCAGGACGGCGGCGCCCGCGACCGGCAACCAGAGCACGTGCACAAACGCCCTGCCCCTGAGTCCGGTGCGCCACAGCCGCCAGAGCAGGTACCCGGCCGGGATCAGCGCGGCCGCGCCGTCGTAGTGCGCCGCCATGCCCGTTGCCAGCAGGAGCGCCGTGAGCAGCAGGGCGCGCCTGATCTTGCCGGGCGTAGTTGCAGCCGCTGCCTTCTGGTCTTGAAGCAACTGATAGAGCACATAGACGCCCAGCGCCGCGGTCAGCACCACGACGCTTTCATAGTGCATGACGCGGCCGAAGCCGACCAGGTAGCCGTCGAATGCGGCGAGCAGTGCGGCCAGCCAGCCGGCCAGACCACCAAAGAGCAGACCCCCCAGCAGGAAGATTGCGGCAACGCCGGCAAGGGCAGCTACGGCAAACGGCAGCCGCAGCGCAGCCTCATTGGCGGCGCCCGTCAAGACCATCGTGCTGGCCGGAATCAGGATATCGACCGGGCCGCGGCGATGTTGGAAGATGACCTCTTCATGGCCCTGCGCAACCGCCGCGGCATAGACGATGGCGGTGGCTTCATCGCCCTGAAACTGCGCGGCGCCCAGGTCGGCAAACCGGAAATAGACCGCAATGGTGAGGAGGAGCAGCGCACCGGCTATGACGACGATGCGTGCCGAGGAATTGGCGTGCGTGGCCGTGCGCGGTTGGTCCAATTGCTCAACAGGCCCGGCAATTGGCGCCTTCGGCTTGCGCCGGTGCGACCACAGAATGAGCAGGAGCAGTGTCACCGTGAAGAGGTCGAAAACCACGAGCAGGCGGGTGCGTGAGAGCGCACCCGGTGCATAGAGCGCGAACAGCGTTAACCAGGTTTGCACCGCGATGCCGGCTGCGACGGTTGCGGTCAGCGCCGGAAGCCGGGCCCTGAACGGTGGCAAATCAAGCCAGCGGATGAGGAGAAATCCTGGAATGTAGGCCGCGATGCAGAGCGCCGCAACGGTGCGTAGTTCCAGGGGCGCCGCGCTCAGGAGAACGACGTGCGCGATCAACAGTGCTGCAATTGTCGTCCAGATTAGATTGCGGACCGAGAACATGGTTGGCGGCGGTGCGTTGTCTCAGGCGCTGATGGCGGCTGAAGTCATCCGAGTATATTGCATGAAGTAGTTCTGCACCCCACCGGATTCGAGTGCGGTGTCACCCACCGAGGGCAATCGCTGGCGATAGCGGCCATCCGGCAGCATCTCCCACGCGTGACGATGGTCGTCCAGCGACGACTGCAGGATGAACCAGAGGTACTCCTGGAGCCGCAGATCGTCAATTGGCACCGCCGCTTCGACGCGTGCGCTCAGGTTTCGCCGCATCCAATCGCCGCTGCCAATGTAGTAGCGCGGTGAGCCCCCGTTGGCGAAGTAGAAGATGCGCGAGTGCTCCAGGAAGCGACCGATAATGCTGATGATGCGGATATTGTCGCTGATGCCGGGCAGCCCGGGCCGAAGACGGCAGTTGCCGCGCACGATCAGGTCGATTTCCACACCGGCCTGGCTGGCATCATAGAGTTTATGGACGATGGCCGGGTCCTCGAGCGCATTCATTTTGGCGATAATGCGAGCCGGTTGGCCGGCCAACGCATTGGCGATTTCGCCTTCGATGAGTTCAATGAAGTGGTCGCGCATGTTGACCGGCGCCACCAACAACTTCTGATAGTCCCTTTGATCGCTGTATCCGGTGAGGTAATTGAACAGGTCCATCAGATCGGCGCCGATTTCCGCGCCGCAACTGAAGAAGCCAAGGTCGGTGTAGAGTCCAGCGGTCTTGGCATTGTAGTTGCCTGTGCCGATGTGATAGTAGGCGCGCAGCCCGTCCTCTTCCTGGCGGACGGCCATGGAGACTTTGCAGTGGGTTTTCAAGCCCACCAGCCCATAGGCAACATGGCAGCCGGCATCTTCGAGTTTGCGGGCCCACTCGATGTTTTTCGCTTCATCGAAGCGCGCCTTCACCTCGACAAGCACGGCGACCTGCTTGCCCACATCGGCCGCGGCAATTAATGCGGCGATGATCTGAGAGTTGTCACTGGTGCGGTAAAGCGTCTGCTTGATCGCAAGCACCTGTGGATCCCGTGCGGCCGCTTCAACGAACATTTGGGTGCTGGACTGGAAGCTATGGTAGGGATGATGCACCATGATGTCGCTCTGGCGGATGGCGTTAAAGATTTCCCCAGGTCGTCCCTTGTAGTTGATGCCGGCGAAACGCGAAAAGATCAGCGGCGTCCACGGTTCGTACTTCAGATGCGGCAGGTTGATATCGGCGAGGCCAAAGAGATCGACGCGGCGCAGCAACCCGCGCACGTGATAGACGTCGTCGTTGTCCAGATGCAACTGGCTTTGGAGGATCGCCAGGATTTCGGACGGCATCTGTTCATCCACTTCGAGCCGCACGACCGGGGCAAAGCGGCGTTCGCGCAATTCCTCGCTGATCATTTCGAGCAGATCGTCCGCTTCCTCTTCGTTGCGGGCAATGTCCGCGTTGCGTGTGACCCGGAACGGATACGCGGCCAGCACTTCCATCCCGCGGAACAAAGTGTCAAGGTTGGCCGTGATGATCTGTTCAATAGGGACGAAGTGCGTTGGATTGTCGATTGGCACCCAGCGCGGGCGCGATGGTGGCACCTTGACGCGTGCGAATTGGATGTCGCCGGTTGCCTGGTCGCGCAGGATCACCCCCAGGCTCAGGCTCAGGTTGCTGATGAAGGGGAAGGGATGTCCCGGGTCCACGGCCAACGGCGTCAGGATCGGTAGACTTCTTTCAGGTAGTACGCTTTGAGTTTTTCCTTCTGGGGGGCGGTCAGTTCAGCGTAGTTGAGTACCCGGACGCCGTGTTCGGCCAGGGCGGGCAGAATATCCTCGTGCAGACAGGCGCTTTCTACGGCGACCATATCGCGCACCGATTGGGCGATCAGGGAGAGTTGAACATCGGGCGTCCACCCGTCGAGCATCAGGTTGGCCATGCCCGCCGCGCGCTGGCGTTTCAGCCCGCCCACGCGCTTGCTAAAGTATTCATCCAGGTTGCTGGAAGTGATCGAGATAAACTTGAGTCGCTCCAGTAGCGGGGTGCGCTGGTCGACGGCTTCGTGCAGGACGCGCCAGTTGAAGTCCAGCCAACTCAGTTCGCGGTTATAGACATCTTCCGAGTTGCAAAGCTGGTCCAGCGTCATACGCGTCAGATCAGGTTCAGGTCGCGCCAGCAGGCGTGGTGGGGAGGGTGCGATCCCGCTGGAAGCGCTGGAGAAATGCCAGGTAGGGGGTAGACATGGCGCGGCTGGTGTTGGTATCACCCTGTTCCTCCGGCGGTTGCGCTGCGCCTACCGGTGCGGTCGCTTGGACCGGGGACGGTTGATTCCGCCGAGGACGCGGGTCGCCGGTCTGCGCCGCGAGGTGCGTGATGCGGGCTTTTCGACAACTGCCGTCGCGACCTCAACGGAAGTTCGGAGCCGATGGCGGGGAAACAGCAGCGACCGGTTCTGGCGCCATTGATACAATCTCCTGCTGCAAGGGGCGCCAACCAGCAGGTGTGCGCGCCCCAGCGAATAAGTCAGGGTAGGATAGCACGGATAAGGATTGGTGTCGAACACCTTTGTTGCCTTAAGTTATTCCTCGTTGAAATGTCCTCACCCGCTGGGTGGCTTTGCCCAGGGTGTGTGCATGCAGTAGACTGAGCGGTACAAACCGCTGCGCAGGCGAATCCTCATCGTCCTGTGCTCGTTGCGCCGCAGGAGGGCGCACATGGCTATGTGGCAAATCCTCGGCATTATTGCTAGTTTTGCTCCGCTGCTGCTCATCCTCTGGCTTGCCAACCTGGGCCAACGCCTGCGCGAGCGCGGTATCCCGCACATGACGCCGGTCGTGGTCAGCTACACGCTGGTTGGGTTTCTGTATGGCTTCTGTATTCTGGGTGGTCTTGCCATGCTGTTCGTGGATACGGCGCTGCGCCTTCAGCCGGAGACTGCGTCGCTTTTCGCGAACATGGACCCGAATCCGCTGGAGCAGATCACTTCGTGGCCCTGGTTGATCTGGGGCACGCTGATCCCGAGCATTCTGGGTCTGGTGTTGTTGACAAAACCGGCGCGGCGGCTTGCCGGCCGTTTCCTTGACATTGACCCAGGGCACCCGGTGCATGCGGTGGCGTTGTCATTGACGATGGCGCCGCTGGTCATGATGGGGATGACGGTAGGGATTGGTCTTGGCACGATGACCGCCGGTCTGGAGCAGCAAATTCAGGAAACCGGCATGCCGCCGGTGTCGCTGGCGGCGTTGTGGGCGCAGACAGGCATATTCGTCCTGATTGCTCTGGTGGGGGTGGGTTGGCTATCTCGGCGCAGCCTTGGGCAGAGTCTGGTCCGGCTTGGGATTGTGAAGCCAAAGCTGAACGAGGTGCTGGTCGGGGATTGGTCTGGCGTTTGCGCTGGTGGTTGCAGTGATGATTGTGGAGAGTGCGATCGCCGGGGCGATGGGGATGGGCGAGGATCAGGAGGTCAGCGAATTGACGGAGACCTTGCTGGGTACGCTACTCTCATCGCCGCTGGGGATCTTGAGTATTGGGCTGGCGGCTGCGATTGGGGAAGAGCCGTTATTTCGGGGTGCAGCGCAGCCGCGCTTTGGGTTGTTGGTCACCTCCGTACTCTTTGCATTGGTGCACAACAATTATGGGTTGTCGTTTGCGACGGTGATCGTATTTGGGTTGGGGTTGGTGCTGGGTTTGATTCGCATCCGCTACAACACCACGACGTCGATGATCACGCATGCGGTCTACAACTCGACGCTGGTCACGGTGTCGATGCTCGCGGTGTCAGTCGCCCAGAACGCCGCGAAGTGAGGCGTGTTTCGTATCACGTATCACGTGTCTCGTATCACGTGTCCGTCCGTGAGACCACCATCCGACCCATCACAGCACCATTCAACCTATCAGAGCACCAACCCGTGAGG
>JADJPH010000005.1 GCA_016713335.1 Candidatus Fredericiella danica | reverse complement strand
CAATATGGTGGCAGGATTTGTCGCAGGATTACTCGGCTCAGCAATCATCCCGTTCCGAACAGCGATTTCGATCCTGGAATCATCCGCGCGGAAAACGTCGATTGGTACGGAAGCGGATTGCGTATTCTCGGTGGTTGACGGCTTTGTCAACTCGTCACCCGGATTTACTGCCTGCTGCAGCACGTGGGCAGCAGGTGAGAATCACACTGCCGACCGAATGGCAGTGGGAGAAGGCCGCGCGCGGGCATGACGGGCGGCGCTACCCATGGGGTGGCGAGGAGTACCAAGTGGGTTATGCCAACGTCGATGAGACTGAGGGAAAGATTGGCCCCCATTATCTTCGAAAGACGACGGCGGTGGGTGCCTACCCATTAGGGTGCATCCCCTTACGGGGTGATGGATCTCAGTGGTAACGGAGTGGTGTTTGAATGAGGGCACGAACAACCGACCGTGTGCAAGAGGAAGGCGACCGGCCGCTGTCCTGGGCGGTTCGTGGTACGACGTTCCTCGGCTCGCTTGCCGCCTCGTTCCGCTACAGGAACGATCCTGATGACTCGGCGTCGACTTCGGTTTTCGCTTGGTGGTGTCGTCGTCCCCATCCACTCTGGACTCTGGTGCTCTGGACTCGGACTCTGATCCTCTGGGGCCGTTGCCCTACTGGGCAACGGCGGGGCAAGGGCCCCCACCGACCCGCCGGGGAGCTGTCAATCCCTTGCGTGTGATATACTTTGTCGCATTGGGTGGCGGCAGAGAATGCTGCCACCCAATCAGGCCTTTCGGGTTCGTCCTGCGGGCGGTTCGTGGAACAACAATCCGCGGAACGCTGCTGCGTCGTTCCGCAACAGGAACAATCCTGACAACATCAACGACAACAACGGTTTTCGGCTGGTGGTGTCGTCGTCCACATACTTCCTCCCCTTCTCTGGCGCAGTGTGACGCTTTTGTCATCCTGTGCAATCGTCCGGCCAACCGTGCCGGTGCGGTCCCAGCAATGCCTGTTCACGTTGATTCGTCGCAGGTCGCGGCGAAGGAGAAGTATGGCGCCGAAGGGTCTGGTCTGCACGCACTTGTGGCGATACCTGGGGGCGTCGCCTGCGTCAGGCGCAAACAAAAGCCAGGTGTCCGGTCCGCCGGACACCTGCCCCCAATTTCGTATGCCGGCGAGATGGCAACAGCCCTTGGCTACCGTCCCTGGGTCTGGTGGAGCCAACCGCCAAGTAGGCGTCCGATTTCCGCCACCATCTTGCTGACATGTTCGTATTGCCCAGCAGTCAACCACTGCCATTCATGGACGAGACGTAGATAAAGTCGCAACTTGTTGAGATGGGCGTCGGCCGTCTGCAAGTGCGTCAGCCGTGTGCGTCCGGTTGCTGCGTTGGCAAGAAACAGCGTTTCTTGAAAGTCAAGCGCCGCATCCTGAAGCCGCTTTGTCACGACAAAGCGCTTGGGTTTTGGGAATCGCTCGCAATGCGGCAACAGCCAACTCAGCATCAGATAGGTTTTCGTGAAAATGACCATTTCATCCATGTTTGCCTCCATTGTTGCATGGGAGAACTTGTGGTGTGCGTATCATAAGGCTGCACGGCAAGCGCAGCACCCGATCTGTAGCCGGTTTCGAGTACCAGGTTGCCGATCAGTTGGTAACACTCCAGGCTGAATTATTGAGCGGTGCGTATCAGCCAGGTCCCTACACTCACTTCGAAATTCATGAACCGAAGCGCCGCAAGATCAGCGCTGCGCCCTTTCGTGATCGGGTGGTCCACCACGCGCTAGTAATCTCATTGAGCCGCGCTTGAGCAACGATTCATTGCGATAGTTACGCCAATCGCGTTGGGAAGGGCACCCATCGCGCCGTTGATCGGTTGCAGCAGTTTGCGCGCCGGCATCGCTATGTCTTGCGAATGGACATCGTTCAACATTTCCCCTCGCTGGATCATGCTGTGCTGCGCAATGCAATTGCGCGCGTTGTCCGGGACACCGATGTGCTTGCGTTGATCGACTTGATCCTGGAAAGCGGAGCCGGCGTGCTGGCGGATGAATATGACATGGTCTACTTCCCGGGCGACGATTTATTCAGCATCTACCGGCCTCGTGGACTGCCGATCGGTAATCTCACGTCGCAGTTCTGGTCGAATGTCTATATGGATGCGCTGGATCGGTTTGTGGTGAATGACCTGGGGTGCCGATCGTATCTGCGGTATGTCGATGACTTTGCGTTGTTTTCGGAAAGCAAGCATGAACTCTGGGCCTGGAAGCGCGAAATTGTGGACTTCCTCGCCAGTCTGCGCCTGACCGCACACTCCGGGCTCTGCCCAGGTGCAACCGGTGAAGGACGGAATTCCGTGGTTGGGATTTGTTGGTCTATCCGGCGCATCGATGCTAAAGCGGCGCAATCTGGTGAACTTTTCTCGCCGGTTTGCGGACAATATCACGCTGTATCGGGAACCAGGATTTCGTTTGCCGAGCTTGATGCAAGTGTGCGGGGGTCAATCATGTGCGGTATGCCGACTCGTGGGGCTGCGAGGCGCGATGTTTGACCGCCATCCCATCCGCGGGAGGCTGAAAAGTAGAAATTCGCGAGAAACGCCTACCCCTCCGGCTGCATCTGGAGGACGGCGGCGGCCCAGGTCATGCCGGCGCCGAAGGAGACGAGCAGTAGTTTGTCGGTGGCCTTGATACACCCGCCATTCACATGCTCGACAAGGGCAAGCGGGATCGAGGCTGCGGACGTATTGCCGTAGCGGTCGATGTTGACCACAAACCGATCCAACGGCAGGTGCATGTCTTTTGCCGCCGCCTGGATGATGCGCATGTTCGCTTGATGCGGAATGATCCACTTCACGTCATCCATGGTCAGACCGGCCTTGGCCAGTGCTTCGTCGCTCGCCGGGCCAACGACTTTGGACGCAAATTTGAAGACCTCAGGACCGTTCATGCGCAGATAATGACTGCCTTCGGCCAAGACGTCGGCGTCAAATGGCCGCGCCGAGCCACCCGACGGCATGATGATGTGGTGCCCATTAGTGCCGTCCGAGCCTAAGACAAACCCCAGCAAGCCACAGGGCTGATCAGTTGCCTGAACTATGACTGCACCCGCCGCGTCCCCAAAAAGTATGCAGGTTGAACGATCCGTCCAGTCGACAAAGCGGCTCAGCAATTCGACCCCAACCACCAGGATGTTGCGGTAGGCGCCCGTCTCAATGAACTGATAGGCAATGGCCAGCGAGTAGACCCAGCCAGTGCAGCCGGTGACGACGACAAACGCCGGCACGTCATTGGCGCCCAGTGCAGCCTGCACCTGGCTGGAGACGGGTGGCGTGAAGTAGTCGGGCGAGGAGGTCGCTACTATAATCAGATCCAGATCGGTGGACACCATATTGGCCTTAGCGAGCGCGGCCCAACTCGCCTGTACGGCCAGACTCGAGGTCGTTTCATTGGGCCCGGCGACATGGCGCTCCCGAATGCCGGTGCGCTTCATGATCCATTCGTCGGATGTGTCCACGATCCGTTCCAGGTCATGATTGGTTAGTACCTGCTTTGGTGCGTAGGCGCCCCAGCCGACGATTTGGCCGTAGATTTTTCCCATTACACACATCACTTTTCACTTTTTGGTGGTTGAATTTCGATTGCTCCCTGGCGTTCCGGGTGACGGCCTGTTGCGCCTTCGTAGAATTTTCTGATCTTTTCCATGTCCGCGTCGAGATCACCGGAGGGGTAGAGGACGGCGCCATACCGGATCTGTTTTTTTCCGTAGTCGATGGTTGCCATCACGATGGGTACGCCGGCTGCACGCGCAATGTGGTAGAAGCCGGACTTCCAGTAGGTGACTTTGCTGCGGGTGCCTTCTGGGGTGATTGCCACCACAAACTGCTCATGCAGGTTGAACTGCTCGGCCACCTGGTCCACGAAGTTCGTGCGCTGGGTGCGGTCGACGGGAATCCCGCCCACGGCACGCCCCAACCAACCGATCGGCCCGACAAAAGCTGACTTCTTTGCAATGAAACGCGGAAAAGGCAGTGGGTACGCGCGGCTGAAGATAAAGCCGATCAAGAAATCCAGGTTCGAAGTGTGCGGCGCCACAATGATGACGTATTTGTCTATTCCCGGCTCTACATACTCAGCATCCCAGCCCATGCTGCGGTACCAGGCGTACCAGAGTTTCTGGACAAAACTCCGTTTGAATTCAGTTTTCGATGATGTCATGGTGGACGATTCCGGCGCAGTCGTCATTTAATTCCTTTGGCCGCCGATGGCGCAAAAACGCCCGGCAACTGTCTCCATTGTGGAGGTGATGCACAGGAAAACCTGTAACTGATAGATGAGAACACCCGACCGCGGTGCAAGTTGCGCGCGGCTTTGCGCTCGCAGACGGCAACGTGCGATCTTGCTGGGGCTGCCACACCTTTAGCGGGCGCCACGCGCCTGTCCGGCCATTAATACGGCGTCCAGGATTTTTTGATAGCCGGTGCACCGGCAGAAGTTGCCGGTGAAAGCTTCTTGGGCCTCGCCATACGATGGATTGGGGCGTTCTTCAAGCAACTTTGCCGCACTCATCACAAAGCCCGGCGTGCAGTAGCCACACTGCACGCCGCCACTCTGCACCAAAGCGGCCTGCACGGGGTGCAACTGCCGTCCATCACTTAAGCCTTCGATGGTCGTGCAGGCGCTGCCCCAGGCGCGTTCCGCTGGCGTGACGCAAGCCATGATCGCCATGCCATCGAGAAAGACCGTGCACGCGCCGCATTCACCCTCGGCACAACCCTCTTTGACCCCGGCAAATCCAGTCTGGCGCAGCGCATCCAGCAGCGACATGCCGCCTGGCAGGCGGACCGCATGCCCATTCACCAGGGCTTCATCAGCCGCCAGTGCGGTTGCCGGCGCGGGTGCAGGCCATTGCCCGGTGGCTTCGCCCCACAGTAGCACGGGCTGCGCCGGCCAGCCGCGCCGCTCCTCACCGGCGGCAATTTGCACCAATGCACGCGCCACCAGCGTTTCAACCATGCTGCGGCGATAGGCTGCGGCGCCGCGGATGTCATCGATCGGGGAAGCGGCATCGACGGCGCGCCGCGCCGCCTCTGCGATTACAAAACTTTCCAGCGGCTTTCCCTTAAGGAATTCTTCCGCCGCGTAGGCGCGGACGATGATCGGCGCCACCGCCCCCAGACTGATGGCTGCTTCTTCGACGACAGCGGCGCCCGGCTGTACTCCCACCACGACGCAGACGCTTACCAGGCTGATGGCCTGGGCGCGACGCAGACCGAGTTTGATAAAGACGCCACGCCGGTTGGGAGGCAGCGCCGGGAGGGTGATGCGGGTGAGAATCTCGTCGGCCGCCAGGTCGACGCGCCGCATGCCGGTCAGAAAACGGACAAGGGGCAGGGTGCGTTCACCGCGCGCCGCGCTGGCAACCGTCACCTGCGCGTCGAGCGCGAGCAGCGGCACGATGGTGTCATTGGCCGGACTGGCAGTAATCACGTTGCCAGCCACCGTGGCGCGATTGCGAATCTGGGGGGCGCCCACTTCCCAGCAGGCGCGTGCCAGCGGGAAGGCCTGCTCAACGATGATCGGGCTTGCCACACATTGATTGTGGGTCACCAGAGGGCCGAGATGGATGACATCGCCTTCTGTCCAGATGTCTGCCAGGCCCGGAATGCGTGTGAGGTCGATCACGCCGATGGGGCTACCATCAGGTGCGTGCCGCACGCCACGCTCAATCTCAAGGAGGAGATCCGTGCCTCCCGCGATGATGCGAGCGCGATCCTGGTATTGTGCGCGCAATGCAAGCGCTGCTTCGAGTGTGTGAGGGGAGTGGTAAAAGGCGTACATGAAAGCGTCTTTCTGGATGATGGATGTGGCTGCCGGCGCAGTGTTGCAAACTGCGATGCGCTCGGCTCACCTGCGTTGGGAGGTGGCGCCAAAGAAGTAGAGCCCGGCGCCGGCCATCGCCCCGACGACCAGGCTCAAAAAGGTCTGCCACGTGCGCAGCCGGAGCAGCGCGCCCGTAAGCCAGGCGCCAACCAATAGCCCAATCCCGCTTGCGATCACGACCGGTGGCACGGGCGACTCGGCGCCTGGCGTAAAGTGCGCCGCCCGCTCCATTTTGCGCAGTTGCCCTTCCGCCTGGTCACTTGCCCATTTCAGATAGAAAGGGGTGACGAGTGCGGTAACGAATGTGGCCAGGAGAAATCGGAACATTGGGTGTATCTCGTGTTATGTGATATGCCCTACCAGGCCTGCGATTGGGTCAGAATACGCGTAATCTGTTCAATATGCAGCGCGTCGTGTTGTCCGACCTGGACCAGGGCGTCGTGCATTGTGAAGCGACCGCGCTCGGCGTGGACGCCGCAGCGCTGCCATTGCGCCTCGTCCAGGCTGCGGAAGAACTCGATGAATTCGTGGCGTGAGCGCACCAGCTCCTGGTACACCTGGCGCAAGTCTTGCTGGTTGTAGGCGCGCCTGATTGCCAATTGCTCGTGATCATAGGGGGCGAGCGATGGATAATCCTGTTCGACCATGAGCCGCGTGCGACCATAAAAGATGGCATCGAAATCGCGTAGGTGGCAGACGACTTCGAGCAATGTCCAGCCTTTATCGCCGTCGTTTGGATCGCGGCGGGTGGTGGCGACTTCCTGGGTCGTCCCGTCCACGAAGTATCCCAGGATCTTCAGGGTGTTCTGCATTAACCCGATGAGGTTGGCACGCGAGCGTTTTACGTCGCAATCGAAACGAGTATCCATCGGTTCAGAAACCTTCGGCAAAGGTGTCAATCATCAACTTGACGTCGCCCAACGGGTAGAGGATCGGATAGGTGGCGCCATACTGGATGTACTCACGCACCTTCGCCTTTACCTCAGCCGGGGTGCCGCTGGCCGTGATGCGCTGCACCAGTTCATCCGGCACATACTTCATGGCGGCGCGCACTTGTTCCTTGGTTGCGGGCCAGCCGAGGGTGGCTTGAATCTGCTGGACAACCTCGGGCTTGACGCCGCTTGCCTTGGCGATGTGCGGTTGTTGCGCCAGGTATTGTGTCAGCAATTCGCGCGCGCCGTCGAGGGCGACTTTGCGATCTTCGTGCACGGAGCATACAACAAGCTGAGGCCTATCGAGGATCATAGACACTGCGTCCCACGCCGCGCCACGCCCAACTGCGCCATCGCTTCAATATTGTATTCCGGGCGCACGCAGTAGTTTAGCACCGCGCCATCGGCGATTTCACCGGTGAGTTCCATCATCTGGGGGCCGGTGGCGCCGATCATGATGGGGACGTTGCGCGGTTCACGGCGACCGTGGACCACATCGAGTTCGATGCCATCCACATGGACGAATTCACCATGAAAGGTCACGTTTTCCATGGCCAGCAACCGCCGCATGATTTCTACCGTCTCGCGCATTGCGACCAGGGGTTTGCGCCGATCGATGCCAACGTTCTTGGCGAGCGGATCCCACCAGGCGCCAATGCCGCAGATGACACGGTCGGGGGCAAGATCATCCAGCGTCAAATAGGTGGCTGCCAGCAGGCCGATGTTGCGGGTCCAGTTGTTGATGACGCCCGACCCCACTTTGATCCGATCGGTCACGGCGGCGAAGGCTGCCATCGGCACAATCGCATCGCGCACCAGGCGACTTTCCGCCTGCCACACGGCCTCGAAACCTTTTTGCTCTGCGTATTTCGAATACTCCATCCCGTCGCGGATGGGGTGTTTGTCTTGAAGATAGATCCCAACGCGCGTGTATTGGGGCTGATTTGCCATATTCATCTCCTATGGGGCTGAACTGATGGTATATGCCTACTCTACACCGAACCCAAGTGAGCGTCAAAGCGAGTTTCCCCTCACTTACCGGCATGTTATAATCGCGGCCACGCCCGTGGCCTGTCCGAGGAACCAAACATGCCGTCTGTCGGCCCACAGATCCCCACACCAACCATTGCAGAAGCGACGCCTGCGGGGCTTTCATCCGCCTTGTGGCGCACGATGCGTGAGCGGCGATCGATCCGCCGATATCGTGACGCGCCTGTACCTGTGGAGATGATCGAGACGTTGCTGGCGGCGGCGATGTGGGCGCCATCGGCGCACAATCGCCAACCCTGGCGTTTCTGTGTCGTGACAAAGCCGGATGCCAAAGATGCGCTGAGCAGGGCGCTTGCGGTGCGCTGGGGCAGTGACCTGGCGGCGGATGGCATTGACCCGGCAATGATTGCACGGCGCGTCTCGATCAGCCATGCGCGTCTGACCGGCGCGCCCGTGTTGATCATCCCGGCCGTGAGTATGGAGGACATGGACGTTTATCCGGATCCCCAGCGCAGTCTGGCGGAATGGACGATGGCGGTGCAAAGCGTTGCGTTGGCCTGTCAGAATTTGCTTTTGGCTGCCCATGATCTGGGATTGGGCGTAGGCTGGTTATGCGCCGCCCTCTTTGCGCCGGAACTGGTCTGTGCGGTGCTTGAACTGCCTGAACATTGGCGGCCGCAAGCGATCTTGACAGTCGGCCACCCGGCTGAAGTAAAAGAGAAAGCGCGCGAGCCGGTGGCAAGCCGTGTGATTTGGAGATAGGAGTGCCATGAACGGTCTTCGTGTGGTAGCCCTTGCCGGAGGCGTCGGGGGCGCAAAATTGGCGGCAGGGCTGCAATCGGTCTTGCCACCTGGCGCACTGACCGTCGTTGTCAACACCGGTGATGATTTTGAGCACTGGGGATTGACCATCTGTCCTGACCTCGACACGGTCATGTACAATCTGGCCGGTCTGAACAACCCTGAAACCGGATGGGGGGTGAAGGGTGAAACCTTTGCGGCGCTTACCGCGATGGAGCTGCTTGGGGGCGAAGACTGGTTCAGACTTGGCGACCGCGATCTCGCCACTCATCTGCGTCGCACGGAGTGGTTGCATCAAGGCGCAGGTCTGACCGAGGTGACCGAGCGGCTGCGGCGGAGCCTTGGCATTGCGTCGTCAATCCTGCCGATGAGCGATGATCTGGTGCGCACGCTCGTGCACACGGACGAAGGCGACCTGCCGTTTCAGCACTATTTTGTCCGGCGGCGCTGCGAACCCTGTGTCATGGATCTCACCTATGTTGGCGCCGATCGTGCCGAGATGACTGAGCCGGTTTACCAGGCCTTGGTGCATGCGGACCTTGTCGTCCTTTGCCCGAGCAACCCCTATCTCAGCATCGATCCCATTTTAAGCATCGGCGGCATGCGCAAACTTTTGCGACGCATATCCGCGCCGAAGATCGGGGTTGCGCCGATCGTAGGGGGCGTGCGCTGAAAGGGCCGGCGGCCAAGATGATGCTGGAGATGGGCAAAGAGGTGAGTCCACGCACCGTTGCGGATCACTATGCCGATTTTTTGAGCGTCTTCGTGATCGACCAGGTCGATGCAGGGGAATTGGAGCAGATGCCGGTGGCGGTGCTCGTGACCGACACGATCATGACCGATGCTGACAGCAAAGCTCGTCTGGCGCAGACGATCATCGAGCATGCTGGGGTTGATAAGATTGGGCATCGACAACCGCTTTCGGGGCCACCGGCGCTACCGCCTCCGGTATGAAGCTCTGGTTGCTGGTGCCGGTCAAACCATTCGAAACCGCAAAGAGCCGGCTGTCCACAGTCCTGAGTCCCGCAGCGCGATCCGAACTTGCGCGCAATATGTTGGTGCAGACGTTGCGTCTTGGCAACGCCAGTAACCTATTCTCCACTATCGTAGTTGTCAGCCGTTCCGATGAGGTGCTTGCGCTGGCGCAGCGCGAACATGCGCACGCACTTTGCGAAGAGGAAAATGGTTTGAATCCTGCGATCTTGCAGGGGATACGCTGTGCAGAGCGCGCCGGCGCGGATGGCGTATTAGTGCTGCCGGCGGATTTGCCGCTCGTGACGTTGGCGGATCTGCAGGAGATCGCAGGCTTGATCGAGGAGGTCGATGTGGTTGTGGCGGCGAGTGCGGATGGTGGCACCAACGCACTTTGCCAGCGCTTGCCACCGTGCATTGCACCGGCATTTGGCGTCGACAGTTTTGCACGGCACAGTGCTGCAGCAGAAGCTGCCCACTGCCGGTTGGCGATCGTTACCTCGCCGACGGTGGCGTTCGATCTCGACTCCCCAGAGAATTGGCGGAAGTTTAGCGATCCCTCAGGCGACCAGGGCGTTGTTGATGGTTTCAGCCAGTTGGCGCATGTTGAAGGGCTTCTGGATCCAGAACCGAATCCCTTTTGCCTGTAGTTGTTCGGCCTGCTCGTCGAGTTGATAGCCACTCATGATGAGCATCCGCACGGGGCCGTATTCGGCCGACAGCGCTTCGTACAATTCGGGTCCATTCATCTCAGGCATGATCAGATCGCTCATGACCAGGGCAATACGACTGGCGTTTTCCCGATAGATCTTCAGCGCCTCAGGGCCGCTGCCCGCGATCAGCGGGTGATAGCCCAATGCATCGAGGATGGCTTCTAAGGCAATCCGAGCGGACGTGTTGTCTTCGACTACTAGAATGACCTCGCCATGACCATCCTCGTTGACGCTGGTGATCATCCTATCCTCCGATTGCCGCCGCGCTGGGGCGGTGCTATTTGATAGCCGGTCGTCAGTCGTGCGTCCTGTAGCGCTTCCGTCCCGCAGCCGTCCAGGTAACCGCAACGCGCAGCGTGGAGCAATGTGATGACTTCGATGAACTGTGGCGGCGGTGCGTGCGGCACGGATGGCCTGGGCTGTCTGCAAAACCTCGGCACGTAGCGCATCGGAGAACGCGATCTTCAGGGTGGCGTCGGCGTAGCGCAAGTAACCAAAGTGGGGGCGCTGCCCATAGACGTCCTCGACGATTAAACAGTAGGTGGCAAGTTGCAAGATGTGCCCCGCATGGGGCGTTCTGGGCTGCCGGCCACTTTTTACCTCCATTGGCGCCAGGAAGCGGTCACTGCCGCCGGACACCTCGACCAGGTAGTCCGGTTTCCCCACCAATCCAAAGCGCCGGCTAACGAGCGACTCCAGCACCTTTGTTTCAGCGCCGGTATCGCTGTAGACCACCTCACCGGATGGCAATCCGGTCGCCCGGCGCTGCCATCTTGACCAGAGAAGCAGCAGGAGTCCGAAGATGCATAGCGCAAGCGCACCGAGTAGCACATACCAGGTCATTGTGTTTCAGTGTACCACAAATGTGATCTCTGTGGGTGTGCGCTGCTAGCTCTGTGGGGCGCCCTTGCATAGCAGTTCCCAAACGCCGCGATTCACCACTGCGTTGTGTTGGTTGAGCACTTCCATTTTGAAGGTGACCAGACCTCCACCGAGCCGCGCCATCGGTTTGGTCGATTCGACGGTCACGCGCAAGCGGATTGTATCGCCGATAAAGACAGGCGCCGCGAACTTCCATTCAAGTCCCCGAAAGGCCATGATGGTGTCCTCCATGAAGCCGAGGCGCACGGCCAACCCGCTCGCGATACTCAATACCAGCAGCCCATGCGCCACGCGCTGGCCAAATAGTTGACTCTTGCTGTATTCGGCGTCAGAATGGATCAAGTTCCAGTCACCGGACAGTGCGGCAAACGCGACGACATCGCTTTCCGTGACGGTGCGACCGACGCTCTCGACACTGTCGTCGACCTGAAACTCCTCATAATAGAGCCCGCGTGGGCGGGCGAGACGGGTTGTACTCACTGGCGGTCCTTTTCTTGTGTGGACAGCATGTCATGGATGGGCTACAAGGATCATACCCGATCGGCGTCAAGATGCCCAAGTGGAGAAGCGCAAGGCTTGCCTGCCAATGTTGGTGCGTAACTTGATTAGCGGTACAATCGTAAACGATGGCTGTCGTCATCGAACGCATCGAACCAACGTAAATATTCCAGGATCGCTCGTCAAAACAAAGGAGGCTCCCCTAATGCAGACCGACCTAAGAGGTCGTGACTTCATCGGTGACATGGATTTTTTCCAAGGAAGAGATCGAAACCGTCATCGACGTTGCGTTGAAACTGAAACGTGATCGTGCCCTGGGTGTGCCGCATCCACTGCTGCGCGACAAGGTGCTGGCGCTGCTCTTCTTCTTTAGCAGCACGCGTACGCGTTCAAGTTTTGAAGCCGGTATGGCCCAACTCGGAGGGCATGCAGCATTTATTGACTCCGACACGACCCAGATCAGCCACGGCGACACGGCGAAGGAGATCGGTGAGATCTACGGGCGCTATTACGATGGCATCGCCATTCGCCAGTGTGACTGGGACGGCGGCAACAAGTACATCAATGAGGTTGCCAAAGCCAGCCGCGTGCCGGTGTTGAACATGCAGTGTGACGTCTACCATCCGTTCCAGATCCTGGCGGACCTGCTCACCATCATCGAAAAGGTCGGGGATCCGCGCGGTAAGACGATCAACGTGAGTTGGGCCTACGCCAAGAGCTATCAGAAGCCGATCTCGGTGCCCCAGAGTCTCGTGCTGCAGATGTCCCGGTTTGGCATGAATGTCCGCCTCTCGCATCCGCCGGAATATAAACTGATGCCCGATATTGTCCAGCAGGCGAAGGACAACGTCAGGAAGCACGGTGGCAGTTTTGAGATCCTGGACGATTTCGACGCCGGATTCAAGGATGCCGACATCGTCTATCCCAAGAGTTGGGGCGCGCTGTTGACGACCTCTGACAATGAAGAAAGCGCAAAGATCGGCAAGAAATACACGGATTGGATCACCGACGAGCGGCGCATGGCGCTGGCAAAACCCAATGCCATCTACATGCACTGTCTGCCGGCCGACCGCAACATCGAAGTGACCGATGGCGTGATCGACGGTCCAAACTCGGTTGTCTATGATGAAGCCGAGAACCGGCTCCATGTGCAGAAGGCGGTCATGGCGCTCACCATGCGTTAGACTGTTGCATCCCCCTGCCGGCCGCGGTTTACAGCCGGCAGGGGGGGATTTTTTTGCCGCTTGATTGCTTCGGAAGCGCAGTTACGCCCTGTTCTGCTCCTCCTCTTTATACTATGGGACAAATCCGTTGATGCTGAAGGGCGCGTGCCGTCGCACGAGATAGTCGCACAACGGAAGAAAGAGGAGAACTCACGCATGCAATTTGAAAATCCTTTTAAGAAGGTGGAGCGCCTCAAGCGTGTGAAGAATGTGCCGGGGAAAACCCCGATGACCGCGTGCCGCCCGGGCAGTTTCTTACAGAGCGGTTTCCCGTCCTGCACTATGGCACGACGCCACACTACACAAACCTCCAGGGGTGGACGCTCCGTGTCTTTGGCCTTGTCAAGGCAGAACGGGTTTTTCATTGGGATGAGTTGATCAACCTGGGAAAGAAGACGGAGACGGTCGACATTCACTGCGTCACGCGGTGGAGCAAACTCGATACGAACTGGACCGGGATTCCGTGGCGCGAGTTTATCATCCATTTTGAAATTCTCCCATCGGCCACCCATGTCATGGTCCATTGCGAGCAGGGGTTCACCACCAACGTGGCGCTGGATGTGCTGGACGATGATGACACCATGCTTGCGTATCTATATGATGGGAAGCCGTTGGAACCGGATCACGGGTATCCGATGCGCCTACTGGTGCCGAAGAAATACTTCTGGAAGAGCGCCAAGTGGATCCGTGGGTTTGAGTTTATGGCGGGGGATCGGCCGGGCTTTTGGGAGCGCGCCGGGTACCACATGGATGGTGACCCCTGGCAGGAAGAGCGATTTGGTTGGTAGTGGAATGCTTGTGTGAACGTCAGTCGCCCTGGAACGCCAACGTTCCAGGGCGACTTTTTTGTTGGGTGGTCTATGCCGCGCGGCGCAGATTGGGCTTGTTTGCACTGGCGCCAAAGACGCTCTTGACGGCGTCTTCAACGATGTTGAGTGTGTCACCGATGACCGCCGCGTCGTGGCTGTAGCTCACGAACCAGGGTTCACGCGGGTCGTCATCGACCAGGATGCCGTTTTCGATGAGCGCCGCGCCGAGAAGGCCAAATGCCTCGGCGTCGAACTCGCAGTACGAGCGATAGTCGACGGGTGGCGTGTCTTTGCCGAGTAGCACGCTGAACATTGACGGCACGCCGCTGATTGCATGGGGTACGCCGGCGCGGGTGAGGATGGCATCGATCCCGTCCATCAAGATCCGGCCTTGTTCGAAGATGCTAGCGAGAATGGGGCGCGTCTCCAGGATTTCGAGGGTGGCAGCCGCGGCGGTGGCGGCCACGACGTTGCCGCAATAGGTGCCGCCGTGGGCAACATGACCGGGTTCCACCACGCGCATGATCTCATCGCGGCCGGCGACGGCGGAGACGGGGAAACCATTGCCCATGGCCTTGGCGTACGCCGCCAGGTCGGCCTTGACGCCGAAATACTGCTGCGCGCCGCCGTTGGCCAGCCGGAAGCCGGTCTTGACCTCATCAAAGATCAGAACGACCCCAAATTCATCACAGAGTTCGCGCACCCGCTGCAGCCAGAGTGGGTCAGGTAGGATGCAAGCGACGTTGCCCATAATGGGCTCGAGGACGACAGCCGCCAACTCTTCGCCATGCTCCACCATCGTGCGCTCCAACATCTCGACGTCGTTGTAGGGGAGCGAAATCATATAGTTGCGGATGGCGACCGGCATCCCTTCGGTGGCGCGCAGACGGTGTGGGTGTTGGCGTGGGCCGAGCAGTTCGGCGCGCGCGGTTGGGCCGCTAAACATCACGTAATCAAAGTTGCCGTGATAGTTGCCCTCGAACTTGATAAACTTCTCGCGGCCTGTGTAGGCACGGGCGATGCGCAGCGCATGCATGTTGGCTTCGGTGCCTGTGTTGGAAAGGCGGACCTTGTCCATGCCGGTCATGCGGGTGAAGCGCTCGGCCAGTTCGATCTCCACCGGCGTCGTCGCGGCAAAGAGGACGCCATTTTGAATGGCGTCGGTGACGCGCTGATTGACTTCCGGATAGGCGTGGCCAAGAATGATCGGTCCGAATCCCAGCCGATAGTCGATGAAGCGGTTGTCGTCGGCATCCCATACGTAGGCGCCGCTGCCGCGCTGCATGATGGGGGTGTGTTCGTCGCCCCAGTAGCGGAAGTTGGAGTTGACGCCATAGGGGATGTACTGCTTGGCCTTGTTGAACAGTGCGCGGGTCTTGACATTGGGGTGGGTTGAGTTAGACATGGTTGTAGCTCCTGGTGAGTATCGCGTATCACGTAATGCGTATCACGTGTCTCGTGTGCTGTGTTATCGAGCGTTCACCGTGTTTCGTGTGGAGTTTCACTGCATCACGGATATGCACTACGGATACGTGACACGCTGCTCTTTAGCGTTGTCCGGCATCTGCAGCCGGCGGGTCCCAAGTGTAGATTTCCTTGACGATGTCCAGATAGATGAAGGTCTCGGCCTCGCGGACGCCCTCGACGCCATAGAGTTTGTCGGTGAGGAAGTGCAGGAGGTCGGCGTTGTCGATGCAAGTGACTTCCACGAGGAAATTGTAGGTGCCTGCGGTGATCGCAAGGTAGATCACCTCCTCAAATGCGGCGATTTGCCGGGCAATCTCTTGCAACCGTTGGCCATCCGCTTTCACGCCGATCAGCGCCATGGTGTGAAAACCGGTTTTGAGGGGGTGGGTCACAGCGACAAATTGCAGGGCGCCGCCGTCGACGAGGCGTTGAACGCGTTGGCGGATCATGCCGGGCGACACGTTCAGCGCTTCGGCGATCGTGGTGAAGGGCATGCGGCCATCGCTCTTGAGCGAGCGGATGATCGCACGGTCGGTGTTGTCGAGACTCAGCGTCATTGGCTACCTCGCGCCTGCTGCGCTCCCCAGCGGGTGCAGCAAGATAAGGGTCACTCTACCGCGGTGGCGGATGCTTGTCAAGAGGGGGAATCACAAATCGGTAGATTTTTGGCAATTATTGTGCGAAATTGTTATCCATGTGGCGATTGTGGTGATGATTTTGCAAGCTGAGGTTTCTCCGCGTCTTCGCGGTGGATTTTGGGACGGGGGAAAAAGATCAACGCGGAGGTGCGGAGTTTGCGGAGGAAGGGCGGAGAGACAAAGAGACAAAGAGGGGGCAGACCGTAGCTGCGGCTTGTAGCCGCAGTTGGCGCCGGCAGATTTGGGTGGCAACGAGGGATGGCTGACGGCCCGCCAGCACTACAACGGATTTCGGACTGGAATGGATTTTGGGGTTCTTACAGGTGGCAGACCGTGCGTCGCACTGGCGCAGATCCCCATCCCGGACCGCGCAACCTGTCGCCAGTGCGTCGCACTTGGTGGCGGCAAAGGATGGTAGGGAGACTACACCGAATTTAGGACAGGAATGGATGTGGTAGCGCTGTTCTTTGGGCGGTGCGCGTGATGGGAAGTGAGCACTGCCGATCCACGTTTTGCTTGATGCCAGGCGCTTGAAACCGGGGGCTTCCGCGAAACTTCATAGGTTTGCCATAGGTTTTGCCATTGAATTCGACCGGTGATCGGGCTACGATCAAAGCATCATTATCCATGCGCATAGGCGCACCCCTGAGAAAGGATTGCTGCGATCATGGCCGAGCCTCCGATTGACTTTGACGGCGCGTGGAAGCATGCGCTCGAGACCTACTTCGAAGCCTTCATCGCCTTCTTCTTGCCAGAGGTCCACGCCGATATCGACTGGACTCAGGAGTTCATCTTTGGCAAAGACACATTACGCAAACTGTTGCATGACAGCGAGGTTGGGGTGCGCCGGGTGGCCGCACTCGTGCTGGTCCGGCGCAAGGGTGGCGGCGAGGCATGGGTGTTCGTGCACATCGAGGTTCAGAGCCAGTGGGACGCGGACTTTCCAGAACGGATGGAGGTCTACTATCACCGCATCACCAACCACACCAACGAACCCGTCTTCAGTGTGGCGGTGCTGGGCGACGAGTCCCCCAACTGGCGACCTGACACCTATGAGCGGAGGCTCTGGGGGTGTGTCGCCACGTTCCATTATCCTATGCTAAAATTGTATGACTGGCGTGCCCGGTGGGCGGAGTTGGCGGCGAGCGACAACCCCTTCGCCCTGGTGGTGATGGCGCATCTGCAAGCGCAGGACACGCAGGGACGGCCGGAAGCGCGCAGCCAGGGGAAGCTTGCTTTCTGGCGCCGGCTACGCCGATCGGGCATTGACGAGCAGAATGTACGCGAACTCATGAATTTGCTCGACTGGTTCTTGTTGTTGCCGAAGCCGGTGAACACGCTGTTGTGGGCGCAATTTCAGGCGGAAGAGGAGGGTGACCAGGTGGAACAGGTAAGTGGCGGCATCTTGGAGATCATTCAAGACCAGGTGGAACAGAGTCGGGAAGAGGGTCGGGAAGAGGGTCGGGAAGAGGGGTTGGAAGAAGGACTGGAAAAGGGTCTGGGAAAAGGGATACGGCTTGGTCTCCTGTCGGCGATCAGTCTGGCCTTGGAAACGAAATTTGGTGCGGATAGCACTGCTCTTGTAGCCCAGGTGGCTGAGATCCAAGACATGGAACAGATCCAGCAGTTCTACGTCGAACTAATCGCCGGCGCAACGCTGGATCAACTCCGCTATTCCTTGCTCTAGCGAGTGTGAGGCACTCGTCTGGCGGCGCGCCGCCAGGCTGGGAAGGGTCGCCGCACCGGAACCATGCGGCTACTGAATACTACGCAGTAATCAAGACGCGCACGGGCCACTGCGAAGCTTCGCAGTGGCCCGTGTTCTAATTTATAGCCTGTATTTACTGTCCGGATTGCTCAGGTCCGGGCGCCGCCGGCGGAACCGGCGCCGGCATTACGGGTGCTGGAGCTGGCGCAACCGGTGGTACATAGGGTTGGCCGGTGCGATCCTTGTATTCAAGCTGTCCCAGCAGGTGGTACTGGTATAGATAAACCAGCAACGAACCCAAGGGAACCGTCACGATCAGGCCAATCACGCAGAGCACGACGCCGGCAATGCTTGCCACCGTGCTGATCAGGAATGAAGCCACGATCACCGCAATGACGTAGAGAATCACACTGCTCAGGTGTTCACGGGTCCAGTGCCAGATCTCAGTGAAGCGCAGCCCACCGCTGATCTCGTCTGTGCGCGCATACCACAGGGTGAAGCCCGGCGTCACCAGCGCGTAGAAGATGCCGTACAGCAGCAGCAGGCGGTAGCCAAAGCTCATGCCGATGCCACCGATCGCAGTGAAGAACCCGGCTTCATTTTCGCTGCCAATCCCCATGAAGACGCCACTGATGGCCACCGGCAGGCTAAGCAAGATAATCGGCAGCGCCCAGACAAAGCTGACCACCGCAAGCTTGAAGCCGCGTGTCAGATCACCGCCCCAGTCGTCCCATTCGGGCAGGGGCAGGCGATCGCCATTGCCGATGTTGCGCAACAGCCGCACGCAATACCCCATCAAGATCAAGAAGCCGACGACGCCGATCAGGATCGGCATCAATGCGCCACTGACGAGCACGACGACGGTGCCCAACAGGATCTTTTCCTTCCAGCGCGGGTCTTCAGGAATAAAGGTTAAGGCTTTTACAAAATCCATAGGAATGCTCTCCTGCATGGTTGTAGACACGACGAAGAATTGCTGACGCGTGGGTGGAGACACCCGGAAAGTCTCGTTTTGATTCTGTCCATGTGCGCTGTTCCCCAGTTCCCACGGGGTCCATGATGAATTATACGTTGCGCGGGGCGGAAAGTTTCGGGGAAAGGGGGAGGAATTGTCAATTGACAATAGTCAATGGTCAATAGTCAATGACGGGGGACGGGGAGAAAGGTCAATGGTCAACGGAGGGCGAGGCGGATTTCGTTGAGGACGGCGGGATCGGGTTCGGAGGTGAGGGCGGATTGGAGGAGGGTGAGGGCGGGTTGGTGCCGATGGCGGGCGACGATCTGGCCCAATGCCCAGGCGGCGTGACCACGTGGAATTGATTCTGGATCGCTGAGTGCACGCGCCAACGCAGGCACGGCAAGCGGTGAAGCCCAGTTGCCGAGAGCGACGCATACGTTGCGGAGCATGCCCGCGCGTTTTGCCCGCTTGATCGGCGAGCCGCGAAAATGCGCGGCGAACGCACTGGCATCAAGCCAGTAGGGCGTGTCAACTGCAAAGCCATCCAACAGATACGGCGTCAGCCGCGCCGCGTTCGTTTGCAGCCCGGCCAATGCCGGTGTGCGCGGGGCCAGGCGCCGGTTATAGGGGCATACCTCCTGGCAGATATCGCACCCAAAGATGCGATTGCCAAAGTGGCGCCGCAACGCCAGTGGGATCGACTGTTGCGTCTCAATAGTCCAATAGGCGATGCAACGGTTTGGGTCGAGGTGATAAGGGCCGGCGAATGCCTGGGTCGGGCAGGCGTCCAGGCAACGCGTGCACCGGCCGCAGCCACCTGTTTCCCACGCACCCTCCTGGCTGTGCCAGCGGATGCCGGGATCGGTGCGCTCGATGCCGGCCAAGATCGCGGCCGGTTCCGGTTCCTGACGCGGATTTGGCGCGGGCGGCGGATCGTAGGTGAGTGTCTCCGGCACGGTGAGCGTGGCGAGCAGGAGCCAACTGCCGTGACCTGGGCGGATCGTGCAGCAGTTCTTGCCGGTGAAGCCGATGCCGGTGCGCTGCGCCCAGTCCCGTTCCAGCACCGGGCCGGTGTCGACCAGCGCTTTTCCCCTGCTCGTACGCCCACTGTGGGTGCGTAGAGCGGCGTCGAGTTCGTATAGTAAGGGCCGGATCCAGGCATGGTAGTCATCGCCCCAGGCATATGCGGCGATGAGGCCCCGGCTTGGGTCCATGCGGATCTCCTGAGGTAGTTCAAAACGATGGTAATCAATGGCGAGGACGATCATCGACTTGAAAGCGGGATCGGCCGGTTCGGCCAGCAGCGCCGGGTTGAGCCGTTTCTCGACATGCCGTTGTAGATAGGTCATATCACCGCTGCGACCGGCCGCGAGCCATTGTGCGCAGAAATCCGCATGGGGTGCACGCTGCGCCGGCGCAACGCCGCAGAAGTCAAAGCCGAGTCGGTGGGCTTCCTGTTTGATCGCGTGCGTGAGGGCAGTGGTATCCATCGTGATGAGATCGTAATGCAGAGTGAGGAACCGGGAAATTGGTGGTCGCCAATAATGGACGCCGCGTAGGGATGCGCCACGACATGTCCCAAGTGCACCAAAGGCCCCGCAAAGCCGCCAAGACGCAAAGGAGTAGAAAAGATTTGCGCGAAAGTGGATTCGTGGGTGGCTGCGGATGGAAAGACACGGGGCCGGACGATGTCGTCCGGCCCCGTGATGTTGTGGAAGGTTGCAGGTGTGCTATTGGTTTGAGAGACCGAAGGCGTCGCCGGGTTCGGCAACACCCAGGATACCCGCCGAGTCCTGCCACCAGAACTGCTGGCCACCGGCGCCCAACGAGCCGTAGAGTACATTGACACCGCCGGCGTCGATGGAGGCGCCCAGATTCTCAAAGGGAACCCCGACGACCAGGTCGTCGCGACCGTTGTTGTTGAAGTCGCCGACCGCCAGCGAATATCCAAAGAGGTCATTGGCTTCTGAAACATCCAGCACGCCGGCTGTGTTCTGTGTAAAGAATTGGTTGCCACCTGCGAAGAGGTTGTACAGAACGTTGACGGCGCCCGCGTTGACGATTGCACCGACGTCTTCGTACGGCACGCCGACCCCGAGGTCATCGCGGTTGTCGCCGTTGAAGTCACCGGCCGTGAGCGCGTAGCCGAAGATGTCGTTGCTTTCGGCGACATCGAGGACGCCTGCGGCGTTCTGCCAGGTCACGCTGTTGCCGGCGGCATTCAGACCACCCGCAGCGCCGAAGATGACGTTGACCGCGCCATTGTTGGTGAGCGCCCCGAAGTCCTCATAGGGAATCCCGATGGCCAGGTCATCGCGATTGTTGGCATTGAAGTCGAGGGCCACGAGCGACCAGCCGTAGTTGTCATTGGCCTCGGAGATGCCCGCAATGCCGGCGGTGTTCTCATTCCAGAACTGGTTGCCGGCAGCGGTGAGCCGAGCCACCGAACCATAGAGGACGTTGACAGCGCCGGCGTTGGCGATGGCGCCGATGTCTTCAGGGGACGCCCACAGCCAGGTCATCGCGTCCGTCACTGTTGAAGTCGCCGGCGGCCAGTGAGCGGCCGAATGCATCGCCTGCTTCGACCACGTCGAGGACGCCTGCGGTCGTCTGGCTCCAGAACTGATTGTTGACCGCAGACAAACCGCCAGCGGCGCCGTAGAGCACATTGACCGCACCGGCGTCGGCAACGGCGCCCCAGTCTTCATTGGGGACGCCGATGGCGAGGTCATCACGGTTGTCGCCGTTGAAGTCGCCCACGGTAAGCGCCATACCGAAGAGATCGTTGGCTTCAGCGACATCGAGGACGCCGAACGTGTTCTGGGTCCAGATCTGGTTGCCGGCGAAGCCAAGGGGGCCATAGATCACGTTGACGGCGCCAGCGTTCACGACGCCAGGGATGTCTTCGTAGGGGACGCCGATGGCGAGATCGTCGCGATTGTCACCGTTGACGCGCCTACGGCGAGTGACCACCCAAAGTAATCGTTGGCTTCGCTGACGTCGGCGATGCCTGCGGAATCTTGGGACCAGAACTGGTTGCCTGCTGCTGCCAGACCGGCACCGCCGCCAAAGATGACGTGAACAAAGCCGACGTTGGCCAGACCGGTGTCTTCGTAGGGCACGCCGACGACCAGATCGTCCCGCCCATCGCCGTTGAAGTCGCCCAGGAGGGTGGGGCTACCGGTGACCGACGACGTCCCGTCCGCGCTCGCGGCTTCCATCGACTCCACCTGGGCAATGGCGGCGTCATTCCCGGTCACGGCGGGCATGAAGAGCAGGCTCGCCGCGGCGATAGCGACCGGGGTTTCGCCGTCTTCCGTGATCTCGACTTGCGTGGTGACGCTACCGGCGGCGAACTCGGGGGGTTCGTGACCCTCAAACTGGCTCGGGTCATCCGTTGTGTCGGCACCGGTCAGATCCTCGCCTTCGGGGTTCACTTCAGTCTCGGCAACGGCTGCGGCATCCGTTGCGTCGACCATACTCGCCTCACCGATTTCATCCGGCATCGATCCCGCCTCATCTTGCGCGGCTGGAATGATTGGGATGTCGCTCTGCGCAAAGAGGCTTTGTGCAGACAACAGGAACAATCCGGTCACAAGCATGAAACGAATGAACAGACGAACTACAGTACGCGGTTGCATTAGTCTTCTCCTCTGTGAAAGTAAAGCCGTTAGAGCGACGAGCGGGGTGGTCGCATTGTGCTGGAAAGCGCGGTGAGGCGCTGTGTCTCATAGCACACAAAATTTGATGTTTCGCGCACGCCGGTTGATCGAGCCGCGTTATTGTACTGAGCGATGACGTTTGCGGTTTTCGGAATTTGGGGCGCCACTTGACAGCCGTGTTACACTGTGGTCATTATGAGTAGCTCGATGACTGCCTCGAACGATTTCCGCATATCGACCTCATCCGCTACCGGGCGAAATGTCGGTGGCTTACTCGCTTTTGCTTAGATAGCCCGTAGACGAACTCGTGCGGGCACCAATTAAGCGTATCCCGTATTGCGTATCACATCCTGCGTAGCACGTATCTCGTGTTGCGTACCATGTGCGGCAATGGTAGAGAGCGTACAACGAAACACGCAACACAAGCGGAGCTCATCATGTCAGAACGATACAACCCGGCTGCGATTGAAACGAAGTGGCAGACTGTGTGGGAAGAGCAGGGAATTGACAAGACGCAGATGGATGAAGGCAAGCCGAAGTGGTATGCATTGACCATGCTACCTTACCCATCTGGCGACCTGCACACCGGGCACTGGTATGCCTACACGCCGAGCGATGCTGCAGCCCGTTTCAAGCGGATGCATGGGTTACAACGTCTTCTTCCCGATTGGTTTCGATGCCTTGGTCTGCCGGCGGAGAACGCCGCGATCAAGCGTGGCGCACACCCAGCCCAATGGACGTGGGCAACATCGCGCGCATGCGCACTGCTGATTGCGCCGCATGGGCGCGATGTGGGCTTGGGATAGTGAGGCAGTCAGTGCGGATCCGGAGTATTACAAATGGAGCCAATGGTTCTTCCGGAAGTTCTGTGATGCGGGCATTGCCTATCGCGAGTATGCACCGGTGGATTGGTGTCCGACCCGGAATGCGACGCTGGCGCGCGAGCAGGTCTGGGGTGATGATCGCCATTGTGAAGCGGTGTGGCACACCGGTGATCAAAAAGAATCTGGAACAGTGGAAGTTCCGGATTACCAATTATGCTGACGAACTGCTGGACGACATGGCGCAGATCGACTGGCCAGAGCGCGTCAAGGTAATGCAGACCAATTGGATTGGCCGGACCATCGGCGCTGAAGTGACGTTCCATACGGAACAGGGTGATCCGCTGAGATCTTGTACGACGCGCCCGGACACGCTGTGGGGCGCCACGTTCATGGTGCTGGCGCCGAGCATGCACTGGTCGACTCGGTCACCACGGTCGAGTATCGCAGCGCCGTCGCTGCGTACAAAGCCCAGCGGCGCGCATGGACGAGATCGAGCGCGGTGCGGCGGACAAGGAAAAAGACGGGTGTCTTCACCGGTGGCTTTGCGCGCAATCCTGTCAACGGCGAAATGATCCCCATCTGGATCGCCGACTACGTCATGATGGGGTATGGCACGGGTGCGATCATGGCGGTGCCTGCACATGATGAGCGTGATTTTGCCTTTGCGACGAAGTATCAACCGCCGATCCGGCGCGTGATTACCGGACCGGATGGCGCCACGGGTCCATTGGCTGGGGCCTATGCAGGCAAAGAAGACGGCGCGATGATCAACTCCGGTCCGTTTGACGGGACACCGGTCGAAGGGCCGTGACCAAGGTCATTCAGTGGCTGGAGGAGAAGAATCTGGGCGTCGGCGCGGTGAACTACCGGCTGCGCGACTGGTTGATCAGCCGGCAGCGGATGTGGGGGGCGCCGATTCCGATTATCTACTGTCCAACGTGTGGCGTGGTCCCAGTGCCTATGAAGAACTGCCGGGTGCTGCTGCCCGATGATGCCGAGTTTAGGCCGACCGGTGAGAGCCCACTGAAGTATCATGAAGGGTTTAGATACGTGAAGTGCCCCACGTGCGGCGGCGATGCGGAACGCGAGACCGATACAATGGACACCTTTATGTGCTCGAGTTGGTATCAGTACGTTTGGCGTGTCGCCCAACTGGAAGCAGGGCGAGCCATTGAAGGCGGATGATATGCCGTGGGACAAGGTAAAGGGCGCCTACTGGCTGCCGGTGGATCAGTACACGGGGGCATTGAGCACGCCACGATGCATCTGCTGTACACGCTTTTCCAAGGCGCTGCGCGATCTGGGCGTTGTCAACTTTGACGAGCCGATGCAACGTTTGTTTAACCAGGGGATGGTCTTGGGGCCAGACGGCGAGAAGATGTCGAAGAGCCGTGGCAACGTGATCAACCCGGACGAGTTCGTCGACCGTTATGGGGCGGACACGGTGCGTGGTTATCTGATGTTCATTGGTCCGTGGATATGGGCGGCCCTGGGACATGAACGCAATCGAGGGCGTCCACCGCTTCCTGCATCGGGTGTGGGGCGTGGTCACCGACGATCCGCAAATGACCAACCCGACGTTGGATCCGAACATCGCGCCGGATCCCAACGAGGTGCGCGCGCTGGAACGGAAGTTGAACCAGACGATCATCAAAGTGACAGATGCGCTGAGCAACTTCCGCTTCAACACGGCGATTGCGGCGTTGATGGAACTGGAACAACAGCCTGGTGCGCGCGAAAGAAACCAGTCTGGTGAACACGCCCGTCTGGAACCAGGCAATCCGCAGTTTGCTGCTGATGATGGCGCCGATCTTCCCGCATATCAGCGAGGAGTTGTGGCACGTCGAAGGCAACACGTCCAGTGTGCATCTGCAGCGCTGGCCCGAGGCTGATCTGGAGAAGGCGCAGGAGGATGAAGTTATCGTTGTCGTCCAGGTCAACGGCAAGGTACGCGAGCAAGTTGACGGTGGCGCCGGGTATGGATGGCGCCGCGCTGGAGCAACAGGCGCTGGCGCTGGAAAATGTGCCCGCTGGATGGCTGGCAAGCAGGTGCAGCGGGTGATTGTGGTGCCTGATAAACTGGTTAATATTGTCGTAGGCTGAGCGTAGGCCAAGAGTGGCTTAAGGTCTTGTAATTGCACTGCGGGGTGTTTGCGGATTGTAGGGCAATCGTAGTGTTTATTTCATGAAAGTAAGGTATTCTTCAGGGGTCTGGTTCATTTGTTGGAGCCAGACCCCTACATTTGTCTAATATTAACGTTGTTCTCATTTTCATTTGTTGCGAAGTGTGTTATGATGGAAAGGTAAGGCGAAACAGTTTCCGATCGTAAGAATGGGCTTAGTTGTGCAAATTGTCTAGTTGGCTTCCTGGTTTGGCTTGATTCGCCTCGGCTTGAATCTAATTTTTTGGCTGATGCCCGAGAAGTAACGCCTGCCGATTGTCCATTGTGTTGAAGTTTTATTCTGGTATCATCAGAAGGCTTACGAAACTGTAGTTTAAGCGGATTTTGAATAGGCTTTCGCAAGCTTTTGTCCAACCTGATTCACCCCGTGGTTGGCTGTTCGTCAACGGCAGACGATTCCTACAGGAGAAAGACCATGATTTACAAAGTTCCCTCCAATCAGCCAGGTTGCATCCGCGTGGTCTTTGAACTCCCGTCATGTGTGTGGGCAGACCATATTTTTGTCTCAGGTAGTTTCAACGCGTGGAACGAGAGTGAGACGCCAATGCGTCAGGACCGCGACGGGTGTGGCGTGCTTCGATCGATATGCCGATGGGCAAGTACTATGAGTTCCGGTACATCATCGACGGTCGCTGGCAGACGGACTTCCATGCGGACGGCAATGCGAACAATAGCTTTGGTAGTCGAAACAGTGTGATTGATTTGACGCTGGTCGTGGCATTGCCCGTGAGTATGCGGCACAGCAGCCAGGTGTCGGATGGGCATGTGACGGTTGCGCCACATCTGCCGGCGCCCAGCGAAATTGCTTCCACGCCTGTCCGGGCGCGCGCCCATATGGGGCCTGACATTCCTCGACTCCGTCCGCGGTGGCTGCAGCATAGGGGAAGAGTGCGTCGGAGCGGCGCTGTCAGGTTCAAAGACGGATGGCTCGAAGAGCCATCAGTCTTTGAACCTGACCTGACCTTCAAATCGTAGATTGCGCGCACTGTGCTACACTCACCGCCTAT
Organism: Candidatus Fredericiella danica; assembly: GCA_016713335.1. Classification (GTDB taxonomy): domain Bacteria; phylum Chloroflexota; class Anaerolineae; order Caldilineales; family Caldilineaceae; genus Fredericiella; species Fredericiella danica. The sequence goes on along the minus strand of JADJPH010000005.1, from coordinate 2,076 downwards.
GGTGCGCGCCTTTGTGTTGGTGGGCATTCTTCGACTTGCCATCGTCTTTCGTTTCTGGGCAACTGCCGGCGCTACCACCGGGCTTCCATTTAGACGAATCATTTGAAGGTCTTGAGGCGGCGGATCCTGACCGACAGTGCCTACCGTCCGGTTTTTCTGACGGGCAACGGCGTGTTCCCGCTCAATGCCTATGCCAACGCCATCACCTTTGGCCTTTTCCGTTTCTTGGTGGTGAAGCGGGCCGCTTTCGCCGCGCACCACGGCCGCGTCTGGCGTGCCCGGTGTCGCCGGTGTCTTCGCCCTGGCGATGAACTTCGCCGGTTCGATCCAAAGCGGCTGACTTCGCGCCAGCCCTTCTTTGTTGCAGCTTGCTGGCCACCATGCGTTGGCATGTTCATTCAGCCGCGCGGGCATCGAACCGGTGATTGTGCCGTTGTTGTGGGCCGCCTCCACCTGGCTTTGTTTGCGCGGCTGGCGCACCGGCGCCCGGTGGGCCTTACGTTGGCTGCGGGCTGTGGTTACAGCAGCGCTGCACACCTATCAGGGTGCAGTGGATCGTCCCACCCTGATGGTCCTGGTTGCGCCGGTGTTGTGGTGGCGCCAACGCCGCCATCCGGTGAGATGACAGTCGCGGTCCGGCGTCGCCAACTCACAGGGTCCGTGATCGCCGCTGGTCTGGCGCTGCTGCTTCGTCACGCCGCTCCTCATCTTTTTGCGCAGAACTAGCCGGCGCTCTTGCGCCCGTCGCAGATTGCCGACCGGTAGTGCAGCATCAAGATCCACGCAAAATGCGCTGGCCAGTGCATGTTTCTCCCCGTGCCGGGGACGGGCGACCTCGTGACCGTTTTAACCTGCCGTGAAGCTGCCCTGAACTGGTGGCACTGCACCTTCCTTGCCGGCAATCATTGCGCTGCTGCGCATCGCCAATCCTGCTCGGCAATCCCGTGATTGGGTCGTTGGGCTGCTACTGCTGGGGCACCGAGTAGGCGCCGCACTTCCATCGCATCCCCATGCCGCTGCGCCAGTTGCGCTCTGGCGCTGCTGCTGGATCTGCTTGTGCGGACTGCGGCGGGAACGGGAAAGTGAACTGCGGCTAATTGGGGTGTATGGGTGGTGTGCCCTGATCGCGGCCGGTGCGCTCAATTCCGCTTATGATTATTTCTACCGCTGGGGCAGCGCTGCCCGACCTGTTTCACGCATTTGACGCCGCTGCGGCAGATTGGCCGCGAAGCTAGCGCGCCGCAAGCGAGGCGATTTACGTGACCCTGCGGGACGCCGACCGATCTGACGCATTTGCCTGGACGGCGCGGGGGCATACCCATGCGGCGCCGCCCAGCTTTGATGGTCGCAAGGCGTTCCCGGTGCACGATGGTGCGACGGCTGCTCCTGAAACCTACATCGTGATCGAGGATGAGGATTTTCGCACGCTTCACCCTACCAGAGGTCCTCCCGCACGCCATTGATCTCGAGACGATTTTGGATGACGGGAAGCCGTACGCAAATTTCTACACCCGTCCGCCCGGTGAGGCTGCTGGCGTCCGCCGCAGCACGAAGTCACAGCGCAGTTGGGCGACTTGCAGATTGGTCTTGCCGGCTACGACATCCAGATGGCCACCACGAGGCCGGCGGGTGCTCTATCTGGCACCAGGATTGGCGTGTGGATGCGGCGCCTCTGGCAGACTGGACGGTCTTTACACATCTCATGCGCCGGGATGCAGGTACGGCGATCTGGCACAGGTTGCCGGCAATGATAACCCGGCGGGGGTAGTCTGGTCACCACGCGGTGGCATCCAGGCGTGGCGGGTGCTTGATGAATATGAGATGGTGCTACTACCCGATTTGCCGCCGGACGTGGATGAAATCGAAGTTGATGTACCGGCCGGATGGTGCGCATCTACCTATAGGCGAGAAGTATGATCCAGCGCAACTTGGGGAGATCGCGCTTGAGTAGTGCTGGCGGGTTGCTCCCGGTGCTGTATCGTTCGGACCTCAACGGTGGCTGGAACGTGGGGATGCGGGCGATCACGGGTTCGCTACTCGTACGCTCCGGAGCGCCCAGTGGCTGCGTGCTTGAAG
>JADJPH010000004.1 GCA_016713335.1 Candidatus Fredericiella danica | reverse complement strand
CGCACTTGGCATCGCCATTTCGGGCACCCTTGGCCTCCTGCTCAAGGCAACCCAGGCCGAGCTTATCACCGCTGAGGAAGCAGATGGTTTGCTGACCCAAATGCTCCAGAATGGCTATCGTTCACCACACTTTCGCGATCAGCGAATTACTGTAAACGTTATGGTAGTTATCGGTTTTCGTCAGGACCCCATGGTAGCGCTCCTCAACTCCTCACTTCTCCATCGCCGGCAAGAACACCTGCTCAACTATCTCAAACAGCAGCGGTGCAACCGGCGTCTTTGTCGGCGCCGGTTTGACCAACCCTGACTCAGGCCCGATCGGCGGGATGTCGTCGTCCTGCAGATTCGGCAGATAGATGTGGTCCGTCACCACCGGCCCTGCCGGCGCGGCAAAGAGCGCAAACTCGCTCAGATGGCTGACGGCAATTGTGACCTTGTGCTCTGTCACGTTGTGCTCCACGATCGTGATGCCATCGGTGCTCCACTCGCTGCCATCCCAGTGGAAAAGCCCCAGCGTCGCCGGATCGAGGTTATCCACCATTGCCGGGTCATAGTCAATCGTCAAGGTGAGCGGGATGGCGAAGGTCACCCCGTGCAGCGGCGTGCCGGTGGCATACGAGGTCAGGTCGAACTGCAAGTTGCCAAACTTGAAGCCGGCCGGTGGCGTGGTCGTATTGCCGGTCGCCGTGATGTAAGGCGTAAATGCCATGAAGAAAGTGTCGCCCGGCGGCAGCGTGCCGGTGTAGAAGCCGGGTGACACCTCCAAGTCCACAACAGTTCCGCTCGCGGTGAAGGCCAGGTTGGCGCCAAGTGCAGGATCGACTGCTGCAACGTACGGCACACCCTGCCCTCCACCTTGCGATGCCACCAACATAGATACCAGCGCCGTTGACGTACTGCCATTCGCGTCGGTGGCCGTGTAAGTGAAGTTCTCCAGCCCGCTGGCATTGGTTGCAGCCCTGAAATAGACGAACTGACCAGCGGCGCCAATGATGGCTGTGCCATGCGCCGGCTGCGTCACGGAGGTGACGGTCAACCCGCCGCCCGCAGGGTCGCGGTCGTTCGCCAGGACCTCGACCTTCCTCACTTGCCCCTGCACCACGCCAGCGGCGTCATTGACGGCCGTGGGCAGCGGCTGCACCACCTGTACATAGGGGGCGGACGTGCTGCCGATGAAGGTGTCGTCGCCGGGATAGCGGGCGGTCAGCGTGTGGCTGCCCTCAGGTAGTTGGGCGTAATCCAGGTTGGCCATTCCGTTTACGATGGCGCTGCGGCCGAGCTCAACGCCCTGTGCGGCGAAAATGACTTCGCCGGTGGGACCGAGATCAGCCTGAGAATCAATTCCCGGCTGATAGGTCAACTCCACCGGCGTGGCCTGGACGGTGGCGGTGAGGACGACGGTGGCGCCGGGCTGCGAAGGATTGGGGGCGGTGGTCAGGATGACGGTGCTGGTGCGGTGCTTGATGCGCAGGGTGACTTCCTTGCTGACGCTGGGGGCACTGGCCCGATCCCCGCGGTAATGCGCCGTGATGGAGACCGCGCCGGTCATGGGGACAGCGCTATGGATGCGCGCCACGCCGTTGCTGAGCTGGGCGTTGGCCACGGGCACACCGTTGGCCAGAACGTCAACCGTGCCGGTTGGACCGAGGATCGGGTCGCCTTGTGGCGCCAGACCGGCGACATCAAACCCAAAGTCCCAGGCGACGGTGGCGGTAAAGTAAACCTGGTCACCGAGGAGCACAGGGTTCGGGGCGAGTTTCAGGCTGGTGACGGTGGCGTATCTGTTCACAATTTGGACCACGAGGTTCGAAACCGACGGCTCATGGTAGGTGTCGCCGCTGTACGCCGCCGTCACGCTGTAACTGCCCGCATCCAGGCTGGACGACTCGAGTTGAACACCGCCGTTCACCAATTCCCCGGTCACCGAGATGGCGCCTGTTGGGTCGCTAAGTTCGATTTGCCCGGTAGGGCCATCGGCAGCGCGTACACCGAACGGGCCGATGTTCTCTGCCACCTCCACCGTGAAGACGATGACGTCACCAACGTAGGCAGGGTTGAGCCCCGACGTGGATGGATGATGAAGGTGCCTGTGATTTCTTTGTCCCTATCGACCGTGACAAGGAGCGGGTTGGTGGTTCCGCTGGCGTCTCCGCTCCAGTTAGTGAAGGTTGAAGTCAGCACCGGCTGGGCCGTCAGGGTGATCACTGTCCCATAGTCAAAGACCGCCCCCGCGGGTTCCTGCGCCACAGACCCCACGCCTGCGCCCGTCTTGACGACCGTCAACGTGTGCGTGTCGATGGCAAAGGCGGCGGTGATGACATGGTCCACCGTCACGTGCGTGAAGGTGTAGGCACTGACGGCGCCCACCGAAACATTGTCGACTGCCACGTCCAGTATGTGGTGGTGCGGGTCTGCGATGATATCGAAGCGCGCGCCGGCATCATAGATCAGCGTCTGCGGTGTAGCGGGCGTGATGTTGCCGTTGACCCCGGCGGTCGGGGTGATGACATAGGTCTTGATGGTGAAGGTGGCCGTGAGCGCCTTGTCCGCGTCCATGGTCAACACGGCGGGGTTGCCCACCCCACTCACTGCACCATTCCAGCCGGTGAAGGTTGAGCTGATCAGCGGCGTGGCCGTCACGGTCACCAACGTGCTCGGGTCGAAGCGGGCACGACAGGTTCCGCTACAATTGATTCCGGCCGGTTCGCTTGCCAGGGACCCCACGCCCGTGCCGTCCACGAAAACGGTGAGCGTTGCCTGCACCACCTGGCCGGCGCCGTTCACTGTCGCAGCGGTAAAGTTTGTGTCACCCGGATAGGCGGCGCTGACGGCATGCACACCGACGGCCAGGTCGTTGCGCTGCGCCGTGGCGATACCGTTAACGTCCAATGGGGCGGTGAAGACCGTGGCGCCCACGGTGAAGGTCACGTCGCCCGTAGGGAGACCGGCGCCAGGCGGCAGGGCGGTCACGGTGGCGGTGAAGGTCACAGTGTCCGTGGTGGCCGACGGATTCGGCGCAGTCGTAACCGTAATCTCACTGCCGGCGCGGATGACGGTCTGCGTATAAGGTGCGGATTGGCTCGGGTCGAAATAACTTTCGCCACCGTAAACGGTCACCGCGACATGGTCACCCACGGCCAGGTCGCTGCGGGTCATGGTGGCCATGGCATCGACCAGCGGCGCCACGACATCGGTACTGGCGAAGGTGAAGGTAATCGAGCCGGTGGGCACGCCGTAGGGGGCAGTGACCACCGCGGTAAACGTCACGACCTGGCCGAAGACCGCGGTGCCGGGGTCGCTCGTCACGGTAGGCGTCGTCGGCGCGAAGTTGGTGAGCGTGTAAGCGAGCGGCGGATTGCCGCCCTGGAGCGTAGCTGTCACCGAGTAGACACCCGTCACGTGATTCGCCGTGAGCGCTATCGCCGCAACGCCATCGGCGGCCACGGCTGTCGTCTGCGTGACGGGGGTGATGCCGGCGCCGGTGAAGGGACCGGCGAAGGTAACCTGACCGGCTTCGATTGGTTCGGCCTTCCCTTGCCAGGAACCGGCTTCCACCGTGAGGGTGAGCGGTTCGCCAAAGACGAAATCGACGGGGGTGCGTTGCCGATCGCCACCCACCAGCGTCAGGGTAAAGCCCTGCGATTCAAAGGCGCCAATGTCGCAGGCAGCGGGCGTACGCGTGACGCCGCGCTGGTCGGTGGGCAGGCAGTCCGCCGCATTGGCGGTGTCGATGGCCGGGCTGCCCGGCAGCAGCGGCAACGTCCAGGTAGGACCACCGTAATCGCCCAGCGCGCCGAGCAGCGGATCGCCGTTCCATAGAGCACTGCAAGAGCCGTCCTCCACCAAATTGTTCGCATTGACGATCATCGCGCCGGTGTTGACGCAGTTCGGGGCGGTGATGGCGCCGGCAATCAGGGTGTTGCGCAGCTCGAATGGGCCACTGTTGTAGATCCCACCGCCGCTGCCACTCGGATTAGCAGCATTGTCGAACAGCGTACTATTTGAAGGCACGATTCGCGACGAACGTGCTGTTGGTTGCGACTGCAGTTCCGGAGTTGTTCAACCCAGCACCGTCGTAACCGGTGGTCGAATTGTCGCTGAATGTACACTCATCGATAGCGACCAGGCCAGAGTTGTTGATGCCGGCGCCAGAGTTGCTGGTATTCGAAATGAAGCTGCTGCGTTGCACCAGCATGGTTCCGGCATTGTTGATCCCGGACCCACCGCCGACCTACGTCTGATTGGCACTGAAGAGACTATCGGTCATGGTAAACGCCCGCTGCTATAAATGCCGCCCCCATAGCCACTGATGTTGTTGTCAAAGGTGCTGTCACTGACCGTCCCAGCACCAGTGCTATAGATGCCTCCACCATGTTCGTGCTCGCATCATTGTTTGTCAGCACGATGTGTTGCAGCGCCAGCGCACCGGCGTTGTAGATCCCGGCGCCACGCGAGGCACGATTACTGGCGACCGTGGAACTGATGAGGGTCAGCGCACCGGTGTTATAGATGCCGCCCCCCATGTTTTCGGTGCTGTTGCTGAGGAGCGCGCTGTTGGTCACCGTCAAGGCGCCATTGTTCTGGATCCCAGCACCATTCTTGGCCCCGGTAAGTCCACCATCCCGAAGCGTCAACCCATCTATGACCGCATGCACGCCAGGATCAATGACAAAGAGGCGCGTCACATCATTGCCGCTCACCGCCAGCAGGTCGGCGCCCAGCCCGGTAATCGTCATGCGCTTGGTGACGGTCAGCGCCTGGCCACTCGTCAACGTGATCGTCTGGCTGGCAAGCAGCGGAGCAAAGGTGATCGTGCCGCCCTCACAGAGATTGGTGACGGCCCCGCGCAACGTACGATAACCGCTGTCGCCATTTGAGTTGACGATGACTTGTTCACCGCAGGTGAGATTGAAGTTGCGGTCGACATTCGCGGCCGCATGATAGTTGTTGTCGCCGGGTTGGCTCGCGCTGAGCGTGCAGACACCGCTAGCAACGAGGTCGACACGATTGTCACTCACGGTGCAGACGCTTGGCGTCGTCGTCGTGAACACAACGGTAAGACCCGATGACGCGACAGCAGTCACCGTGAATGCCTCGACGCCGTATGGCCGGTCGATCAACGGGTCAAACGTGATCGTCTGCGCGGCCTTGTTGACAAGTTGCACCAGGTCAGACGAGCTGCTGCTCGACAAGACAGTGGAGTTGTCAATCACGGCAGTCAGCGTATGCACGCCACCACTGAGCAGACTGGCCGTGTAGGTTGCCACGCCGTTGGCATCGAGGGTAGCCAGGCCAAGCGTCGTCGCCCCCTCCTGGAAGGCGATCTGCTCGCCGCTTAGGGTGACGGCGCAGGGCGAGTCCACCACCACCGTGGCGGATAACACAACGCTCTGCCCGTAGGTCGCCGGGTTTAGCCCGCTTTCCAGCGTGGTGCTGGTCTCAGCTTTGGCCGCCGTATAGGTCGCACTTGCGGCGCCGGCATGCACACTGCCACTGAACAGCGCCGTGTTCGTGATAGCCGCCGCGCAGGTCGTGTTTGTCACCTGGAACGTAATGGTGACCGGTTGTGAGCCGGTAAGTACGCCCCGCCATGTGATCTGATCGTTCGTGCGTTCAGCGTCAGCTTGATCAACCCAGCGGGCGAAACTTGTCGCTGCGGGCAGCGTATCCGTAAAGAAGACGCTATGATCGACCCCATCCACGAGATTCACCAGGACAATCGTATAGGTGACGGCAGTGCCGGCGGCGACTGCTGTCGCCGGCTGCACTGTTTTGCTCAGTTGGAGAAGCGGCGGTTCACGTGTATCAAAGAACGATACGATGTTCTCAATCGGTCGCCCCACAATCAGTTGGCTGTTGACAGCATCATAGCCGATGATCATGGTGGTGGGCCCGTACCGAGCACCTACGACGCTGTTTGTCACAGTAATCGTGCCGGTGATGCTCCTAATCCCGTTGCCCCAGGTGACGGCGCCGGCGTTCCAGATCGCTCCGTTGTCCCAATACATGCTGTAGGCGGCGTAACGCCCCGTGGCGAATCGGATCACGCCTGTGCCAAGTTGGTCGTCTATACGGGCGCCGGCAACGCTATTGGTGGAGGTTAATGTGCCGGTAAGGCCGGTTGACCCGTTGCCCCAGGTGAACGCACCGGCCTTGGTTGCCGTCCCGTTCGCCCAATTTGGACTTAGGAACACGTAGTTGCCATTGGTGAGTGCCGTAACGCCAGAACTTCCCACCTTGTCATCGGTTCTGACGCCGACCAGGCTGTTGCTGGCACTGACCGGTCCTGAGATTCCAGTAGCGCCGTTGCCCCAGGTGACCGCACCGGCATTTGCGGCCGCACCGTTTGTCCAGTATTGGCTGTAGACCGCATAGTTCCCGTTGATGAGCACGGCCACCGAGCCATTCGTCAGCCCGCTCAGGCCTAATCGATCATTTGCGGTGCTGCCAACCAGACTGTTGGCAGCGCCAACGATGCCGCTTGTCCCGTGGCGCCGTTCCCCCGTCACTGCACCGGCATCGGTGGCGGCGTCGTTGTCCCATTGCGGGCTGACCACGACATAATTGCCGTTAGTCAGTGCATACAGACCGATATATTGGTCATTGCCGACAAAGTCGTCGGTCTTGCTGCCGATAAGGCTGTTAGCGACACTGATCGTGCCGGTGATACCGGTGGCGCCGTTGCCCCACGTCACCGCGCCGACATTGGCCACTGCGCCGTCGTCCCACCGTGCACTGTTCACCACATAGTTGCCGTTTGTCAGCGCCAATACGCCCCGATATCCAACCCAATTATTGGCCGCTGTACCGACCAGGCTATTGGCGGCACTGATCGTACTCGTGATGCCGGTGGCGCCGTTGCCCCACGTGACCGCGCCGGTATAATTCTGCCAACTTGGCGTGAGGACGACATAGTTGCCGTTCGTAAGCGCGACCACGCCATAATAGCCGGCATAATCATTGGTTACGCCACCGACCAGGCTGTTGGTGATGTTGATTGTGCCGGTGATGCCGTGCGTGCCCAGGCTCCATGTCACAGCGCCCACACGATTACCCCACTGGGGACTGGCGACGACATAGTTACCGTTGGTGAGGGCAACGATACCTTTTATGGACACGTAATCGTAGGTCGCAGTGCCAACAAGACTGTTGGCCGCAGAAACCGTGCCGGTGATGCCGGTGCTGCCGTCGGCCCATGTAGCGGCGCCCACTTTGCTTGAACTGCCCGTGTTCCAGTTCGGGCTTGCGACCACATAGTTGCCATTGGTGAGTGCCGTGACACCGCCGTAGCCGACCTGATCATCGTACCTGGTGCCAACCAGGCTATTCGTGACGCTTACGACGCCAGTCGAGCCGGTGGACCCGTTCCCCCAAGTGACTGCGCCGGCGTTGGTTGCGAAGCTGCTGTAGTCCCAATCCGGGCTAAGCACTACATAGTTGCCGTTGTTGAGCAGTGTTGGGTACTGTGACCCGACATAGTCATTGACCGAACTTCCCACGAGGCTGTTTGCGGCACTGACAACACCTGTAGCGCCAGTCGTGCCGTCACCCCACGTGACTGCGCCCACCTTGGTTACCGCTCCATCTGACCAAAACATGCTGCGTACCACGTAGTTTCCGTTGCTCAGCACCGCCAACGGGCTATAACCGACGCGGTCATTGACCGTACTGCCCACGAGGCTATTGGCGGCAGATACGGTCCCGGTGATACCAACAGTGGCATCCGCCCACGTGACGGCTCCGGCCATGGTGGCTGCACCATTCGCCCAATTAGGGCTACGAATGACAAAGCTGCCGTTGCTCAGCACGGTCACGCCATCAGAACCCACTTGATCCTCGGCTGTGCTGCCCATCACCACGCTGATCATGGCATGCGTGACGCCGTCATAGAGATAGACCGCACCAACGTTGATCGCACCATCTGGGATGTCGTATGCGGGATCGGTGACGACGAAGTTGCCGTTGGGCAATACCGTCACGGCGGAGCCAAACCTCCCGCTGCCCGCAGGGCCAGGCATGTCAATTTGACCTGCTGCGTGCGCGACATTGGGGTCAAACCAGAGCGCAAAGGTGGCGCTCACGACGAAGAGGCTTGCCAGCAAACCAAACATGACCGGGTAGCGCCGGCAGGCTACAGGCTGCGTTGCGAGCAGTTTCATTTCCATCCCCTTCCACTCGACCCGACTGGCTTGCGCCGTCAGACACCTAGAACGATGGAAACGCTACCTGTGCTCGCCGCAAACCTGTGCTCCCGGTCATGAAGACCCGCGACCAACGGTCTCGCCGTGCACCGGGAGTGTTCTACGCCAATATAAAGCGAACATTACCGGTGCACATGGGTCAATTGTCGGTCAATCCGCGAGCGTTACTGCATGGACTATCCTAGCGATATTTCCAGTAAATGACGTAGTTAACTTCGTCGAGGCACACACAATATGACGTAGGGAAGACAATGCCCGGTTGCAGGAAAGTCACCCGCGCCGGGCGGTCAGGCGTTAACACCTACGTTAGCCAACGCACTTCGTACCACCCCCCTGCGGCTTCGAGCCTTCCCTGGCATCAGCCGGTGCAACCCCCGTTAATGCCACCACGATGGCCGTCTTCACCTCGCCGTCGCACGCACGCAGCAGAGCCGCATCGGCAACACTCAATCCACCGGCCATCGCTACGATCCGGCAGGCGCGGCCGTGCAGTTTCGCATTGCTCGCCTGCATGTCGACCATCAGATTGCCATACGTCTTCCCCAGCCGGATCATCACCCCGGTCGATAGCATGTTGAGCACCATCTTCTGCGCCGTGCCGGCTTTCATGCGCGTCGACCCGGTGATGACTTCAGGTCCAACGACCGGCGCAATCGCAATGTCCGCCGCAGGGCTCACCGGGGACGGATCCACACACGCCAGACTCACCACCAGCGCCCCGCGCCGCTGCGCTTCGTTCATCGCCCCCAGCACATACGGGGTGCGACCACTGGCGGCGATCCCGACAACACTATCGAGCGTCATTACGCCCAGCCCCGCAATGGCAGCGGCGCCGGCATCAACATCGTCCTCACCATCGACGCCCGGCGGCAGTTCTACACCCAATCCCGCCACACAGGCCACGGCCCGATCCACCGGCACGTTGTACGTCGGCGCGCATTCATAGGCATCGAGTGCGCCCAGCCTTCCCGAAGTCCCGGCGCCCACATAAATCAGCCGCCCACCCTGCCGCATCCGCTCGCGGATCGCATCGATCGCCGCCGCAACCGCCGGCAACACCCCCCGCACAGCCGGCGCCACGAGTGCATCCTCAGCGTTGATCGCCCGCACCAAATCCAGCGTGGACAGAAGATCGATCGATTCCGTAGCAAGGTTACGCGATTCCGTTGCGGAATGGTGGGATTGATTGGGTTGCATGGGTTCCGCTTCTTCTCCTCCGCGTCTTCCTCTGCGCACGCCGCGACTCCGCGTTGAATCTCCCCGCGGGCTCTCTATAACAGCATCCGCGCCGGCTCTTCCAGCAACCGCTTCAACTCCGCCAAAAACGCCGCGCCCACCGCCCCATCCACCGCGCGGTGATCCGCCGACAGCGTCACCTGCAAGATCGGCCGCGGTGCAAACTGTCCCCCATCCCACACCGGCTGGATCTGCGCCCTGCCCACCGCCAGGATGCCCACCTGCGGTGCGTTGATGATCGCCGTGAAGTGATCGATCGGCTGTGCGCCAAGATTCGAAATCGTAAACGTCCCGGCCGCCACATCGTCCGGGTTGAGCTTGCCCTGGCGCGCCCGCCCCGCGAGTTCGCCAATCCGGCCGGCCAACGCCGCCAACCCCAACTGGTCTGCACCGCGCACGACCGGCACGATCAACCCATCCGCCAGCGCAACCGCGATCCCCAGGTCGATCTGCGCCTGTTCGACCAGCCAGAATTGATTTCCCTCTTGGCGCAGCCAGGCATTCAGCCGCGGATGCCGGCGCAAGGCGCTTCCCACCGCTTTGGCAATGAAGACCGTCGGCGTCAACCGCACCCCCTGCGCCTCCACATCCGCCTGCAGCCGCGCGCAACGGCTCGACCGCACTCATGTCGATCGACGCGGACAAGAAGATATGCGGGATCGACTGCCAGCTCTGCGTCAGCCGCACCGCAATCGTCTTCCGCATCCCCCGCAGCAATTGCGCTTCGTCGCCACCCATCGCCACTCCCGCGGCAGTTTCTACTGGAGCCGCGGTCATCGCCGCTGTGGCAAGTGCTACAGTAATGTCCGCCGCCTGGATGCGCCCAAGCGGGCCTGTGCCAGATACCGTCCAATGCAAGCTCGCCCTCACGCGCTAGTCGCCGCGCAGCGGTGGCGCGGACACGACCGCTCGCCAGGGAATCAGTTGCCGGCTCCGCGATGGCCAATGCCAACTGCACATCAGCCTTGGTGATGCGTCCCGCCGGACCTGTGCCAACGACATTGGAGAGATCGACCTGCTGGTCTGCCGCCATCCGCTGCGCCACCGGCGTCAACCGGGGACTTTCAATTGCTGTATTGGGTGGGGCAGCGGCAGATTGCGGCCTGGGCGATGGCTGCGCCATCTCCGGTTGCGCCTCACCTGGCGCAAAAACAGTGGCGATCACGGTCGTGACGCGCACCGTCTCATCCGGGCCAAAGCGCACATCGCCCAAGATGCCGCCGGCGGGTGACTCCACCTCCATGTCCACTTTGTCGGTCTGCACCTCTAGCAGGATGTCGCCCCTTTCAACCACGTCGCCTGGCTGCTTGAGCCACCGCAAGATCGGGCCATCCTCTTGCGCCATCCCGAACTTGGGCATGATCACCGGCGTCGCCATCAGCGCGCTTCCTTTACCAGCCGGCGGGCAGCGTCGACAATGTTCTCGACCTGCGGCACCATCCTCCGCTCCAAATCGCGGTTATACGGCACCGGGATGTCAACCCGCCAACCGCCGGATGGGGCATCGAGAAAATCAAACGCCTCCGATTCGGCAATGACCGCCGCTAGTTCACCGCCAAAGCCGCCGGTCTTGACCGCCTCGTGCACGATCAGCACGCGACCGGTCTTGCAGACCGACTCGATGATCGGGTCCGGATCGAGCGGCTTCAACGTCCTCGGGTCGACCACTTCGACGTCGATGCCCTCACTGGCGAGCTGGGTTGCCGCCTCCAACGCACGGGCAACCATCAACGATGTGGCCACGATGGTCACATCCTTACCCGGACGCTTCACCTCGCTGCGGCTCAACGGCGTGAGATAGTAACCCTCCGGTACGGGCCCTTTCGTGCGATAGAGGAGCTTATGCTCCACAAAGATCACGGGATTGGGGTCTTCGATGGCGGCAAGCAGCAGCCCCTTGGCGTCGGCGGCCGTGCTTGGCATCACAACCTTCAGCCCAGGCACGTGCACAAACCAATTCTCCAGGCTTTCGGAATGTTGGGCCGCGGCGCCGGTTCCCGCGCCGGCCGGCGTACGCAACACAAATGGCACCGTTACTTTGCCACCCAGCATGAAACGCAACTTTGCCGCCTGCAACACGAGTTGCTCCATCGAGAGCGTGATGAAATCCATAAACTGGATCTCCGCAATCGGGCGCATCCCCGTGAGCGCCGCACCCGTGGCCAACCCTGCAATGCCCGCCTCCGAAATCGGCGTGTCGAGCACACGCTCAGGGCCGTACTTCTGGAACAACCCATCACTCACGCCAAAGGCGCCCCCATAGACCCCGACATCTTCGCCAACCAGAAAGACGCGTGTCACGGGCCGCTGGCGATATCCATCGCCTCACGGATCGCTTCTGCGTAGGTCAGATCGCGGCTCATGCGTAGACTCCCTCCAGAATGGTGGCGGGATCGGGTTCCGGCGCCGACTTGGCGTATTCGATTGCATCCACGATCTCTTGGTCAACCTTTGCCTGGAGTTGGGTGAACCCAGACTCGTCAAGCAGCCCAGCGCGTTGCATCCGCTCAACCAGCCGGCCGATCGGGTCACGCTCCTGCCATTCCTTGACCTCTTCTTTGGTGCGATACCGCTGTTTGTCGCTCTTTGAATGACCTTTCCAGCGGTAGGTCTTTGCTTCGATGAGCGTGGGCCCGCCACCCGAACGCGCGTGTTCGACCGCCGTGCAGGTGGCTTCGTACACGGCGATGACATCATTGCCATCAACCGTGACGCCGTTGACGCCATAGCCCGCGGCGCGCTCACTCAAATTCTCGATGCGCGCCGCTTTGCCGATCGCCATCGACATGGCGTACTGATTATTCTCACAGAAGTAAATCACGGGCAGATCCCAGATTGAAGCCATATTCAGGCTTTCGTGGAAGGCGCCCTCGTTGGCTGCCCCGTCGCCAAAGAAGACCATGATGACCCGGTCGAGCTTCTGCATCTTCAGGCTAAGCCCCACGCCGGCCGCCATAGGCACGCCGCCGGCCACGATGCCATTGGCGCCGAGGTTTCCCGTCTCAACGTCGGCCATGTGCATCGAGCCGCCGCGGCCTCGGCAGTAACCAGTCTCCTTGCCGAAAAACTCCGCCATCATGTATCCTGCCTCTGCACCTTTGGCAATGCAGTGGCCGTGCCCACGGTGGGTCGACAGGATATAGTCCTCCGGGCGCAGGGCCGCACAGGCGCCAACCGCGGTGGCCTCCTGCCCAATCGAAAGATGCATCGTGCCATGAATCAACCCTTGAAAGTAGAGTTGTTCGGCTGATTCCTCAAATGCGCGGATCAGCAGCATCTGATGCAACATTACCATCAACTGCTCACGGGAAAGCCCGGCGAATTCAACCGGCGTGGAAGTGGCTGGTGCTGTCATGAAGTGTCCCTCGTTGCACATATGTGCCGATTTTGCACATTTGTGGTATTGTAGGGGGGCGCATTCACACTGTCAATAAATCCAAGGAGCGACCTACCATGAGTCACGGGCCATACGTGATGGGCATCGACTTTGGCACAGAAAGTTGCCGCGTCGGCATCTTTGATTTGGCGGGGAATCCGGTCATCTTCAGGTCGGAATCCTATCCGCTCTTCCACCCGCGCCCGGGGTGGGCCGAGCAACATCCGGAAGACTGGTGGCAGGCGCTCGTGACCGCGGTCCAGCGTGCACTCAATGAAGGCGGCATAGACAAAGCGGATGTTGCAGCCTTGAGTGTGGACACCACCAGTTGCACCGTCGTGGTCATGGACGAAAACTTCCGGCCACTGCGCCCCGGCATCATCTGGATGGACGTGCGGGCTTCCGACCAGGCAAACCGCATCGCCCGTTCCGGTCACCCTGCCCTCAAATACAATGGATTTGGCAATGTGTCCGCGGAGTGGATGCCCTGCAAGACGCTCTGGATCAAAGAAAACGAACCGGCGATCTATCAGCAGGCGCGCTATATCGGCGATTTTGTCGATTGGGTGACGCTCCGCTTGACCGGTGAGTGGGTAGCCTCGATCAATACCGCCAGCATTCGCGCCTACTATGATCGCGCCGAAGGCGGCTGGCCGGCGGACTTCTATGAGACCATCGGTCTGGGCGACGCACTGGCGAAATATCCCGTCCACAGTGCTGGACATGGGCGTGGTGGCGGGTACGCTGCGCGCCGATGTCGCCGCCGAGCTTGGGTTGAAAGCCGGCATCCCCGTGGCCGAAGGCGGCGCCGATGCGTTTGTTGCCATGCTCGGTCTGAATGTGGTGCGCCCTGGCAAGGTCGCCTTTATCACAGGCTCTTCGCACCTCGTCCTGGGCCAAAGCCCGCAACCGTTCCACGTCAAAGGCATCTTTGGCACCTACACTGACGCCATTGTGCCGGGCCAACAGACGGTGGAAGGTGGTCAGGTGTCGACCGGATCGGTCGTCAAATGGTTCCGTGACAACTTCTGCGGCAAGGAAGCGCAACTCGCCTTTGAGCGTGGCGTGGATACCTACACCATCTTGAACGAACTGGCGAGTGCCGTGCCGATCGGTTCCGACGGACTGATCGTTCTCGACTACTGGCAGGGCAATCGCACCCCCTATGTCGACCCGGAAGCGCGCGGCATCATGCGCGGGTTCTCACTCAAACACACCACCGGTCATGTCTTCCGGGCTTTGCTGGAAGGCGTCGCCTATGGCACCGAACACATCCTGCGTGGCTTCCGCGAGCACGGCTATGTGGTGGATGAGATGGTGGGCGCAGGTGGGGCCACCAGAGCAAGCTCTGGCTGCAGATCCATGCCGACGTCAGCAATGTCCCTATTACCCTGACTGCCGTGCCTGATGCGCCCACCCTGGGTTCGGCCATCCTGGCGGCCGTAGCGGCCGGACTAAAGCCTGACATCCAGACGGCGGCAGACGACATGGTGCATGTGCGTGATCGGATCGAGCCGAACAAGGCAGCCCACGATGAATATCGCTTCTATGTTGATCAGTACATCGCCACATATCCCCGTGTCGAAGATTTGATACACGAGACTGTCCGCCATGTTGCAGCCCGCGGATAGGAGATTATGTCAATTCATCTTAGCCCGTCGATCCTGGCGGCAGACACCATGCAGTTGGGCAATGCGGTAACCGCGGTTGCCAGTGCCGGCGCGCATTCGATCCATGTCGACGTGATGGACGGCCACTATGTGGCGAACATTGCCTTCAGCCCGAAGACGATCGATGACCTGCGCGCCATCACGCACCTGCCACTGCACGCCCACCTCGAAGTGGCGAATACACCCCAGTGCATTCCCCTCTTTGAAAGTGCGGATCTGGTCATCGTGCAAGAAGACACCGTCGCCGATCTCGAAGCGGTGATCACCCAGATCCAGAACTGTGGCGCCAGGGTGGGCGTCGCCGTGAATCCTGATCGCCCGGTGAAACGGCTTGCCCCTTGGCTCGCCCATCTTGACCTGGTGCTGGTAATGGCAGTCGAACCGGGCTTTGGTGGCCAACCGTTCAGAGCGGCCGTGCTCCACAAGGCGACGTGGCTCTGGGAAGAGCGACGTCGCCTGAACCTTCATTTTGACATTGGGATTGATGGCGGCGTGGGACTGCAGACGGTGGGGCCGGCCGCTGCGGCTGGCGTTGACTGTTTCGTTGCCGGCAGCGCGATTTTTTCGCAGCCATTTGACAGTGGCGTTGCGGCTGCCAATCTTACCCGGCTGGGCGAGTTGGCCATCGAACACAGCCGCGACGACGCCTAGCCGGATTAACTACCAACCAGCATGCGCAGTGCATGCTGGTTGGTAGTTAATCCGCCAGGTCTCGCCCCAAGACCCGTTTTTCTTGACGAATCCGCGAAAGAAGCTTCGTCTTCTGTCCGATGCACTTTGATTTGGCCAACGCTATAGTATGATGGCGACCACGTTTACGTGGCCGCAGGATAGTTGCGGCTCATCACCACCGATAAGGCACCGGCGCGACAACCGGGTGCACTTCGATTTGGCGGTCAAAGGAAGTATCGGCATGAACAAACTGCGCCGGCAGTTTCTCAGAAGTATGGCTTTAGGCGCGGCTGCCGCCGGATCCCTGGCTGCGCTCCATCCCACGGTGGTTGAGGCGGCTGGCGAACTCGACGGCCAGCCCATCGCCTATGGGGGCACCAATCTTGATGGATGGTCGACGGTTGTCGGCGATGGGCTTTATGTGGCGCCCGGCGAAGCTCCCGTGGACAGCGCCGATCTCGCAACCCGTCACAACGACGACTATTCGGAGTTGCAGGCCAACGTCACCCAGCGCCGGGTTGAGGCGCACAACATCACCCACCAAAGCGTCATCGACACCCAGGCGATGGCGTATTTGCACCGTCTGGAGTATGAATTCCGGGTGCCCTATATTCCCACCCAGGCGTACCCAGACGGCTTGAACGCCCAGACCATCGAGGGTGGGCTCGGCCTTTGGGACGGTCAGACCACGCGGCAAAAATATGGGATCGGGTTTCAATGGGGCTTGAACCCCTGGTCCGGCTTCGGCGACCTACGGGTCTGGACGGGATCATCGGCGAGCGGATGGGTGAAGATCGCCCGGCTCGAGCCGGACACGGAATGGCACAAACTGCGTATCATTGCAAACTACCGGGACCAGATTGCCAGCCTGACCCTTGACGGCAAAGTGCTGCCCGCCTGCATCGGCGTCTGCCCGGCGCCTGCCGGCTGGGGCACCGAGGTGTCGATTGGCCCCTCCGCCGAAATCATCAGTATCTATCCAGGCCCGACCGGCCGTGGCGGCAAACACCTGGGCCAGTTCCGCAATTGGGTCTGGGTCTGGGAGCCGCTCAGCACCGCCACTATTTTCCTGCCCAGCGTGCAACGCTAATCAGCCAGACGCCGTCCGTCAGAGCACCATCCCGTCAGGTGTGATCCCCCCCCCCCCGCCTGTAGGCACCATCCCGTCAGGGTGGTGATCCCCCTCCACCGTCTGTCAGCGCACCATCCCGTCAGGGTGGCCAGCCATCCCCCCATCCCACCGTCTGTCAGCACCATCCCGTCGGGTGGTGATCCCCCCCCCCCGTCCCACCGTCTGTCAGGGCACCATCCCGTAGTGGTGATCCCCCCACCGTCCGTCAGGCCCATCCCGTCGGGTGGTGATCCCCCGTCCCACCGTCGGTCAGGCACCATCCCGTAAAGGCGTCGCAACCCGAATCCATCAGCACCGCTGCGTACCTTGCCGCCGAACGCGCTGCGGAAACGAAACACGAATACTGGAACGGTGCGATCTATGCGATGACAGGCGCTAGCGCCCGCCATAACATCATCGTCAGCAACGTGATCTTCAGTCTTAAGCTGCAACTCAGAGGGCGCGCCTGCACCGTTTACCCCTCGGATTTACGCGTCAAAGTCGCAGCCACCGGGCTGTACACTTATCCTGATGTAACCGTCGTATGTGGGAAGTCGGTTTTTGACGATCGGCAGCAGGACACACTGCTCAATCCGACCTTGATTGTCGAGGTGCTGTCGCGCACCACCGCAGCGTATGATCGCGGCGCCAAATTCGCCCACTATCGAACGCTGGAATCGCTGCGAGATTACGTGCTGATTTCGCAGGACATACCGCTGGTCGAACATTTCGCGCGCCAGCCGGATGATAAGTGGCTGCTTGGTGTCTATGACCAACTGGAATCTGTCATCACCCTCGACGGTATTCCAGCCACGCTCCCATTGTCTGAACTCTATGACCAACTCGATTGGCCGGTGGACGACGCCTCCCCACTGCGCATCATGCGCGAAGAAGCTGATCTTTATTCTACGGTTGATCAACCTTGAACCAAACCGGTATGTAGGAGAGTCTCATGTCCCTTTCTCATCGTGAGCGCGTGATCCTGGCGCTAAGCCGGCGCCAACCGGACCGCACACCGATCGACCTGATGGGCAACGCCACCATGCTGCTCGACAACACCTACCTCCGGTTGCGGGATCACCTTGGGTTGGAACCAATCCCGCCGGTGCGTTCCGGTACCAGCGCCAACTACTATGACGAACGCATCCTTGAAGCGTTTGATGCCGACTTCCGCCGCATCTTCCTCAAGCGCAGCCCGCAAAACACGGTCACCTGGCATGAGGACGGCTCCTTCACCGATGCCTGGAGCATTCGTTCGATTGAAGCCGGGATCTTCATCAATGCCATCGAACACCCGCTGCCACCATCACCCACGATGGATGACCTGGCAAATTTCGCATGGCCCACAGCCGCAGGCCTCCACAATGCGGAAGGATTGGGTGCCCATGCGGCCAGACTTGCCGGCGAGACAGACTATGCGCTGGTGGCACGCAATCCCCTTTCGCCCGGCTTTCTGGATCGCGGTTGCGCGTTGATCGGCATGGCCAACTTCTTCATGTTGATGCATGACGAACCTGAAATCGCCGACGCCCTGCTTGACCATGTGCTCGAGATCTACCTGGGCGTCTACACACTCTTCTTGCAGGAGGTCGGCCCATACGTCACGATGGTGGAAGTCGCCGATGATCTGGGCGCCGAGCGCAGCCTGCTCATCTCACCTGCCATGTACCGGCGCTACATCAAGCCACGCGAGCGCATCCTCTATCAGCGCATCCATGAACTGGCGCCGGACGCCTTCATCATCCATCACACCGACGGCAACGTGGTATCGATCCTGCCCGATCTGATTGAAGTCGGCGTCAACGTCCTAAACCCCGTCCAGACTTCATCGCGTGACATGGGCGCCGCGGGACTCAAAGGCGCAGTTCGGTGACCGGCTGGCGTTTCATGGCGGCATCGAGAAAATGGAGCGCACCAAAGACGAGTTGGTGGCCGAAGTCAAAGAACGGATTGACATCCTGGGCCGCGGCGGCGGCTACGTTCTGGCGTCCTGCAATCACATGATCGACGTCCCCCCAGAAAACATCGTGGCGATGTTTGAGACGGCGGTCACATACAAACCGTGCCGAAACTGGATGAGAACCACCCGTCCGTCAGGGCAACTCTGTCACCCTACCTCTCCCCCCCCCCGGCCGCGGGCTCACCGTCTGTCAAGCACCATCCCGTCAGGGTGGTGACCCCCCGTCCACCGTCCGTCAGGCGCCAACCCGTCAGGGTGGTGGGCCCCCCTCGTCTGTCAGACACCGTCCCGTCAGGTGGTGGCCCCCAGTCCACCGTCTGTCAGAGCACCATCCCGTCAGGGTGGTGAGGCGCTCCACCAAGCTAAAGCGTCGTCGCACGGTGCCATGATGGTGGACGCCGGACGCACTAACATTGCCCTGCGTCGCATCCTGGCGCCGACCCGGACGTCGGACCGACCCCCACCGGCGGACCTGAGTGGACGTGGACGCATGCCCGCAGCTGGCTTCAGCTGCGAAACATGGCACGCGCATAGTCTGATAATTTAGTGAGGGCATGGGACTGCAGCCCCGCCTGAATGCCCCCTCAAGATTGTCGCGCCGTCGTCGACCTTGATTCAGTTGGAAGCGCCCCAGTGTCAGAGTTCGGCGAACCGCGCCGTGCCGAGTCGTTGTATTGATCGGTTCCCATCATCAAGACCTCCGGCCTCCGCCATGTAAGATGGCAGGAAACTCCGGCTCGATCTGTTCCCTTAATGCCGGCGGGTGGCGGGCTTGCAATCCAGCTTCGCCGAATTCGCGCCCCAGGCTTGCAGCGCCCCGTCCCAGGCGCAGCGGCTCCCGTGCTGCCACCACCGTCAGTGTGAGCCACATCCGCGCCACGGGCGTTGACCCCATTTCCCCACACGGCGGATCCCCTCGAGGCGGACCAGGGATCGGCGTTCCCGGCGCTGACCCGCCTGATCGAACTCCCGAGGTTGAGGAGCGCAGACCCGTCACAAGAGGCTTTGCCCAGGGTTTACCGGAGTCATGGCCTGGACCCGGCGGGCCTTCGGCGCCCTCCGCCGCCTTTGAGCCGACCAATTCCTCTTTTGGTCCACCGAGACGCCGGCTGCGCACGCTGCTGAGCCGCACGTGGCTCAGCTGTCAGGCGTTCCATCGGATGGCTCGCCCCGTCTTCCGCCGTGGCAAATATACCCAGCCCCCGCCCGGCGGCGCCCGCGGCGGGCCCCGCCACCGGCCGCCCCATGCGCCGCTGTCAGCCCGCAACGGCGTCAGGGTCACGGGTCACCGGTCACGCATCCCAGCTGCCCCAACGCTGGGTCGGTGCGGGCGTTTCCGCCCACCGCCGCTGGCGGATTCGCAACCCCACCGCTTATCTGGGTGGCGGCCGGCGTGCCACCGCCACAGCTTTCCGAATCGTGTTCAGCGACAGGCCGGTCGCCCGCGCCACCACACTGATGCCCCCCCCCATAGTTCTGCGCTTCCACTGGGCCCACTGTCGGCGCATGCGTTCATCCATCAGGGCAGCAACGCAGATACTGGTCTGAAGCTGTTGAATCGCAAGTGTGGTCGGCATACCCACGATTCAATACCGCTAAAGAAATTTGTCAACTTATTTTGACGCAGGTCCTTACTCACGTGCGTGGCTCTGATTGGCATGCGTGGCTCTGATTGGCGCCTCCGTGCAATCCATCATTCACACTGCCAAGCCGCCTTCGCGATGCTCTCCCCCCAATGCACCGGCATCGTCAACGTTCCTTCTTTTTGACACACCTCCCCCCTCTCTCCTAAACTACCTTCCCTAACTTAATCTTCTTTCACCTGCCCGGCCTACACCGGTCAACAGGAGGTCCCAATGGCAAGCACCACCCAGGCGCCGGCACGCACGCGCGGCACCGCTGACAATGCCGGCGACGCCGGCGAATTCAACACCCAGGAAGTCGCCACCGATCAGGTCTCCAACGCCGCCCGCAAATACCACATCTGGACCATCGGCTGCCAGATGAACGTCGCCGACTCCAATCGTATCGCGGCGGAGTTAGAGAAAATCGGCTATGGCCCGACCGACCGCCTCGACGATGCCGACGTCGTCGTGCTCAATACCTGCGTCGTCCGCCAATCCGCCGAAGACAAGGCCGTCGGCAAACTCGGCAGCCTGCGCCCCTGGAAGAAGGCAAAGGCCGATCGCACCGTCGCCCTAATGGGCTGCATGGTCGGGGTGAAGCCCAGCCAGCAGTTGCTCGCCACCTATCCCTTCGTCGATGTCTTTATGCCACCCAGCGAATCCACTCCGCTCGTCAACCACCTCCGGCAGGCGGAAATCGACGCGGAGATGGCCGCCATCGAACGCGAGCAATTGCTCAACCGCTTCCGCGTGCAGGACGAGATGCAGCCGGCCGGCACCGTGCAGTCGATCAAACACCTGGCCCTCAGCGGCGACGCGCCGGTTGCCGCGCACGTACCCATCGTCTATGGCTGTAGCCATGCCTGCACTTTCTGCATCATCCCCTTCCGCCGCGGCGTCGAACGCTCCCGCCCGCTCGACGAGATCGTCGCCGAGGTGCGTGGCCTGGTCGACCAGGGCGTGCGTGAAGTGACACTGCTGGGACAGATCGTCGACCGCTACGGCTACGACTGGCGCGGTGATTTAGGCAACAGCAGCACCGTGGCCGCCTTCGAAGGCGCCAGCCCAGCCAGCCCCGCCATTGCTTCACTGACAATTGACAATTCACCGTTGACCATTGACAATTCTCAACTGGATCTTGCCGAATTGCTCCGTGCCGTCCACGCGGTCGAAGGACTCTGGCGGATCCGCTTCCTGACGAGCCATCCCAATTACATGACCGATCGCATTCTCGAAACAGTGCGTGATCTACCAAAAGTCTGTGAACATATCGAAGTGCCGATCCAGGCAGGTGATGACGATGTCCTGGCCAATATGCGGCGTGGCTACACGAATGCCGAGTATCGGGCGCTGATCGCACGCATTCGCCGGATCGTGCCCGATGTTGCGATCAACACAGACATCATCGTCGGCTTCTGCGGAGAAAGTACGGAGCAGTTTGAACGCACCTATGCGGTCATGGCCGATGTAAAGTTCGACAAGGTGCACCTGGCACGCTACAGCCCCCGCCCCGGTACGGTAAGCGAACGCCGCATGACCGACGATGTGCTGGACGAAGAGAAAATACGCCGACACAAGCGCCTTGAGGATCTGCAAGAACAAATCAGTGCTGAGATCAATGCCCGCTACCTCGGCGAGGTCGTCGAAGTGCTGGTGGAAGATCAACACAAGGGCAAATGGCGAGGGCGCAATCGCCAGAACAAGCTTGTGTTTATTGAAAGCGATCTCCCCCTGCGCGGTCGGTTGGTCGAGGCCCAGGTAATCTGGACCGGCCCGTGGTCGATGCAGGGCCGCTTTGTTCGCGATGTCTCACCCCTGCCCGACAAAGTGCAGGCGCCGCGCCAAACCTGGCCTGTCGGGATCAACCTCTGAACGGAACCCAGCCTATGTCACTCGCTCTGCTGCTGCTCCAGTTTGTTGCCGGCTTCGTCTTCCTGATGGGTGGTGCAGAACTGCTGGTGCGTGGCGCCGGGCGCATTGCAAAGCGTTACAATCTGCCCTGACATTGTCATTGGGCTCACGATCGTCGCATTCGGGACAAGCTTGCCGGAATTGGTGGTCAGCCTGACGGCCGCCCTCAGTGGCGACGAGGCGGCCGACATCGCCATCGGGAATATCATCGGCAGCAACATCGCCAACATCGGTCTTGTGTTGGGCCTCTGTGGTTTGATTGCTGCACTGTACGTAAAGGCGAGTTTCACACGCCGCGAGGTGCGTATACTGATCGGCGTAACGGTGATCGTCACCATTGCCTCGATTGGCGGCACCATCGGACGCATCGAAGGTGTCCTGCTGACAATCGGCCTGATCGTCATCACCTTCCTTAATTACCGCGCCGCAATGACCGAATTGAACACCAGAATGGTGGTTGAAGGCACGCTGGAGGCGGCAGAGGTGATTGACGATCAGATCGTACAGCCAAGCCGCCAGATCTGGTTCGATCTTCTGCTGATTGTCATGGGCATGGGCGGGCTGGTCATGGGGGCCAGCTGGCTCGTCACCGCCGCCGATCAGATTGCGACTGCGCTGGGCGTCCCCGACGTCATTATTGGGCTCACATTGGTGGCAATCGGCACCAGCCTGCCCGAAGTGGCCACTTCGGTGGTTGCCGTGTTCGCGGCAATACCGATATTGCCATTGGCAACATCATCGGCAGCAACCTTTTCAACCTGCTCGGCATCGCCGGCATTACGGCCATCGTACGCCCGATCGAAGTGCCGAGCGGCTTGACGCTGGACTTCCTCTTTATGAACCTGCTCACGCTCGCCCTGCTGCCGATGGTCTGGCGTCCCCACACGATATCAAACGCAGAGAAGCCGCCTCCTGCTCGGTCTCTACGTTCTCTATATTGCGCTTCTGGTGATCGTGCCGGAGTGGTGACCCCTTGCATCTGTGGCATAATGACGGCAGAACACTCAACAACGGCACCACACATGCCAATCACGTCTGGGAGAAATCGCATGTATTCCTTGATCAAGTCCATGACGCTGCGAAACTTGCTCATCGAGCAGTTGCCGGTGCTGCTGCTCTCCATGATCATCGCCGAAATCTTCTACAAGTTCCACAGCTTCACCCTTGAAACGATTGCGTTTCTGGCCACCTGGTTCGTACTTGACTGGATCGTGCAAGCCGTGCTCCGGCTGGTGCGAAAACCACAGCAATCAACGCTAAAGTAGTCACGCGCACCTCTGGCTATCTAGACCACCCTGGCTTTCGATGCCTGCATCCCTGCTGGCGCAAATCGGGATTACACCCGCACAGTTGGCCAATGCTCCCGCCGAATTGCGCCTGCGCGTGGTCGATTTCCTGATCCGGTGGGAATCCTTCGCTGAGGCATCCACCTGCCTCGCTTTGATCGACCGGTCAGACGCCGCCGGCGCCATCCGCACCGCGCGCGTTTGGCAGGGTTTGGGCTACTCAGACCAGGCAATCCAACACCTTAAGACGCACCTCGCCGGGCCACACAGCCAGGCCGTGCGCCGTGAGTTGTGCCGGCTCTACCTTGCAGCGAATTCTCCAAGCACTGCATTTGACTACGCGAAGGAATTGACAACCGGCGATGCCGGCGTCAGCCCCGATTGGGTGCTCCTGGCCGACGCATTCCGCCGCAACAACGATAGCCAGGCAGCCAGACAGATTCTCCTGCGCCAGGCCAAACTTGCACCGCGCAGCCGCGCCCCTTTGCTTGGCCTGATGCGCCTGTACCATGACCAACACGACGACGTTGTCGCCACAGCCTATGCCGTCCAGGCGATGGAAACGGCGAAAGCCGGACTTGAGCCTCGCCGTCGATGAAATGGCGGAACTCCACACCTTCTTTCTGGCCACCCACGACTCCACCAATGTCGCAGAACTCAAACAGTTACTGCTCAACCGCTACGAACGAGAGACGGCCGAACTGCGTATTGCCGTGGCGCCTTTCCGTCCACAACCGGCCGCGCAAAAATTGCGCCGGCTGCTGCCGTCACCAAGAGCGGGCGTTGCCGGCGCCTCCGGAAGACATAGAGGTCCCGCAAGCAATCTTGCGCACCCTACGAAAAGGGGCAAAGCAACTCTTCGGCCATCAAACCCTCCTTCCCAAACAGGCGGAGGTAATGGCATGTGTGCAACGCGGGGAGAATGTCTTTGCGATCCTCCCAACGGGCGCCGGTAAATCGCTCTGCTATCAATTGCCCGCCTTCCAGGGGGAAGGCATCACGCTTGTGATCTCCCCCTTGATCGCGCTCATGAAAGACCAGATGGACGGGCTGCCGCCAAAACTGAAACGCCAGGCCATCGCCATCAACAGCAGCCTCGACGGCAGCGCACTCCAAGAGGCCCTCCGGCAATGCGCCGCAGGCGCCTATCGCCTCGTCTACGCCGCCCCCGAACGCTTGCGCCAGGCCTCGTTTGTCCATGGCCTGCGCAGCTGGGCTAGCCCGGATGGTGATCGATGAAGCCCACTGCATCTCGGCCTGGGGCACGACTTTCGCCCCGACTACCTACACCTGGCCCAGGCCCACCGCGATCTCGGGGCGCCACCCTTGCTCGCCATGACCGCAACCGCACCGCAGCGCGTCCGCGACGACATCACACAGCAACTTTTTGGCGGGATCGAAGCACCGCGCCTTATTGCCACCGATTCGTTTCAGCCCCAATTTGCGGTTGACCGTACTTCACGCCCGTGACGACGACGAACGCCGCCAGCGCTTGATCGACCTCGTCCAGCAGCTGGCAGGCGCCGGCGTCGTCTATGCCCAGTCACGCCAGCAGTGCGAGGAACTCGCCTCCCTCCTGCGTAGCCACGGCGTGGTGGCCGGCCACTATCATGCCGGCGTCGAAGATCGCGGCACGCTACAGGACCGCTTCAAACAGAACGAGCTCAGGGTGATCGTGGCCACCGTTGCGTTTGGCATGGGCGTCGACAAACCGGATATCCGTTGGATCATTCACATGGGACTGCCCGGCTCGGTGGAAGCCTACTCTCAAGAGATCGGGCGCGCCGGTCGTGATGGCGCCACCGCAGATTGCGTGCTGCTCCATTGTCTGACCGACGATCAGCGCCTCCTGCGCCTGAGCCAACAGTCCCCCGTCAGCCTCGAAAGCGCACACGCCATGTTGCAACGGATCATGGCAACACTCGGTGCGGCGGGCATCGGACCTGTCCCACTGGATGACCTGACGCAGGCAACCAACGGGGATCAGACAGCAGCACGCGCCGTCCTGAGCGTGCTGGAAGTAGCCGGTCTGGTGCGGCGTCATTACGATGCGCCTGACCACGTCCTGCTGCGGCGGGACGCCGGCAAACGCAAACGCCAGCCGGATTCCGCCTGTCTGCAATTCATGCACCAAATTGGGCTGGCCACGCACGATGCCGCCAACGGCGCCTTTGTCACGCTGGCATCAAAATCTGGCATCCCTTTGGTTGAACTGGAGACAGCGCTTCTGCAGTGGCAGGACCAGGGCTGGCTTCAATACTTTCCGTCAGGACGCCGCCTGTTGCTCAGCGTGGGACCGGTGCGCAACGACCGCGATGGCCAGATCGCACACATTCTGGAACAGCGCCGCGCCGCAGCCGCTCACCGGGCGCAGGGCATCATCGACTTTGTAAACTCGACCCACTGCCGGCACGGCGCCCTTGCCAATTACCTCGGCGACACGCCCCGTAACCGCTGCAATGTCTGTGACAACTGCGGAGCCGGCCTCGTCGTCCACGCTTCACCCGCGTCGGCGGCGCTGGAACAACAGACCATCACCGTATTGCGCGCACTGGCAGAGCAAAGTTGGGGCAAGCGCACGCTCGTCCGGCTCCTGCACGGTGATGCCGCCGCCGGCGAACGCGCCCATGAATCGGTATTCTTCGGTGCATTGTCCGATCGCAGCGAGCAGAGCCTGAGCCAACTGGTGGATAGCTTGATTGCCGAGGGCTTGATCGGCACACGGACACTGTCGCATGGCGGTGCAACGTTGGAGCTATCGCATCGTGGACAGCAGGCGCTTCATCAACGGCCCGTTCCGCGCAGCATCACAGGAAGGCGTTAGGCAATGCAACTGACAGCGCGGGGTCTTGTCATGTTCCTGATTGCCGTCCCCCTGATCGCGGCGGCACTGTTGGCGCCCTTCTGGCTTTGGTTTGGGATCGCATGGCTGCTCTTCTGCATAGCGCTCCTCCTCGCCGATTATGCCACCGCCGGCGGGGCGGGAAACTGGCTGCTGACCCGCCGGCATGATCGCAGGTTATCCCTGGCGGCGGACAATCGGATTGTGATTGAGGTGCAGCATCGCCGGGCGCGACGCAATGTCAGCGTCTGGGTGCGCGACACCCCACCGCGGACTTTTGCACTTACAGAACCGGGACCTGTCATGACTGGCGCCGTGATGCCCGGTGAAAACACAACGTTCACCTATACGGTGCGTCCCCCGCGGCGCGGCGACTATGCGTTCGGCGATCTGTTTCTGCGCTGGCAATCACCATTGGGCCTACTGCGGCGCGATGCGCGCTTTCCGGCAAGTACTGCAATTCAGGTCTATCCAAACCTGGTCGATGTACGGAAATATGATTTGCTGCTCCGCAAAAACCGGCTCTGGGAACTTGGCTTGCGCTCCACACCGCGCCTCGGCGCCGGGTCGGAATTCGAGCGGCTGCGCGACTATACGCCCGATGACGAATACCGCCGCATCAACTGGAAAGCCACCGCACGCCGCGGTCGCCCCATCACAATGGAGTACGAAACCGAGCGCAGCCAGAACATCTGCGTGCTCCTGGACGTCGGGCGCATGATGCGGAGTCCGGTCGGCGACATTGCCAAAATGGATTTTGCCATCAACGCAGTGCTGCTGTTGGCCTATGTTGCCACCCAGAAGGGGGATCGCGTTGGGCTGTTGACGTTCGCAGATAGCGTTCAAACCTATATGGCGCCACGGAGCGGCCGCACCCAATTCCGGCGGATGCTGGAGCAACTCTATGCAGTGGAAGGACAGGCAGTGGAACCCGACTACAACGTGGCCTTTGACTATTTTGCCGTCCGGCAAAGTCGCCGCAGTCTGGTGTTGATGTTTACAGATCTGACGGGCAGCATTACGACTGAAGCGCTCCTCGCCCAGATGGTGCGAATTCGCCAACGCCACCTACCGCTGCTAGTCACCCTGGCAGACCCAACCGTGCAAAAGCTTGCGGCACAGCCAATCAGTGACAGCGCCAGCCTCTATGAAAGAACCGCAGCAGAGAAGTTGTTGGCGGAACGCACGATGACGCTGGATCGCCTTCGCCGGCACGGCGTACAGACGCTCGACATACCGGCGGATGAACTGAGTGTCGCGGTGATCAATCGCTATCTGGCACTCAAGGAACGACAGATGATCTAAGGGCGGCGCCGGCGACTCACGCGACCACGCCGCCCAATCGACCTTAGCCCTTTAGCGAATTCACAAGATCGACATACGCCTGCATCGCCTGATCTGCCGTCTGCCCCTTGAGTTTCTCCCACGTATCCCACTTTGCGCGCCGACAAAATCCGTCATGCCCGGTCGCTTGGTGTTGATATCGCCTACCGTCGCCTGTTTGTAAAGCGCGTAGAGTTGTAGCAAGGTCTGATTGTCCGGCCGCGTCGGCAATGTCTGTGATTCCTGCGCCGCCTTTTCGAATTCGCTCTTTAGGTCCGCCATCGTCAGGTTGTCCTCCGGGTTGATGATTACTCTCTTAACGCGACCAGCGAATGTCTACGCCATCGCCGGCGCCGACTGCGTTTCTCAACATCGCAATCAGCTTCGCATCTGCGCCGCGCGCTTCCAAGAAGTCGATGGTGTCTGAAGTGATCCAATAGTCCGTGTCTTCGCGCGTCTCTTCTTCCAGATTGTTGACCAGCGAATCCAGTTCAGCGTCGGTGACTTCACCGAGCACCTGATTGGTCTCTTCAATATAGAGTCGGGCCATTGCACGCTCCTGTTTCTCATGCTGTGATGGGTGGTTGTCATTGCAAGACCACACCCACTGGCGGGTGCGCCAAGCCTACGCAACTTTATTGTAACGGGGTGCACCCAGCATGGCAAGCAGCACACAGAACGCTATAATACACACGATGCACGCAAACCAAACCCTTCACTATCGGCCTGGCCGGCGCCGGCCCCAGGGACGGCCAACCCGCGGCAAGACGGCGCAGAACCGCTTGCGCCGCGTGGATATCTTCTGCCTGCGCTACGATCCGGCCCTCCTCAAGCGCGAGGATGCCGCCTTTGCCGGCAGTTGCGTCGTCGACCTGGGGTATGGCGCCGAACCCTTCACGACCCTCGAAATGGCGGCGCGCTTTCGTAGGCTGAATCCGGAACTCGCCGTCGTCGGGGTCGGGATCGATGCAGAACGCGTCCGCTATGCGGCGCCATTTGCCGACGACCTGACCGATTTCCGGCTTGGTGGATTCAACCTGCCGCTTGCGTCCGGGCGGCGGGGGCAAGAGAAGCCGTGCGCATGATCGCGCCCTCAATGTCTTGCGCCAGTACGAAGAAGAGGAAGTCGCCGCCGCATACGCCGCAACTCGCACAGGGCGTGGTTGGCGGCGGGCTGCTAGTGGAAGGCACGTCCGACCCCTTTGGCAGACTATGGGTGGCCAATGTCCTGCGCCGGCATCCCGTTCAAGCGCGCTGGCTGCCCGAGGCATTGGTCTTCAGCACCAACTTCCGAACAGGCTTCGCCCCAATGGACTTTCCACCCGTGCTGCCCAAGAGCTACATCCACCGGATGATACCCGGTGAACCGATCTATGCCTTTTTCGAAAAGTGGCAGCAAGCCGCCCGCCTTGCCTTGCCCGAACGCATCTGGGGCGTGCGGCGGTGGTTCTGCGCCGCCGCCCTCCATCTGGCGGAGTCCGGCGTGGAGATCGACCTGCGTCCCTGGTGGATCAGGCACGGCTATTTGGTCGTGCGCATGCCACTCGCCGGCGCCAGTGGCTAGCTCGACGCCAGCTTATATGGAATCAACTTGCCAAATTGCCTATTCCCGTATACTCTATAGCCGATATCATCTGTTCACACCACCGGTGGGAGGAGAGACCCATGCTTCGCAAAAGCCTCACCCTAATGGCGGCGGCCCTGATCCTGACAACTGCGCTCTTTCTGCAACTGAGCGCCGTGCAAGCTGCACCACAGCAACAGGAGACTGCCGCCGATACGCCCGCGCCGCTGCCCCAACCGCTGCGAATCACGATCCGCCAGTTGATCCCGAGTGACCTTGAGTCTGCCCGCCTCGGTGCTCGGCGCTGCCCAGCCAATCACCACCGCACTCGACGCAGTCGATAACCTCACAGACACGACTGAACCAGGTGCAGGCGAAGCACTTACCGGCACGGCGGAAGTTGCTGCAGCTTTGGAAACAACGATCGACGAGCTTGCCGCGATCACACCGACCGTTGAGACCACCGGCGCCGCGACCTCGGAAATTGCGACAACTGTCGGACTTTCCGCAACCGAGTTGCTTTCTGATGTGCTGGTCACGCCACCGATGGCGCAGGTGCCGGTCACCCTCGAACTGATTTTGGATATGGTCGTGACGGATACATTGACTTCAACGGTGCCCGCGACAGTGATGCTCCAATTGCCCGATCTGACGACTACCACCATGCCGGTCTCGGTTACGGTCGGGGTGCTCCCGGGCAATGAGGTAGTGATCGAGTTGCTGCCCGCGGCCGAGATCGAGACGCCCACGACGGAACCGACCGAAGTTGTCACCGAAACGGCGACACCTGAACCTACAGTCATTGTCACCGCGACGGTCACGCCCGAACCGGAGGTCACGGCCACGGTCACACCGACCGCCGCAGCCCCGACGCCGGTCATCGGCCTGCCGATTATTACCTCAACTGCGACGACAACCGCCAACCTGCGTTCTGGACCGGCCACCACCTTGATCGCGTGGGCGAGGTAGGCCCCGGGCAGGTCGTGAATCTGGTTGCGACCAGCGAGGATGGTGGTTGGTATCTGCTGGATAACGGGGCCTGGATTGCTAACTTCCTGGTGGATCCGGCGCCCACTGCCCTGCCCGTGGCCACCCAAGAGATCATCGACCTGGTGCAAGGGCGGGCGACCCTGCCCCTGCCGCAACGACCCCTGCAGCGCAACCTACCGAGGCAACGACGCCCACACCGGCCGCCACGACCGTCACCAGCCCAACCGCCACTGTGGACGCCAATCTGCGCGCCGGCCCTGGCACTGAGTTCACCACGATCGGTGGCACCATTACCGGGCAACCACTGACAATTGTGGGCCGCAATGCCGACGCCACCTGGTACCGCCTTGACAACACAGGCTGGATCTTCGCCAATCTAGTTGCGAACCCACCTGCTGCGTCCGATGTACCGGTTGTTAACGCAGACGGTACGCCGGTTGAGGCGCCAGTTCCCACCGCAACGCCACAACCGGCGCCATCGAGTGGCAGCCTCTTCCCAACGCCCACCCCATTGCCGGCGGGTGCGGCTGCCTCCAACGCCACCACGGTCTACGTGGCGGCGGCGAATCGGACCATTGACGACTATGATCGCATTGTCACGACGTTGGACGGCTTGATTGCGCAGGCGAGCACTGACAGCGCCCAGCTTGCCAATGCGAATTGGATCAAGAGCGCAAATGATGCGACGGCACTCGTCCGCCAGACTGGTGCTGCGGTCGGTGAACTGCAAGCGCCTGCCGGCTTTGAAGCCGTACAGGAAGGCTTAGCGGCGGCGGCGGCAAAATACACCGAGGCAGCGATTGCGCTGGACCAGGCGGCGCAAACCGCCGCAGTGGCGCAACTGAGCGTGGCCGATACGGCGATTGAAGGCGGCAATACGAGCTTGGCAGCCGCTGAAACGGCACTCGCAGCCGCAGGCCAATAGGCGTCCCCCGCCCCAAAACAGACGGCTTTTCGGACGAGGGGGTAACGCCACCCCCTCGTTTGCTTTGGCGGACTTCCCTATTGCTGCAGTTCGTCCCCCATCAATCCGGCGCAGGCCAGCAGCACTTCGTCCTCATCCGTTTGCCCGATCAACTGCAACCCCAATGGCAAGCCATTGGCAGCCCGCCCCACGGGGATGGTGACCGCCGGCAGTCCTGCATACGTCCATGGAAGGCTCATGTTCGGATCCCCTGTCGACGCGATTCCCTCGGGCGCCGGCCCAATCGCCGCTGGACAGACCCAGAAGTCGATTCCGGCCTGCTCCATCTGCTTTTCCAACGCATCACGCACTTCGAACCAGCCGGCGCGGAGTTCGTCAAGCTCGCCATCGCTCACTTTTTTCCCGATTTCGATGATCTCAGCCGTACGCGGCCGATACAACCGCTTGAACTTGGCGTACATCGCCTTGTGTTCGCGTGCGAATTCCGCAAAAACGAGCCGGCGGTGGATCTGATTGAGTTCCTCGATATCCAGTAGGGTAGGAACGTTCCATACGGTGTAACCAAGTTCGCGCAGCAGGTCTACCTGACGTGCAAACACCGCCCGTGCTTCGGGCGAGGCCTGGCGCAGATACGGGCCATCAGGAATACCCAAAATCGGAATTGCGTCATCAGTCAGCTCGACCTCGCCCCAATCACGGCATAACGCGGCAGCCGCTCGCTGCATGCCCGCAACATCCTGCGTGAAAAACCCCACCTGATCCATCGTGCGTGAAAAATAGACCAGACCCTCCGTTGGGATGCGCCCCGCAGAGGGCTTGAAACCCACAACGCCGCAGAAGGCCGCCGGCCGGATCACCGAACCGATCGTCTGCGTCCCCAGCGCCAGGGGGCACATCCCGGCGGCGACGGCCGCCGCAGAGCCACTGCTTGAACCACCGGGCGTATGCGCCAGATTCCACGGATTGCGGGTCGGACCAGGTTCGAAATAGGCAAACTCGGTCGTCACTGTCTTCCCGGCAATCAGCGCACCCGCCGTACGCAACTGCTTCACAACGGCCGCTTCTGTGCCCGCAAATTGGTCGGGTGGCGCCTCGGCGCCGGCGCGCGTCACAAACCCGTCGACATGAAACACATCCTTCACACCCACCAGGACGCCAAAAAGGTCAGGCCGTTTGCGCGGGTACTGGGCAAGCAGAGCCGAGGCTTCGCGGTGCAGACGAGCACGCCGCTCCGGCTCCGGCAAGAACGCCTGCACGTCACCGTCGTTTGCGTCGATCCGATCGCAGAGTTGATCAATGTACAGATGCAGGTCAAGTGCATCGTCTTGCAGTTCGGCCACCGTGGCGGCCAGGGGTGCGGGATTCAACAACATAGTCACACCTTGTCTCATGGACGCGTAGAAAACTGACAGCGTTTTGGCTTGTTGATCAATTGGTGGCTTTCGGTGCACTCACTTGAACCGGAGTGGTAATGATCAGGTCCTGCCCATCCAGCGTACGCACCGGATCCAACGTGTCACTATCATACACCATCATGTAGAGTGCGTAGTCGCCGGGCACGGCATCCGGCGGGACAAACAAACTCACCTTCATCTCGGGCTGCAACGACACATCCTGTTGGGCCACCAGCGTCCCATCGGTGCCGATCAGACGCAGCGACACCTTCGCTGCGCGGGCCGGTGTTCCCGACCATTCCATTTCAACCGGCAACGCCGTGCCAATTGAAGGATTTGTATGCGTGCGCATCGCCACCAACGACACCTCGGGCCATTGCGCTGTGACTTGAATGGGCTGTGGGGGTGGCGCTGTCTCGCTCAGGTCGGCGACAATCTGGTTGAGGTTGTAAACCATGGCCATCGGCACGCCTTCGAGCGTAGCCGTGTACACCGGAGTCTGCTCCAAAAAATAGTCTACGGCCGCGGCCGTCGGGATATCGCGCTGCACTTGATTGATGTAAAGCACCACATAGTCGACATCCAGCCAGGGCATACGCGAACCGTAACTAAAGCCAACGACGCGACCGGGAAAGTGATAGGAGAGCGGACCTGCGGAATACCACGAGAGCACATCAACATTCGTCGGATCCGGTTGCTCGGCAAGCCAATCCCCCACCAGGTCCAGGCCTTCTCCCCACCCCACTAAACATCGATTTGGTGGCCGCCGGCGTGCCCCCGAGGAGAGGATTGAAATAGGTCAAGTAGTAGGGTGCAGTTGCAACTGCGAAAACGCCGTGCAGGGCAAAAATTCCGCCAACAACCACCGCCGCAAGCACAACTGCACCCTTGGTTGCCAGGCTGCGCGTCTTGGGTAAGTTGAAATGTACAAACAAGACGTTGACAAGCCAGGTGCAACCGGCAAGCCAACCGAGGGCGACCAGGACATCCAGCGGCAAAAACGCCGGTAGCAGATAGCGGTCGAACTTCTTGCCGACAAATGCCATCACAATACCGAAGACCAGGGCAAAGAACAGAAAACCAAACGCAGCCTGCCGTGTGCGTGGGTTGGAAAATGGTCCATACTGTTTGCTAGCCGCAATCGCGGCCAGCAGCAACCCCAACCATTGCGCAGGGGTCGTACGCCAGAGATATGCAACTGGGTAGAACAACAAACCCGGATCTTGCACGATCGCGCCCATGAAAAAATTCGGGTTACTGTGGCCCTCCGCATAGACAGACATTTCTAGGAACATGCGCGCAAACACATCCAGCGGATTGACCCACATGGCGGGCCAGAGCACAAAGAATGTCGCCGCGGCAACAATCCCCCACAGGACGTAACCCACCAGCAGCGGACGCGCCAGTGACCAAAACCGCTGTGGCTGCGCCGGTGACGAGTTTCGCTGCGTGCGCCAGGACCGCCAGAGTTCAAGCAACACCAGCCCGCCCCCAGCCAACGCCAGCAGCGCAGCAGGGGTCTTCGTCAGCCATGCAAGCCCCATCAAGACACCGGCAACGATCAGGTCGCGCCAGCGTAAACCCCCATAGAGCCAGGCCAGAAAGAACGCGGCGGAAGCAAAGTACATGCTCGAAACAAAGCCGTCCGGCTGGACCTGGCGCGAAAAGGCGATGTTCATCGGCGAGAGGGCGATAAAGAGCAGTGCCACCACCGCCGCACCGCTACCAAGGAGCCTGCGCAGAGGGAAGTAGGTAGCGGTGAGTGCGATCGCCACAAACAATGTAACCCACAAGCGCGCGGTAGCAAGCAGATCGATGGCAGCCAGACCGGTTTCAGGCTCAATCCAGGTCTCAAAGGGCTGTTTGTAACGCTCAGGATCAGCAGCAATTCGCTGCTGCAGATCGGGAATGGCTTGAAAGACGCCGGCCGCGCCCAACCAGGTCGTGGTGACGCCGGGATGCTCGCGTTGGAAGGTTGCACCCCAGTCACGCTCGGTCAGCGCGATGGCAAAATTCACCGACCGCTGCAGCCACCGGCTCTCATCAGCCGTCGTAAAGACGTTCAAATCAACGACGCGCGGGGTCCAGATGACCAAGAACAGAATCAGGGGGACCACAACGTTGCGAAAAATCCGGAAGGCGAGGGCTTCACTCCGACTTGCAGGCATCGTGGTCTGCGCCGCCGATTCGGGGCTGGCAAATCTCATAGCTCACGTCGATCCAGTTATAAGTCAGCCACCACAACCGTTCCGGGCAGACGGGTCAACGGACAACGACTCAGTACAATCCTGTAGCGTACCACTGCACGGAATGAAAGCCAAATTTGCGCCGCAGTTCACAAACGCGCAGACATGCCCATCACTCAGTCCGGCGCTTGTAGAGTACAGCCGGATTATTTTGCGCCATGAGGTCGTAGTGGGCGGTGATTTCGTCCATGATCATGGCGCCATACCCACCGGTGAAACGCTCGGTCAACACGTAGGTTGGCTCATATTCCTGGAGACCTGCCAACATAATCTCATCCGTAATGATGCCGGCTTCCATCCGCTTGCGGCTCAGCACGGCAACCGTCGGAATCACCGGGGTATTGGCACGAAACGCATAGTAGGGGCGATCGGTAAAGATCCACCCACCTTGCACCGCCGCCTCATCAATGAGCCGTTGCTGAATGTCCCACACAAAGAGCGGACGGTAAATTGCCATCTGCTCGTCGAGGCGCTCGTTGAACGGCCTGGGCCACGCCCACAAGACGGCCACCATCGCACCGGCGGCCGCCAGCCCCGGCATACGCAACCCAGCGGCGCCCAGGAATCTGCCAAAGGCGCACTTGCGCCAGCCGTCGAGCCAGGCTTCGACGCCGAAAGCCGTCAACCACGCCAGCGGTACGTTCAAAAGCACCACATGGTGATACCAAATGGGGCGGTAGTACAACAAGATGGTAAAGGTGGTGAGGAACCAAACCAATGGCGGCAAAACCCCCCGCTGCCGTCGCACCAGCGCCCAGACCACGCCCACCGTCGCCACGACCAGATAGATCGCATGCAACCGCAGAAAATTACCAAAAAACGCGGCGCCCTCCTCAATAAACGTATCGCGCGTACGCATGCGCAGGTGCGGGCTGATTAGCAGGTCCGGACGCAACGCCTGATAGTAAATGCCGATCACAAGATAGGGCACGGCCACGGCGGCGCCCCAAATGACAAGATTGCGGAAGCGGCGCCCCCCGTTCAGTGCTCCAGAGCCGGTGCCTTCGCCCCCAGACCAGTTGCACCAGCAAAGCCGGAATCACCAACCCGGCCATCAGCTTGGTCTGAGGGCAAGTGCCATCACGAGGCCGGATAACGCCAGCATCCACCAACGTTGTTTCGCCGCCAGCAGCAGCGCCACCGAGACCATGGCGAGCGCGACAGCAGGAAACCCCACCATCACGGCTCCACTCAGCCGGATGTAGAACTCGCTGGCGATGAGCAAGATCACGCCCGCAGTTGCGGCAAAAGCAGATACCGACCGGTGCGCCACCAGGTAAAAACACCAGAGCAAGACCGACGAGAGCACCATGATGACGGTGCGCCCCACATCACGCTCTGCTCCGTAACTGCAAAGACGGCTGAAAGCAACATCGTCAAGATGGGCGGTTGGTCGTTCCAGACGACCGTGTAGAGTGGCAGACCACGATTGACCAACAACGACTTCATCAGATTGATGCCTTCGTCATAGTCCCAATCGGCAGAATCCAAATGAGGTGCGCGCCAAAGCAAGAAGAGCAGAAAGGCTACGGGGACAAACCACCCGGTCGCCACTGTGAAACGCCCAAAAGCGGCGAGCGGTTGTGCGCGCCCTTCAACGATGTGCGAACCTTTGGTGGCGGTCATTCGCCCCCCGCCCCTGTCCCCATCACCCGTAGCTCATCTTCTGTGATGATCGGTATGTTCAAGTCTCTAGCCTTTGCCAACTTGCTGCCCGCAGCCTCCCCTGCCACCAGATAACTCGTCTTGCTACTGACACTGCCGGCAACCTTGCCACCGTGGGCCTTAATGAATTCTTGGGCCTCCTCGCGACTAAAAGTCGGCAATGTACCGGTCACGACAAAGGTGAGACCGCTCAGCGGTCGTTGGGGAGGCGCTCACTGCGCACCTCTGCCACCTGGACACCGGCATCGGCAAACTTTTGAATCAGATTTCGGTTTTGCTCGATTGAGAACCATTCGGCGACATTTTCGGCGATTTTCGGACCAATGCCTCTAATCTCGCTCAATTGCTCCGGCGTCGCGTCCATCAGGTCAAAGAGGCTGGCGTAATGCTGTGCCAGGGTCTCCGCCACCACAGAACCGACATAGCGGATCCCCAAAGCCGTCAACAACCGGTGAACCGGGCGTCGCTTGCTGGCTTCAACGCCGGCGCGCAAGTTCTCCACCCGTTTTGCGCCGTACCCTTCCTGGCCCAGGATCTCATCCCAAGGCAGATGGTAGACATCGGCAAGATCATGGATATACCCACATTGCACAAACGCCTCAGCCTGCTTGATGCCGAAACCTTCAATGTCCATCGCCCCACGCGAAACAAAGTATTCGACCGCTCGCACCAATTGCTCAGGGCAGGCGCTGTTGATGCAGTAGGTGGCCGCTTCGCCTGGTGGGCGTACAAGCGGCGCGCCACAGACAGGGCAGACCGCCGGCATCGCCCACACCTGCTCCGTACCGTCCCGAAGTTCGACGAGGGGACGCAGCACTTTCGGAATGACTTCTCCCGCCCGCTTGATGACGACCTGATCGCCAATACGAATGTCAAGCTCGCGCACATAGTCTTCGTTGTGCAGGGTCGCGCTCTTGACAATGACGCCGCCCACCGCCACGGGCTCCAGCACCGCATTCGGCGTCACCGCGCCAGTGCGCCCCACATTGATAACAATGTCGAGCAGTTTCGTCACCGCTTCTTCGCTCGGAAACTTGTACGCAAGCGCCCACCGCGGATCCTTGCCGGTAAACCCCAACAGCTCCTGCTGCGCCAACGAGTCAACCTTGATGACCACACCATCCACTTCATAGGGCAGATCATGGCGGCGCCGCCCAAACTCCTCCACATAGGCGGCGAGGTCATCAAATTCCGAGTCTGCAAACCTTCGCAGATCCGGACATACCGGTAAACCGAGCCGGTGCAGATAGGCCAGCCCACCGGCATGGGTTTCCGGCGTTTCGGTGCCACCGTCCACGCTTAACAGTTGATAGACCCATAAACGCAGCGGACGACCGGCAGAGATACCGGAGTCAAGCTGGCGGAGGCTGCCTGCCGCAAAATTGCGCGGGTTGGCATAGGTGCGTTCGCCCTGCTCAAGCTGCCGTTCGTTGAAGCGCTCAAAATCCACCTTCTCCACATACGCTTCGCCACGGACGACAAGCTGCGCCGGCGCAGGACCGGCCGCAGCATCAACGGGGATCACCAACGGCAGCACGCGCACGGTGCGCAAATTTGGCGTGATATTTTCGCCGACTTCACCATCGCCGCGGGTGGCGCCCAGCACGAAACGTCCTTGCTCGTAGTGCAGGACGACTGTCAGCCCGTCAAATTTTGGTTCGACGACATACGCCAGATCGCCCTGGAGCAGGGGCGGTAGAAAGCGTTTCACGCGTTCGCGCCATGCATACAGATCCTCAGCGCCAAATGCGTTGGCAAGGCTGAGCATTGACGATGGGTGGCGCACTTTTTCAAACTTGTCGGAAACGATGCCGCCCACGCGCACGGTTGGGCTATCGGCCGTACGCAGCGCGGGGTGAGCCGCTTCGAGCGTCTGTAGCTCCTCAAACAGGGCATCAAATTCCTTGTCGCTGATGGCCGGGTCGTCGAGCACATAGTAACGATATTGATGATAGCGCACAGCGTCACGTAGGTGCGCAATGCGGGCTGCCGAATCAAGTTGCGAGTTTTCGAGTTCAGATTTCATATTCAGCGGACTCATCTATATACCATACGCGCAAACACCATTATAATGCCAACGATGAGCCAGTTCACCAAACCTGAAATCATGAGTCCAGCCGGCTATTGGCCGCAGCTCCACGCCGCGATCGAAGCAGGCGCCGATGCCGTCTATTTTGGTCTGAAGCACTTCTCCGCTCGCGCAAAGGTCGGCTTCGCACTCGAAGAACTTCCCGAGGCGATCAAAACCCTGCACCGCCGGGGCGTAAAGGGCTATGTGACGTTTAATACCCTCATCTTCGACCACGAATTACGCGATGCAGCACGCAGCCTCGCCGCCATTGCCGCCACGGGAACGGATGCGATCATCGTGCAAGATCTGGCGGTGGCCAGGCTTGCACGCCAAATCGCACCGGCAATGGAAGTTCACGGCAGCACGCAGATGAGCATCACCAGCGCTGAAGGCATCGCCCTGGCCCAGGAGTTCGGCGTGAACCGCGTTGTTCTGGCACGCGAACTGTCACTTGCCGAGGTGCGCGCCATCCGTGCCCAAACCAGTTGCGAACTGGAGATCTTCGTGCACGGCGCGTTATGCGTCTCCTACTCAGGCCAATGCTTCTCGTCAGAAGCGTGGGGAGGCCGCAGCGCCAACCGCGGCCAATGCGCACAAGCCTGCCGCCTGCCTTATGAATTGTTGGTGGATGGCCAGTTACGCCCCCTGGGCGATGCACGTTATCTCCTCTCCCCAGGCGATCTCTACGCCTTGCGCCAGATGCCGGAGATTGTCGCCACCGGCGTCGCCGCCCTCAAGATCGAAGGGCGCTACAAGGACGCCGAATACGTCGCATTGACCACCGCCGCGTACCGCCAGGCCGTGGATGAGGCATACGCAGGCTTGGCGCTCAGCATCACGCCGCAGGATGAATTGCGCCTGGAACAGGTCTATTCGCGCGGACTCGGGCCATACTTTGTGACGGGAACCAACCACCAAACCGTCGTCAAAGGCCGCGCACCCCGCCATCGCGGCGTCTTGATGGGCAAGGTGACGCGCGTCCAGGCGGACCGGGTGCTGATTGCCCCAGCGGCGGCGGCAACGGCGGGCCACCTGAAACCCGGCGACGGGCTTGTCTTTGATGCCGCAGATTGGCGTAGCCCGGAATTGCCGGAGGAGGGCGGTCGGGTCTACCAGGTCGCGCCGGCGCCGGGCGGACTGCTAGAACTTCAATTTGGCAACGGTGTTGTCAATTTCAGCCGCATCCGCAGCGGCGATCTAGTCTGGCGTAGCCATGATCCGGCGCTTGATAAGCTGGCCCGCCCCTATGTCTCCGCGCCGGCGCCGGTGCACAAACAACTCGTACAAGTCCATGTGACGGCACGGCCCGGTGCGCCGCTCATGGCCATGTGGTCGCTTGTCGATCTTCCCGAGATCCTGGTCGTCGTCGAATCCGCCGCGCCGCTCGATTCCGCCCAACAGCGCGACATGACCCCTGAATACCTCACGGAGCATTTAGGTCGGTTGGGCAACACCGCCTATGCCCTGGCCGAATTGACAGCCGATATCGAGGGTAGTCCATTCGCGCCCGGCTCATGGTTGAACCAACTGCGCCGGCTCGCCGTCGAGCGCCTGCAGGAACAACAGGAGCGCCTGGCGGACAGAACAATCCAGGCGCCCGACCAGGCTTTGGCGCAGGCACTTGCGGCAATTCCGGCGCCGGCAAGATCACAACAAGCGGAAGCGCCAGCACTCCATCTGTTGGTGCGCACTCCGGCACAGCTCGATGCGGCGTTGCGCGTGCGTCCCGCCAGTATCACGCTCGACTATCTGGATCTCTATGGCCTTCGCCCGGCAGTGGAACGTGTACGCGCCGCCGGCATTGCGCCCCGCGTGGCAAGTCCCCGCATCCTTAAGCCGAACGAACAACGCATCGTCAACTTCCTGCTGCGGCTTGATTGCGATATTCTGGTTCGATCCGCGGGATTGCTCCAAGCCCTGCAAGGACTCACCGAGCACGCATTGGTGGGCGACTTTAGTCTCAACGCAGCCAATCTCATCGCCGCCGATGCGCTGATCCATCATGGCCTGACACGGCTGACGCCGACCCATGACCTGAATGCGGCGCAAGTTGCGGACCTTGCGACTGCACTTGGCGCCGAAAAGTTCGAGGCGGTTGCTTTCCAGCACTTGCCCGTGTTTCACACCGAGCACTGCGTCTTCTGCCGCTTCCTATCGACCGGGACCACTTACAAGGACTGCGGGCATCCGTGTGAGAAACACCAACTGGCGCTCCGCGACAACAACGGCGCGATGCATCCAGTGATGGCCGATGTCGGCTGTAGAAATACGGTGTTTGGGGCAGCAGCGCAGACTGCAACAAAGCATCTGAGCCTATGGCTCAACGCGGGCATTCGTCACTACCGGCTGGAATTCGTGCACGAGGATGCAAATCAGGTGGAACAGATTAGCCACGCCTTCACGGCTACACTCGAAGGTGCGCAGCCGGTGTCTGCCCTGGCGCGCCGCATTGATGAGATTCTGCCCATTGGGACCACGGAAGGCAGCCTCTTTATCGCAGATAATTATCTGAATCTTCCGCTGATGATTTAACGCAGCCGCGGCTCACCCAATGGCGGGTGCAGGCCGCTGGCTCCGCCACCAGATCCCAGGTAGCATCCGCACTTTGCGACCGGTCGTGACAAACGCACGATGGTGGAAGACATCGTAGTCGGACTTTTCGATCCCATCCAAAATACCGCGGTAAAGCTCGGCAGCAGCCCCAATCGCAAATCTACCATCGCGGTTTAGGAGGCCAATTCCCAGCATTGCCTCATCGTAGAGGCGACGATTGCGCTCAATCTGAAACCGCATGAAGTGGCGCCACGCGTCGGTCACGATGCCGGCCGCCAGCGAAGATTCATCAAGGCCAAACTCAGCCAGTTCGTTCTGGGGTAGATACAGCCGGCCCGCACGCCAATCTTCGCCTACGTCACGCAATATATTGGTCAACTGCAACGCCACGCCCAACTTAATCGCATAGGGCAGCGCTTCCTGACTTGAGAAGCCAATAATATGCATACTCATCAAGCCGACGGTTGACGCCACCCCGTAGCAGTAAGCGGTCAACTCCTCGAATGTGCCATACCGGTTCTGCGTGAAGTCGCGGGCGACGCCGTCAATCAACTGCTCCGCATAGCGCATGGGCACCTGATAGCGCAGGCGGGCGTCTGCCCAGGCAACCGCTACCAGGTCGTCGACCGGTGGGTGCGGCGCCGTGGCCCGGCGGCGCCATGCCTCAAGCCGTTCCACCTGCCCTTCACCCGTTCGATCCACAATGTCGTCACTCACTCGGCAAAAGGCGTACAAAGCCCGGACAGCCTTCCGCTTATCCTTGGCAAGTAAACTCGAAGCCATGTGAAACGATCTGCTGTGCACGGCCGTCACCGTGTCACAGTATGCATATGCGCTGGCTAGCAATTCACTATCAAAAGCTGCAATCGCCGTCGGATGATCAGCCTGCAGGTGCAAAGCCTCATATGCCAGGTCTAGTAAGTTACGTTCCCACGCGTGCTGCAGTTGCATTGTGCCCGGTTCTCCACAAAGCGACGGATAAATGAACGGCAATCGTGACATCATCGTGCTGCCGCCACTCTTCTTTGCCGGCAAAGTTAGCATACGATCAACACTTTGTCAAGGGTACCTTCTCACATTTGTCCAATCCAATACCCAAAAATAGCTTGAAAAAAATTATACAAATGCTTGACAAAAGACATTTCACCTGTTACACTAGCAGTGCGTGGAATTATGTACGGATTCGTCAATCGCGCCAGAATTGCTGGGGGACTGGATAGTCATTGTAGACAGACATGAGTGATACGACACCTACCTTTAACTTGAAAGCAGTTGTTCGTGAAACCGGGCTAAAGCCGGATACGTTGCGGGCGTGGGAGAGGCGCTATGGCGTTCCCACACCACAGCGGACGGACAGTGGTCATCGGCTCTATTCGCAACACGATATTGACATTCTCAAATGGTTGTTGGCACGACAGAACGAAGGCATGAGTATCAGCCGCGCCATCGAGCTCTGGCAC
The DNA here is from genome assembly GCA_016713335.1 of Candidatus Fredericiella danica. Classification (GTDB taxonomy): domain Bacteria; phylum Chloroflexota; class Anaerolineae; order Caldilineales; family Caldilineaceae; genus Fredericiella; species Fredericiella danica. The sequence continues at coordinate 120,037 of JADJPH010000004.1, read as the reverse complement.
CGGCTCGAACTGGATGGGGTGGATCCGCTACATGCGACGGCGCCTCCCGGCGCGCAGCGTGGCGCCGAGCCCCGTCCAAACCTGGTTTCAATCCCAGAGCGCCCGGCGCTTGGGGAAAGTGATGTGGTTGGTAGCCTACGCCAGTCTTGGATCAATGCCTGTCTCGCCTTTGACGAACTGCAAGCTGAGCAATTGCTAGCGCAGGCATTTGCCTATTTCCCGCTAGAGACCGTAACTGTCGAGATTATTCAGAAAGCCCTGGCCCTCATTGGCGAAGGCTGGTATCGCGGCAAAGTGACAGTCCAGCAAGAACATTTTGCCTCTGCGCTGGCAGTCCGCCGCATTGAATCTCTTCTCGCATCAACCCCGGCGCCGACTCGACCCGGTCGTATCCTGGTCGGCTGCCCACCGGAAGAAGAGCACACTTTGTGCCACTCATGCTTTCGCTACTTTTGCGGCGCCGCGGGTGGGATGTGGTATATCTGGGCGCCAACGTGCCAATTCGCTCCATGGAAATCACCATTGGCGCCGTGCGCCCGCATCTGGTGATTCTGACTGCACAGCAATTGTACACGGCTGCCAGCCTCCTTGAAATGGCCGAAATGTTGTATCGCGAAGGCGTTCCGGTTGCGTTCGGCGGTCTCGTCTTCACGCAAGTCACGACGCTCCAACAGCTGATCCCGGGCTATTACCTGGGTGACCGGCTGGATACCGCGACGCTGATGGTCGAACAGGTGATGATGTCATTGCGGCCGCAGCCGGCGCAACAACTCGTCTCCTATGACTATCGTGAGGCACTAGATTCGTTTCGAACGCACCAACCGCAAATTGATGCAGACGTCTGGCTGCAGATGGAACACCAGATGCCCAGACGCCACCTTGCGGTTGCAAACAACAACCTGGGGCGGAACATCATTGCCGCACTGACGTTGGGCAACATTGACTACATCGACCCGGATATCGACTGGATCGAAGGATTATTAACGCAACATTTGGAAATGCCGCCGGGGGCGCTGGATTACTACCTGAAACCTACAATGCCGCAGCGACAAAGCACCTGGATGCACCGGGCCATATTGTGCTTGACTGGTTTGCCCGAATGCTTGGGCATGAGCGACCGATTGCGGGGCAGATGACATCAAAACGGAGTGTAGTCGTGCGCAGTAGTGGCGCCTGACCGGCATTCGATTTGAATAGATTAGATGGCGAATATCAGGAGAAATTCACATGCGCATCATCCTTACCGGGGGCACAGGCTTGATCGGGACACCGTTGGTGAAGGCACTCGTTGCCGATGGGCACGATGTCACCGTTCTCACCCGGGATCCCGAGCAAAGTAAAACCGGCAGCGCAAGCGGTCAAATACGTCAAGTGGGATGGCCAAACAAGCGCCGGTTGGGGAACGCTAGCAGACGGCGCCGAGGCAATCATCAACCTTGCCGGCGCTGGGATCGCCGACGGCCGCTGGAGTGATTCGCGCAAGAAAGAGATTCGAACAAGCCGGATCAATGCTGGCAAAGCGGTCATGGAAGCAATTACCACCGCTACGGTCAAGCCCAAAGTGCTCATTCAAGGTTCGGCTGTCGGCTATTATGGCACCGACACGGGCGACAAGTTGGTTACCGAGGCCTTTCCAGCCGGCAATGACTTCCTGGCGAAAGTGTGTTCCGATTGGGAGATGTCGACCGCACCTGCTACCCGATTGGGCGTGCGTCGCGCTGTCATCCGCACCGGCATCGTGCTGAGCAATGATGGTGGCGCTTTCCCAAAACTGGCGATGCCTTTCAAATTTTTCGTAGGGGGCCGATCGGCAGCGGCAAGCAGTGGCTACCATGGATTCACATCGATGATGAAGTCCGCGCGATCCAGTTTCTGCTTGCGAACGACCGTGGGGAAGGTCCCTTCAATTTGGCCGCGCCAAACCCTGTTACAAATGCGGAGATGGGAAAGCGCGTGGGCGAACAACTTGGGCGACCCTCGTTGATGCCTGCGCCGTCATTTGCCCTGAAGAGCGTTTTGGGGGATATGTCCATCATGCTCCTCGAAGGGCAACGTGCGGTTCCCAGCAAACTCGAAGGTCTTGGATTCCAGTTCAAATATCCGACGGCGCCTGATGCCTTGCGCAATCTGTTGAAAGATGCTCCCGCGCCAGGTGCGCCGCCGGCAGCGCCGTCAACCCAAACACAAACGCAGCAGGATAAGGTCAAGGCGTAGCACGCTATGGTGCAGGCAGGCTGGTTGCAATGCAATTTCAGCACACGCACAGGAGAGATAACGCTGTACTATGAATTATCGCCACACTTTTAAGGTCCGCGCGCCACAGGCGGTCGTTGCGGACTTTCATCGCAACTCAGACAGTATGGGTGCAATCACACCCCCACCCGTGATTGTGCAGATCCATAAGGCGCCTGAGTTGCTGGTCGAAGGTGACCAGATGGATTTCACTATGTGGCTCGGTCCCTTGCCAATCCGTTGGGTGGCGCTCATCGAACAGACTACACCGGTGAGCTTTGTCGATCGGATGGTCCAGGGACCGTTCAAGCGTTGGCTACATCTGCATACCTATGTTGCCATCGACAGCATCAACACTGCAGTGATCGACGAAGTGGAAGCGGAATTGAGCGATCACCCCATGTGGCGCCTTATCGGCTTGGGTATGTGGCTCAATCTTCCGGTGCTCTTCGCATTTCGCGGATGGAAGACGCGTCGCCTGCTCGAACTGAAGACGCAGGAACACATGGGCGCTGCGTACTAGGCACGGCGCTGATTTCCCATGCTTACACGAGAACGAGTCGTCGTTGTCGGCGCCGGAATTGGCGGGCTTGCGGCGGCTGCCGCGCTAGCGCAGCGTGGCGTCAAGGTCACCGTGCTCGAAGCCCACGTCTACCCCGGTGGCTGCGCAGGCACCTTCTATCACCAGGGCTACCGTTTTGACGCCGGTGCGACACTGGCAGGCGGTTTCTATCCGGGTGGGCCGATGGACGTTGTTGCCGGTGCGGCAGGCATTGATGCCTGGCCAGCACAACCCGCTGACGCAGCCATGACCGTCTTGTTGCCGGATGGCGCCAGGGTGACGCGCTACGGTGATCAGCGCCGGACTGAAGAACATACGCGGGTGTTTGGTGCGGCCGCAGCGCCGTTTTTTGCATGGCAGGAACAAACTGCCGATGCGCTCTGGGATCTGGCGCTGCGCATCCCACCCTGGCCGCCACAGAGTGGGCGCGAGGCCGCCGGTCTGGCATGCACCGGCATGGGTTGGCTTGCTGCCGACCCATGCCGCCATTTGTCACCGGCGTTGGCGCTCGATGCGTTTCGCCCGGTTTCCGCGCACCTCGCCCATGCGCCAGCACGACTCCGGCTCTTCGTCGATGCACAATTGCTGATCGCAGCCCAGACCACGAGCGCATCCGCCAATGCCCTTTATGGTGCATCAGCCCTTGACCTACCACGCCGCGGCGTCGTCCATCTTCAAGGCGGCATGGGCGCCATCGCCGATCGCCTGGTGCAGGCAGTGCGCGCCAACCGCGGTGAAGTGATCTTCCGCCAACAGGTAGAGGAGATTGTCGTTGCGCATGGCCAGGTGGTGGCCGTAAAGACAAACCGGGGCTCCGAAATCGAAACCGCCGCAGTCATTGCCAATTTGCCACCGTGGAATATCGCCAGGTTGCTGGGCGATGACGCCCCACGCAGACTCCGCAACCTGCCAGCCCAACCCAACCAGGGCTGGGGAGCCTTCATGGCCTATGTCGGGGTGGATGCCACTGCCCTTCCCAATCCCAACACCCTGCACTATCAAGTGATCGAGCGCGAGCCGCTCGGCGAAGGCAACTCTGTCTTCCTCTCGTTTAGCCCAGCGTGGGATGCCACACGGGCGCCGGCAGGCCAACGCGCGCTGACCATCAGCACACACACGGACTTTCGCCCCTGGTGGGCACTTGCGCACGCTGACCCGGCAGGTTACCATAAACGCAAAGAGGAGTACCTGAATCGCATCCTGTCCGTGGCGGCAAGAGCGATTCCCGAGCTCCGGGAAGCGGCCAGTTTGATCTTGCCGGGCACGCCGATCACCTTCAACCGCTTCACGCGGCGCGATTGGGGCTGGGTCGGCGGCTTTCCGCAGACGAACCTGTTTCAGGGCTGGCAGCCACGGCTGATGCCCAATCTTTGGATGGTGGGCGACAGCATCTTTCCAGGCCAGTCGGTCGCGGCCGTTGCGTTGGGCGGGCTGCGTGTGGCCAATGCCCTGGTCGGTGCGCACCGGATTTCACAGGCGGTGACAGCGTCCACATCCATGTCGATGCAGTCAACTGAACTCAGCAAATAGAAGGGATTGCCAACCATGACCCATCTCGCAAACGGCAAAATCGGCATCATTGGCAGCGGCTTTGTTGGCTCTGCCGCAGCCTATGCCATGGTAATGAGCAACGTCGGCAGCGAAATCGTGTTGGTCGACCTGAACCGCCAACGCGCCGAGGCCGAAGCCAACGACATCTTTCACGCCATTCCATTTGCCAATCCGACCGACATCAGCGCCGGTGATTATGTGGATTTGGCCGGCGCCAAGGTGGTGATCATTACCGCAGGCGTCAATCAGAAACCGGGCGAAACGCGCCTCCAGTTGCTCGAACGCAACGCTGCGGTGTTCCGCGCAGTCGTGCCCAGGGTGCTGGAACACGCCCGGAAGCGCGACTCGTTGTCGCCACCAACCCGGTCGACGTCACGACCCATATGACGGCACGGATTGCCGAGCAGATGGGGTGGCGCCGGGCAAGGTGCTCGGCTCAGGCACGACCCTCGATACGGCCCGCTTCCGCGCCCTGCTAGGGCGCAAACTTGGCGTTGATCCCCATCATGTCCATGCCTACGTGCTCGGTGAGCACGGCGATTCCGAAGTGCTGGCATGGTCACAGGTGACCATCGGCGGCATGTCCCTCAGCGAGTTTGCCGAACGGCGCAAGGTGCCGTTCAACGACGAAGACCGTGCGGCCATTGATCACGGTGTGCGCCGCGCAGCCTATCACATTATTGAGGGCAAAGGCGCCACGTACTATGGCATCGGCAGCGCGCTTGCACGCATCACGGACGCGATCACGAATGATGAGCGCGCCATTCTGACCGTCTGTGCACCCACCGCAGACGTTGCCGGCGTAAAGGATGTGACTGTCGCCTTGCCGCGGCTCGTCGGCGGCGATGGGCTGCTCGACACATTTATGCAGCCGCTGAACAGCGAAGAAGAGGACGCCCTGCATCGTAGCGCGCAAATCGTGCGCGACGCCATCACCAGCCTGGGCTTCTAAGACGCGGTGGATGCCATGCCCACAACAGCCATCTGGTGGATCCGCCGCGATCTCCGGCTGACCGACAATCAGGCGTTGCACCTGGCTTGCACCCTCGCGCAACAAGTCCTCCCGGTCTTTATCATCGACCCCGGATTGCAGGGCTCGCAATACAACAGCCCAAAACGCGCAAGTTTTCTGTGGGGTGGGCTGCAAGCGCTCCAGCAGGAATTGCAGAAGATCGGCAGTAACCTCGTCGTCCGCACCGGCGCTCCCGCGGAGGTGCTCGGACAACTCTGTCTGGACAACGGCGCCGTGGCGGTCTGCGCCGAACGCGACTACTCACCCTATGCGGTGGCCCGCGATGGACGCGTCGCACAGCGCCTTGGGGATCACCTGCACCTGACCCCAGGTGTCAGCATTCGCGAGCCGGCGACTGTCCTGAAAGACGATGGGCGCCCCTACACCGTATTTACGCCCTTCAGCCGGCGCTGGCAGGCGCCGGGTCCGATCCGGCGCAGCGTTGTCATCCCGGCGCCACACACCCTCACGACGCCACAGGGGATCGCCTCCGAACCAACGCCTGCGCCCACGGTGGTCGCACCGCTGGCGCGATTTCCGCCAGGCGAACCCGCAGCCAAACAGCGCCTTGCCACCTTCGTGAACGGTGAAACCGCGCCGGTCTTTGACTACGCGAATCAGCGCAACCTGCCGGGCATCGATGGCACTTCGCAACTATCCCCCTACTTGCGCTTTGGGATGATTTCGCCCCGGCTGACCGCGCTTGCAGCCTACGAAGCCATTGCCCGCGCCCCCACCGCCGAAAGCCGGCGCGGCGCCGAGGTGTGGCTCAGCGAAATCATCTGGCGCGAGTTCTACATCCAGATCCTGCACCACTTTCCCTATGTGCGTAGTAGTTGCTTCCGTCCAATCTACGATGGCGTTGCCTGGGCGAACAATCCGGTCGACTTTGCCGCCTGGTGCGAAGGACGCACCGGCTACCCCATCGTGGACGCCGCCATGCGTCAACTTGCACAGACGGGCTGGATGCATAACCGCACCCGGATGATCGCCGCCTCCTTTCTGGTCAAAGATCTGCTGATCGACTGGCGCTGGGGTGAGCGGTGGTTCATGCAGCACTTGTTGGATGGCGACCCAGCCGCCAATAACGGCGGCTGGCAGTGGACGGCCGGCACCGGGACCGACGCCGCGCCCTATTTTCGCGTCTTCAACCCGGTCAGCCAGGGCCAACGCTTTGACCCGCAGGGCGCCTACATTCGCCGCTGGCTGCCTGAACTAGCCGCAGTTGACGAGCGCGATATTCACGAACCGTGGCTGATGCCCAGAAGCGATCAAATCCGTGCGCACTGCCAGATTGGCCAGGATTACCCAGCGCCGATCACTGATCACGCGTTTAGCCGGCAGCGCGTCCTGGCAGCATACAAGGCGGCGGGGGCGGAAATCGCTGAGTGATGAGCCTGTTCAGCAGCACCGATCACCATTCCCATCACGAATTGAGGAAGAGATGGAAACGAAACGCCGCCCTTGGTTGAAGATCGCCGGCATCATTGCCCTGGTCCTGCTCGTGCTCGCACTTCTCGGCACTGCCGGCTTCGTCATCTGGGCAAACACAACCGCCGCGCCAATGCCAGAAGCGATTGCCGCACTGGAAAGCGACGAACAGGTGAAGGTAACCCAGGATCCCTGGCTTACCTTCACCCCAGTGGACACCACACCTAGCACTGGTTTTATCTTCTATCCGGGCGGCCGCGTCGATCCGCGCGCCTATGCCCCGGCCGCGCGCGCCATCGCCGAGGCCGGATATTTGGTCGTCATCCCGCCGATGCCTCTAAACCTGGCCGTCTTTGCGCCAGACCGCGCCAACGATGTGATTGCTGCGCACCCGGAAATTCAGAATTGGTTTGTCGGAGGTCACTCGCTTGGGGGCACGATGGCAGCCGCCTATGCGGACACCCATCCGGACCAGGTGGACGGGCTCATCCTCTGGGCCAGCTTCCCCGCAGACAACAATGACTTGTCTGACCAGCCAGAATTAGCGGTCACTTCTATCTATGGCACGTTGGATGGGCTGGCCACACCAGAAAAAGTGCTGGGCGCAGCGCCACTCTTCCCCCCAAGTGCACAGTTCGTGCCGATCGAAGGTGGCAACCACGCCCAGTTCGGTTTCTATGGCCCGCAATCAGGTGACAATCCTGCGACGATCACCCGCGAGGAGCAGCAGGCCCAGACAGTCAATGCGACCGTCGCGACGTTAGCGCTCAGCCAATAGCGTCTTGGCGGCCTCACTGTCAGCCGCAATCACACCTTTGCCCCCGCAGATCATGCACGACAAGACACTGTCTTGAAAGTGGTGATCCGCCTCACGCCCGCTGCCATTGCAGCCCGGACACACGATCGCATTCTCAGGGATCGTCACCTGACCGGCGCCGCGACAGGTCATACAGATCATGCGCGAGTGCGGGTGCACACCTGTACCACGACAATAGGCACAGCGGTGCAGCGGGGTGGGCAATACCCGCGTGCCGGTGCCACTGCAGACCTGACACGTCGACAGGGGCGAGAGTAGATCAAATGGATCCCTGCCGGTTCCCTTGCAAAACGCGCAGGGTATTTCCTCCGTGTGGACGGCGATCTTTCGTTTCTTCATTTGTGTGCCTCCTAAGCTTCATTTAGGCCGCAGGTGTGAGCTGGGCCTCAAGACGTTCCAAGCGTTGCCGCAGGTCGTCATTCTCCTCTTTGAGTCGTTTTGCGTTCGTCGACAGGGCAGGATCAGTCTCCCACCAGTCGATGCCAATCTCGCGGGCCTTGTCGACAGAGGCTACCAACAGCCGGATCTTGATGCTGAGCAATTGCACGTCCGCAAGCGAAATTGTGATGTCACCCGCGATGACAATGCCCTTGTCCAGCACCCGCTCTAGAATATCTGCCAGGCTGGATGTGGAGACTGAGTGTGTGATTTGTGAACTGCCAGAACCATTTGACACGATGTAGCTCCCTCGCCGAAAAAAGCGTCACTACCAGAGATCGCCAAGCGGTCCCAGGTTCAGATTGAGATCTTCATTTTCAAGCCCAAAAGCCAGTTTCAATTCCTCGAGTTTTTCTTCCATGCGCATAAACGCAAGCCCCAGCCGCTCAATCTCCTCGTCGGTGAGCGATCCCCCCTCAATGCGCCGGATCGCCTGCTTCTCCATCAGACGCCTCAGCAGATCAACCACAGCCAACACAAGTTTTGCCAGCCCTTGCTCTACGCGCTCTGGATCTGCGTTCAGGTGGCGTGGAAGCATGGCCTTTTCGGCTTTTTCGATTTCGGCGGCGAACAGATCGATCACTTCAAGGTCGCCGGCGATGCGGTCATCGCCAATCTGATTCATTGACGCCACGGGTTTGCCTGCTCCAGTTTGAGCCAAATCATTGTACATAGTGTGCGTATCTGCTAGGCACTTACAAAGTGATACGGCGGCCATGGACCTGTGCTCAAGAATGCAAGGGCCGGATAGCCTGCACGTAACTCGTTCACGTGCGACATAAAAGTCGAAAGATGATCACGGCGCACGAGATAGGCAGCCTTCATCAACATCCGCTCGGTCTCCAACAGCGTGACCCGCGCATCGACTACTTCCGTACGAAGCACCGCATCCAGTTCCGATGCGATCTCTCTCGCCTGGCTGACCACCCGATCCCTGGCCTGTTCCTCCGCAGCACGCCGCATCAGATACCCGCGTCCCGTCCGATCACTGGTCTGTGCGGCGCCCTCGCCGGCAATCGGTGACATTGTCGTAGGTGGCTGCCAGAGTACACGAACGCCAATCTCAACACAGCCGGCCAGATGTTGAAGATCGCCGAGCATGGTCTGGTGTCGTTCACGCAACACTTCCCGCACATCGTCAGGACCCGCCATGATGGTGCCAAAGCGTACGGGTAGGAGTGTGACATCATGCATGATGCGCTCAATCACCTGTTCATGCTGCCAGACAAGCGACGCGTCCACCTCTTTTTGCGAACGACTCAGCGTTGACTCTTGCCACTCGCTCACAATAGCCGCCAACTGACCTTCCTCGACCATCGCCAGGGGCATCTCACGCAGCCCAGTACCCCACGCGGCGAAATTCGCCGTGATCGACGAGGCAACGATGGCGTACCAATAGCAGCGCGTCACGGTCCCTCTCCAGATGCAATCCCGGCCGCGCTCAGGATGGCTTCATGCACTTCAGTGGCGCTCCTGGTCGCTTCCGGCCGGCGCAAGTGCTCCATCGTCTCGACGGAACAGAGGAGGACACGAATGCCTAGATAGATCAGATCTACATCGGCCACCGAAATCGTCAGGTCGCCTGCCACCACCACCCCTTTATCCAGCACGCGATCCAATATTTCAAGCAGGGTGACATCTTTGTGGCGAAGCGTAACGTCAGTCGTCATATTGATTGCGCAGGCTCGTTCAAATCGAGCGTCAGAAAATGATATGCAGGCCACGGACCGCTTAGTTCGAACGAAATGCCGGCCGCAGCATACTGATTGCTCGCACCTTCCAGTGTCGCCACAAATTCGCTGGTCTTCGGCAACTCAACCAGGTAGGCGCCATTCAAGCATACGTCCGGACGGTCCTGAGGCAGTGGATTGGTCACTGCCTCGACCGCCTGATCTGATAACGCAAGGTGCACTGCGTCCGCAACGGCAAACGCAATCGCCTGTGCCCGCTCGGCGATGAGGGACGACAACTTTTTTTTGAGCAAGAACGCGGCGCCTGGACTCATGCCAGCAATCTGCCGGCGCAATTGTTCGATCGAATCGTCCGCCGCAACCGCCAGCGCTTCATCCCCACGTGCCAATGCCGCCTGTAGGGCGGCGACATCGACCACCTGTTTTACACCCCACTCTTGCCGCCCATCAAGCCGCTCCAGTTCGGCGATGAGTGCCGGAGCGTGGCGCGCCATGATCTCCAGCACGGCGCCGCGGTCACGATAGAGGTGCAAAAGCGCATCGGAATGACCGTTGCACCCGAACCAACCAGGGCATCGATGACCTGCTGATGCACCAACACATGCGCCTCTAGCCAGGCGCGGTTCCGCAACCCAGCCTCGATGGCAGCCTCATTGAATAATTCGTGACGCACCGTGCTGAAGACCGCCGCCACGGCGCCTGTCGACAGAAGTTCCACGGGCCGCTGGCTATCAATGCCCATCTCCGGCAACACAAGCGACGGCACCTGACGCACAAGGGCATAAACATAGACCGGATCAGTGTAAACTTCTCCGGTGTCTGCCTGCAAAGCGTCGCCGTTGCCGTCGGCGCTCGCACCATCAGCCATTCGTGATCTCCACCTGCGACCGCACATAGCGACCGATGCGGCGGTAACCCATGACACTGCCCTCGTTATCCAACTGGACATCATAGATCGCAAGCACGTCACGCGATGGGCGTCATATGAAGTTCGATCGTGTCGATCGTCACGACCCAGCCATCACCCTGGTGCTGGATCGACGAAACTGTCTCAGCGTCCAGGCCAGTCAGCGCCTGGATCTCCTTTTTGCTTGTAGCGCCACATCCATTGCCTTCATGGGTCCGCTCTCCTTTTTTTTCATCCTGCATTACCTGCCTTGTACTCACGTACTTCCTTCAACCGCCGCAACAACTCAGTTTCCTCTTCCTCAAATGACGCTTCATCGATTTCACCAAGGTCGAGCTTCATCTCCAGTTCCATCAATGCCGCCCGGATCGGCCCGTCGTCGTAGTAAATTTCTTCTGCGCGTTCGGCAAGTTTGCGCGCAGTCCACAACGCTGCCTCCATGGGTACGCTCACCGGAAATGTGAGAAGATAGCCGAGCCAGTTCATATCATGCCTTATTCCAGTGAATCACCAGGTTCACGAAGTTGTAAGGCGGCACCGGACCTACATAGCGGAACAGCACACGCTGTTTCCACTCCTGATCGAGTGCTTGGATCGAAGCATCAAGCTTTGGTTCCTGCTTGCGCTCAACCAGGAATGCCGCATTCAAAATCATGCGGTCACCAAAGATGTCATTCAGTTTGGTCTCAACGGCAAAGGGCCGCAACTGCTCAACAATCCGATCTTCATCGGCTCTGCGCTTCTCGATCACGGCCTTTTCGACGAGTTCACCAAGATGGATCCGTTCATAGTAGGTACGTTCGGGCGATTTTCCCTGCAAGGAGTCGCGCAACTGCCGAATATCGGGCCGCTCAGCCAGGATCTCGTCGAAGATAATGCCTTCAAACCAGAGCGCCTTAAGCCCCATCTCAATCTTGCCTTCCATGCGCGCAAGTTCACCCATCAACTCATCGTGGCGATCCGCGAGGAGTCGGTTGACAGTCTCTTTGTCAGGTCCGATGGTGTTGAATCGAATCGGCAAGATAGAATGCCGATCCATCACCTCTTCCAACACCCTCGTATGGTTCATCATGTTGCGCCGCGAGCTATCGTATTCAGCTTCAGGCGAAGTGCTTACGACGGCAGTCAGATCCTTGTAGATGATGGTGACGACAGGATCTCCACGCTCGCCCATGCCCTTGCTTGTGAATGTTTCAGGCTGCGATCCCCGATAAAAACAGTACAGATACTGTCGGTCGACGCCTTCCGGTTGCATGCGTAATCTCTCCTAAGCGGTTTTCCCCCGCGCCACTAGTTCGGACGAACGGCTGATGGATACGACCAAAACCCCCGCCTTGGCGCTCTGCTCGAAATCGCAACGATAGTCCGCTGCTGCGATTGTCGGGGCAGTCGCTCGCCGATCATATTCTGCGCACGATTTCAGCATGCGGTAGGCGCTATTGACTTCGTTGAAGTGTTGCGCGGCCTGTTCATCTTGAGGATTGTTATCCGGATGCGCCAGTCGCGCTTGCTGCAAGTAGGCCAGCGCGAATCTGTTCCCCTGTTGCAGCGAACGAAAGACCCAAGATCTCGCGCGCCCATGCAATATCTTCCGGCAACAAGTGCTCAATTTCCACTGTGCCAAAGCTGTACGGAGGCAACGGACCGACGACCTTAAATGTAAGATTACCACCAAACTGCTCATCAAGCGATTCAACGCGCCGCTCAAATTCTGATTGGTTTGCTTCCGGCAACAGGAAGGCGAAATTCGCCACGACCTGGTCGTTCACAATCGCGTTGGCTTCTACATCAGTCGCCAGTTCGGAGAGCGCACCCTGCACGATCTGGGCAATTTGTTCGCGACGGGCATCAAGCAGTTGCTTGACGCGCACGCCAACGGCGATCTGTAATTGCTGAACCTGCTCCGGCGGCAGACCGGGCGCAAGACTCAGCAACTCAGCGATCTCGGGAGTCTGCGCCAATTCAACAAATACACGCTGCGGATCCCAGATGACGATCAACTCGACTTCGATGTTGCCCTTCAGGTTGTCAAGCGCTTGCGTAAAGTCAGGACATGCCTGCGCAAGCATTTTCTCAACATCCCGCCGATTGAGGAGGGTGCCGAATTTGACCGGCAGCAGGGTTGCCGTCACTCGCATGATTTGCTCGGTTGTGTACTGATGCTGGCTGAGCACTTTGACTAATTGCTGCTTGGGCAGGCTAGCATAGTCAAAAGGGGGGGCATCGCTGACGATGGCCGCAATGCCGTTGTGGGCCACGACTTCCAGCCCCTGCCCGGCCAGCCCCGAAACCGCAATTCCTGCCGCCGGCACCTGTTTCGTGGGCGTAATGCCATAAACAACCTTCATAACCTAGTCCCCTTCTCCAATCGCCTCAACAAAGTGCCGGCGCAAAATTGTGAAATCGTGATACCGATTCGCTTCCGCGTTCTTGGCGCTGCCGTCGCTCGGCGTCACCACGTTCTTGCTAAGATATTCGCGAATCGCTGATACAGCGGCACGCCGGCAAACACCTTCAATGTCAGCGCCGGATTTCCCCTCAGTCAAGGCCGCAAGTTCCACAAGGTCGACGTCTTTTCCCACCGGCTTGCGCCGCGTGTGGACGCCAAAGATTGCCTCACGGGCAGCACGGTCGGGTACGGGCAACTCGAACTTGACGTCAAAGCGCCCGGTGCGCATCAAGGCGGGATCGAGCATATCGGGCCGATTGGTGGCAGCCAGCACCATGACGCCTTGCAGCGCCTCGATCCCATCCATCTCCGTCAGCATCTGGCTGAGTACGCGTTCCGTCACGTCGCTGCTCCCCGCACCTCGCGTCGGAGCCAGCGCATCAATCTCATCAAAAAAGATGATGCACGGGTGGGCGAGCCGCGCCTTATGGAAGATTTCGCGCACGCCTTTTTCTGACTCGCCTACCCACTTGCTCATCAGTGCCGGCCCCTTGACTGAAATGAAGTTCGCCCCGCTCTGCCGGGCGACGGCCTTGGCCAGCAGCGTTTTACCAGTGCCAGGCGAACCTGACAACAGAATGCCCTTGGGTGGCGTCGTCCCGGCAAACGTATAAAGGTCAGGATACTGGATCGGCCATTCGACCGCTTCCCGCAGAGCCTCCTTGATATGCTCCAGCCCGCCGATGTCGTCCCAACTGACATCGGGCACTTCCGTGAAGACCTCGCGAATTGCCGAGGGCTCAACTTCGGCCAGTGCGCCGCGGAAGTGATCCATCGAAATCTGGAGCGCCTCGATCTGTTCGATCGGGATCGCGGCTTCCGCAAAGTCGATATTTGGAATCAGTTTGCGCAAGGCGGTCATGGCCGCCTCGCGACAGAGCGCTTCAAGGTCCGCCCCCACAAAACCATGCGTCACCGCAGACAGCCAGGGCAGGTCAACATCGTCGGCCAATGGCATCCCGCGCGTATGAATCTCAAGGATTTCAAGGCGCCCAGGTTGGTCAGGGATGGCAATTGACAACTCACGGTCAAAGCGGCCCGGGCGGCGTAGGGCTGGATCCAGTGTATTCGGGATATTGGTGGCGCCAATCACGATCACGCGGCCTCGGCTTTTCAGCCCGTCCATCAGGGCAAGCAACTGCGCCACCACGCGCTTCTCGACCTGCTTGTCACCACTCGTTTCTTCGCGCTTCGGGGCGATCGCATCGATTTCATCCAGGAAGATGATGCTGGGCGCCCGCTTTTCGGCCTCTTCGAAGATCTGGCGGAGATGCGCCTCAGATTCCCCATAGAATTTATGGATGATCTCAGGACCGGCGATCGAGATGAAGTGCGCATTTGTCTCGTTGGCGACGGCGCGGGCGATCAAGGTCTTGCCAGACCCCGGTGGCCCGTAGAGCAGCACGCCGCGCGGCGCATCAATGCCAAGTCGCTCAAAAACCTCTGGATACTTGAGCGGCAGTTCGATCATCTCACGGATCCGCTGCGTTTCCCGATGGAGACCGCCGATGTCTTCATAGGTGACACCGGTGCGCCGCTGCTCCACTTCGACCTCTTCGCGCAGGTTGAGCCGGGTGCCGTTGGTCACGATGACCGCGCCCTTTGGTGCCACCGCCTCAACACGATAGTCACGCGCACTGGTGCCAACCAGATCCACACGGACACGATCGCCGGCAACAAAGGGGCGACCGACCAACAACCGGCTGAGATATTGACTATGGCTGCGCCCGCCGCGCGACATGCCGGTCAGCGGTTTCAACGAAATCGACTGCGCCGGATCAATTCGTGCACGCGTGACCGCAACGGTCGCATCCAGACTTGCCCCCGCGTTCTCACGCGTGATGCCGTCGATCTGAAGGATGCTTTTGCCGCGATCAGGTAGGTAGGCGGGCATGGCCTTGGCGACCGTCGCTCGTTCGCCTTGAACCATGACAGTGTCGCCGATGGCTGCGCCCATGCGCTCCAGATCGGCTGGATCAATGCGCACGATGCCACGACCCGCATCGCGGGGATGCGCCTCCACGACCCGCAGGCGCAGTCCTTGTGAGGGCTGGTCGGCAGTTTCTGCCTGCTTGACGGTATCCACAAGAAAACTCCTTGACTTAAATCAGTGTTCGCGGCGCCAAACACCCTGCCGCGCCAGCCCGAAAGGTGGCGCGGGGCCTAGGCCTGCGTGCCCGCTTCAACAGAATAGGATAGTTCGGCGTCATAGTCGGCGAGTGCCTCGCCGGCACGCGCCAGACCGTAAAGGGCCAGCGCGCGCGCCGCTTCCACGCCTGCGTTTGGGTCCATCAGACGGTACTGCCCGATCAATTCTTCAAACAAAGGTTTCACTTCAGGTTCGAGCCCTGAAAACACGTCGTGATACAAAGGCTTCATTAGTTCACGTGCCTTGGCTTTGGCATTTGCACGCCGAAATGGCGCGACTTCCATGGTCAACGGCAGATACGCTTGCAGATCGCCGATAAACTGCAGCAACGCAGCGCCCGCCTTCGTCAACTGCCCAGCCGCGACAACCGCCTCGAGTTGCTGCGCCAGCAGCGGCCGAAACGCCATGCCGGCCACCAGGTTATGCACATTGCGCCGGTTGAGGTGGTAGAGCGCATGGTCGAATCCCGCCTCAATAGCAATCTGATTGGTAAACACTTCTCGTGGCCCGATGAGAAACAGTTGCGATATCAATGCCGCCACTTGCTGATGCGCCCGCTCAGCCCACCCACGTGCGCGCGCCGGGTCGGCCGCCCAATCGCCCTGGAGCGTCAAGCGACTATCGATCGAAAGCGTTCGCAGCGTGGCAATGAGTTGATTCTCGGCCAGCGGGTGAGCATGCTCATGGGCGAGTAGCGCACGAATCGATTCCGCATCTTCCCAATAACCTGCCGCCATCATCGCCTGCCGGTTCATGAACACGTTACACGCGGTGGGTGACGCCAGGTCGTACACGTTCACCAGGGGGCGACTCAGCAGATCTTCCCGGCGCTGTAGCCGGGCATCCGCCGGTCGCCGGCCCGTGGTGTCTAGTTGGCGGACCAGCGGTTGTAGGTCGTTGAGCACGAAGAGCGTAACCGTTTCGTGCTGCCAGCGCGCATCCGTAGCAAGCTTCGCTAATACATCGAGTGCAGCCTGCTCGACCCGCAGAATCCCATCTTCCGCATCGGCCACAACCCGTAACTCAACGTTCTCGAAGCGGTGCAGACCAAAATGCTTGACCGCATGATTTGCCGCAGCCATCGCTCACCTCAGCTTGCCTTGGGCAGCCGAACCTCCAATACCCCATTATTGTAGTTAAGCGCCATGCCCTCACGCACCGCTGGTCCAGGCAGCAAGACCTCTTTGGCATACTTGCGGTTACCGGTCGTCGACAGTGCAACCACGTCGCCATCCACTTCAACCTGAACTTCGTCAGCGGCAGCACCGGGCAGTTCAGCGACCAACAGATAATTCTTTTCTTCCTCGAAGACGTCGACCAGCGGCTCCCGTGTATCGGCGACGATGGGACCCTCATCCGATTCGCGGATGTTCCCGAACGACTCAACCTTGGGCATGCCACCCAGACCGGTGCGAATCGTGAAGCCGTATACGCCCTTCATCTTCTCGTCGTCACCGAACTTCATCTCGCCGGTGCGACTGATATTCTCGCCTGCTTCTGAGAGGTTCGAAACCAGATCGAGCAGATTCCCAATCCCCTTAAACAGGCCACCAAGGCCCAGATCCACGTGCACCGAAGCGCCTGCCAGATCTTTGGCAGCCTTGTCGGCAGTTTCCTTGTCAACCGCGGGCTTCGACTTTGGTTTCTTTGCATCAGTCATGATTCGGTCTCCTCCAGAGTGAGTTCTAGATGCCATGCTTGTGTCTATACTGGTTGCACTCGGCGCAGCCGGCCGCGAATATGCTCTGACTCGCGCACGCGCGACCAGTGGCCTTGTGCTGGGCCAACCTTGGTGCGCAGCGAACGCATGGTCCGAATGTGCTGGTGAGTGCGAATGGATTTGCTCGTCTTGTGCGGAATCATCGTGTTCACCTCTTCGTCTTTTCCCTAGTATTCCAGCGAAAACGCTTCCGAACGGGTGTCGACCTCGTCTTCTTCGCGTGCATGCGTTGGCTGAGGCGCGGGCGCCTGCACCAGCAGACCCAGGTCATCGCGGATCGCGCCGAGGATCGCCTCACGGCGGTCAACGACTTCCTGAAGACGCCCGGCCACCCGGGCGCGGTTGGCATCCAGGATGCCCATCTCACGATTCAAGCGCTCCATTTCGCGATCAAGCCACGCAATTTCACTTAATTGCTGCGAGCGCGTGGCGGGCGCCGAACGGCCGGCAATCTTTCGGCTGGACATGACGTCGCGCAGCCCCCGCACACGACGTGCGGCTGGGGGCTGACCGTCATTCAAACCCGTTTCGCCGTTGGACGTAACGTCGCGCATCGATTTTGGACGCATGGTCTACTCCTCCTCCCGTTCAGGGTCGTCGGCGCCACCCATGAATTCACCTTCACTCGGCTGCGCACCGTTCGTTGGCGGGGCGTACGGATCGAGACCAATCCCGACCAGCAACCGATCATTGACAATCGGCTCACCCTCGACCATGTCATCAAACATCGTCCCGCTGTAGGGCGCCGAGTCGACACGATCATCACTGCAGTTATGTTGGATTAAATCCATAATCAGCCGGCGATTCTTCCCAAAGCGCTCGTCGCTTGGTGCGATGTATGCCGCCTTGCCGCCGAGCACGTCGAGGCTGACCTGGAGAAAGAAAGGATTGTCAACAGTCGGACGCTGATTCTGATTGGCGAGCACCCTGCCCAGAATAATGCACGCACGCAGCGTGGGCAGTTGCTGGTAGGCGCCCGAAGCCCGGAAGTCACGCACAATCCCCACGATCTTTGCCGCGTCCTGGCGGCTCAACCCGGAGCGGGCCGCCGTAACGCCAACTTCGGTATCATAGTCGTAGAAGTCGAGGTCAATCGTCACCATCCGGTCAAGCAGTGCATCCTGGCTGGCATGCACACCGGCGTATTCCTCCGGATTACTCGTGAATAGCGCCGTAAAGTTCGGGTGCACCTTGATGTACCCGCCGCTGTTGGTCGAGTTGGGCAGAATCAAGATGCGTTCCTCAAGCACAGACAGCAAGACGTTGTTTGCCTCAGGGCGTGAGCGCGTGAACTCGTCGTAGACCAGGGTGTAACCCTCGCGACAGGCCGTCGAGAGCCGGTGGTCGACCCAACGCTGCACCATGTCCTCTTCCATCTTGCGCACGGTGTGGATGAAGTTGTCGACCGTTCTTCGATAGCTGTAACCAAACTGGCCACCCGTAAGGTCAGAGGTGCCAAACTCATCATCACCAGCAATCAACATGACGGGTCGCCCCAGTTGGCCCGCAACATGGAGCGCCAGCGTCGTCTTACCAGCGCCGGCTGGGCCACGGAAGTGCACGGCGTAGCCTGCACTCACATAGGCCAGGGCGCGTTCCGAAATCGTGGCAACGCTTGGCGTCTCTACAAACTTGTCGCTGGGCCGCAGATTCAGAGCCGTCGGTGTGGTTCGTTGGTTTTTTTCTCTGTTACACTCATAAGCTACTATCCTCCCAGAGCGAGTCGACGCGGGGTTGCGCACTGAATTGGTTCCACCAGCGTTGCCGGTGCTCGTCGTACAGGCTGGGGTTTTCCTGCCACGCTTGCACCTGTTCAAACAGCCGGCGGAATCCTTCCCGCGCCTCCGCCCATCGATTTGTATTAAAGAGCGCACCCAGTGCGGGTGCGTCCGGATCCCGAGGGTCGTTGAGCAATTGCAGGGCGACGTCTTGCTCAAAATCAGTGCCGTTGCCTGCACAGATGCCTGAAACCAAATAGCCCACGATGACGCCAAAGACCAGGGCATAACGCTCTTTGAGCCCAAGCCGCTGTGCCGCGCCTACGGCCAAGAACGTGACGACATAGCTGAGTCCGCTTGGATCAGCGGGTTCCGCTTCATGCTTGGACCGGTGCAGCGCAAGCGCATCACGATAAGACAGCGGCGGCCTTTCATTCCAGTGGCGTGGCGGCAAAAACGAGACATCAAAGTCCGCAAGACGAAAAGCGCCAATCTCGCCTACTTGCTGTAGGGCCTGGCGCAACTGCTCCCAAAGATCAGTGAAGACAGAGCTTGCCATGGAGACATCGGGCTGAATGACGATCTCCGGCCGTGCGCCGTCCCGTAGGATCAGCCGGCACTCGATCCCCTCCAACGCCTGCATCTCCGGGGGAAGCGTAATTTCCACACTACCGCTACTGCGGCCAGCGGATCGAACCTTGCGAGTGAGTGAGACCATAATCTGTTTCAGGTGAACGCAGATT
This sequence comes from Candidatus Fredericiella danica, assembly GCA_016713335.1. GTDB lineage: Bacteria > Chloroflexota > Anaerolineae > Caldilineales > Caldilineaceae > Fredericiella > Fredericiella danica. Next base: position 100,617 of record JADJPH010000004.1, on the reverse strand, counting down.
GCTATTGGCTGCGTACAATTGGCATATGCTTTGGGTAGCATCACCGATAGCAGCACATCTAGCAGACTGACCTTCGCCAAAAAAGTGCCGCAGCACCGGGAGGGTCGTTGCCTTCCCTCCCGGCCGCGAGCTGGTAAAGCCTAATTCGTCAGGCGATGACGAGCTTCTTCGATCCATTCTTCGACGCGCGCCATGCGGGCCACAAAGGTACCCACAATTTCGCGCAGCGCCTCCGGTTCTGCAGCAGCAAGTTGCGCATACGTCTTGATGCCGGCGTCGTATAGCTTGGCCTGTGTCGACGGCCCAATGCCCTTGATATCCACCAGCGCATCTTCAGTCGGGGGGGGGGGCGCCGCGGGTTTGGCTTCGGGCGCCTTCTTCGAGGGCTCAGCCATCGCGGGGGCCGCAGGTTGAGGCTCGGATTTTTCCGGCTGCACGGTCGCTTTCGGAGCTTGAGACACGGATTTCTCCGCTTTTGGCGCCGCCTTTGGGCGCGATTTCTCCGGCTTCAGCGTCGATTTCACAGTCTGCCATGCAGCTGCCGCCCCAGCATTGTCAGCGCGAATCTCACCCAGGACGGCATCGATGGAGGCGATCATCTCGTCCATCTCCGCTGCTAGCGCCCCGCGATCCGCGTTGAGCTTTGCCCACAGTCCGGCCGCCATCTCGCTGTTGGCCTTCTGTGTATTGGCACGGAATTCTGCAACTTCAGCGGCCATGTCGCTTCTCGCCTTGATCAAGTCAGCTTCGGCGTGATCAAGATCGCGATGAAGTTTGTCGGCCATCGCTGCACGATCAGTGCGCAAATCGCTCCGGAAGCTGGCAGTCTTTTCTGCCAGGCCGGCGCGCTCTGCCACCAGGTCTTGTCTCAAGGCATCCGCCGTGGCTTCGTTGGCGGCATGGACACCAGCAATAAAAGCCTGGATCTCTGCGACCATGTCCCCAACGATGTCGATGAGCTCGACCCGGCCTTCCTGCAGTGATGCATGAAGCGAGTCTGCCATCTGTGCGTTCGCTTGCCGGGTCGTGGAGCGGAATTCCGCCGTACGGGCGGCCATTGACCGCCGCGACGCCATCATCCGTTCACGCGCTTCGTTCAGATCGGCACGTAGCACAGACGCCATCTGCGCCTGGGCATCGTCAAGGTTTTCAAGAAAAGCTGCCGTCATGCCACCAAGGCCCGTGCGATCCGCTACCAGCGTCTCGCGGAGTTGCTTGGCCATTTCCGCATTCTTTCCCTGCACTTCGACGCGGAACCCCGCGATATCGGCGACCATGCTATCCACCGTCGAGGTCAACTGCCCTCGGCTCTCCGCCAGTGCACTTCGCATCTGGTTGGACATTGCCCGGTTCGCCGCAATCGTGCGCGCCCGAAACGCCGCTGTATCCGCTGCCATCTGCGCCGCTTGCTGGGCAATCGAGGATCGCCCCTTGGCAAGTTGCTCATGCATCTGCTGCGACATCATGGCGTGTGATGTGCGAATATCGGCCCGGAAGGCCGCCGTGTCTTCGCTCATCTGGTCACGTGTCTCGGATCGCATCGCTCGTTCCGCCGCCATCTCTTTGCGCAAGGCATCCGACATGGCTGCCTGCGTGGTGCCCGCCTCGCCGAGGAAAGCCGCTGTATCAGCTTGTAGCGTGGCAACCGCCGAGAGACGGGCCTCGCGATCGGCCTGCAGTTGGCCTGCCAGACGAAGCATCTCATCTGTTCGACTCATAGGTTGCACCTTTCATGAAATGAGGGGAACCGTACTGACCAAAAAAGGAGGGGATGCCACGGTTAGATACCGGTGCATACATGGTATCCAACCGTTGCATCCCCTCCCTTACGGCCTATGGATTGAGATCACGTCGGCTTAGGCAGGCGACGCCGCAGCAGCGGTCAGGCCAACGGCCTCAGCATACTTCAAGAAGGTGTCAACACCAGCGACCACGACACGGGCCTCAATCGCCAGCAACTCAATACCGACCAACGACACACGGACCCATGCATCCACGACAACACCCTTATCCAGAATGCGATCAATGACTTCCGCCAGACTGGTTGACCCAATGGTCTTCTCGACTGCCATAGTTGTGCCTCCTGTTGGCATTAACGTTAAACTCAAAATACGTACCTGTGTGTGAGATTTTGATGCCTGGCGTCGACTTGCGTCGGACATCTGATAGAGAGTATACCAGCGTTTTGGCGGGGAATGCGTTAGGAAAGCGTGTGAGTCATGTGTGGGTTGCGTAAGTAGATCATCTTACGCTTACGTAAGGAAATCAGCGCGAAGACGCCGAATCGCTTACAAGCATGTAACCATGATGGGAGATTGTGCGCAGATAGACCGGAGTCTCTGGGTTCAGTTCGATCTTCCGGCGCAGATTCTTGACGTGCCACCGCACCACGGCCGGATCGCCTGTGCCAGGCGGATAAAGCCAGACTTCTTGAAGCAGCCGCTCGCTCGCCAGAATCTGATCTGGATGCGCCATCAGGTACTTTAGCAGATCCATCTCTGCCGGCGTGAGGCGCGCCGTACTGTGACTTGTCTCCACCAGCGCCGCGTCAACGTACAAATGCAGGGAACCGAGCGTCAGGACATGAACGCCCGATGCCACCGGCGCTTCCACCGGTGGCGTCGGCGTTTCTGGCTCGGCTCGCGCAGCACGCAACCGCTCTGCTTCCGCCTGCCGGGCCGAACGCCGCAAAACAGCTTGCAGCCGTGCCCCGAGTTCGCGCATGTCAAAGGGCTTGACGAGATAATCGTCAGCGCCAGCGTCATACGCGGCAAGCTTGTCCTTAAGTTCAGAACGCACCGACATGAAAATCACGGGAACCTGGGCAAAGCGTGGATTTCTGCGAAGTTGCTGGCAAAAAGCGCAGCCCATCCATGCCGGGCATCTCGATGTCGAGAAGCACCAGATCGGGTGAGATTGCGTCTACAACTCGAAGAGCCTCAATCCCGTCGCTCGCACTGGAGATCTGATACCCGCGAAAGCGAAGACTCTCGCTTATTGCCAGCACAAACGGACGGTTGTCATCGACGATGAGAATGTGTTCCATCGCACTCAGTTTCATTACGGTGCGCTGATAGGTCATACGGGTCCAGGCTCGCTTGTCCGCAGCTGGATGGGCTTCCAGTGTAGCATAACAGACAACATCCATCAAAGCGCGCCTTTACTGGGTTGGGCCAAGCTGGACCATGACACCACCTGATCACGTTTGGTACACTGATTGTACAATCCTTTCTTCTACCATTGCCCGCATTAGCGTTCCGGTCCAGCAGTGCCGATAATGTAAGCCATGAACACATGGCGGCCAGATGCATACCACGGCCACAACCGAGCCGAAGGCTATTTCGAGGGCTGGTACTTCAAGTTGGTTGATGCGCACCAGCAGCAGAGCCTTGCCATCATTCCGGGCGTATTTCTCGGCGCGCACGGCATTGACTCACACGCCTTTATCCAGGTCCTAAATGGAAACACGGGCGAGACTACCTATCATCGGTTCCCGCTCCAGGAGTTCTGGGCGGCGCGCAATCGGTTTGACATACGGATCGGCAATAACCGCTTCACGAATTCCCAGATCGAACTTACATTGGATCGTCCTTCCCCGCGCCTGGTCGGCCTTTTGCGCTTCAATCACCTGACCCGCTGGCCAGTCACGTGGCGGTCACCGGGCATCATGGACTGGTATGCATTTACGCCCTTTATGGAGTGCTATCATGGAATTGTCAGCCTGAATCACGATGTTACCGGTCTGATTGTTGTTGATGGCGTTCCGCTGGACTTTCACGGCGGGCGCGGTTACACCGAGAAGGACTGGGGAAGAGCTTTTCCTGGCGCGTGGGTATGGATGCAGACAAACCACTTTGACACACCGCACGCCTGCTTGACTGCCTCGATCGCCCGAATTCCCTGGCTCGGCTCCGCCTTCCGCGGCTTTATTATCGGACTCTGGCACAATGGCACGCTCTATCGCTTCGCCACCTACACGGGGGCAAAAACCGTCCGACTGGAAGTAACCGAGAATCGGGTGGTCTGGGACGTGACCGGACCTCTGTCAATCAACGGCAAACGCGTGCTTGCTCGTTTGCAGTTGGTCGCCCACCGTGACGACCAGCGTGTTGAACCGCTACACGCGCCGCAACGCACTGCGATGGTGCAGCGCGTCCATGAAAGTCTCACCGCCGTGATCGACGTGCGCTTGTCAGTGGATGTAGGAGGCGCCGAGACTGTGCTGTTCCACGCCAGCGGGAAACACGCAGGGCTGGAAGTAGGGGACGGATCGAGGAGATCTTGCGGTGACCCACCTCACGGATGTCCTGGTCGTCGGGGCTGGTATTTCCGGTCTGGTGGCTGCCGCCGAACTCACCAGTAGGGGTTACCACGTCACCCTGGTTGACAAAGGTCGCACTGCCGGGGGACGCCTTGCAACACGCCACGTCGGCCAGGGCCGTGCGGACTCTGGCGCCCAGTTCTTCACCGTGCGCGAGCCGGCGTTTGTGGCAATTGCCCAACGCTGGCTCAAAAACGGCTGGGTCCATGTCTGGTCCCACGGCTGGAGTGACGGCAGCCTTGGCGGAGCACCGCCGGCAGGCAATCCGCGCTATGCGTCACGGGATGGGATGAGCACACTAGCCCAACATCTGGGAGCAGAGCTGGAAGATGCGGGCGCCGTACTCGTCACCCAGCAGCGCATCACCGCGCTCCGGCTCGTTGGTGGCGAATGGTTGGCCAGAACTGCCGGCAACGAAGAATACCATGCCACCAAAATGCTGCTCACGGCGCCCGTGCCACAATCGATGGCGCTCCTCGACGCATCCGCGATTCAACTCGCCCGGAGCCAACGCCGTGCGCTCGTGCGGATCGAATACGCTCCCTGCCTGTGTGCAATGTTGTTGCTGGACAGTGACACCGCATTGCCGCACCCGGGCGCGATTCAGCGACCTGACGAGCCGATCAGTTGGATTGCCGACAACCGGGCAAAGGGGATTTCAGCCGAGGCAACCGTCGTCACCATGCATGCATCTCCTACTTGGAGCAGCGCACACTTCGACGACAACGAAACTACGTTGCTAGACTTCTTTTCGGCTGAACTGGGTAAGTGGATGCGTCCGCCCGCGCACATCGTCGCCGGGCAGATGAAGCGCTGGCGCTATGCCTTGCCGACCCAATTGCATGCCGAACGTTTTCTGCAGGCAACGGGCGTGCCGTCCCTCTACTTTGCCGGCGATGCCTTTGGCGCACCTCGCATCGAAGGGGCCGCGCTCTCTGGACTTGCCGCCGCGCAAGCAATGACGCTAGACGTCCCATAAATATGCCCGGGGCGCAATGTGCTACGTCCCGGGCATCGTGAAGTAGACGCCCGGCTTAATTGAAGCCCGCCGCGCCTGAGCATCATCCGCCAGCCGCAAGGCTCTGTGCCTGCTCAATAATCTGCACCCGCACCACGCGATCTTCCGTCCAACCCAGAATCCGCGCGACGTCCGCCGCACTGTGCGCGCCCAGATCCGCATAGGTGCGGACGCCTGCATCCAGCAGTCTCTGGCTCAGCTTGGGACCAATACCCGTGATCTGTGTGAAGTCGGCGGCAGGAATCGTGTCACTTCCTGCAACAGGCGCTGCAGCCTCCGCCATGCGCTCGGCGTCGACCTCAGGCTCAACCGCTTCGACGGTGTGCGTGGTCTCGCTTCCGGACGGGGTAGCCGCCTGGGCAGTAGACGCAGGCGCTGGTTCATCCGGCGTTGACACGGGCGCTGGATCAACCGGTGCTGACGCAGGTGCAACCGCTTCCGGCGTCATGGGCGCCGGCGGCTGGCTCTGCACCCGGCTGCCAAGGCCCAGCATCCGCACAATGATCGCCCCCAGACCAAACGACCCACAATCAGCGCCCCCAACCAGGCAAAGAAGGTGAAACACCAACCGAACAGCCAGAGCAGCATAATGACGCCAACTGGAACCGCAGCGCCAACCCCGACCCGGGACCACTCATGCCAGGTTCCGCCCATCTTTGGGGCAAGCCGGTTGCCGATCTCATGACCAACTGCCGCCAATCCAACCACGTTGGCCCCCGCCAATAAGAGGCCAAGGAGCAGCCCAGGGGGACGAAGACACACGGTGATGAACAGAAGACCGATAAACGCTGAGGCGAGGACATTCACCATCAAACCAACCGCAAAACTAAGTGCGATTTGCTGGCGCAGCGTCTCATGGACGGATACGACCCAGTGCGGGCGCAGCCCAGCCACCGCAACCGCGCCACCAACAATGAGCGCAAATAGGACCAGTGCCAACAGCACTTTGCCCATGAAGCCAAACAATCGCTCAGCCCATGTCTCCGGCTCCACAGGGGCAACCGGCGCATTGGGCGCCCCTACAAACAGGGCGGGCGCCGAGAATTGCAGTTGTGGGCCGCGCAACAGGCTGCCACCCACCGCAGCACCGGCGCGTTGCTGAATATTGCCCTTCACCACGCTGATGTCACCATCCACCATAGCGCTGTCACCCAGTTCGACATCGCCACTCATCATCGTGACCGAACCGCCAACCCGACCATCTACCTGTAGGTCACCACTCCAGGAAGTAACGCTGCCCTCGATGAGGCCACCCGCATCTACCTCGATATCGCCGCTGTAGACGGTCAGATTTCCGAGGATCTTTCCCCCATCTTGACAGTGGCATCCCCCGAGTAGACAACGACATCACCAGAAAGTACCTGGCCATCCTCAACGACCAGGTCATCGTTAAAGATTTGGCTCTGGGGCGCAACGCTTGCCGTCTGTCCAGGCGCGCCCTCGGCAGCAGCCGTCTGGGGCATCAACACGAGTCCTGAAGTAAGCACCACTGCGATCAATGCGGCCGCAAGCCACCGCCAACCAAACTGAATCCCGGAATTGCTGGTCATAAGGTTACTCCATTCCAGGCGCAGTGAGCGCCGGGCTGAGGCGCGCCGAGCGCCGCAGTAGTTGAATCCACCAAACGATGAAAACTGCCGCCGCAACCGCATAGGCAACGACGACCGCCCGCGTCTGCGGGGCATTCAGAATTGCCAGCAGTGTGCCGGACAATGCCTCGATCCAATGATTGGCCATGACCGAAACGTAGAGCAGATTGCGCACCTGTTCGCCGATCCAAGGACCTTGCGTCGACAAGACATAGGCGCCGGCGCCAAAGAACCCCGCGGCGGTCATCACCGCAACCACAACGACAGCCGCCGTCATCGCCATCAATACAGTGCGCCGCTCACGGGCTTCACGTTGCACGAGCGCAGCATTGAAACGCTCAACGAAACCCGACTCCGGGACTGCGCGTGGAACGCTGACAAGTTGCCGGTCAAAAGCCAGCCACTCGGCCCAGGTCGCAGCAAAGCTCGGATACTCGCGGAGGTAGCCGGCGAAGCGCACCCGTTCGCCATCATCAAGCATTTCGTCCAGTGCAAGCGACATCAACCAATTGAACTCCTCAACCGCTGCCGCAGGAGGCGCTTCGCCGGTGTCCATCTCATGCAAATCCAACTCAGCAAATGTCTGTTCGTCGCTCATTGACTCACCTCGTTTTAATCACAGGCCCGCAAGCCCCAGTTGCACATGCAGCGCATGCTGGACACCCGTCTCTTTTCGTCCGATCGGCCTGCCACTCTGCTGCGCCATCCCAGGCGGCGGCATCACCGTTTCACGCCGCTGGTAGAGCGCAACCAATTGCTGGCGTGCTCGAAACAGCCTGCTCTTCACCGCTGCAACCGTCATTCCCATCGACTCTGCAATCTCTTCATAACTCATCTCTTCCCAATACCGCAGCACCAAAGGCGTGCGGTAGTCTGGATCCAACTGGTTGATCAGCGCCTGCATCTCGCGACTACGCTCCTGGTCCAACGCACGATGCTCCGGCTGCTGGGTGTCGCTCGGTAGATTCTCAAGCACCGGATTGTCCTCAATCGAGACGTACGTGGCGCGCCGCTTTCGCAATCGATCGATGCAATGGTGATTGGCAATCGAAAACAGCCAGGTTGAGAACTTCATCTCCGGATCATACTGCCCAAGGCGTGAATATGCACGCAAAAATGTCTCCTGCGCAGCATCCTCTGCCTCTTCCGCACTGCCCAACATCCGATACGTAAGATTAAAAACGGGGCGCTGGTAGGCTTGCACCAGGCTGCCAAACGCTTGCTTGTCGCCGCGTCGGGCTGCCTCTACCCAATCCTGCTCCTGGTCATTCATGACGACGAGTCCCACTCTCATTGCCCTATAAAAGCACGCGCACACGGCATGTGCTTTGCGCTGTCAAAACACTCTACGTAGACCGCCGTGCAAAGTTTCAAAAGCCTGCAATGATCCCTGGACGTGCTGCGTCATTCTGCCATGCCGGTGACCAGAATCAAATCAGACCACCCCTGATTCCGCATCCAGGTCAATTCACCGTTTTCTACACACCGACTTTCAGGAAACCGTTCTAACGCTGTGCTATAATAAGTCTTCAACCTGCAGGCGCAGGAGCAACATCCGGCAAGTGCACGCCCAGGTCACCGCAGTCACAGGTGACGGGCGCTTATCTGTGTGAATCTGTGAAGTTTAAGGACTCCTTCCATGCGACAGACCTATCCATTCACCGCCATCGTTGGCCAGGAGCGCATGAAACGTGCGCTGATTCTAAACGCCATCAATCCACAGATCGGTGGTGTCCTGATCCGTGGCGAGCGCGGCACTGCCAAGTCAACCGCAGCGCGCGCACTCGCTGCTCTGCTCCCAGAAATGGAAGTTGTCCAGGGCTGCCGCTTTAATTGTGACCCGACGCGGTCCGACCTCTTCTGCGATGAATGCCGTGAACGTCTCGAGCGCGAAGGTGTCCTGCCGACTGGCTTGCTCGCGACACCATTCGTCGACCTTCCCCGTAAGTGCCACCGAAGATCGCGTGGTCGGCACCCTTGACATCGAGAAGGCCATCCAGAAAGGCGAACGCCATTTTGAGCCCGGCGTTCTCGCCGCTGCCAATCGCGGCGTGCTCTATGTCGATGAAGTCAACCTGCTGGATGACCACGTGGTCGACCTGCTCCTCGACAGTGCGGCCATGGGGGTCAACGTCGTCGAGCGCGAAGGCATCAGCTTCCAACACCCTGCACGGTTCGTGCTTGTCGGTTCCATGAACCCAGAAGAGGGTGATCTGCGCCCGCAGTTGCTCGATCGCTTTGCGCACGCAGTCGATGTGGTGGGCATCACCGAAGCCAACCAGCGCGTCGAAGTGCTGCGCCGCCGCGTCTTCTTCGAACAAGATCCCGATGACTTCAGCGCAGCCTATGAGGAAGCCGAGAAGGCGATGTGCGACCGGATTGTGCAGGCGCGACAGCGCTACCCGTTGGTCAAGTACACGGAAAAAGACCTGTACACGATCGCCGCCCTAACCGCAAGTTTCAAAGTCGACGGACATCGCGCGGACATCGTCATTTTGAAGACCGCGCGCAGGCAGCCTATGACGCACGTCTACAGATCACGGACAAGGACATCCTCCTTGCCGCAGAATTGGCGCTGCCACACCGGATGAAGAAACAGCCATTCCAGGAGTCGGTGCTCAACCCAGATCAACTGCAGGCTAACATGCGGCAGGCGCGCGCCGAAGCCGAGCAGGCCGTGAGCGAAGATGCCGACAACCAGCAGGGCGAAGGTTCTGCGAGCGCCGACGAAAAAAAAAAGCATGGAGGGCGATGAGTCGGAACTGAACCAGTCTTCCGAGGCTGGCGAGAGCGGCATGGCCCAACCAGACGCCTCACCTCAGCAAAGCTCATCGCCCGCAGACAACAAAGGCGCGAAAACCAGTCAAGGTCGGTGACACCTTCGAAGCCAAACGGCTCGACACGCCGTTGGACAAGATGACGCGTGAGCACGCTGGCAAGCGGTCCTACACCCGGACAGAGCGCAAGCGTGGACGCTACATCAAGGCACGCCCGCCGGCGACGAACCGCAGGACATCGCCTTCGACGCCACCCTCCGCGCCGCTGCTCCGTATCAAAAACGCCGGCATGAAGAGGCAACCAATAACATGGCGCTGCAGTTGCGCAAAGCTGATCTGCAGCGCAAAGTGCGCGTCCGCCGGACAGGCAACCTCATCCTTTTTGTTGTGGATGCCAGTTGGAGCATGGCCGCCAGTGAACGGATGGAAGCGACCAAGGGCGCAATTTCAGCCTATTGGTTGACGCCTATCAACGCCGCGACCAGGTCGGTCTGATTGTCTTCCAACGGGACAAGGGGCGCCTGGTGCTGCCGCCCACCAACAGCGTTGAGCTGGCGCAGAAAGCGCTCACCGACTTGCCCGTAGGTGGCAAGACGCCGCTGAGCAGCGGGCTCTACCTGGCCTGGCAGGTGCTAGATAACGCTAAACGCAAAGACGGCGAAGTGCGCCCCATCATGATCCTGCTCACCGACGGCGCCGGTAATGTTAGCATGACCGGCATGCCGGCCCAAGAAGAAGCCGGGCGCATCGCTGAGCTCTTTGAGCAGGCACATTTGCGCTCGATCGTAATCAACATGGAACACGCGGCGTTTGATCGCGGGCTTGCACAGAAACTGGCAGATGCCCTCGGCGGCATCTGCTACAACCTGCCCGAGTTGCGCGTGGATACACTGTTATCTACGGTAAAGCGTGAAATCGATGCCTAATGCCTGGTTTGAGACCGGCACCTTCAGCCATCGCGGAGTTTTCTGAAAATGCAGAAATTCAGCGGCGTGCTTGACGCAGCCGAAGAGTACGAATTTGTGCGCTTTGCGCAGCATCTGGCCGATGCCAGCGCCAACGTGATCCGGCAGTACTATCGCACAGGGTACCGCGTCGAGTTGAAATCCGATGAGTCGCCCGTGACAATCGCCGATCGCCGCGCCGAAGAAGTGATGCGCGAGCACATCATGCGCCACTATCCGGACCACGGCATCCTTGGCGAAGAATTTGGGACGCATCTCCCTGCGGCACGTTATCGCTGGGTGCTCGATCCCATCGACGGCACCAAAGCCTTTGTCAGTGGCACCTATCTATTTGGCACGCTCATTTCGCTCATGAAGGACGGACGACCCGTTTTAGGGGTCATCAATCAACCCGTCTTCAGCGATTTCCTCATCGGCACCGGCAAGCAGACCTTTCTCAACGGCCGGCTGATCAATGTGAGCAAGGTCGATCGCGTCGAAGATGCAATTCTCCTCACAACCGAACACTGGAATGTCTTCACCTATCAGAATGGCCCTGCCTACGAAACACTCACCCGGCGCGCAAGACGCTATAACAATTGGGGCGACTGTCACGGCTATTATCTGGTGGCAACGGGCGGCGCCCACATCATGGGCGACCCCATCATGAACCCCTGGGACTTGATGGCACTGATCCCTGTCATCGAAGGCGCTGGCGGTGTGATCACCGACTGGCAGGGCAATGACCCGGTAAACGGAACCAGTTCAGTCGCCACGTGCGGCGGCCCAATTCACGATGCGGTGATCCACGCACTGAACCCATAGTCAACCACCAGTCGGCCGGCTAACGAGACGTAACGCTAAAAAAATCGTCAAAAAAGCGCTGCGGGTTAACAGCGAGCGCAACTTCATGCTGACCGCGCTCGTCGTTGACAAAGTGCGTCGCACCGGCTTGACGCTCGTTGCACAGTTCCACCTGGACACGCCCCTGCTTGAAATCACAGACTGCCCCGTCAAAGATCGAAACTGCCGCCAATGGATCGTGAAAGACAACACTCGGCCGCGCAGCAAACCATACTTCCGCCATATCCAGTACTGGCTGCAAACGGGGCGTCCGAAAGCGTCTACGGACTTCTGCCGCCTCCATTTCCACCTGCGTCGTGACATCTAAACCAATCGACCGGTGCACCAACGGCGCCACATTTTGCGCACTGTAGACAACTGCAGCCGCGTGTGGATCATTGAGCGCGTTCCATTCGGGGCGATCGGCAGGGTAGCTGGCCGAAAACGCGCCGATCATCAGGTAGAGTGCGCTCAGCAACTGCGGAATCTCCGGATCAAGGGTAAACAGCAACGCAATATTTGTCATTGGACCGATCGCAAGCAGGGTGACTTCGCCGGGGTAGCGGCGGATCGTGTCACGCAGAAACGAAATGGCTTGCCCGCCAGGAAATACCTGCTCGTGCGGCCATTGTGCAAGCGCCGTCGCCTGCGGCGCATGTGGTTGGCGCACAGACGCAAGCAACGGCCGGGATGCCCCAGGAAAGATGGGCGTCTCCCGCCCTACCGCCCGGCAAATCGCGCTGGCCAACATCGCGCGTTCGATTGGCTGGCCGGTGACGGTCGTAATTCCAAGCAGATCACAGTCGGGATGGGCCAATAGATAAGCGAGGCAGATCGCATCATCGATGTCGCTGCCAATATCCGTATCAAGCAGTAGCTTCATGGCGCACTTCTCCTTTCCGAACTGTTTGCATGCGTGTTCCTGCTATGCAAAAATAGAAAAAACTTATCATGAACCGGGGGAACCCCATGCCAGACTATCGTGCCATCCGTGTCAATGTCCTTCCAGACGGCAGTATCGACCGCACCATCGCCACCTGCAGCACCGACGACCTGCCACCCGGCGAGGTGCTGATCCGCGTCTACTATTCGTCACTAAATTACAAGGACGCATTGTCCGCCACCGGTAACAAGGGCGTGACCCGCAAGTTTCCACATACCCCTGGCATTGACGCCGCCGGCGTCGTTGAAACGAGCAGCAATCCGGAATTCGGCCCCGGCGACCCGGTCATCGTGATCGGCTACGACCTGGGCATGAATACAGCCGGTGGCTGGGGCGAGTACATCCGCGTGCCCGGCAACTGGGTGGCAAAACTCCCAGCCGGGATGACACTCTATGAAAGCATGATCCTGGGCACAGCCGGCTTTACTGCGGCGCAGGCGCTAGATACGCTGCAGACCCAGGGCAATATGACGCCAGGAACCGGCGAAGTACTTGTCACCGGCGCAACCGGCGGCGTCGGCAGCATTGCTGTCGCGCTCCTTGGTAAATTGGGGTATCCCGTCGTTGCTGCCACCGGCAAGGTCGACGAATCGCCCTTCTTGCTTGCCCTGGGCGCCCATGAAGTGGTGCATCGGGATGAATTGCTCGATGCGTCAGGACGTCCCTTGTTGAAGGAACGCTGGGCCGGTGCGATCGACACAACCGGAGGCGCGCCCCTTGCCAACATACTCAAAGCGTTGCGGCAAGGGTGCAGTGTTGCGGCATGTGGCCTCGTTGCCTCACCTGCGCTCGAAACCACAGTCTACCCGTTCATTCTGCGCGGCGTCAATCTCCTTGGCATTGACTCCGTCAACGTGCCCATTGAACGACGCCGCCGCATTTGGGGATTGCTCGCGACAACCTGGCAGTTGCCGGTCATGGAACACATTTCCCGCGAAGTCGGGCTCGACGCCCTTGATCGCGAGATCGATCGGATCCTGCAAGGCCGCCAGGTCGGCCGTGTCGTGGTCGCCCATCGCTAACCGGAGGGACCCTTCATGGATCAGTCGTTCAATGATCTCGAGACGAAGGCGGACACGCACCCTAACGAGCACAGGGCAGCCGTGGTTGGGCCAAAGCCGCCGCTCGACGCCGAAAGCATTCGTGACCTGCTTGCAACCTCGCTGGACGCTGGCCGGATCATGATGGAGGCCGGTGCGACGACCGATCGCGTCGAGGAAGTTGTGCACCGGATCGGCACAGCCCTGGGCGCCGACTGGATGGACATCTTCACAACCCCGACTGCCATCATCGCGATGGCCACGTCGGGCGGCGAACATCGCACCCGTGTACAACGTATCGTCCGCCTGGGCGTAGATCTTGCGCGGATTGACGCAATCAATGCGCTCTCACGCAAAAGTGTGGCTGAGCGGCTCGAAGTGCCACGCGCCCAGGCGGAATTGAACCGGATTGGGGCAACACCCCGCCTATACGGACGCTGGGTAACGGCGCTGGCGGTTGGCATCGCCTGCGCAGCATTTGCCTTCAACATGAGCGGCGATTGGCGTGTCGCGTTTGTCACGCTGGCGATTGCAGCCGCAGGGCAGACGCTACGTGTCGAACTATTACACCGGCGGCTGAGCGCACTGGTTGTGACCGCCGTGGTGGCAATTGTCGCCGCCGCGCTTGGTCTTGTTGCAGGCTTCATCTTGCCTGTAAACGCCAATACCGTCATTAGCGCGAGTATATTGCTGCTGGTGCCGGGCGTCTTTCTGGTCGGCGCGGTCTATGACCTGATCGCCGGCAATCTAATCGCCGGACTCGCACGCGGCGCCTATTCTGCGGCGATTATCGTGGCGATTGGGAGCGGAATCTGGTTGGTGTTGTCGATCCCTACGAATTGGAGGTAATCAACCTGATGATCGAATGGATAGGATTTCTCGCACTGAAAGCTGTGATCGGCGCCGTAGCGGCCGCTGGCTTCGCAGTGCTTTTCAATCTGCCGAAACGTGGGCTCTGGGCAGCCGCGCTCGCCGGGGCGCTGGCGCTCGTGGTGCAGAGCGCATCCACCCGATTGTTCCTGGCGCCGGAGTTTGGCACCTTTCTCGGCGCGCTTGCAGTCGGCGTTGCGGCGCAATTGTTGGCGCGCCGCTTGCGGATGCCGGCGTTGCTCATCGCAACCACCGGCTTTATTCCGCTTGTGCCCGGTGTGCCGGCCTACTCCGCCGTGCTCAGCTTTGCGGAGCACGACTATGTCGCCGGCACAGAATTCCTGGCACGCACCATCGGCCTGACGATCGCCATCGCCGCCGGACTTGGGTTCGTAAACGCTGTCATCAAGAGCCGCGAGTTGCAACTCTTCTAGCGGCGCTGGTTAGCCAATCGCAGGCAGCCCTGCTGCCAGGATCGCGGTATTCAGCCTGCCAACGCCTTCATCCACGGCCTCATTCAGTTTCGTGACGTCCCGATCGATTTGGCCGCTATAGTATTCAACCAGTTCCCGCACCTGCACGGTTGGCCTGGCATCGGCGCTTGCCACGACCGGGATCACCGACGCCAGGGCAGCATTTAACCGCGAGCGCACGATGAGACCATAGACGATCTTTTGATCGCCGGGGAGGAAGAGCCGGTCCTCAATCTCGGCAATCTTGGCCAGAATCTCATCAATCACACCCGCCAGCGCCGCATTCTCACGCACACGCTTGCGCCACAGTTCGATCTGCTCGCGCACCCCCCGCATCCGCGTGATGGCAACATGGACTTCAGACACTTTGTCCCGAATTGCAAGCAGCAGTTCGTGCTGCGCCTTGAGATCTTCGAACGGTGTCGTCACCCGCGGATCATTCACGATTTGGAACTCCTTCACCGCGACAAATTCGCCAATCGTGAGTTTCACCTGGTATTCGCCCGGCAGCGCAAAGGGTCCCTCAATGGCCTCACCGGCGGTCTTATTGCCCAGCACCTTGGTTGCCCCTGGATAGCGCAGATTCCAGACAAACCGATTCATGCCGGTTTGCGCCAACAACCATGGCCCGGGGTCCATTGCCTTCTGCTTGTCTTCGAGTTTGTCGTAATTGGCAGGTTTGGGCGAGAACGCACGAATCAGCTCACCCTTCTTGTCAAGAAACTCAATCTTGACGACCGCATCCGGCGCCGGTGCGGCAGGAAGGTAGAAATCGATGACGACGCCACGGGTTGCACCCTCACCGGCATCCAGGTAGGTCCGCTTGATGTGACCACTCTCGGTCTTGGTTGCCACGATGGTCGCCGCGGATCCCAGCCCAATCCCGTAGATCTTGCCTTCCGGTGGCATCCAGTCGGCAAAGAGATCCGGGAGAATCCGGTAGGCCGGCGCCGGTGTAAAGAGCTGCGGCGCGTTGGACGCATCCTGCAAGCTGGCAATTGTTTGATAGAGAAGCGACAGATTGTCCGCAATCCAGAAACCACGCCCGTGCGTCGCCACCACCAGATCGTTGCCCTTCACACGCAGGTCATAGATGGGGGTCACCGGTAGTGATGACTGCCAGCGCTGCCAACTAGCACCGTCATCGATCGAAAGATAGAGACCGGTCTCCGTGCCTGTATAAAGGACGCCACGCTGGTTCGGATCGGCGCGCACCACGCGCACAAAATCATCAGCAGGAATTCCCGCACTGATCTGCGTCCAGGTCTTGCCGTAGTCCGTAGTCTTGAAGATGTACGGTGTATTATCGTCAAGTTTGTACCTGGTCGCCGCAAGGTAACAGGTCGCCGGATCAGAAGGTGACGGCTCAAGTGTACGGACGAAGCACCAATCAGGCAGGGCCTGCGGGGTGACGTTCAACCAGTCTTTACCATCGTTGCGTGACACGTGCACGAGACCGTCATCACTGCCGGCCCAGAAGACGCCTGGTTCAAGGCGCGACTCCCGCAGTGTATAGACGGTGGCATAGTGTTCGGCGCCGCTCGTGTCCAAGGTAATCGGCCCGCCCGATGGCCCCAGTTTACTCATATCAGCACGCGTCAGATCCGGGCTGATGGGCTGCCAACTGTTGCCCTCGTCGCGCGAACGGAAAACAACGTTACCGGCGGTATACAGAACATCCGGATCGTGCGGCGAGAACAAAATCGGGAAGGTCCACGGGAAACGGTAACGCGCCTCGCCGACGCCGCGTCCACCGAGATCCTCGGCCCATACGTTGACCAGTTGGATATGACCGGTGCGGCGATCACACCGCTGCAACGAACCCTGCCCACCGGGCGAACTGCCGACCGCCCCCACGAACACGATATTGGCGTCAGTGGGCTTCACCGCAACATAACCACTCTCACCGGTGCCCACGATTTCCGTGTCGGCCATCGTGATCGCACCACTGATTGTGTCACTCGGGACGCAAATGCTCGAATTGTCCTGTTGCGTGCCATAGACGCGATAAGGGAATTCATCATCAATGTCCATGTGGTAGATCTGGGCGGTCGGCTGGTTATAGATACTGCCGAACGACTCCCCCCCATTAAACGAAACACACGCGCCGCCATCGTTGCCCTCGATCATGCGTTGGTTGTTGTGGGGATCGATCCACAGATCGTGGTTGTCGCCGTGCGGTGTCGGCACTTCCACGAAGTTCTTGCCACCGTCGGTCGACTTCAACATCGCCAGGTTGAGCACATAGACGGTGTCCGCGTCTTGCGGATCCGCAAAGACGTGCATGTAATACCAGGGACGATTCAGCAGGTCGGCACTGTCACTCACGCGCCGCCAGGTTTCGCCAAAATCATCGGAACGATAGAGTCCCGACGCATCCTTGGCTTCAACCGCCGCCCAGACACGCCCGGCTTTCACCGGCGATGCGGTGACACCGATCTTCCCCTTCAACGACTGTGGAAAACCCTTGTTCAAACTCAGTTCCGTCCAGGTGTCGCCACCGTCAAGTGAACGCCACAGACCGCTGTCGGGACCGCCACTGTTCAGTTCCCAGAAATTGCGATAGACCTGCCAGATGCTGGCGTAGATCACGTCGGGGTTCTGCGGGTCGATACTGAGGTCAACGGCGCCTGCCCGGTCGCTCTTGTAGAGCACCTTTTGCCACGTTGCGCCGCCATCCTTCGAGCGAAACACGCCACGTTCCTCGTTTGGACCAAACGCATGGCCCAGCGCGGCAACGAAGACAACGTCCGCATGCTTGGGGTGCACGCGCACCTTGCCAATCGTACGCGTGTCTGCAAGCCCCATATGACGCCAGGTGCGTCCACTGTCCGTCGACTTATAGACGCCATCACCATGGGAGACATCTGTCCGGATCGTCGATTCACCCATGCCGGCATAAATCACGTTGGGAGCGGACTCAGCCACTGCCAGTGCACCAACCGACCCGGTCTTCAGTTGGCCATCGGTGATGCAGCGCCACGTGACGCCGGCGTCATCTGTTTTCCAGACCCCGCCAGCCACTGCCCCGAAATAATAGACGGCCGGGTTTCCAGGCACGCCCGCCACGGCGACCACACGCCCGCCACGTCGGGTCCTATGTCACGAAAACGTAGCGCATCGAGCGCACTCTGCAAGGTGAATGCTGTCGACATCGAAATCTCCTGGTTCGCTGACTTTATGGGTGGATATTCGTGGGTGGAGTGCTTGCATTGTACGCAACAATGAAAGCACCGGCCAAACATGATGACATGCCGTAAATGCAAAAACGGTGACCATCGAGATGGCCACCGTTTTTCTGCCTGCCGACTCAGTAATCTCGTGTGGGCTTTGCACAGGCCCCAGACCAGCAATGAAGATGCAGTCTAGACGACCTTTGACAAAGACAACCGCTTCCCGGGAATACTAGTACCGGTTGCTGCCGCCGCCACTGCTGCTGCGATTTCGGTTGCCGCCGCCACCGCTGCGATTGTCACGATTGTAGCTGCCACCGCCACTACCGCCGCGGCTGCCGCCACCATAGGAATTCTCCTTGGGTGGGCGCGCTTCGCTGACCGTAATGTTGCGGCGATTGAATTCATAGTTGTTGAACTTGTTGATCGCTGCTTGTGCTGCTTCCGTTGTTTCCATCTCAACGAATCCGAAACCCTTGGATTGACCGGTCTCGCGATCCATGATGATTGTGGCAGAAACTACGGTGCCAGATTCGGAGAACAGCTTGCGCAAGTCAGCCTCCGTGGTGGCATAGCTCAGATTACCGACGTACAGTTTCTTATTCATTGTTTTCCTCGCCCTTACAGGGCCACCACATTGCGAGCCTGCAAACCCTTAGGCCCACGTTCGATTGAGAACTCCACCCGCTGTCCTTCGACCAGTCAACGATCGCCGCTGGCTTGAACCGCAGAATAGTGGACGAAACCATCCTCGCCACCCTCATGCGCGATGAAGCCAAAGCCGTACATGGCGTTAAACCACTTTACGGTGCCTTGAACCCGATCAGGCATGCTTCTTGAGACTCCTACGCCTTCTCTACATGTTGGGTGTGCTTGAAAACGCTGTTGAGGACGAACAAACACAGGTCAAGTGGTTTAGCGGGAAACAAAATGACCGCCAAGAACGCCTGGCGGTCACTTCACAACCGAACAGATACCTTCTTGAGCCTTTCGGCCTTACCGTATCACAAAATGAAAATTCTGTCAACTTCCGTGTGGGTCTTGTTCATGTGTATCGGCGCAAAATTGTAGCGCATACAAGAGCGCCAGCCCCGTGACAACCGATCGCAAACCGTCTATTCGTCGGTAACGCATCCTTCAGACGCCGATGAGACAGTCTTGTAATACTTATACAAGACACCCTTCGTAAACTTGGGCGGGGGGGCCACCCACCTGGCCCGCCGCCGATCCAATTCATCAGCCGCGACATCGACAAGCAGCAGATTCTTCTCTGCATCAATGGTGATCACGTCGCCATCCGCGACAAGCGCCAGGTTGCCGCCCACCTGTGCTTCAGGCGTAATGTGGCCGACGACAAAGCCGTGGGTGCCCCCGAAAAACGCCCGTCCGTGATCAACGCCACCGACTTGCCCAACCCTGCGCCCATGATCAAGGACGTAATGGACAGCATCTCCCGCATCCCGGGGCCACCCTTTGGTCCCTCGTACCGGATCACGACCACGTCCCCATGCGTGATGCGTCCTTCCTCGATCGCCTTCAGGGTCAGTTCCTCAGAATCAAATACCTTCGCCGGCCCGGTGAAGCGCAAACCTTCTTTGCCCGTGATCTTGGCGACGGCGCCCCCGGTGGCAAGATTGCCGTATAGAATCTGCAGATGACCAGTCGGCTTGATTGGTTTGTTGAGTGCACACACAATCTCTTGCTTTTCTGTAAGCGGCGGCTGCTCCGCAAGATTTTCCGCAACCGTCTTTCCCGTGACCGTCAAGCAATCGCCATGAAGCAGACCCGCTTCAAGCAGCAACTTCATCACCGCCGGGACCCCGCCCACCTTCCAAAGATCTTCCATGACCCAGGGTCCGCTCGGCTTCATATCTGCCAGCAGCGGCGTACGATTCGAGACTACCTGGAAATCATCGATGGTCAGCGGCACGTCGGCCGCCTTGGCCATCGCAATCAGGTGCAACACCGCATTGGTCGATCCACCCAGTGCCACGACGACCGTGATCGCATTCTCAAATGCCTTCCGCGTCAGGATATCCCTGGGCTTGATGTCCTTTTTCCAGCAGGTTCATCAGCGCCGCGCCGGCACGCATGGCATTCGTCGATCTTCTCTTTGCTGTCGGCAGGGTAGCTGGAGCTGTTCGGCAGACTCATACCAAGCGCCTCGATGGCAGATGCCATCGTGTTGGCGGTGTACATGCCGCCACACGCGCCCTCGGCTGGACACGCGTGGTGCAACACGGCGCGCAGTTCATCTTCCGTGATCTTCTTGGCAAGCCACTCGCCGTAGGCTTCGAATGCGGAAACGATGTCCAGCTTCTTCCCATCGAGATGCCCGGCGCGGATGGTGCCCCCATAGACCACGATGGTGGGACGGTTCAAACGCGCCGCCGCCATGATGGTGCCTGGCATATTCTTGTCGCAACCAGGCAGCGCCACGTTCGCGTCATACCACTGGGCGCGCATCACCGTCTCGATCGAGTCTGCAATCAGATCGCGCGAAGGCAGGGACGCCTTCATCCCTTCAGTCCCCATGCTGATGCCATCGCTCACGCCAATGGTATGAAAGATCAGCCCAACCATCCCCGCCGCATTCACACCTTCCTTGACGTGCACAGCCAGCTTGTTCAGGTGCATGTTGCAGGTATTGCCCTCCCAACCCATGCTGGCGATCCCGACTTGCGGCTTCTGCATATCTTCGTCGGTCAGGCCTACCCCGTAAAGCATGGCCTGCGAGCCAACCTGTGATCGCACCTGCGTGAGTTGTGCGCTATATTTGTTCAACTGTCCATTTTTGGTTGTCACTGACATGGAGAGCTCCTTATGCAATACGAGATATTCCTAATCGTCCCCAGCCACCAGTTCCGGCAGTTGGATTTCTACATGATGTTTCTCGGCGTCGGTGATAATGAAGTATTCAACCGAATCTGAAAGCGCGATCCAACTGGCCTCGATGATGTTGGTGCTGGCGCCCACCGTTGTAAACTGGCGTTCCCCGTCCGTGAAATCGATCAACACGCGCGCATCGCGGCGGTGCCGGCCGTGCTGTCGAGGATGCGCACCTTATAGTCCGTGAGGTGCACGTCGCGCAGGCGCGGGTAGAACGGCAAGATGGCTTTGCGTAGCGCACGGTTCAGCGAGTTGACCGGACCATTGCCTTCCGCGACTTCATGGAAGATATGATCACCTACCCGCACTTTGACGGTCGCTTCCGAGAACATCCCGCGGCCTGCGCGATGCTGGACCGCAGCCGTGTAATCAATCATCTCGAACGGGCGTTTGTAGTCCTTGCGCGCCCGGCGCAGCATCAGATCGACGCTTGCCTCGGCGCTCTCAAAGGCGAAGCCTGCATTTTCAAGATCCTTGATCTCCTGCAGGACACGCCGTTCTTCTTCCCGGCTCAGCCCATGCAGCCCGAACTCCTTGCGCTTGCTGGCAATATTGTCCTTACCGCTCAGTTCGCTGACCAGTACACGGGTTGCGTTGCCCACAAGCACCGGGTCGATGTGCTGATAGCTCATCTCATATTTCATGACGGCATTGACATGCATCCCACCCTTGTGGGCAAAGGCACTTGCGCCGACAAAGGGCTGATGGGTGTCCGGACTCAAGTTGGCCAGTTCGCTGACATACCGGCTGAGTTCCATCAGTTGCTTCAGATGCTCCTTGCGGATGCAGTGGTAGCCCATCTTGAGTTGCAGGTCAGGGAGGATACTGATCAGGTTGGCATTGCCGCACCGCTCACCATAGCCGTTCACCGTGCCCTGGACCTGTGTGCAGCCGTGGCGCACGGCTTCCAGTGAATTTGCCACCCCGGTTTCACCGTCATTGTGTGCGTGAATGCCCAGCACCACGCTGGCCGCAGCCGGCTTCACATCGGAGCCTTCGCCAAATAGCTCCGCCCGTACAATGTCGACGGCTTCGCCGACCTGCCAGGGCAGGCTGCCACCATTCGTGTCACAGAGCACCACGCTTGCCGGCGCCACCGATCACGGCGGCTTTCAACGTCGCGAGCGCATATTCGGGGTTGGCGCGATAGCCATCGAAGAAATGCTCCGCATCGTAAACCACCTCTTTGCCGTGGTCCTTCAGATAGCGCACGGTGTCACGAATCATTCGTAGATTCTCATCCAGCGTGGTGCGCAGCACCTCAGTGACATGCAAGTCCCAGGTCTTGCCAAAAATCGTCACCACGGGCGTTGCTGCCTCAAGCAGCAACTGAACCTGCGCATCTTCCGCCGGATCCACATCGGCCCTGCAGGTCGAACCGAATGCCGCGAGTTTCGCGTTTTTCAACTCCAGTTCCTGCTGTGCGCGGGCAAAAAACTCAATATCCTTCGGGTTGGAACCAGGCCACCCGCCTTCGATATAGGCTACACCGAACTCATCCAGCCGGCGTGCAATGCGTAACTTATCGTCACAACTCAAGGCGATGCCTTCACCCTGAGTGCCGTCACGCAGCGTGGTATCGTAGATTGCGATCTGTTTCGCCATTGTGCTTACCTATTCTTCACCAAGCAGATCGGCGATGCTTTCGAGCACCCGATCCGGCCAGATGCCGCGGCCAAGGTCTTCTTTGCGGAAACGGCCCGTGCGCACCAACCACCCCTGCATACCCATCAGTTTGGCGCCCCGCACATCAATCTCGATGTCGTCGCCCACCATGGCCACACGTTCCGGCGGTTGATTCAGGTCGTCCAGCACCATCTTAAAATACGCTGCGCTCGGTTTACCGACAACCACGGCATTCGTTTCCGCCGCATATTCAAGCGCCATGACAAAAGGCCCGGCATCCAAATAAATCCCATCTGAAGTGCGCCAGTGTCGTTTCTTGTGTAGCGCAATCAGCTTTGCCCCATTCATCAGCGCTCTGAAAGCACGGTTCAGGCGTGCAAAATTAAACGAGGCTCCCATATCACCCACCACCACATATTCCGGCGCCTCTTCATCAATCTCAATGCCGCTGAACTCCAATTGAGCATCGGGCAAGAGCAGAGGATAGTAGCTGCGCGCCGCATGCTCGCGCAGGTAGCGGGCGGCGACAAAGGTGGCGCTGTAGAGTTCATCGATTTCGAGCGCAAACCCCATCGACCGGATCCGATCCAGCAGCGTGTAGCGGCAGTAGATCGTGGTGTTGGTCATAAAGCGAAAAGGAATGCCGCGGGCGCGCAGGGTGGCAATCACCGCTGTCGCGCCCGGTATCACCTCTTCACCGTGGGTCAATACGCCGCGAGATCAAAGATCCCTGGGGAAACTATCGACAGTGGAAAGCAGATCGGTCACTAGACGCCTCGCAAGTCCTGCAGGAGACTACAAACTTCTGCCGGCGCCCAAGTACAACCAACGGGATCGCGGCAGCGACCAACGGTCCGCCTACGAACGTCGATGTTCAAGCGTGTGGTCTAGATGGAATGGGCTGCATTGTACCATGTACGCGATCACAGACGTCAATAGCGCTATTCCATCTTCCGCCCCCCCCCAGAGCACCTCCCGTGAGGGTGGTGATCCCCCCCCCCCCCCCTCCCCCGCCCCCGGCCCCCCTCGGGTGGTGATCCCCGCCCCCGCCCGCACCACTCACCCCGTGTCCCCAGGCCCCCCCCCCCCCCCCACCCCCCCCCCCCCACCGTTGGTGCAGTCGCCCAACGGCACCCGCAGGGGTGCAAATGCGTGGCGAATATGGCAAAATGCGCTCAGCGCGGATCTCACCCACAGGCAGTGCCTAAGGAAGAAACGACGATGTGTCTGCACCAAAACGATGATTTCACAATGCCAGCCTTCACGGCCCTGGTGGTTCGGTCGGCGCTGCCGCGCGGAGATGCCTATTTGCGGTTACGCGATGCCATCGTGCCGCTGTTTTGCGATGCGGAATTTGCAGACCTGTTTGCAGCGCAGGACCCGTCGGTGGAAACGCTGTGGCGCCTGGCGCTAATGACGGCGTTGGCATTTGCCGAAAACCTTACAGATCGGCAGGTGGCGGATGTCGTGGCCACCCATTTGAATTGGAAGTATGTGCTGGGGTTGGAACTGCACACACAGAGCTTTCATTTCTCCGCGTTAAGCGAGTTTCGGGCGCGTCTGCATGAACATGAAGTCGAACGGCAATTGCTGGACCAATTCTTAGTCCAGGTGTATGCCGTCGGCATGGTGCGAGGACGTGGTCGCAAACAGATGGATTCCACGCAGATGTTAGCGGCGGTGCGCCGCCTGAATCGGCTGGACTGTGTCCACGAAACCCTCGGTTACGCACTGAAGAGCTTGGAGGAGGAGGCGCCGGCCTGGGTTATGACGCACATACCCGGCGCGTGGCTTGGCATTTACTGCCACCGGATGGTCCATGACCACTATCCCAAGGGCGTTCACGCACAACTGGAGTTGGCCGCGACCGCAGGCCAGGATGGTTTTCAGTTACTGACCATCCTCCTGGCGCCGACCACGCCCCCAGCCTTGCGAACGTTGCCCGCCATCATCGTGCTCTGGCAGGTCTGGTTGCAGCAATACGATGCGACCACACCTAGATTACGCTGGCGTGCCGACGAGGAGTTGCCTGGGGCGGACACATTGATTGATTTCCACTATGGTCCCAATGACCAACCCTAAGGTGTTATTTTCACACCGCTTGTCATCACCCAGGAGTCACCCACATGTCCGCTAAACCAAAAGTCTTCGTGACGCGCATCATCCCTGCCAAAGGCCTGCAAATGGTCCAAGAAGCCTGGGACGTTGACCTTTGGACCGATGATCTCCCCCCCAGTCGCGACATAATGCTCCAGCGCGTGCGCGGCGTGGCTGGCCTGCTCTGCCTCCTCACCGACCGCGTCGATGGCGAACTGCCGGTCGCCGCCGGACCGCAGTTGAAGGTGGTCAGCAACCACGCGGTGGGTTTCGACAACATCGTCGTTCCGGATTGCACCGCGCGCGGCATTCCCGTCGGCAACACCCCTGGCATCCTCACCGACGCTACCGCAGACTTTGCCTTCGCCCTGCTCATGGCCGCGGCCAGGCGCGTCGTCGAAGCCGACCGATATGTGCGCACTGGGCAATGGAAAACCTGGGGACCCTCCGTGCTGTTGGGTTCTGATTTTGTGGGGGCAACGTTGGGGATCGTTGGCTATGGCCGCATCGGCCAGGCCATGGCGCGCCGGGCACTGGGCTTCGACCTGCGCGTCATCTACTACGACCCGACGGCGATCCCGGAACCAAACGATCCTGCGCAAAAGGTATCGCTTGAAACCCTGCTCAGCGAATCCGACTTTATCTCGCTACACACGCCCCTGTCACCGGCCACGCGCCATCTCATGGATGCCAGGGCATTCGCCCAGATGAAGCAGAACGCCGTACTCGTCAACACCGCGCGCGGCCCCATCATCGATCAGATGGCTCTCTACGATGCGCTCAAGACAGGACGGATCTTCGCTGCCGCGCTGGACGTCACCGACCCTGAACCGTTGCCCATGGACAGTCCGCTGCTGGAGTTGGAGAACCTGATCATCGTGCCCCACATTGCCAGCGCCAGCCAATCGACGCGGGACAAAATGGCGATGATGGCGGCTGCCAACCTCATCGCCGGCGTGCAGGGGCAACGCCTGCCGAACTGTATTAATCCGCAAGTGTACGATCGCTGACCCGCGATCTCACCCTGTATTCTGCAATCCGGCGGCAATGCCGTTCACCGACAGCAGCACGGCCGCACGCAGCCGCTGCACCGCGTCGGGATCAGTTTCGTCCCGCATCCGGCGCATCAGCGCCACCTGCACATAGTTGATTGGATCCACATACGGGTTGCGCACCTTGATGCTGCGCCGCAGCACCGGCTCGCGCTCAAGCAAATCCGGCGCACGCACAATGGTCAAGACCGTGGTCAACGTGCGCTCGTATTCGGCGCACAATTCCTCAAAGATCGCCTGCCGTGTCACGTCGTCCGTCAAAGACGCGTAGAGCGCCGCGATCGCAAAATCGGCCTTTGCCAGCCCCATCTGCACATTGTCGATAGCGGTGCGAAAGAACGGCCAGCCATCGTACATCTCCTGGAGTTGCGCAAGACGCTTAGCATCCTGCTTTGGCCCCAGCCACTGCTCGAACGCCGCACCGACGCCATACCAGGCCGGTAGATTGACCCGCGACTGCGTCCAGGAAAACACCCAGGGAATGGCACGCAGGTCGCTGATATCTTGCGTGGCCTTGCGCCGCGCCGGCCGCGAACCGATGTTCAATGCGCCCATCAGGTCAATGGGCGTCGTCTCATGGAAATATCGGAGAAACTCCCGCTTTGTCACCAAGGATCGATACGCGCGATAGGCGCTCTCGCTCAGTTCCTCCATGACGCCGGCCCACTGCTCTTCCTGGGCGTAATGCGGGCGCCGGCCACTCGTCAACAGCACGGCACTCACCAACTGTTCGAGGTGCCGCTGCGCCAGCCCAACGTTGGCATAGCGGCCACTAACCACTTCACCCTGCTCGGTGATTTTGATGCGCCCGCGCACGGATTCGGGGGGCTGCGCCAGAATCGCCCGGTTCGCCGGTCCGCCGCCACGCCCCAGGGAACCGCCGCGGCCGTGAAATAGCGTCAACGTGACGTTGTACTCATCGCAGACGCGAGCAAGCGCACGTTGTGCCTTAAACAACATCCAATTGGCCTGGAGATAGCCGCCGTCCTTGTTAGAGTCACTGTAGCCGATCATGATCTGCTGGGCGTCGCCCTGCGCCGCCAGGTGCTTGCGATAGGCGTCATTGGCAAAGAGCGCCGCCATCAGTTGCGGTGCAGCCTCCAGATCGGCCACCGTCTCGAAGAGGGGGGCAATATTGATGCGCCCAAACAGACCGGCGTCTTTCGCCAGCAGCAACACCTCCAGCAGATTCGAAATACTCGATGTCATGCTGATGATGTAGGTCTGGATGGCGTACTCATCCACCTCTTCCTTGGCACGCCGGATCAGCCTGAACAGACCGATCGTTTCGTTTGTTTCGGCCGTGAAATGCAGTTGCGCCGTAAACGGCCGCAAGTTGAGAATCTCGTTCGTCAGGACGCGCACCTTGTCGGCTTCGGCCAGGGCATTGTAATCGGCAAATAGGTCATAGGCAGCGAAGACCTCGGCCACCGCCGCACGGTGCCGCGCCGAATGCTGGCGCACATCCAGTGTCGCCAGATGAAAGCCAAAAACCTGAACGTTGCGGATCAGATGTGCAAGGCGCCCGCGCGCGATGCGCTCACCCCGATTTTCAATGAGGCTCCGCTCAATGATCCGCAGGTCCTCCAGTAAATCTTCAACCCGGTGATACGCGCGCGGATTGCGTGCGCGGTCGTCCCAGGGGCGTTCATTTTCCACACGCGTCGCGCGCAGCCGGCGGAACATCATGATCAGCTTCTGCCGGTACGGCTCCATCCTGGAAACGCTCCAGCACTTCAACCTCATCCTCTGGGACGAGCGTGAAGTCCTGGACAATGCTATTCATGAATTCCTCGCTGACACCGGCACGGGTGACGGCAGGAATCAGATGGTTGTAGAGATCATCCACCGCAACGTTGTAGAGGCGCAGGATCGTTTCCTTCATCGTGCGCAGCGCTTCTTCGGTGGTGGCGAGCGTCACGAATGGGTTGCCGTCGCGATCACCGCCAATCCAAGAGCCGTAGCGCAGGAATGATGGGATCTCGAATGGCTGATCCGGATAGGCGCTTGCCAGCGCTCGCGCGACCTCATCGTAGATCACCGGCAACAGACCGTAGAGCGTCGCCTCAAAAAAGTAAAGCCCGGTGCGCACTTCGTCCATCACCGTCGGCGGCCGATCACGGGTTTCATCGCTCTGCCACAGCAGGACAACATCTTCCCGCAGCCGATCCATCATCTCGCTCTGTTCGAGCGGCAACAGATCCCCCTGGTTCAAGGCGTGCAACGTCTGCGCGATGGTCTTCAGTTTCGTCAGAATCGCCTGGCGTTTTGTTTCCGTGGGATGCGCGGTAATCACCGGCACGATAAAGAGGCGTCTCAGGATCGCCTGCATCTCAGCCGCCGTGATGCCTTCCGCTTTCAGCCGCGCCACGGCCTCGGCCAACGTCTCGCGCATCGGGACGCCCGTCGCCTGTGCTTCTTGTGCACGCTCGCGCAGGATCTGCACCCGCTGTTCATCTTCGGCCAGGTTCACCAGTTGGAAGTAGGTGGTGAATGCTTTGAGCACCGCCAGGGTGCGGGGTAAGTCATCCACCAGGGCAGAGACTATGCTGTCGATCTGGTCTCCCGCGGCATCATCGCCACCGCGCCATGCCTTGGAAAGCGACCGGATGGCCTCTTCAAGTTCATAAATCGCGCGGCCTTCCTGCTCGACGATCGTGTCGCCGAGCAGGTCACCAAGCAGATGGATATTTGCGCTGAGGCGTTGCTGCTGTTCGATATTCATCGCTTAAGCGGTGGTCTGGGTGCGCTGTGCCACAAGATCGCCCATGACGGTCGTCCCCACGACCTCCGCCCCCGGCTCCGCAATGTCGCCGGTGCGCACACCCGTATCCAGCACGGCATCCACTGCCGCCTCGATGGCCTGCGCTTCTTGCTCCAACCCAAGGCTGTGGCGCAACAGCATCGCCGTGCTCAGAATGGTCGCAAGCGGATTGGCGATGCCTTCCCGGCAATATCGGGCGCACTGCCGTGGATCGGCCTGTATAGGCCAAGGGGCAGTTTTTGCGAATTCAATTTGTCACCCAGACTGGCGGAGGGCAGCATCCCCATCGAACCGGCCAACATCGAAGCCTCGTCGGTCAGAATGTCGCCAAAGAGATTTTCTGCCACGATCACATCAAAGACCGCAGGCTTGCGAATCAGATGCATGGCCATCGCATCGACCAGCACATGCTCCAACTTCACATCCGGGTAATCCTTCATGACCTCTTCCGTCACCCGCCGCCACAGCCGGCTTGAAGCCAGTACATTGGCTTTGTCGACGCTCGCCAGGTGCTTCTTGCGCCCACGGGCAGCCTCCGCCGACAGCCGGACCACGCGCTCAATCTCGGGCCGCGTGTAGAGCATGGTGTCATACGCCTCAACGCCATCGGCGCCGGCCTCAACGCGCGGCCCAAAGTACGCACCGCCGGTCAATTCACGGATGACCAGGATGTCGGTCCCTTCCAGCACCTCACGCTTGATTGTGCTGGAATCGATCAACTGGCGGCTGACCTTCACGGGACGCAAATTCGCGAACAGGTTCAACGCCTTGCGGATGGCAAGCAGCCCGCGCTCCGGGCGATCCTTGGCATTCGGGTTATCCCACTGTCATCACCTTCGCTGTTTACGATTTCGACCTGGCTGTCCCACACGAAAAAGCCTTGCGCATTCGCGATGCGTAGCGCCTGGTCCGCCACCAGTTCAAACTGCTCTGCCAACGACTCCGTGGCAGCAAACTGCACCACATCATCGGCCAAATCCCTATCCAACGTGTGGAGCGCAGCCAACATTCCTTTGGTTCTTGGCAGGTGCTGGTTGGCCGACAAAAAGCGAATCTCAATGAGTTGATCGAGGACCCGATAGAGCAGCATGCGCGCGGTCGTGGGGTCCGTGCCCATGACATCGCGCGCATTATCGAGCGTATCGACCGCCAGATAACGCCGCCAGCGCAGGGTGTCTACACTTGGGTTGGGAGGTGTTGCCAGCCATTTCGCCGCCTCAAGCCGCAACTCCTGAACCACCGGAGCACGATCCAACAGCACTGCGCCCGTGACAAAGATGTGGGCCGTAATAGGGCGCGTGGCATGCTCCTCCCGGAAGTACGCGCGGATCTTGTCCGGATGGTTAATGAAGATCTCAAAGGGCACGCCATGATAGATTCGCTGAAGCCGCTGGCGGAAATGCGCCGGCTGGATCACATAGAGGTCGATATCACTCGTTGGACCGCCTTCGCCGCGTAGAACGCTGCCGCCGGCGATCATGCCGGTCGGGGTGTAGTGCGCAAGCACATCCGCCACCGCGGCGCGCAGCGCTTCGGCATAAGGCGCCGGGAGTTGGGGCCACTGGATCAATTCGATTGGAACGCCGCCGCTGATATCGCTCATCGGCGGCTATTATAGGCTACGCCGGGTGATCAGAAAAAGCCGGAGCGGACTGTACACTCCAACCGCCTGTGCGCCCAAGCGCTCGGAGTGTACAGCGCGCTCCCGCCCTGAACGGCCTAAACCTACGGCCGGCTGAAAATGCTACGACTGAGCCTCCCCGTCTGGGATGCGGTACATCTTCTCCTGGAGGAAATAGTCACGCGGCACCACGTAGCCGGGGATATCGTCATGATTTCACTTGCGGGCGCGACGTACATCTTTTCCTGCACGAAATAGTCCCGCGGCACGACATAGCCTGGCGAAACTGTCATCATGAACGACTCAGGCGCAACGTACGTCTTCTCCTGGATGAAATAGTCCGCGGCACGACATAGCCTGGCGAAACTGTCATCATGAACGACTCAGGCGCAACGTACGTCTTCTCCTGGATGAAATAGTCCCGCGGCACGACATAGCCTGGCGAGACTGTCATCATGAACGACTCAGGCGCAACGTACGTCTTCTCCTGGACATAGTAGTCTAGCGGTACGCGAAATCCTGGTGCGCCGGCATACTCGCTGGCGGGCGCTGCCGCATATTCAGTGGGGCCGGAGAATAAACTGGCGAACTCGAACCCACCAAAATTGATCACCGTGTACACGACCACCCACACTGCCAACAACACCATGGCCAGAATCAGGTAAGGGTGATTGAAATGCCACCGATGGTACATAACCCACCTCCGTAGGAATGGTCAAGAACCGTCTAGGGAGCCAAAGGTGCGCGGGATAACGGGTTGGTGCAAACCCTTATCCTTAACACCAGTATAGCCCGCTACCGTCCCGAGATCGTCCCATCTTGGATACGAAACGATTGAAATTCGCCACGAGAAAACCTATAATGTAGGTAGAGTCAGTCGCCACGCGTGAGACGCTCCGGCGCCTGCCGGCAGGCGCCGGAGCATGGACCCCAGGGGGCCGGTAGGTGAGGCCCGGTTCAGATGGCGGAGTGGCAGATGTGGCTGTTCGGTGCACCGCACCTGGTGCACCATGACAAGGATATTCCGATTCAGCGCCACAAACATTGGGCGCTGCTGACCTACTTGCTGCTCGGTGCGCACCCCTATCCGCGCGAGACGCTCGCCGCTTTGTTGTGGCCGGCCTACGGACAGGCGCAGGCCCTGGCAAACCTACGCCGTGAACTATCGCGGTTGCACCACCTCGTCGGTGAATTCCTGTGGTGCGACCGCAGCACCCTGGCATTCGTACCCAATGAGACGCTTTGGGTGGACGTCCTCACCTTTGAACACCATTACACAGCGCTCCACCAACACCTCCTTTGCCCCCATGAGCCATGTACCGAATGCTTCGATCATCTCGTTGCCGCACACGCCCTTTACGTTGGCGACCTCCTCGCGGGGCTCTCGCTAGCCGACTGCCCCGAATTCGAGGAGTGGCTGTTCTTCCAACAAGAGACGCTGCGCAACCATTTGTTTGAGATGCTGAAGCGGCTCTCAGGAGAATACATCGCACGGCAGGATCATCCACAGGCAATCACTGTCACTCGAGAACTGCTCACCATCGATCCGCTATACGAAGAAGGTCAGCGCCGCCTGATCTGGCTCTATACCCACACGGGCCAACGCACTGCTGCCTTGCGCCAATACCAATCCTTTTTCACACCAGATGGAAGCTGAACTCCATGCCGCCGGGCGGCGAAACGGCGGCGCTCATGGCTCAGATTGCCACAGAACATGGGTGTGAAGTGGAGCCACCCTGGTTCGCCGCCTGAGCGGCGTAGCCTGCAATAAACCTCGCAGTGCAAGCGGCGGCGATCTATGATCGCCGCCGCTTGCACTGCGAAAACTCACTAACAACGCGCCGCTCCGGTGCGCTCATCGCTCTAACGTCGGCAAAAAACCAGGTTGGCACTGTCAGCCCAGTCCGGACGTGGCGCGCCTGCTGCCTCGCCGCCACCCCAGAAGCCAAGAACGACACTGTAACCGCCGCCTTGACTTTCCCCGACGCCCACTTGACTGATTGTCCCTACACTCTCGTAGCCACCGCCGCTGACGACGCCCCCACTCCCCAGAGTGCCAACCAATACATAGGGGTTATCGCCCTGCGCCAGGATTGACCCCGGCGCCATCAGTAGTAGCCCGCACAACAACCCGAGCCATCGATTCCAGGTTCGCATGCAGCTATCCCTCCTATTGCCCTATCAGCAACGCTGGTAGCGCCGGCAACTCGCCAATGACAGGACCAACGATTTTTTCCTGTGCAGAATGAGGCTCGGCAACGTAATTGAGCGTCGCTTCGATCGGCTGCCCGTAGAGTTCTGGATTCTGGAACTTGCCTATGTCAGCGCCTTGCTTTGTGCTCTCAACGACCAGCGGATAGCGCTGTACATACGGATCCTGCCGGACACCGGTCAACTGCCACGAAACCTTGACACCTGGCTTGTCTGTGGCGATCGTGAACTGGCTGCCTTCAAGTTCCTTCATAATGATGGCCTGGGAGAATTGGCCGACCGGCGTCAACTGATAGCGAAAATCTGTGCTGAGCGCCCGAACGTACTCCGGCAGGGTAACCACTGCGATGCCCTGTGCATCTGTCGTCACGTTGCCGGAGTATGTGGTCACCATCTCCGGCGATGAAACCAGCGCCAGACTAAGCATCCGGTTCGCAGGGTCTAGCGGATGATCAATGCGCAGCGACCCCATTACCGACGAATCTGCCGGCCATCCCCCAGCCGCAATACTCTGCGCACTTAGCGCCGCAGGGGGAGATGTGGCCGGGGCATTGGTGCGAAAGAGACCACCGCTGCTATTTGTGCTGCTCCCGTGCACGCCGACATTGTCTACGGACGAACCCCAGACACCAACGCCAGATGCGATTCCTTCACCTTTGACGGCAAAACCGGCGGCTACCCTGCCAAAGACACCATACCCCCAGCCGTCCAATTTCTGCTTATTTTCGCCGTACACCGCGGCGTATCCTGCCTGTGAACTCACGCCAACAATTGCGTTCCCGCGTACACTCTCCGCCCACACCCCTGTGCCGTTGCCGCTTGCGGTCGCTACTATTGCGTTGCCTGAGGTGGTAGTGGCAGCCACGCCGGTCCCACCCGCAACGCCGCGATCGCTGCCGTAGATGCCAACTAGGCCATATCCCGCCACACCGTAGGATCCCCCATTACCGACGATGGCCGTATTGGCCGACTGACCCACCACACCCACATTTTTCCCTTCACCTTTGACGCCGGTCCCGCCTGAGCCAAAGGCGCCGATGCCATTGGCCGACGCGCTGCCGTAGGTGCCAAAGCCGGTTCCGGATCCTGTGTTGGCGCCATAGACCGCAGCGTAGCCGGTGTCTTTTGCGTATCCGACCAGCGCGTTGCCGCCCGCCTGGATACGCAACCCGGTAGTCCCCGTCGTGCTGATCTGTGCGTTTGGCATCAGACCAATTGCATAGGGCGAAGACGTCATCAAAAGCCGGGGCGATTGCGTCACAAAACTCGCATCGCTGGGGCACTTGACACCTACTTCCAGCCAGCGCGCCTGACCCGTGAATTGGTTGCCGAAATTAAGTTGCGCCGTGAAGATGCCATTTGCAACCTGGACACTATTGAGTTGCTGCGTTGCACCCACCTGAGTGCCTGCAGTCGCCGCATTCCACAGCTTAAAGCGAAAACCGCAGACCCCAGAAAAGGTGGCGCCGTTCTTCTTGATCTGCCCTTGATAAGTAAAGGCGGTGTTTACCACCGCGTCCACTGCAGTAGGTGCTAGTACGCCTGCATCACCAGGATCCTGCGCCATCCCTGTGCTCCCAGGAAGGATCATTGTTATCAACAACACCACCAATACCACCACAAAACTTCTGCTCCGGTTCATCATCATTACCACCTTATGTCTACTAACACCCGAATCGCTCTGCGGATTGCACGACACACCGTTGCTGTCAGACAGAGCCGGCGACACAACACGCACTACCTTAACGTCCGCGTGCGTCCCGCTTCAATGGTGCCATGTCCTCATTTGGTCCCGGGTCATGTCCCAAATCCGGGAAAGTGGCGAAAATTCTGGTGCGCCCTACCTCAAAGATGCTCTATAATGGCGCCATGATTCCACCTGGCTCCGTCTGGCCGAATTGGATTGCGAATCGCACACGACGTACGCAACACTGCACCCTCCGCTTGCTGTGGTGGTCGCTGGCGCCACTTGCAGTTGCCTTGTCCATTGCCGGCGTGCCTGCCCGCTTGCGGCAAATGAATGGCGGAACACTCGTCATTGATTATGCAAACCTATACCTGATTGGCCTGGAGTTACTGCTGGCAGCCACCTTTTTTGTTGCCGGCGGCTTTGTCGTGTGGAAGCGCTATGACGACTCGCTTGCGATCTTTTTAGGGATCGTGCTCTTCATGGTCGGCGCGACCGAAGTTGGGATGACGGATGCAATCATCAACCCGGAATTCAGTAACGTCTGGTGGATCTGGCGTGGACCTGTCCTGCTCATGCGCGCACTGGCCATGATCGGTAGCCTGATCCTGCTCTATGTATTCCCGGATGGGCGCTTCGTGCCAGGGATGGCACGCTGGCTTGCCGTGATTTGGACGGCACTGACCTTTGTATGGCTTCTCTTCCCAAACGTGCCATTCAACACCATCTACGGCCCAACGTGGCGCGCAACCCCTGTGGCATCGTTTTTGGTGGCGGTCGCATGGTTCAGCACCGGCATTCTGGCACAAATCTACCGGTACCGGCTGATCTCGGACCGCCACGCTCGCCAGCGGACTGAATGGATGGCGGTTGGGCTGATTGCCGCCGTGTTGGGAGGGGTTTTCTACTATGGCATTGCCGTCGTTGAAACAATTTCCCCCGGCTTTCTCGGCCATACCTACTGGTGGCTACGCCGCACATTGCAGGTCGTTCTGATGGCCCTCCTCCCGGTCTGCATCGCCATCGCCATCCTGCGCTACCGGCTCTTTGACATCGATATTCTGGTCAACCGGACGTTGGTGTACGGCACACTCACCACCCTGGTTGTGGCTCTCTACCTGGTCGTCGTGGGTGGTCTCAACCAATTCGTCGCAGCCCAGGGCAATTGGGCGATCGCATTGGTCGCTACGGGCATGGTCGCTGTCCTTTTTCAGCCGCTCAGGCTGTGGTTGCAGCGTGGGGTTAATCGTCTGATGTATGGCGAGCGCGATGACCCCTACGCTGTGCTGACCCGCCTTGGCCGGCGCCTTGAAAGTGCAGTGGCGCCAGATCTCGTGCTCGCTTCGGTGGCGGCGACAATTGCACAGGCTTTGCGCCTGCCCTATGCCGCCATTGCGATTGATCATGATGGCAAGATGGAAATTGCTGCAGAATTCGGCATACAGCCCAGCGGCGAACTCTACAACCTGGCGCTGAATTATCAGGGGACACCCACAGGGCAGTTGCTGCTGGCACAGCGCGCACCCAATGATTTCTTCAGTCCAGCCGACCGCCACCTGCTTGACGACCTTGCACGCCAGGCAGCCGTTGCGGTCTATGCCGCGCGGCTCACGGTCGACATCCAGCGCTCACGCGAACGCCTTGTGTCAGCACGCGAGGAGGAACGGCGCCGGTTGCGCCGCGACTTGCACGACGGCCTGGGGCCTACCCTTGCCAGCCTCTCATTTCGCCTGGACGCTGCGCGCAATATGTTGGCCAGGGACCCCAGCCGCGCCGACACACTGCTAGCGGCGGCAAGCGACCAACTTCATGATGCGATCAGTGACATCCGCCGGCTTGTCTATAACTTGCGCCCACCGGCCCTCGATCAACTTGGTCTCGTCGGAGCACTGCGCGAGCATCTCATCGCCAGCCCCGATTCCAGTGTCTTGTTCACTATCGATGCGCCCGAGGTTCTGCCGGCATTACCGGCAGCAGTCGAGGTTGCTGCCTACAGAATCGTGCAGGAAGCAACGACCAATGTCCTGCGCCATTCACATGCCTCACGCTGCATCGTGCACCTCGTCGTGACGGATTCCGAGCTGAAACTAGAAATCACAGACAATGGCACAGGGCTGGGAAGCAACCAACGGATCGGCGTGGGACGGCATGCCATGCTTGAACGCTTGCCAGAGCTTGGGTGGTCGCTGGGAGTTCGCGGATCAACCAGGGCGCGGCTGACCGTAAGCGTGAGGCTACCGTTGGCCCAATAGCACGCATGCAGACATGGGGAGGAACCAATGAGTGAGATTCGGGTGCTCGTAGCGGATGACTTCCCGCTCTTTCGCGATGGGGTGCGCGTGTTACTGGAGTCGGTTGGTGATGCAGTCGTGGTGGGCGAGGCCGCAACCGGCGAGGAAGCCGTGGTGCGGACCCATGAACTGCAACCAGACCTCGTCCTGATGGACATCAAGATGCCCGGCATCAACGGGATCGAAGCAACCCGCCGCATCGTGGGTG
Source organism: Candidatus Fredericiella danica (assembly GCA_016713335.1). Taxonomy (GTDB): domain Bacteria; phylum Chloroflexota; class Anaerolineae; order Caldilineales; family Caldilineaceae; genus Fredericiella; species Fredericiella danica. The sequence continues at coordinate 64,180 of JADJPH010000004.1, read as the reverse complement.
CCAATCCTGACGTGCGCGTGCTGATGTTCACAATGTTTGAAGACGACGATTCAGTATTCGCTGCCATGCGTGCCGGCGCACATGGCTACCTGCTGAAAGGCGCTCACCAAGAGGAAACGCTGCGCGCCATTCGCGCTGTCGCAAACGGCGAAGCGATCTTTTCTCCGGCAATTGCCAAACGCGTGATGCAATTCTTCCGCGTTGCACCGGTCGCCGCACCATCAGCACTCTTTCCAGAACTCACCGACCGCGAGTTTGAGATCCTCGAACTTTTAGCGCAGCGCTACACCAATCCCCAGATCGCAGACCGGCTGGTATTGAGTCCAAAAACCGTGCGCAACCATGTCTCCAATATCCTGCACAAATTGCGTGTGGCGGACCGCGCCGAGGCCATGCTGACTGCCCGCGCGGCCGGGCTAGGTGAGAATGGCAAACCGGCGCAGAAGTAGTTCAGCCGGCTCCAGGTAGTCACTACAATTGAAAGTGCACCTGCCCCCTGGCGCGCAGTTCCTGTGGCAATAGACTTGCATAGATGAAACTGTGCAGTGGTGTAGCCACGCCGGCTCCGCCCCACCGCGACCGCCCCTGGCCTCAAGTTCGGCGCCCCGCCATCGCGGCGTCCGCTGCTGTGCGAAGGTCTTGTTCATCGCGTCGACAGGCACGGCAACATTTCGTGCATCCGCCACGGCCAATGCCTCAAGTGCAGCCTGCTCACTCAGCCGGCGCGTCTCGGGCTGGCTACGCCAAACGCCAATCGGTGCTCGCGTCAGCGCAGCCTCCAGTGATAAAGACAAACTTCATCCACATCGCCGAATGTTCGCAAATGCTCGAACTGGACGCCTGCCTGCTGAACGCATCGCCCAGCGCATCAGCCGGACACGGCAGCATCCAGTTCGCCGGCTGGATGAACGGTGTGGAAGCCGCGCGAATATGCCCAGGTGCAACGATTAGCTTACCAGCCCGCGACGCCGCCAACGACTGGGAATTCCCAGCACTGCCGCAAGTTGCGTAGGCGCTTCAACACCGTTTGCAAGGGGAGCACATGTCCTGGCCCGACCAGCGGGCGCATCGCCTCGGCCACGGCAGGCACCTGCCAGGCTTTGACCGCTACCAGCACAACATCTACAGCGCCCACCTGTCGCGGATCGTCGGTCACTTGCACCCGATCAACGACAAAGTCGCCAAGGACACTTTCCACCTTCAATCCCTGTGCGCGCAGCGCCTCCAAATGAGCGCCACGCGCAATAAAAACCACATCTTCCCCAGCATGGGCCAAACATCCACCAAAGTAGCCGCCGACACCACCAACACCATAGACAGCAACGCGCATCGCGCCTCCCGAAAGGCGTATCCGAATCGGATCAATTTGCTGCATGAAAAAAAGTGTAACGCGGGGCAATTTCTAGTATAGACGCTATCGCGGGTCTACGTCGATTCCAAATATCCTGCAGAACCTTGATGATGGTCAACAACCTGCAAAACAGGCGCCGATTTCCGCGCTTGTGCGGATTGCATCCACAGCGAAGATAGGATATCGTGGTGCAGTTCATATTCAGGCTGTCTAAACCTTCAAGTCGAAGTGACGACTTGAATCATACGTTGGGGGCATTCGCGAGGAGGATTCCACATGGGACCAGTCGAGTATTTGGTTGTAGAGTTTCCAGGCAATAAATTCAACGGGGAGATCGTGCCGGCCCTTGCCGAACTGGTAGACAATGGCACCATTCACGTCCTCGACCTGATTTTTGTCAAGAAGGATGCGGATGGCAATTTGCTGGTGGTCGAATTGGATAACTTGCCGCCAGATGAAGCGGCGCCGTTCGAATCACTCGACGGCGAGATTTTTGACCTGCTGAATGAAGAGGATATTCAGTTGATTGGTGACGCCCTGAATCCGCAAAGTTCGGCGGCACTCCTCGTGTTCGAGAATACCTGGGCCACGCGGCTGCGCGACGCCATCGTCGGCTCCAATGGGCGGCTGGTCGACAATGCCCGCATTCCGGCGGCAATCGTCGATGCGGCAATCGCCGCGGCAAGTTAGTCAAAGACTTACTCACTCGTAGAATCGATTCATGGTTTTCAAGGAGGACAATCTATGCGACGTGGACGTGGACCCACAGTGAATGTCGGACGCCAGGGCCCCGGTCTGGTGGGCACGATGGCCAAAACAGCGGTGGTGGCCGGCACGGCGACCGTAGCCGTTGGCGCCACGAAAGCCGTCATGGGCGGTGGAAAACAGGAGGCGGCACAACAGCAGGCCGCAGCGCAACAACAGGCAACGACCGATCAGCAGATCGCAGAAGTGCAGGCGCAGCAAGAACAGCTGGCGGCGCAACAGCAACAGCTTGCGGCACAGCAGGCCGCGGCACCGCAGGCGCCCGCAGGACCAGTGCCCGGCAGTCTGGATGATATGGCCGCGCAGATTCAAAAGCTGAACATCATGAAGGAACAGGGCTTGATCACCGAAGAGGAGTTTGACGCAAAAAAGAAGCAGATCCTCGGTATCTAGCCTGCACGTGGTTGATCAAGCAGGGATGGCCCGGTAGACGCCATCCCTGCTCACCCTGCCCCTCATATCTACCTGCAAACCAGGCGTTGGCCAATCGATCGATCCGCTTCGTTTCACCCGGCAATGAGCGCTTTGAGGTAACCACCGGTATAAGAGCCGGCTACATCCGCGACTGTCTCAGGCGTGCCTTGCGCAACCAGCCTTCCTCCCGCCATGCCGCCCTCCGGGCCAAGATCGATTACCCAATCGGCAGTCTTTATCAACTCAAGATTGTGTTCCACCACCACAACACTATTGCCTGCGCTCACCAGCCGCTGGAGCACATCAAGCAAACGCGCGGTATCCGCCACGTGTAAACCGGTGGTAGGCTCATCCAGCAGATACAATGTCCGTCCACCCCCACGGCGTCCAAGTTCCTTGGCCAGTTTCACCCGTTGGGCTTCACCCCCAGAGAGCGTCGTGGCAGGCTGTCCCAAAGGCAGGTAACCAAGTCCGACGGCATCGAGTACCTGGAGCCGAGTCTGGATGGCTGGGACTTCTGCGAACAAGACAAGAGCTTCGGCCACCGTCATCTGCAGCACCTGGGAGATATCAGCGCCGCGATACTGCACGGCCAGCGTTTCCCGCTGAAAACGACGGCCATGGCAGGCAGGACAGCGCACCTCAACCTCGGGCAGAAAGTGCATCTTGACGCTGAGTACGCCTGCACCTTCGCAGCGTTCACACCGTCCTCCAGGCACGTTGAACGAGAAATGTCGTGCAGATAGCCCGCGCAATCTTGACTCGGGCAACGCGGCGAACACTTCGCGGATGGGCGTAAACACATCCGCATAGGTTGCCGCATTTGAACGTGGCATACGCCCCAACTGCTCCTGGTCAATCGTGATGACTCTATCAAGGTGCTCCAAGCCATCGATGCCGTCGCACTGGCCAGGTGGCTCCTTGGCGCCGTTGAGTTCGCGGCGCAGGTTGCGCTCCAGAATATCAAAGATCAAGGATGATTTCCCCCGAACCGGAGACCCCCCGTCACTGCGACGAGCAGACCCAGAGGAATGTGCACAGGTAACATCCTGCAGGTTGTTCTCGCGGGCGCCGCAGGATGATCGCCTGGTCCGCTGGAACCCGACGCTGCAGAGGTAGTGCAATCGCAGCCCGTCCGTCCAGGTAGGCGCCGGTGACCGAATGAGCACTTGCGGCAACCGCAGCGGGCGGTCCCGCGACCACGATCTCCCCGCCGGCTTTCCCGGCGCCAGGTCCAAAGTCGACCACATAGTCGGCTGCCCCAATCGTCTCAAGATCATGTTCGATCACCAGCACCGTATTTCCCAGATCGCGCAGCCGGCGCAGCAGACCGATCAAGCGTTGGGTATCGCGCTGATGCAGCCCAATGGTGGGCTCGTCAAATACATAGAGGACACCGCTCAGACCTGAGCCAAGCAGCGTTGCCAATCGCAGCCGCTGCGCCTCTCCTGCCGACAACGTCGGCGAGGAACGCTCCATCGTCAGGTATCCAGCGCCGGCTTCGACCAGGCGTCCAATCCGCGCATGCAAGTCGGCCAGGATCGGTTCTGCAATCAGCAACTCGTCAGGGCGCAACGTGGCGGACAGAAGTTCCAACCACACCCCTAATTCGGCAAGCGACAGCCGCGAGAGTTCCACGATGCTCCGTCCGGCCACGGTGACCGCACAACTCTCCGGCCGGAGACGCGATCCTCCACAATCCGGACAACGCGTATTGATGAGAAATTCGCCTAGCCGCTCACGGGCATCGGGATCCTGGACATGTTCCGCGTAGCGGCGCAGGAAGTTCGTGGCAATGCCTTCGAACCTTCCTTTCCGAACCGACGCCGGTGGTTCGACATTGGGGTAGTGGCGACGAAATTGCGGACTCTCTGCGCCGTAGAGAAGCAGATCGCGCTGCACCGGAACGTAGTTCTTGATCGGCAGCGAAAAATCGAATTCAAAGCCATAATATGCGCCAGCAGCCTGCAAAGAAGCGATATAAAGCTCGATGTAGCGAATGTCACGACCGGCGATTGCGCCCTCTTCTCGTATCCGCTTCGTTTCGTCCACGAGGCGACTGAGATCGGCCTGCTGAAGCACCCCAAGACCAGTACAGGAGGGACAGGCGCCCTCCGGTTTATTGAATGAAAAATTCGCCATATCAAGTTCAGGGATCGCCGCGCCGCAGTGCGGACAAGGAAAAGTCTCCCCGTAGTCCGTGCCTTCATAGCCTACACTGCTGTCATCCTCCCATTCGGTATTGCCGGGATCGATCGAGGGCGGCGCGTCGTTTCCACACACAGGACAAGGCCGGTGCCCAAGCCGCGCAAACAGAACGCGCAGATAGGTGTAGACCTCGGTCACGGTGCCGACCGTCGATCTTGGGCTGTGGTTCGTCAGGTGCTGATCCACACTGATGGACGGCGACAGACCGGTGATCGCCTCAACGGGCGGCTTTGCGAACCCAAATGTGATGAGACCAAGCGACTCCAGATATTGTCGCTGGCCTTCTTTGAGGAGGATATCGAACCCCAAAGTGGATTTGCCGGATCCGGACAAACCACTCAAAACAACGAACCGGTTTTTGGGAATCGATACGGTGACATTCTTGAGGTTGTGCAACCGCGCGCCGCGCACAGTGATCTGATCAGTCATGACGCCCCCGAGATCTAGACGATGCCGCTGTGAACGCAAGAGGAGGATACTATGTCAACCCAATCAACTCCATCAGTTTGAGCGCATTCGTTGACGTGGCGATGCCATCGCGCAACTTATAGTCAAACTGCATCGTTGCCCCCTCTGGACCACGCGAGAACTGCTCGGTGAAATAGACCGCCTTCCCCACCGCTGCCACCTCAGCCTCAGCCGCCAACGTCAGATCATGGGTCGAAACCGCGCCAATGGCCCCACTCCTGACGAGATGCAGAATAATCTGCCGTGCGGCAATCTGGCGTTCGGCCGTGTTGGTGCCCTGCAAGATCTCATCCAACAAATAAAGCAGGTGCGGCGCGCCCGCCTGCGCCTGACCGTCTGCCAGGTCCACAATCGCCTTCAGCCGCCGCAACTCTGCCATGAAAAAGGAGACACCCTCATCGAGTGAATCCTGCACACGCATACTCGTTGCCACGAGCAGGGCCGGCATGTGCAACATCGCAGCGCTAACCGGCCCTCCCATCTGCGCCAGCACGATGTTGACCCCAATGGCACGCAGCAACGTGCTCTTACCTGACATGTTTGAGCCTGTGACCAACACGAACGTGCCAAGAGGACCGACGGTTACATCATTGCCGATGGCACGCCGGCGGCAGGAGCGGGTGAGTCAAGTCTTTGGCGACGAACTGCATGGCGCCTGAATCGATCACTTCCGGCAACACCCATTCTGGTTCATCGTGATGCAGCGTCGCCAGCGCTGCAAGAGCCTCAAGTTCGCCCAACGCTGCGAGCCAACCGCGCAATTGCCGCCCCGCTTCGAGTTTCCAATTCTCCAACTGCCACAGTAAGTGAAAACTCCAGAGTGTCGCAATGTCAATTGGGAAGAAGTAGATGGAGCGGCGAACATCGGCAAGCGGCATCAACCGGGCCAGCCGCCGGATCTGATCGTCCGCTTGATGGCCATGAGCCTCCAGCGCCGCTTGCAAGCGCTTCAGTTCGGGCGCAGCAAAGGGCCGCGACACGATCAAGCCAAAGGCATCGGCATAGGCATCGAACACGTGCTGGCGCGCAACAACTTGCGCAATGTCGTCATTCACGCGCCGGCCGATGGAATAAGCCAGGGCAAGATTAATCGCAAACACGCCCATCAGGGCCGGTAACACGGGCCACCCCGCCACCAGGGCAATCGTTAACCCCACCACAACAAGGGGCAGCAGGCGCGTCACCCAAACCAACACCCGCTGTTCGTGCAGCCACGCAGGACTCTCCGCCCAGGCGATCAGCCGTTCATACTCCTGTTGAGTCGCACCGACAAGCCGGCCGCGCAGGGCGACCTCTTCGCGGAAGACAACCTGAGGGCCAAGCTCCGCCACTGCCGATTGGCGCTGGCGAACCGTTTCCGGATCAGCCGGCTGCAGGATCCAATGGCGCACGGTGGTTTTTCCGACTGGGGTGTTCGGCGTTCCCAACAATTGCTCCAGGGAAGCCGCGCCCAAGAGATCCAGGTCAAAGGCGGTGGCAGCGTCGATCCCGCGCCTGGAGACCTTATCATCTTGGGCCGGCGGGGATGTCAGTGGGCTCGGACGGGGTAGGCTTCGGTAGCCCACTCCAGTCTCGCTGCAGCCGGGCAATTCCTTCAGCGTTGATCGTCGCCAACAATCCGTAGCGTGCGGCGGCAAGGTTCAGCCGGTTGCGGCGCACGACGGTCACAATGAAAGCAATCGTAAACAAACCGGCAGCCACAAACCAGAGCGCTTCGTTGCGCAGAAACGCCACCGCCCAAAGGACGACGGCAATCAGCAGGATGCCAAGGCCAACGTCTCCGGTGCGACGGCTCCGGCGTTGCGTGGCAACATGCAACACACCGAAGTCAGCGCTGCGGCGTCGATAGATCGTCTCAGGTGACTCCGGTGTGTCGCTCATCGTTTCGCGGAACGATCTGAATTATGCGCGGCCGGCGGCGCCAAATAGGCGTAGCCGATGCTGCGCAACTTCGCGCACGCGCTTTTGCGCCTGCTTCAAAATCCCGTAATGATCCTCACCGGCCTCCAGGGCTTCCCGCGAACCCTGCGCCCACGCCCGCGACAGGGCATTGCCGATGTTGATCTTGACCACGCCCAACTGAATCGCCGCCCTGGCATCATCTTCATGGACGCCGCTGCCGCCATGCACCACCAGCGGCCCCTTCGCCTGTTCGGCAATCTCGCGCAACAGGTCGAGTTTCAGCCGGCTGGCATGACCATGTTCGGAACCTACGGACACCGCCAGCATATCGATGTGTCCGCGTTCAAAAATCGCCTTCACATCGGCAGGATTCGTAAACTCCTGACTACCCTGGTGACCACCAAACGTACCAAGTTCAGACTCGATCGCCGCGTTATAAGCATGCGCCGCACGGGCAACCGCCGCAGTCTCGGCAATCAGCTCATCCAACGGCAGTTCATGCCCGTCATACATGACAGAATTGTAACCCGCCTTCAGACAGCGCAGGTCAAATTCGAAGCTGGGGCCGTGATCCAAGTGCAAGAACACCGGCACCGGCGCCTCCGCTGCCACGAATTTGATAATTTCTGGGAGCGGCCCAAGCCCGCTGCCAAAGCCTGCATGCTCCAGATCGCCCGGATACGTCTGGACGATGACCGGCGCCTTCTCAATGATCGCCGCTTCAACAACCGCCTTGACCATCTCAAGGTTACAGACATTGAATGCCGGCATCGCAAAGTGCTGTTCGTATGCGTATTGTAAAAACGCGCGTGGCTGTGGGTGTAACATGATTTCGCTTCCTTTTCCTTTTACAATCCGGGCGTCCCGGTCACTACCGGCGATTTAGTCGCCGCGATCCCTTTGGTGCAAAGCTCAGCCAGCTCGGCGGACTCCGGTGAACTACAACCGTTGATTGTACTACGACCCACTGCTAAAACGTTTTTCTAGCGTGTGCAATTTACACTAAAGTAAGCCGTCAGGCAGTGCGCCGGCCACATAGCGATTCTTGTCTTTCGGGGTCCATATCGTCACACCGCCCCTACCAATGACAGCGTAGCGCCCATCCTCGCAAACCAATGCCGTATTCCCTTCAACGCCGACAATGGTCAGTTCCTTGGAACGCATCAGCCCAACAGTCGCCAACATCGGCGCCGGGATTTCCTCGTAGTGAGGTATCACCGTGATCCCAGGCCACAGGTTGAATCCAGCGCGCCAGCCAGGAAAGCCAAAGAACTTCTCACCCTGCACCATTGCGCCGGCGCTACAGCCTGCCAGCACACCGCCGGCGTCTAATACCGCAAGGATGGCTGACCAGACAGGCGTACCGGCGAGCGACTTATGTAAGTGCTCTGGGCGACCGCCGGATAGATAGACGAAATTCGCCTGCCGGATGGTGTCAGCCCACCGTGTCTCTGTTGCGGTAACCGCATCGATGACGGGCAACGACTCCACTTTTGCGCCAAGCCGGATGAAATGGGCAACACCCAGGTTGGACCAGTAGTCAATCCGCGCCGCGCCTTCTGTGCCTGCCGCAGTCGGTAGACAGACCACGCGTGGGCTTTCCGGCAGCCGTTCCAAAAGTGTGCGATCGACCTCCTCCATCGGCGGCAGATATTCGCCGCTACCCACCAACGCTAACACCATACAGCCGATCCTTGCTTCTGCGCGTAAGGGCGGTGCAGATCACAACCAATCGTGAGCTGCACCACCCTCTTAATGACTGTACATTCCATCAATCGTGCCCGACCACGATAGGGTCGAAGCAATCAACATCCCACGGCGCATCAGGCCTCGTCGTCAAAAGCCTCGAGATCCCGCAAATCCCAAGATTCCGGCGACCGCCACAGGCTGGAGGCGAGAAGGTCACGAATAAACGCCATCTCCTTGGGCAGACGATCGTAGAGTTTGAAGAACAACTGATCGTGCGAGGCGATCTCGTTCATCCACTGCTCTCGGTCTGCCCGCATAATCGTATCGAAATCCCGCCGGGAGAAGTCCTCCAGACCACGCCAGTCGATGTCTTCGTAGCGCGGCGTCCAACCAAGTGCACTTTCGACGCCGGCGACGCGATTGCGCGCCCGCTCGACGATCCACTTGAGAATGCGCATATTTTCGCCAAACCCCGGCCACGCAAAGTTACCCTCTTCGTCACGGCGGAACCAGTTCACGTTGAAGATCAGCGGCGGGTTTGGGATCTGGCGACCAAAGTCAAGCCAGTGATTGAAGTAGTCGGCCATGTGATAGCCGCAGAACGGCAACATTGCAAACGGATCGCGCCGCACTTCACCCAGTTTCCCAAATGCCGCAGCGGTCATCTCGGAACCCATCGTCGCCGCCGCATAGACCCCAAACGCCCAGTTGAAGGACTGGTAGACCAGCGGCACAACTGTACTCCGGCGGCCCCCGAAGATAAACGCCGAAATCGGCACACCGTTCGGGTCATCGTAGGCCGGGTCAACCGACGGGCACTGGCTGATCGGTGCGGTGAAGCGTGCATTGGGGTGCGCAGCCTTGCGCCCGCTATCTGGCGTCCATTCCAACCCGGTCCAGTCGATGGCATGCGCCGGTGCAGGTCCCATACCTTCCCACCACACGTCACCGTCATCCGTCAACGCCACATTCGTAAAAATCGTGTCGCGCTCAATGCTCGCCATCGCATTGGGATTCGTCTTCGTGTTTGTACCCGGCGCCACGCCGAACAGCCCGGCTTCAGGATTGATGGCATAGATCTTACCATCCCCACGGGGCTTGATCCAGGCGATGTCGTCACCAACCGTAGTGACTGTCCAGCCTTCCTCCTGGAACGGCTTGGGCGGGATCAACATGGCGAAATTTGTTTTGCCGCAGGCGCTCGGGAACGCAGCCGCGACATACGTCTTCTCGCCATTAGGCGCCGTCACGCCGAGAATCAACATGGCTCCGCAAGCCAACCTTGCTCGCGCGCCAGAACCGATGCAATGCGCAGGGCAAAGCACTTCTTGCCGAGCAACGCATTGCCCCCGTAGCCAGAGCCGTAGCTCCAGATGGCGCGCTCTTCCGGGAAGTGCACGATGTATTTATCCTGCGGATCCGGGCTGCATGGCCACGCGACATCTGCTTCGCCCCGCGCCAACGGCATCCCGACTGAATGCAGACAATGGACAAAATCGCCGTCGCCAAGGGTATCAAGGACAGCCTTGCCCATGCGCGTCATGATGCGCATGTTCACGACAACATAGGGTGAGTCGGTGACCTCGACGCCAATATGCGCAATCGGAGAACCGATCGGCCCCATGCTGAAGGGAATGACGTACATCGTGCGCCCACGCATGGCGCCGTCGAACTTGTTCGTCAGGATCCCCTTCATCTCGCGGATCCATCCAGTTGTTCGTAGGACCGGCGTCGCCCTTACTCACCGAACAGATGTAGGTCCGATCTTCCACACGGGCAACGTCGCTTGGATGCGAACGGGCCAGGAAACAATTGGGGCGCTTCTCTTGGTTAAGACGAATGAACGTACCGCTTTCCACCATCTGATTGCAAAGTGAATCGTATTCTTCCTGTGAACCATCACACCAATGAATACTGTCCGGTTTGCAGAGGTCGGCGACATCGGCGACCCAACGGCGAAGTTCGGGATTCGTAACACTCTTTGGAATGGCGATCTTCGACATATTTCTTTTCCTTTTCCCTGTCTCCAGTTAACTTGTCCATGGCGGGGAGCGCCGTAGATCATCGAAAGATAGTGTAAAACTAACGCTAAAGGAATTCCAAGGAACTAAATCACATCATTGATGGGCCATTTGTCCTTTTTTTCACAAACCATCACCCTCGTTAATCAAAACAGAAACCTCCCCGCTCGCTTTGGTGCCGGTGCGCTTGGTGATAGTATATCCCGGCAGGCAGTCCGGGTGGTCGGCATGCATCTCATCTTCAGCCGGTCTGGTTGCATGAAAATTGAGGACTGACATGATGCAGCACGAGCATGAAGTATACCGTGAGTACGGCTTTTATAATAACTGCGCAAAAAGGGCCCTCCAGGGCATGTTTGCCCTACTGGTGGCGGTGCTGCTTGCCGGTTGCGGGCCATTTGGCGGCAGCGACGAAGCGCCTACGCCTGCACCAACGCGCACCCCATTCCCCACGTTTACGCCGACCGCGGCGGTTGTTCAGAATGCCGCCGCCGTTCAACCTGCGGCGCCACCGCCAGCCGGCGAAGAGGCTGCCGCAACGGCGCCCGAAGTTCCGGCCGCACCCGTGCCCGCTGAGAGTACGGTGCCGCCCACCGCAACGGCAACGCCGCCGGCCATCTCAGAAGCCAAACTGACCGTCACGGGCGACATCGTCAATGTCCGCGCCGGACCTGCGGTCGAATTTGAGCTCGTCGGGACTGCCACACAGGGCCAATCATTTACGATTGTCGCCAAAAACGAACAAGGGGACTGGTGGCAAGTCTGCTGTATTAACGGCGCACAGGGATGGATCTTTGGGGAACTTGCCGCAGTCGAGAATACCGGCAACGTCGTGGTCGCAGCCGTGCTGCCGGTGCCGGTCGTGGCGACGCCGCTCGCCGCCGTTACCGAGGCGCCTCCGCCGGCGGAAGCGGCCACGGCAACCCCGGTCCCAGCGCCGGTTGCGTACGATCCCGCGCGTTCTAGCGAAGGCAACTTCGATCCAAACGCCCAGTACAAGATCGTTCAATTCAAGGTATTGGGGCTGGATGAAAACAACGGTGGCATCCGCGATAGCGCTGCCCAACACCTGATTTTCCTCACCGTATTGGACAAGAATGGTAACGGTGTAGACGGGGCAGTTGTCAAAAATCTGGTCGGCGAAAAAGGCGAGGTCGTGACCGGGAACAAAGGTCCCGGCAAAACCGAGATCACGATGTACTATGAGCCGTTTAAGCTATCCGTGGCCTCGGATCCTTCGGGGCCGGTCACCAGCCAGGTTTCGAATCAGATGGGGCTGGCAAAACCTCACCTGCCGGACATTGTTGGTAAACTGGGCGACATCAACTACGAATACGGTGCCTGTCCCACGATCGACATCAAATGCAAATGGGATATAACGGCGCTCCACTTTTCCTACGAGATCACATTCCAGCGCACTGACTAGCCCTTCGATCACTTCTTCGACTTGATCCGCCGCAAAAACTCGTCGTTCGATGGCGCCTTCTTCAGCAGTTCGAGCAACCCGGTCATCGCAGTCTTGGAGTCACGGGCCGCGATCCACCGGCGCACGATCGCCAGTTTCTCCATCTGTTCGGGCGTATACAACAGTTCCTCACGGCGGGTGCCGGTCGCAAGCAGGTTGATCGCAGGAAATACACGCGCTTCGGCCAGCGGACGATCCAAGACCAACTCGCTGTTGCCGGTGCTCTTGAACTCCTCAAAAATGAAGTCGTCCATCCGCGAGCCGGTCTGCACCAGGGCAGTCGCAATCACCGTGACCGATCCACCCTTTTCGATGTTGCGTGCCAACCCAAAGAAACGGCGGGGAACATCCAGCGCTTTTGCATCCAGCCCCCCGGTCATCGTCCGCCCCGCCCCCGAACCGTGGAGATTGAACGCACGGCTGAGCCGCGTGATGCTGTCCATCAACAACACGATGTTGCGCCCGCATTCCAGTTCCGTGCGAATATGCGCCATCGTCAGTTCGGCCAGGTTCGTATGCGATTCCAGGGTCTGATCGTTTGAACTTGCGAGCACCTCGGCCCCAACCGAACGCCGAAAGTGCGTGACCTCCTCGGGGCGCTCATCGATCAACAGGACGATGATCCGCGTCTCCGGTTCACTGGCATGAATGGCCTGCGCAAGCTGTTCCAGCAAGATAGTCTTGCCCGTCTTAGGCGGCGCCACGATCAGCCCACGCGTCCCTTTGCCAATTGGCGCAATCAATTCGACCAAAGAACGCCTTGCGATAGTTCTGCCATACCACTGATCATAGTCCCTTACGCTACATCCCACAAAACGCAGAGGTAACGTAAGTATGCAGTCGGGCGCAAGATGCCAGAAATAACGGTACAATGTGGCCATGATGCACAAATTCTCTTCCGATTCGCTGCCACTTCGCCTGGCCCAACTGCTGAAACTGGGTGTCGCACTGGTCTTCGTAGCCCTGATCGCCGTCTTCGTCGGCGCTCCACCTGTAATGGCGGACAACGAGGACGTACTCTACGATGATGCCCTTGCTGCACCTTGGGCGAACTGGTCTTGGGACACAACCCTGAACTTCGCCAATCCCGACCCTGTGCATACGGGGGATCACGCGCTTGCGGTCCACTTTAACGCCGCCTGGGCGGGTCTTTACCTTCATGCCGATCCGGCAGTGCCCCTGACCGGCTACACGCATCTGCGCTTCTGGCTCCACGGCGGTCAGCCGGGTGGCCAAGAAATTGACGTGATCGCCAATGGCAACGACGCCCATCGCGTCCACGTACCGCCCCCCACCAATCAGTGGCAATTGGTAGAAATCCCGCTGCTAGACCTGGGCAGCCCAACCTCAATCCAAGATCTTTATTGGCATGATGCCGCCGGCAGCGCCCAACCGACTTTCTATCTCGACGACATCGTCTTCACCGACCTGGGCAGTGCACCGCCGCCCACACCTTCCCGCGCCGTGACGGTTACCGTGAACGCCGCCCTGGAGCGGCATCCAATCAACCCCTACATCTACGGCATGAATTTCGCCGAGGAGACGCTCGCCCAGGAACTCGATTTGCCGGTGAACCGGCGCGGTGGCAACTCGATGTCGCGCTACAACTACTTGACAGACATCTCAAACCACGCCAGTGACTGGTTTTTCGAAAACATCAAGGAAAGCAAAGCAGAAAACCCACCCGAAGATTCCGACGCCATCCGCTTCATCGACCAGAACCTGCGCACCAATACCGTAACGCTTTTGACCATCCCGATGAGTGGCTACGTCGCCAACGGAGTCGACCGGGCGTGTGGCTTTAGCGTACAGAAATACGGCACGCAGTTGGAAACAGACCCCTGGCAACCAGATTGCGGCAAGGGCGTGCGCACCGATGGTTCGCACATCACCGGGAACGATCCCCTGGACGCCAGCATCGTAGCCGCTCCGGACTTTGCCGCGGGTTGGGTTGAATCCCTGGTTGACCGCTACGGTCCTGCATCCGCTGGCGGTGTGCGTCTCTACAACCTGGACAATGAACCCGACATCTGGTTCTAGACCCACCGCGACGTACAGCCTATCGGGTGGAAGTACCAAGAATTCCGCGATCGCACCATCGCCTACGCCGCCGCCGTCAAAGCCGCAGACCCAAGCGCCGAACTCGCCGGTCCTGTTGTCATGGGCTGGACCTACTACTGGTATGGCGCCTATGATGGCCAACGCGAAGACTGGGCAACACCAGATGATCGCCTGGCGAATGGCGACACACCCTTTGCCCCGTGGTATCTGCGCGAACTGAAGCGTTATGAAGAAACCCACGGGACGCGCCTGCTGGACTATTTTGACCTGCACTATTATCCGCAGGCGCCCGGCGTCTCATTGTCCCCTGCAGGCGGTGCGACGACACAGGCGCTCCGTCTGCGCTCGACGCGTTCGTTGTGGGACCCGACCTATGTCGACGAGAGCTGGATCGCAGACGCCGGCCCGGATGGGGGCATCGTGCGTTTGCTGCCGCGAATGAAAGAGTGGGTGGCGAAGAACTACCCCGGCACAAAACTGGCCATCACAGAATACAACTGGGGAGCACTTGACCATATCAACGGCGCGTTGGCGCAGGCTGAGGTGCTTGGGATCTTTGGACGCGAAGGACTGGACTTAGCAACACTGTGGGCGCCCCCAACATCGACTCAGCCCGGGGCATTTGCGTACCGGATGTTTCGGAACTATGACGGGCATGGCGGCCGGTTTGGAGAAACCAGCGTACACGCGCACAGTGCCGACGCCGCCCAGCTTGGAGCATTTGCCGCACAACGCCAGGATGGGGCGCTGACGCTTATGTTGATCAATAAGTCAACGGAGGCGATCACCGCAACTGTTAACCTGGCAGGCTTCTCAGCGACCGCAAGTGCTACCGTGCACCGCTATAGTTCGGCAGATTTGAACACAATCGAAGACACCGGGCAGGTTGCAATCTCAGGCAACACCCTGCAGGTGCCATGTCCGGCCGAGTCAATTACACTCGCCGCGATCCCGCGCAAGACGGTCACGGTGCGGAACTGGCTCTATATTCCTTCAGCACAGCGGTAAGGTTCCGCCGGCTCTTGCCAGGCTGCTAGACGAGTTGTTCCGCCTCTGCATCCCATTCGCAGGAGATGTCCTCGATGGCAGCCAGCAATTCTGCGTCGGTGATGGTATGGAAATAGGTTGCAGGGATGACGAACAGCCGCTCGTCGCCTTCGAACGCACCTGCAGCATTCAAAGACTCGTTCACGGCGCGCAGATCGTCATACTCCTCGTCAGTTGTGGGCACAACCGATCCAACAGCTTCAGGTGCGGGAGTCTGAATCCGCTCAAACAACGCCTGAATTTCCTCTGGGCGCAGATGCTGCGCTGCCTCCACAACTTCATCAAAACTCAACACATTCATAGTAGTCATTCCCTTTCATCACAGCTACATTCTCACCTAGAGAATGTGCGCCTTCCCCCCTAGCATACACCTTCAGGTGTTAGCAAGGTGTTCGCGCTGTGTTGTGAACCCAGGGTTACACTGTTTCTCCTCTCCGCGTTTTCTCCGCGTCTCCGATCCTCCGCGTTGGTAGTTGACGCGGGAGGAAAAGATCAACGCGGAGACGCGGAGTTTACGCGGAGTTCGCGGAGGAAAAGAGAAAAGGTTTTCTAAAACGCCGGCGCCGCCTCATACGCCTCGATCGCCGCCTCTTTCGACATGATGTACCCCATATCGTCAAGGCCCTCCAAGAGGCAGATCTTGCGGAACGCATCGATCTCAAAGTGATGGTGCTGGCCGTCGGGCAACGCCACCGATTGATCGGTGAGGTTGACCACGATGATGGTCTCCGGCGCTTCCTCCACCAGATCCCACAGCATGTTCACCACTTCCTCGGGCAACGCCACCGGGAGCAGCCCATTCTTCAGGCTGTTGTTGTAAAAGATGTCCGCAAAACCCGGCGCAATCACGCACCGGAAGCCATGATCCGTCAACGCCCACACCGCATGTTCGCGGCTCGACCCGCTTCCAAAATTGCGCCCGGCGATCAACACCTGGGCGCCGTCATGTTCCGCCTTGTTCAGCACAAACTCTTCCTTCGGCGCACCGTCCGGATGATAACGGATGCCGCTAAACAGCCCCTTGCCCATGCCCTCTTTGGTGACGGCTGTCAAGTACCGCGCAGGAATAATCTGGTCGGTGTCGACATTCTCCAGGCGCAACGGCGCCGCAGTCGCAGTCAATGTTCGAAACGGTTGCATCTCATTCCACCCCTTAGCTCATCATCTCGCGTACGTCGACCACCCGGCCATTCACGGCGGCGGCAGCGGCCATGATCGGGCTCATGAGCAGACTGCGTGCACCGGGACCCTGCCGGCCCTGGAAATTGCGGTTGCTCGTGCTGGCGACATACTTGCCCGCGCCCGCCTTGTCATCGTTCATGGCCAGACACATGCTGCACCCCGCCCCGCGCCATTCAAAGCCCGCCTCGCTAAAGATGCGATCCAGACCCTCGGCCTCGGCCTGCGCCTTGACGGCCTTCGAACCGGGCACGACCAGCGCCTGCACCGAATCCGGCACCTGCTTACCCTTCACGATCGCGGCAGCCTCGCGCAGGTCCTCGATGCGGCCGTTCGTGCAGGAGCCGATAAAGACGATGTCGATCGGCTGGCCTTCCATCTTCTGG
The DNA here is from genome assembly GCA_016713335.1 of Candidatus Fredericiella danica. Classification (GTDB taxonomy): domain Bacteria; phylum Chloroflexota; class Anaerolineae; order Caldilineales; family Caldilineaceae; genus Fredericiella; species Fredericiella danica. Next base: position 47,224 of record JADJPH010000004.1, on the reverse strand, counting down.
CCGGCCTGCAACCCCATATAGTCAAGCGCACTGAGCAAACTGCGCCGCTCGGCAGGATCTTCAAGTTCAGACGTCGTTGGGATGCGTCCCGTCACCCCAATCCCCTGGCCCGGATTGGTGCCGTAGGTGACCATCGGTTCCAGTTTGTTCGCATCTAGCTTCAGTTCCCGGTCAAACGTGGCATCTTCGTCGCTGACAAGTGTCTTCCAGTAAGCGACCGCGCGATCCCAATGTTCGCCTTTCGGGGCATAGGGCCGGCCTTCGATCCACGCAAAAGTCGTTTCGTCCGGCGCAATCATCCCGGCGCGGGCGCCACCTTCGATGCTCATATTGCAGATGGTCATACGATTGGCCATGCTGAGCCGGCGAATTGCGCTGCCACGGTATTCAAAGACATAACCAGCGCCGCCGCCCGCACCATTCTGCGCAATGATTGCCAGAATGATGTCTTTGGCCGTCACGCCTTTCCCCAACTCACCATCGACCGTGATCGCAAAGGTCTTGGGGCGCTTCTGAAGCAGGCACTGCGTGGCCAGCACATGCCCGACTTCACTCGTGCCGATCCCAAAGGCAAGGGCGCCAAAGGCGCCGTGCGTACTCGTATGGCTGTCACCGCACACGATCGTCATCCCAGGTTGGGTGATCCCCATCTCGGGTCCAACCACGTGCACGATGCCCTGAATCGGCCCGTTGATATCCCAGAGCGTCACGCCAAACTCCTCGCAGTTCTCGCGCAGCGTGCGCACCTGGATGGCCGCGTCCATCGGCCACAGCGCAATGTCAACATTACGCGTGGGGATGGCATGGTCCATCGTTGCAAAGGTGCGTTCCGGGCGGCGCACTTTCAAGTTGCGCGCAACTCGCCAAACGCCTGCGGCGAAGTAACTTCATGAATCAAATGTGCATCGATGTAGAGCACCGCTGGAGCGCCTTCATCTTGCGAAACAACATGCGCGTCCCAGACTTTTTCGAAAAGTGTCTTACCCATTGGTTTCTCCGGAACTTTCAGCTTCATCATAAAAATTACGGCAACGCACTACGCTGCCCAATAGGCCGTATGTGCCAACGTGCCATGGCGTGTGCAATCATACCACTGCTTCTTCTTCTGCCGTCGATCCTTCGGTCGCTGCTTCAATTTGAACGACATTTTCTTTCGGCATCACATGCCAGAAATACCGGCGCTGCGTCTCCCAATTGGCCAGCAACATCCGGGCCATCTGTGAACCGGTCTTGTTCCAATGCTCGGTAATCAAATCCTTCAGCAACTTCTCAAACGCGCCACCCTTGAGCCGAGAGATCGCAACAAGCTCCCCATTGAGCCGTCGCTCAAAGTTTTCATTCAGGTCATAGACATATGCGTGCCCACCGGTCATCCCTGCCGCAAAATTCCGGCCGGTCTCCCCAAGCACCACGACGCAACCACCCGTCATATATTCACAGCAGTGTTCGCCGGCGCCCTCAATGACCGCCGTAGCGCCGCTATTCCGCACCGCAAACCGCTCGCCGGCCACCCCCGCGGCAAAAAGTCTGCCGCCTGTCGCGCCGTACAGGGCAGTATTGCCCAGTATCACGTTTTGGTGCGCCACAAAGCGCGCCTCTTCCGGGGGCCTGACCACGATCTCACCACCACCCAGCCCCTTGCCTACGTAGTCATTGGCCACGCCTTCCAGGTGAAGCGACAACCCGTGGAGGGCAAATGCGCCAAAGCTTTGGCCCGCGTTGCCCTGGAATGCAATGCGCACCTGCCCGTCAGGCAACCCCGCATCCCCATAGCGCAGCGCCAATTGGCCCGACAGGCACGTCCCAACGGTGCGGTCAACATTGCCGATCTTGTGCGCAAACCGGATCGGCGCATCCGGGTTCGCCTGCAGTGCAGCCAGCACCTGTTCGGTAATGCGGTCGCTCAACGTTGGCTCCGGCAGGGCAACCTCATTACGGGGAAGCACATTGCGGCGCGCCGTGCCGGTGTCCGGCACATACAATAGCGGCGACAGGTCCATAAAGCCCGCCTCGCGCCCGTGCACCACCTGGTCAAGATATTCAGGGTGCCCTACCACCTCATCCAGGCTACGGAACCCAAGATCGGCCAGGATCGCCCGGACATCGTCGGCGATGGCGGTGATGAACCGCATCACCTCTTCCGGTGTCCCGTCAAACTTCTTCCGCAATTCAGGATCCTGGGTTGCGACGCCAACGGGACAAGTATTCTTGTGACAGACGCGCGCCATGATGCAGCCCTCGGCAATCAATGCGCTGGTGCCAAAACTGACCTCGTCGGCGCCCAACATCGCCGCAATGACAACATCGCGGCCGGTAGCGATACCCCATCGGCACGCAGCGTGACACGCGCGCAGCCCATTGGCCAGCAACACCTGGTGCACCTCGGCAATCCCAATCTCCCAGGGGAGTCCTGCATGCTTGATCGAACTCAGGGGGCTTGCGCCGGTGCCGCCGTTGGCGCCTGAAACATGGATCACGTCAGCCTGTCCTTTTGCGACGCCCGCAGCAATCGTGCCAACCCCCATCGCGGCCACCAACTTCACGCTGATCTTGGCATTTGGGTTGATTGCCTTCAAGTCCCAGATCAATTGGGCCAGATCCTCGATCGAATAGATGTCGTGGTGCGGCGGTGGGCTGATGAGGGCGACACCGGGCGTACTGTGACGCAGCGCCGCAATCTCAGCCGTGACTTTGTACCCGGGCAACTGCCCGCCCTCACCCGGCTTTGAACCCTGCGCCATCTTGATCTGCAGTTCTTCGGCGCTCATCAGATACTCCGGCGTGACGCCAAACCGGCCCGAGGCAACCTGCTTGACCTTCGAGGCGCGCTCGGTGAAGTAACGATCCTTGGCTTCGCCCCCTTCGCCGGAATTGCTCATGCCGCCCAGGCGATTCATCGCAATCGCAAGGGTTTCATGGGCTTCCGGGGAGAGCGCACCGTGACTCATCGCCGCCGTCGAGAAGCGGCGCAGAATTCGCTCGCTCGGTTCAACCTGCCCAGCGGGAATCGATGGTCGCGTGCGGCGAAAAGCCAGCAGATTGCGCGGCGCCAGGCGTAGACCATTCACGAGTTCCGCATAGTGCCGGTATGCGGCCGCGGTATCATTGCTCTGCTTGGGGCGCGCAACCTCACCGAGTGCATGGACGACCTGCGGACTCCACTCATGAAGTTCACCACCGCGCCGGGATTTGTAGATGCCCCAGGTTACAAGTTTAATCGCTTTGCTGGTGTCACTGTCCGGATATCCGACCTGATGCCAGGCCAGTACGTCCTCGGCCAGCGTCATCCAGCCGATCCCGCCGAGCATACTCGGTGTATCAACAAACGCCGCATCGATTAGCTCTGCGCCGACCCCGATTGCCTCAAAAATCTGTGCACCGCAGTAGGCATCCAGCGTCGAGATACCCATCTTGCTCATGATCTTGAGCAGGCCTTTGTCAACAGCCTTTACGAAGTTCCTTTGCGCCTGCGCTACCGTGAGTTCGCCGGTCTTGCGCCCCTCCTGCACGATCGCTTCGACCGAGGCATAGGCCAGGTGCGGATAGATGGCGTTGGCGCCATACCCGATCAGACAGGCGAAATGATGGACTTCCCGTGGCTCACCGCTAGCGGACACCAGGCTTGCGTGCATGCGCAAGCCTGCCCGAATCAGGTGATGATGCACGGCGCCAATGGCCACAAGCGACGGGATTGGTAGCGTGTGTACATCCGCCTTTTCGTCGCTGATCACTAGGATGCTGGCGCCCTGACGCACTGCAACTTCAGCCTCTCGACACAACTTCTCCACTGCCGCGCGCGCAGTGCGCTCCCGGCTGCCGCCGGTTCCAACTCCTCGGTGGCCGGCGCCTGCCAGACGGCGTCAACCGTCGCACAGCGGAAGCCGGGCGTTTTCCCGGCACGCAATGCCGCGAATTGTGCCGGCAGCAGGACGGGAGACTTGAGAGCGATCAGCCGCGCCGCTTCCGGCGTTTCCGCCAATAAATTGCTCCGCCGCCCCAGCAACATCCGTGTACTCATCACCTGCTCTTCGCGGAGCGGGTCGATCGGCGGGTTCGTGACCTCCGCAAATCGCTGTTTGAAGTAGGAAAAGAGCGGGCGCGGCAACTTGCTGATCGCCGCCAGCGGGGTGTCATCGCCCATCGCCCCCACGGGTTCCTGACCGCTTGTCAACATCGGGCGCAGTACGACGATGATCTCTTCTGAGGTGTAGCCGAACGCGGCCTGGCGATTGCTCAACGGTTCGGACGTTCTTGCCACGCCCGGCTGGGCGCCGGCCTCGGGATGGCCGTTGCCTGAGTGCTTCTCCGGCGCTTCACCGTTGATCGGCGCCGGCCAGGCTGCGACCTCGCCCACCACCTGGTCAATGTGGATCAGATTCTCTTTCACCCATTTGTCGTAAGGCCGTCGCGCAGCAAACTTCTGCGTGATCTCTTCGTCATCCATCACCGCGCCACGCGTCGTGTCCACACAGAAGATCTGCCCAGGACCAATCCGCCCCTTCTTGATCACGCGCCCTTCGTCGTACGCAACCGCGCCCACCTCACTTGCGCTGATGACGAGCCCGTTATCAAGCACCACATAGCGCGCCGGGCGCAGCCCGTTGCGATCCATGATCATCCCGACGACACGGCCATCGGTATACGCTACCGCCGCCGGACCATCCCACGGTTCGATCAAGGCGCTGTGGTATTCATAGAAGGCGCGCCGTTCCGGTGTAACTTCCCCTCCGGCAGACGCTCCCAGGCTTCTGGGATCATCATCATCAAGGCATGGCGCACATCCCGGCCACTGCGCACGAGCAGTTCAAGCGTATTGTCCAGCTTGCCTGAATCGCTGGCATCCTTGGCGATGATCGGCAGCAATTTGGCCGGATCGTCCCAGTATGGACTTTGCAGATCCGCTTCGCGGGCGCGCATCCAGTTCTCGTTGCCCTGCAGCGTGTTGATCTCACCATTGTGACAGATCATGCGGAAGGGTTGCGCGCGCTCCCAGGTGGGAAATGTGTTGGTGCTGTAGCGTTGGTGAAACACTGCGATCGCGGTCTCGTAATCCGTATCGCTCAGGTCCGGGTAGAAATGCTCCAACTCCGACGCCAGCACAAGCCCCTTATACACGATCGTCCGGTTGCTCATGCTGGAGATATAGAGCCGCTGAACGCCGCGGGCGGGCGGTATTTATGATGCGCTTGCGGGCAATGTATAACAGCCGCTCGAAATCATCGCCGGCCTCGCAGGCCGCTTCCGTGCGCTTCAGAATGACCTGGCCGAACCAGGGCCGGCTGATCAAGGCGCGCTGTCCGAGGGCCGACTCAATGACCGGCACCGACCTGAACGCAAGCACCTCCACGTTCAGCTCTCCCAGCACCTCTTGAATGATCTGGCGCGCAAATGCCCGGTCTTCGCCATTGCCCTTGTTCAAGAACAATTGGCCCACAGCAATGTCGCTGTGCGATGGCGGCTCGATCCCCAGCCGGGTGAGTTCGCGGGCGAAAAACGCATAAGGCAGTTGTGTCAGAATGCCGGCGCCATCGCCGGTCTTCCGATCGTCGGCCACCGCTCCCCGGTGCGCATGGTTGCGAAGCGCTTCCATCCCCATCGCCAACACCCGGTGACTTCGCCGGCCCTCCACATGCGCCACGAACCCAATCCCGCAGGCATCGTGTTCAAACCGCGGATCGTAAAGCCCCTGCTTCGGTGGCAGTGTCCACTCAAAATGAGTTGAGTCGTCACCAGGTTCCGCACTATGCGCACCTGCGCCGCCCATAACACCCATGCGCTCTTCTCCTATTGCTTGCGTCAGTATCGACTTGGGGGCAGGGGAACACAATTGTCAATTGTCAATGGGATTCCCTCAACATTGAAGGGGGTTTCAAAAGATCCCTCGGCAGAGAGGGATGGTGCAACGATGCAATTGTGGCGGGCGAATCAGGCAACAAACCAGGTTTCAAGGCGAAACCTGGTTTGTCTCTTAGCTTGCACGCTACTTTGCGGTTGGCCGTTCCGCGCGTTTGGCCTGCGTCCGCCGCCAGCCAAGGTAACCAGCGCCACTGGCGCCGGCCACAAGCACAATGACCACCAACAGCGTACTAAAGGGCCATATCCTACCATTGTCTTGCGACTGCTGCAATCCGAAATTGTCACCGGACGCGCTGCCAATCACGGCGCCGCTAGCACTGATCGGCGCTCGGGCCGCAAGCGCGGCCCCCCCTGGGGTTGCAAAGGACGGTGTGGGGCTGCCAAGACTCGCCGCTGCAACCTTACCCGTAATGAGGTCGTCCGCGATTTGGGCAGGTTTCTCCTCGGGTTGCAACATCTGATTTGCGATCCGCGCCAGATCCACGGCCGATTCTTGTGACACCAACTTAGCATACGCCGTTGGTGCTAGAGCAAGCAGAACCTGCTGCTGGCGCGGTGCCAGGGACAGCACCTTTTTCGCGCTGGCGGCGTCCGGCAAAGCCAGCAGTGCGGACAACATGCGGCCATCCAGTTGATCCGGTGTGGTCACGTGATGGATGCCCAGCGCAAGCACCTCCGGCAATTTGTCGCCCGTCAGCGCCAACCAGGCGTCAATCACATGTGGCTGGTTCGCGGACGTAAGTTCATCTACCGTTGCCGCAGGGAGTGCAAGGAGACGTTCCAGCGTACCATCAGCAATGACGCGATCTAGTTCTGCACCACCCGCCTGATCCATATACCAGCCAACCAGCGTCGCAAGCCCGCCAAGCTCATTCAATGCGGCGCCATCCAGGATCGCACCGAAGTCAGCATTTCGTTCGGCCAGAGAACAGATGTAGTCGTAACTGTTGCAGAATCCTTGCCATTGCTCAAGCAAACTTACTGATGTCTCCAGCGCAATCAATGACGCCTGGTCAGGAAGATCATCTTTGATTGCTGACGCGATTTCACTGCGGATTCTGAGCTTGACTTCCTCGCTCTGCAACGCTTCCTGAATCTGCGGCAGGGCGCCTTGATTGCCCTCCCACAGGTCATACGCAATCATCGCAATGCCGATGATCCAACCGGCCACCGGAATGAGGGAAGAGCCGGCTTTGCCCAGCACGCGCCCGGTCACCTTCCCGGCAACACGTTGGGCGATCTTTTCACTGAGTTTCAGCGTCAACCGGTACGTCAGTTGCGTCACAATGATCGTGCCGACACCCGCAATGGCCAAACCATGTTGGTCGATTGCCTGCATCACGGGGGCATTTTCAACCGTAAAATCAAGCTTGGCAACGTCGCGCTGTACGTTGCCCTGAAACGCGTCAAACAGCGTCCTGGAGTATTGCTCGCCCACATATTCCTGTAGGCAAAGCAGGGCAACTGACGCTGCTTGAGCAAATTGACCCTCAACCTGGCGCGCGACTTCAGCACCAATCGCTTCCGATAGCTCCGTCAACTTCACCTGAAAGGCTGGAGAACTAAAAGCGTCATTCGCAATGCGCTCCGCATACTCCTGTGCCTTCTCTCCCCACCAGCCGGAGAGCAACTTATCCAGGTACGCTTCCTCAACCATCAAGTTGTCGACCGACTTCTGCACCGCGCCATCGACCACGGCGTCCATTTCGAGTTCTTGCCACTTGCGGGCAACGAGCCCGTCAATGTCGAGTGGTGCGGCGCCGGAAGCAATGACGTCGAGCGCATGGCGCTCAATCTCATCCCGCAGGGTCTGCTTGTCCACCCCACGGCAATCTCCAACGGTATACTGGCTGCCCGGCGGCAATGCCTGTGATGCTGGCGCGGCTTGCACAGGCGACGCGCTGAAGACCAGTGCGAACAGCAATATCGCGAAGAGCGGCCTATAGAGATGACGCTTGCTCATGCTTGTCCTTCCGCGCCACAAAACGGAACGCGCTTCCATACGCAACGACTTCAATCCCGCCTTCCACCAGCGACGGATGCGACAGTCTCACACCAATCACCCCGTCATATCCTTTTGCCAGTGCCGCCTCATCGAGTTCCCGCAGCGCGGTGTTTACTGCATTGCGCATGAGTTCCTCATAGTGCACCATGCGGCCCCCCATCAAGTTCCGAATATTCTCACGGATATCTTTCACGACGTGGGCAGCCGAAACATTGACGACGGTCACCATGTCGCCGAGTTCAATCGGTTCGCCGGGGATATGATCAATTGCGACCAGCATCTTCTTACCTCCGCCGCCGTAGAAATATGGATAGCGGCGCCACCAGCCATGCGCCAGCTCCGTAAGCAAGGCGCAAAGCAATCAGAAAGACGAGCAAAAGCGCACCAATTGCGCCAAGCGATGGCCACGGGCCATGTTTGGCCCAGAAGAGATCTGCCGGTACTTCGCCCGTCACGACCGCAAGCGTGTCCGCCCAGTAGGCAACCGGATCCTTGGCGCCAGTGACAAACGTAATGGCCTTGTCGAGACTTCCCGCCGCTGCCAGTTGGCTCAAATTGCCCAGCGCTTGCAGCGATGGCGCTACGGCCGGCTGGCTGAGCATGCGCCCGACCAGTTGGTTACGTTGCGCCGCAGCCAGATTAGGCAGCTCCGAGGCAAGCCAGGATAACTGGTCCGGGGCAAGTTGATTTGCCAACTGAACCAGGGGTTCCGTCGGCAACCGCAGCAGTTCGGTTTGCGCTTCCGCATCCAATAGGGAAAGCCGGGAAACCGCAGTCTTGTCACCGAGCGCTAGCAGCGCATCTAATTGGCTCAGATTAATGCTTTCGGGCGCCGTCTGCTTGTGGAGTTCCATGGCAACCACATCGTTAAGACGGTTACCCACCGTTTGATACCATGTGATGGCACTCTGCAACGAGCCGCTGTCTGCCACAATCGTCGTTGCGCTCGCCGGCAACAGCGCCACTCGCTGCAAGGTGCCGTCCCCGATGGACGTTTCCAACGCGTCCGGACCGCCGCTTTGCTGGACGAGGCTGACCAAATCAACCAGGCGCGCGACCTGGTCTGGCGACGGCATTTCCGCTAGAATTCCGGCGAATGCCTTGTTTTTGGCTGCAAGGTCAAGCACTTGCCGGATATTCCGTTTTGTATTTCGCCATTCGACAAAGAGATCGTTCGCAATAATACGCGCCAGCCCCGGGAGTTCGGCCTCCAGCTCAGGAGCGATCGACGCCGCGATCTCGCTGCGCACCCCGCGCTTGACTTGTTCTAATTTAAGCGATTCCTGAACTTGCGGGAGCGCCCCCTCGCGGCTGTCATAGATGTCATAGACGATCATCCCAGTGCCAATCAGCCAGCCCGCCACGGGGATGACGGTGGAGCCTGCTTTGCCAAGGATCCGGCTTGCAATGCGCCCCGCAACGCGCTGTGACATTCGCTGCGCAATACTGGTCACGATTTTTCTGGTAACTTGTGCGGCAATGATGACGCCCACGCCACCCAGGGCCATCTCATGCTCGCCCACCAGGGCGAGTACGTCCGGCCCAATCTCACTTTCGCCCAATAGATTGGCACTTGTAGTTGCCTGTTGGACGCGATCCTCAAAGGCCGACACCAATGCCCTGGAATAGTTCCGCCCAATGAAGGTCTGCCAGACAGTAGAGTGCCGCGGAGACCGAGTCGGCAGAGGCAACAGCCAGCCGGTCTGCTACATCCTTTGATACTGCCGCAGACAAATCATCCATCTTGATACGAAAGTCCGGTGCATCGAAGGCGTAACTGGCAACCGCCAACGTCAGTTCTTGCGCTTTGTCTGGAGACCAACCAGAGAGAAACTGGTTCCATAGATCGGTCTCGCTTTTTACCCTTTCCACAGCCTGATCCACGGCGGCGTCCATCACCGCGTCCATCCCAAGGGTGACCCACTGTTTTTCAACGACGGCATCTAGATCGAGAGTCCTTAGCTGCTCAGCGAAGACATGCTGCGTAACGACATTCAGTTCGCTCTGCAATGACTCTTCCGAAACCGAGCCACAGCTCTGCAATGTGGGTGGCGCGGCTTGCACTGGCGGCGCCGCAAGTACGGGTGTACTTTCAAGCACAAGAGCAACGACAAGCGCCGCAGACAACCACTGCAATCTGTACCTGAGTAGATTCTTGATAATTGCGTTCATTTCACCCTGTTTGTGGCCTCTCCCCCGATTTTAATCGTTGGTTAAGCCTTGATTCCTTCAGCAACACGCCGGCCAATACCCGCGAACAAGGCATTGCCGGCGCGAACGACATCCTACTGTTCCCGCGGCAATGCCTTGCCCACAACTACTATACGATTGAAATCCCGATTTCGTTGCAAGGAAGCGCTTGCCCAGCGGTGCGCGCCTGGCGCAATTGCATCAAAATCGGCAACAGCAAATCTTGCCTTACGCCCCCGCTTCGATCACCAGCTCACCTTCCGCCTCAATGTGTTCCAAACCGCGCTCGCTGTGTGCAGCGTCGATCATCTTGTTCAGCGCCTGCATGTACGCCTTCGCACAAGCCACGATGATGTCCGTCTCCACCCCACGCCCGCTAAAGAGCCGGCGCCGCTGCCGCCCCTGCGCCGTCTCTTTGTACCCGCGGCTGTCAGGTACCTCGATCCGGATGGTGACGTCGCCGTTCGCGTCCATCCCCTCCGTGATCGCCTGCACCAGAAACTCCACCAGATTGTTGGGTTCCTTCACGATCTCGTTGATGGCACGATACACGGCGTCCACAGGTCCCGTGCCGATCGCCGCCCCAATCTTCTGCTCACCGGTGGCATTCTCGCGAAGCTTCACCACCGCCGTCGGGGTCAGGTTCGTGCCCGCATGCACCTGCACATCCAACAACTCCCACGCCTCCACGGGCTGGTAGAGCTCGTCACCAACCAACGCTTCCAGATCGGCCTCCGTCACCGTCTTCTTCTTGTCCGCCAGATCCTTGAAGCGGTTGAAGACCTCTTTGATCTCCTCCTGGCTGAGATGGAACCCCATACTCTCCAGTTTCTTCGCCAACGCATGCTTCCCGGAGTGCTTGCCCAGCACCAGTTTGCTCGTGTTCAGACCAATGGTCGACGCATCCATGATCTCATACGTGCGCTTATGCTTCAGCATGCCATCCTGATGGATGCCTGCCTCATGGGCAAAGGCATTCGCCCCCACAATAGCCTTGTTGGGTTGGATCACCATCCCGGTGTACCGGCTTACCATGTCACTCGTGCGATGAATCTCCTGAGTGACGATGTTGGTGTCGAGGCCGAAGGTCTTCGGCCTGACGTGAATCGCCATCACCGACTCTTCGAGGCTTGTGTTGCCGGCGCGCTCACCGATCCCGTTGAGCGTCACTTCGATCTGCCGGGCGCCGCTCTGCACACCAGACAGGGTATTGGCGGTCGCCAATCCCAAATCGTTGTGGCAATGGCAGGAAAAGATTACGTCTTTGCCGCCCGGCGTCGTTTCCCGGAGATACCGGATCAGCGCACCATATTCTTCAGGCGTCGTATAGCCTACCGTATCCGGGATATTCAGGGTCGTTGCACCCGCCTGAATCGCCACTTCGAGCACCTTGACCAGGAACTCCGGATCGCTGCGCCCGCCGTCCTCTGGACTAAACTCGACGTCGGCGCACAGACTCCGGGCATATTGCACCATGTCGCCAACCGTCTCCAGCACCTCGTCGCGGCTCATGCGCAGTTTGTACTGCATATGGATGTCGCTCGTCGCCAAAAAGGTATGGATCCGAGGACGCACCGCGCCCTTGACAGCTTCCTCTGCCTTGTCAATATCATTCTTGTTCGCGCGCGCCAGCCCCGCGATGGAGGGTGGCGCCTTGATTTCGCCGTTCTTGCCACGCCGTGGCCGGCGCCCCACCGTATTGGCGATCTTTTTCACCGCCTCCAGGTCACCCGGGCTCGCTGCCGGAAAACCGGCCTCCATGATGTCGACGCCCAACCTGGCCAGTTGGTGCGCAATTTCCATCTTCTCTTGCATGTGAAGCGTGGCGCCAGGGCTTTGCTCGCCGTCACGCAACGTGGTGTCAAAGACGAGGACCGTATCGCCGTGCGCAATCTCACGGGCGTACGCTTTCATGTCCTCAATCCGAAATTGCTCAACATCTACGGCAGGCGTCTCGTCGGCCATGCCGTCGCCGCCGTCCATTTCTTCATGCTCGGTTTGGTTTGCCTTACTCATCTTCATTTGCTCCTGGGAGGTTGACTCTAGAATGGATGAACACACCTGCCATCCACATCACGTTGGTTGTCTGCGTGTTGCGTAGAAGGTCACTAAGACCATCGTCCATTCTGATCACCTCCTTCCTTTTTCAATGGCGCCAAACGCAGCTAGAGCACGAATCTTTCACGCCGTGCTGCTTCCAGTGTCTGGGCGTGTGGATGATGTTCGGCGCGGCTCGCGTCCAAAAAGACCGACAACGGCTTCGCATGCGCCGAGCCGGGCATAATATTCTGGCACACGTTGACCATCGTGCGCACGGCATGCACTGGATAGCTACCGACCGCCGTCTCCGCGCTCAACATGACGCCGTCTGCGCCGTCCAACAGCGCATTGGCGACATCGCTCACTTCCGCACGCGTCGGTCGGTGATTGTGGATCATACTTTCCAGCATTTGCGTGGCGACCACCACCGGCTTCCGCGCTTGCGGGCAGGCGCGCACGATCTGCTTCTGCAACAACGGCAATTGCCAGGGACTCGTTTCCAGCGCGAGATCGCCCCGGGCCACCATGACGGCGTCACTCGCCACAATGATTGCCCGCAGGTTTTCAACCCCATCGGGCCGCTCGATCTTCGCCATAATGCGCGGCGGGCAATGGACGTGAACATGCGCTTCGGACGCATCCACAATTTCCCGCAGATCAAAGACATCCTGCGCCGAACCCGCAAAGCTGAGCGCAATCCAGTCAACGCCAAGACCCACGACAAACGCGGCATCAGCCCGATCCTTGTCCGTCAGCGCCGGGATGGGCAGGAGCGTGTACGGCACATTCACGCCCTTGCGGGACTTGATCGCACCGCCGTGAACCGTCACGCAATGCACATGCCCCGCTACAATCGACTCAACCTGCAATTCGATGTTGCCGTCATCGATCAAGACCGTGCCGCCCGGTTTCACATGCGGCGCCAGATCAAAATCCGTGGGCACAATCACGGCATTTGCTGGCAGCGTGCTCAACTGCTCGCGCACGTCGACTTCCAGCCCCACCAGAATCACCGGCTGCCCCGATGCAATCGGAATCTCCTGATCAAGCCGGCCCACACGCACTTTGGCGCCTTGTAGATCCGCCAGCAGCGCCACCGGCTTTCCGGCGACTTCTGCCGCCTCGCGCACCAATCCGGCCATCCGCGTAAGGAAAGCATAATCCCCGTGGCTAAAGTTCATGCGGGCAACTGTCATGCCCGACCGAATCATCTCGGCCAGGATCTGCACGTCGGCGCAAGCCGGGCCTATGGTGGCGATAATATCTGTCATAGTTTCAAAAGAGACAAAGAGACAAAGAGACAAAGAGACTGGGAGATGTCTCTTTGTCTCTTTGTCTTGTTAGTTCACTTCTTTCGCATTCAAGAACGTCATCATCTTCCGCAGTTGCTTGCCGACCACTTCGATCTGCTGGTTCTGCTCTTCCTTGCGCGTGGCGTAGAAGGTCTTCCCACCACTGTGATACTCGTCCATCCACTCCTCGGCAAAGGCGCCGCTCTGGATCTCTTTAAGAATCTGGCGCATCGCCTCGCGTGTCTCATCCGTCACGATCCTGGGTCCACTCTTGTAGTCGCCCCATTCCGCGGTGTCGGAGACGCTATAGCGCATATAGCTCAGACCACCCTGATACATCAGGTCAACGATCAACTTGAGTTCATGCATGCACTCAAAATAGGCGATCTCCGGCTGATAACCTGCTTCGACCAACGTGTAGAAGCCGGCTTTCACCAGTTCGCTGACGCCACCGCAGAGCACCGCCTGTTCGCCAAAGAGATCCGTCTCGGTCTCCTCCGCAAAGGTGGTCTCAAGCACGCCGGCGCGCGTCGAGCCGATACCCTTGGCATAAGCCAGCGCGTTTTGTAGCGCCTTGCCGCTTGCATCCTGATAGACGGCAACCAGCGCCGGTACGCCGGATCCCTCTTTGAAGACCTCGCGCACCCGGTGCCCAGGCGCCTTGGGCGCAACCATGCTCACGTCCACATCCGCCGGCGGCGTGATCATGCCAAAACGAATGTTGAACCCATGCGCAAACATGATCGTGTCACCCGGCTTCAAGTTTGGCGCAATGTCCTGCTCGTATACCTTGCCCTGGATTGGATCCGGCAGCGTCACCATGATCATGTCGGCTTCAGCACAGGCTTCGGCAGCGCTCATCACCTTCAGACCATCCGCTTCGGCCTTGGCCCAACTCTTGCTGCCCGGATACAAGCCTACGCGCACATCCATACCGCTGTCGCGCAGGTTCAACGAATGCGCATGCCCCTGGCTTCCATAACCAAGTACTGCGATCTTCTTGCCTTTAAGATTGTCGAGATCTGCTTGATTTTCGTAGTAGATTTTTGCCACTGTGATCCGTCCGTTTCATTGATGAATAAGTACTACACTCCGCCCGTCTTCAACCGTTCCGACCCATGCGCATCCTTGCCGTTCGCCTGCGCGCGCCAGACGGCGGTGCTGCGCCGGTAGGCGCCTTCTCGCTGCCCACGCGCCATCGACACTGGGCCGGTGCGCACCATCTCGGTAATACCAAAACGTGACATGAGATCGATCAACGAGTCAACCCGCTCTTCGTTGCCCACAATCTGCACGATCAGATTGTCATGCGTCACATCGACAATCTCACCGCGGTAGATGTCCACCAGTTGCATAATCTCGGAGCGGTTATCCGCCGTCGTCGCCACGCGGATGAGCGCCATCTCGCGCGCAACCTGCGGCAGCTCGGAAATATCCTCGACGCGTGTTACGTCCACGATCTTGCGCAGTTGCATGGCGACCTGGTCAACCATATGCTGATTGCCGTTGACGACGAAGGTCATCCGGCTGATCCCCGGCGTCTCCGAATGCCCAACTTGCAGACTATCGATGTTGAAATTGCGCCGGCGCAGCATGCCGGCCACCCGATTGAGGACGCCCGGCTTGTCGCGCATCCAGGCGATAAGTGTATGAGTCATTGTCAAGTCCTCGCTTATTGAACCCATCAGATTTGGCATGAATGATTTGCTTCGTGTGGCTCGCCCCGGTCCTAAAAGCTGGGTTGCACACCCGAATAGCCTTGCACCACCGTCGGCTTCGGTCGCCGGATCAACTGGTCAACCGCCGCACCGGGCGGCACCATTGGATAGACGTTCACTTCTTCTTTGACCTGGAAGTCGATCAGGAAAGGTCCGGGCGTTGCGATGGCAGTTTCATAGGCCGCAACGACCTGATCCGGACGCGTCACTCGCAGCCCCGGAATGTCGTAGGCATCGGCCAGTTTCACAAAGTCAGGCGAAACGACCGGGGTGCCGGTGTAGCGCTTGTCATAGAAAAACTGCTGCCATTGGCGCACCATGCCCAGGAAGCCATTGTTGATGATCGCGATCTTGACGGGCAAGCGCTCCTGCTTTAACACTGCGAGTTCCTGCAGAGTCATCTGGAAACCGCCGTCGCCGGCGACTGCCCACACAAGTCTGTCCGGGAAGGCCATCTGGGCGCCAATTGCAGCGGGAAGCGCAAAGCCCATCGTGCCCAGCCCCCGCTCGTCAACAGCATGCCCGCATGATCGTGGATGTAATACTGGCACTCCCACATCTGATGCTGGCCCACATCGGTGACTACAATCGCAGGGCCGTTCGAAATTTGATGCGTGGCATGCCAGAGTTGGCGAATCACAAAGGGCGGAATCAATTCATCCTCGACCTCGAAGTTGAGGATGTCGGTCTGCGCTGAATCACCGCGCCATTCCTTCAACTCCTGAAGCCACAGTTGATGCCGGCGATCTTCAATCAGTGGCAGCAACGCAGGCAGCGTCTCAGAGAGATCGCCAATGACCGGCAGGTCCGGGACCACATTCTTGCCGACTTCCGCACGATCAAGCTCGAAGTGGATGATCTTCGATTGCTTCGCAAACGAATCCAGCCGGCCCGTGATCCGGTCATCAAAACGCATCCCCATCGCAATGAGCACATCGCAGCCTTGCACTGCGCGATTGGCATACGCCTCGCCGTGCATGCCCCCCATGCCCAGGCTTAGGGGATGGCTCTCCGGAATGTTGCCGGTGCCGAGCAGCGTCGTCACGACCGGGATCTCCGCCCGCTCGACGAGTTCGAGCAACTGGCGCGCCACCCCCGCAATCTGCACGCCGTGACCACTCAAAATCAGCGGTCGCTCTGCACGGTTGATGAGTTCGGCCGCCTTCAGGATCTGCGCCATGTCCACCGTGGGGTACGGCTCGAAACCGGGCAGGTCGATTTCCATGTCATAGCGGAACAAACCGGTAGCGTTCTGGACGTCCTTGCAAATATCGATGAGCACTACGCCAGGGCGCCCGGTGCGGGCGATATAGAAAGCTTCCTTGAGGATGAGAGGGAGATCGTTGACATCGGTGACCAGATAGGTGTGCTTACACACCGGCGTGCTCACGCCCACCACGTCGGCTTCCTGGAAGGCGTCGGTGCCCAACAGATTGGTCGGCACCTGGCCGGTGATCGCCACAACCGGCACACTGTCCATCTGCGCCGTCGCCAATCCGGTCACCAGGTTGGTTGCACCCGGTCCACTGGTGGCGATACAGACGCCCACTTTGCCGGTGGAGCGCGCATACCCATCGGCCATGTGCGCCGCGCACTGCTCGTGGCGCACCAACACATGGTGGATTCTGCCGTCTGCCTCATAGGGGGATAGGGCATCATAGGTCGGCAAAATCGCTCCGCCAGGATGGCCGAAGATCAGGTTGCAACCTTCTCGCAACAGCGCCTCCCACACCATCTGCGCACCCTTCATCGGCGTCGGCGTTTCTGGCGCTTTCCCACTCTGTTTTTCACTCATGACTTGCATCTCCTTTTATGCGAATCGCTCCGCATCATTCCTGGTCATTAACCATCGAAAGACTTGCAAAAGGATATAAAAAGACCCTTCCCGGTCGGGAAGGGTCTACGGTGACCTTGTGACGCTGCGCTGGCGTTCACCTTCATCCAACCAGCATTGGCCTCCGGCCGACTACTACTACGACCCGAAGCTCGCTAATAAGGACCAGGCTAATGCTGCGTTCGATCGATGCCATGCCTACACCTGCTGAGAAATGCAGTGCAACAATCCTGCAAGTTCTTAATCAACTTGCACAACCCTATTGGACAAATTGTCGAAGGACATTCGCAGTATAACGAAGCCTTAACCCATTGTCAACTGCAAATCACCCAGGTGTGCATTTAATCCCGCATCTCCCGATAATCCGCCAAATGTGTCTTGACGCCACTCTACATGTGGCCTATTGTGGTAGATGGCGCCCATCATTGACACGCCCACGATGACTTTGCGGCGCCACGACGATTCAATTTGAGGAGTCCCGCCATGCGCCACCAAAAACGCAGTGCCTATGCAATTCTTTTTGCATTCATGCTCATCTCACTCGCCATCCCCGTGGCCGGCCAGGATGCTACAGGCCGCGGCGGACGCATCTTTTTTCCAGTCGTTCTCAGCCATCCCGCGCAGGCGCCCAACCTCCCGCCCCCCGACTCGCCAGAACTACGGGTCGTCGTCGCTGAGTCAATTCCAAGCGGGGCGGCATATGCCGCACTCGCCTACTGGACTGCTGACCGCATGGCGCAGGCAAGACCGCTCGATTTGGCTGCGGTGGTGACGGCGCCAGCCGAAGGTCTGCGCGACCGTGAAGAGCCGGTGGCCGGCGGCGCAGCGCCGAGCTACGGCGGTCTTCCCGGCGCCGCCTCGTTGGCGGCCGAACTCTATGCCGCCGATTGGGCCGCAGCATCGGCAGCTAGCGAACGCAACGCCGCCAGTGAAAGCGAAGTAGTGGAAACCACGGGTGTGGATGCCTGGAGCACCAGCCCTCCATTTACCAGTTATTATGTAAATGACAATGCCGATCTCTGGAAGTCATTTCCGTGGCGTACCGTTGGCCGCCTCTTCTTCAACAGGCCGTTGACGCCCGGCGCCTTTAGCTGCTCGGGCGCCGTCGGCGTCGGACGTGCGGTGTGGACCGCAGGTCACTGCGTCTATACACCCGGCGAAGGCTTCAACAAGAACATGATCTTTGTGCCGGCGTATCGAAACGGTGCAAAACCTTATGGCGCCTTTGCAGTGCTCAGTCGCGCAACGCTGAGAGGATGGACCGGCGGCAAGGCCGCCTTTGATCTGGGAATGCTCGCGGTGGCCGATGTCAATAACCTGAAAGTGAGTGATTGGGTCGGCAATCTGGGTTTTCGCTACAACGCAGCGTCCACCCAACTGCTGCACTTTGCCGGTTACCCGGATAGAATCGGCCGTTCACAATTTCTAATCGCCTGCAGCACGGTCACCAATCGCCGCGAACCACTGGAGGGACCCGATCCGATCGGCGTGGGCTGCGACATGGACGGCGGCGCAGATGGCGCCCCCGGTCTGAGCGCATTTGCGCCTAACAAAAGTGGCGCCGTAAATTATGTAAACAGCATCTTCTCGCACGTCGCACCGGCGACGCCGAACCTGCTCTATGGGGTCTATTTCGACACGGGTGCAAAGGGTCTCTACGATTGGGGCAAGGCTCAATAGGGCCGGTTGATCACGGATCGCAACCGGCCCTCGCCTGTCAGTGCTTACGGAGAGACATAGAGATACCAGAAGCGGCTGCGCGGAAATAGGGACTCCAGCCTGGCATCCCACACAAACGCCGCCGGCTTGACAATCAGGCGGATGCGCTCGTCCGTGCGTGCAAGCAGTTGCTTGAGGTCTGGCAGCAGATCACCGCCAAGTTCATGCAGAATACTGTCAACGCGCTGGCGATTACGGATTTCGAATGGATACTCCGATCGGCAGCGCGGTGGATCGCCCGCACAGTCATCGAGGAACCAATTCAGCGCATCGAGGCGCGCCTTCACTTCCCGATTGAGCCGCTCATGGAAGCGCGTGCGCAGCCCGTAAATAACCTTTTCGGCGTCCGCGCGCACTGCGTCATAGCGGGTTTGCTGTTCCGGTGTCAATCGATCGCGCTCACCGGCCAATCGAAAAATGCGGGTCAGCACATCGCCACCTGACATCTGCACCATCTGCGCCCCACCCGGCGTCACCACGCGCACAGTTCGATACAGTTCGTCCTTGACAATATAGTCTTCCAGTTCAGCGACCATCGCCTCCAGCACCGCCAGATCGGTCGCGGGGTCTTCGGCCAATACATAATTGTTCTTCGACATAGATGCTCCTCATAAGCAGGGCGTATCACGTATCACGATACAAACACTGCGAGATACGAGATACGAGATACGAGATACCCTACCACCGCGTATGCACCGACGGCTTGATATACGTATCATAAATTACGCGCGTCGACTCCATGACATCCTGATCAATGGGTGGCATGTCAGCCGCCGCCGCATTGTCGACGACCTGTTCGGGCCGCTTCGCGCCGGGGATGGCGCAGGTGACTGCGTCAAACATCAAGATCCAGCGCAAGGCAAACTGCGCCATCGTCCAACCCGGCGGCACCATGGGTGCAATGCCATCGAGTGCGTTAAACGCAGCATCGAGGTCAACGCCGGAAAACGTCTCGCCGACATCAAATGCCTGACCATAGCGATTGAAATTGCGATGGTCGTCCGCCGCGAATTCAGTATCACGCGTGATTTTGCCCGTCAGCAACCCGCTCGCCAACGGCACGCGCGCCAACACGCCCACGTGCTTGGCGCCTGCCTCGCGCAAGAAGGCGTCGATCGGTTTCTGGCGGAAAATGTTGAAGATGATTTGGACGGTCTTGACGTTCGGATATTGGATCGCCTTGATCGCCTCGGTCACCTTCTCGACACTTACCCCATAGTGCTTGATCTTGCCCTGCGCTTGCAGGTTATCGAGCGCCTCAAAAACCTCCGGACGATCATAGACCGCACTCGGCGGGCAGTGCAGTTGCACCAGATCAAGTGCATCCATCTCCAGATACTGCAACGAACGGTCGACAAATGCGGTCAAGTTCGCCGCGTTGTAGCCGTCAGCCGTATGGGGATCGAGCCGCCTGCCGGCTTTTGTCGCCACATAGATCGTCTCGCCGGGGCGCTCGCGACGTAATTGGGCGATGAGTTTTTCACTACGTCCGTCACCATATACATCAGCTGTATCAAAAAAGTTCACACCCACGTCAACCGCTTTGTGGAGGGCGGCCATCGACTGCTGATCATCCACCTCGCCCCAACTGCCGCCGATTGCCCACGCCCCAAAACTGATTTCGGCCACATTCATGCCGGTGCGTCCCAGCATTCGGTACTTCATGACTTGACTCCTTTTGAGTGTGCGTGATCTGTGATCGCTTTGATCAGTTCAGTTGTTTGATAGTTCGACGGTGTCAAGGATAAGCGTCACCGGCCCATCGTTGACCAGCGTCACCAGCATATGCGCCTGAAAGACGCCCCGCTGCACGGCCGCACCTTCGGCGACCAGCCTGCGGCAGAATTCCTGATAGAGTGGTTCAGCGATTTCAGGCCGGGCCGCCTCGGTAAAGCTGGGGCGCCGCCCCTTGCGCATATCGGCATAAAGGGTGAATTGGCTGATGGCAAGCACTTCGCCGGCGACATCCGCCAGTGCTAAATTCATTTTACCATCTTGATCCTCAAATACGCGCAACCCAACGATTTTTCGTGCAAGCAGCGCAGCCTCCCGCCCGGTGTCGGCGGCCGTGACGCCCAGCAACACCACAAAACCCCGTTTGATCTGACCGACGACGGCTCCCTCGACCGTCACGCTCGCCTCACTGACCCGCTGCACCACTGCGCGCATCATCCCTCATCCCCCATTTCTGGCCTTTGACATGCAGCACATCTGTTCTTATAATAAGGACCAGAACAAATGTGCGCAACACCCCTGTGGCTCGGCTATCGCCAGCACCGGAGACCATCATCATGCCAACATTCGTCGTCGCACCCACCCCCTACGAGAAGCTATCATTGCTCGATGACGCCACCCGCTTTGAACCGGCCGGCAGTGAACCGCTGCTCGAAAAAGCGGCGCCAAACGCCCACAAACCAAAGCCGATGCCTTGCATTTCCGAAGTCACGACGCCGGCAGGCAAGAAACCGGTGCTGAAGGCCATGATGACGACCGCTTGCGAAAAGAATTGCTACTATTGTGCTTTCCGCGCAGGGCGCACCCAAACGCAGCGTGTCACCTTCACCCCGGACGAAATGGCCAAAACCTACGACACGATCCAGCGCGCAGGTCTGGTGGGGGGCCTCTTTCTATCCTCGGGAATCATCAAGGGCGGCAGCACAGCCCAGGACAAAATCATTGACACCGCAGAAATCTTGCGCCGCAAATACAGCTATCGCGGCTATATCCACCTGAAGATCATGCCCGGCGCCGAGTTTGAGCAGGTGCGCCGCGCCATGCATCTGGCGGATCGCGTGTCGATCAACCTGGAAGGGCCGACACCCCAACGCCTTGCCGCGCTTGCACCCAAAAAGGACTTCTGGCATGAGATTTTCCCACGAATCCAGTGGATCAGCCAACTCCGGCGCACGGAGCACCTGCGCGCCAGCGTGGTCACCCAATTCGTGGTCGGTGCAGTCGGCGACACCGACCTGGAGCTGCTGCAGGTGAGTGAAGCGCTCTACCAGCAGCACCAACTACGCCGCGCCTACTACTCACCGTTTCACCCAGTCGAACATACGCCGTTCGAAAATCTGGCCGCAACCAGCGACGCCCGCGAACTGCGACTCTACCAGGCAAGTTTTCTGCTGCGTGACTATGGGTGGAACGTTGAGGATCTACCATTTGGCGCGGATGCCAACCTGCCCAATCACATCGATCCCAAGTTGGCCTGGGCGGTGGAGAACCTGGGCAACGCCCCCGTGGAGGTAAACTGCGCCACCCGCACCGAGTTACTCCGCGTGCCCGGAATTGGCCCGAAAACCGCAGATGCCATCGTGACCGCACGCCGGCAAACCCGGCTCACCGAGTTGGGCCACCTGCACGCCCTCGGTCTGCGCGATGTCCGGCGCGCAAGCCCCTATGTGCTGCTCAATGGCCGCACTGCACCGCAACAATCTTCTTTGTTCTAGCGGAATAGGTGGTTTTGCTCACCGCTCTTTTGGCGCGAGCATCGAAGCGATCAGCAGCAGTGAACCGCCCAGCAACATCACGTACCATGCCTCACGGATCCTGAGCAACCCGGTCACCTGGCGTACCGCATCGATCTGCGTGATCTCATCGGTGATCTGCACAAATGACCGCTCCAAACCGAGCATGCCAGGCCCACGGTTGACAAACAGCCAGTTGATGCCAACGATGATGATCAGGGAGACCAGCAACATCCGGCCAAATTGACCGGAATAGAGCAGCGCGACCGCCACCACGCCCAACGCAATCAGCATCAACGTCGGGTTCCGCTGATCCGTGAAATACGACACGTAGCCGCCAAACCCATTGACGCGCGCCGGCATGAACACGCCAATCGTCATGACAATTGCGCCGAGCGTACCGATCACCTTATACCCACTCATACCGCCTCCCGCAGGCTCGTGGCCCTCCCTATACCATGCGCCGGAACAATGCAGACCCTCGCACTTTGATACTATCACGGAGTCTATCGGGAATCCACGGGCAAATGAACGGCAGCACGTGGCGGCAAATGATGGGGTCTGTCCGTCATTTTTCGGCTTTTCGTTGGGTGGAAATCTATCAACGCAGCCACTGGCGGGCAATCCGCAGCGGCAGGTCCGCTCCAGCGCCTGTCTCCGGCACGCACTTACCACTGCGCCGGTCGCGCAAGTCGCCGCTTGACCAATTCACGCCGCACAGCATCCAACGTGCGCACCGCATCCAGCCGCCCATAGGTCAGCCCGCTGTGCTCGACGTTGTCATGCTCATCGTCGCCATCGACGATGGGCAGGGCGCCACGCCGCAAAAACGTGACAATCTCCTCAACCGTCGGGCGAGAACCCGTCGTCCGCTGGTAGAGTTCCTGGATCAGCAGGATGACGCCGGCGACAACCGGCTCCGCCTGGCTTGTCCCCTGCTGCACCGATTCCCCATAAGGACCGTCAATTCCGGTTGAGATCACGGGTGCGCCAGGTGCAAAAATGTCGGTGTGCGTTTCTTGGCTGACACTCTGATGCAAGCGCTGCGAGAAGGGGGTGATCTGCCCAGGGCGAGTCGAGAAGGCAATCGCCCCGCCCGGATACTCAAACATCCCCAAATTTGCGTCATAGACTGCGCCAACACTGATGCACTCGCGCAAGATTGCCGGAAAGGCCATCCCCTGCCGGCTCTGATGCCGGAAGTACTCGTTGCCCGCCGCTACCACAACGGGCACGCGCCGCCGATGTAGTTCTTGCACCTTCGCTCGCAACGAATTGCCGGGAAAATCATCGTTCACGTAGTTGCCGCCATCGCTCAACGACATACACACGACCGAGATGTTGTAGGTTGCGTGGGTCTGCAGCACCCAATCCAATGCGCGCTCGACGATGGCAAAACTGCCCCCACCATCGTTCCGCAACACCTTCAACGGCGCAAAACTGGCGCCAGGCGCCATCCCCATGTGAACCTGACCCGCCAGCACAATCCCGGCAACGTTTGTGCCGTGCCCATTGCCGTCCTGCACGTTGGTGAGATCGCCATCGTCGTCGGTGGTGAAGTTACCCTTAGCGACAATCCGGCCGGCAAAGTCGACATGGTCCACGTTGGCGCCGGTATCCAACACGGCCGCACCGAATCCCTTACCGTTTACCTGGAACATGTCGCGCGCCTGAGAGGCGCGCACGTACTCGTCTACTTCAAAGAGCTCCGCTGTTGCCTCCGCTAACTGAACCGGGGGTAGCACAGGCACGATATCGTTCGTTGGCATTTGAGCTGACATAACGTCATTCTACACGACACCCACACGAAACTCCAGCGGCCCTACCAACCCACCAACCTCATTCACGTCCGTCCACCCCGTCTACCCCGTCTACCTTGCCCTGATTGACAAAAACTACAGATTAAATTGAAATACCCTTGACTTGACAGCGAAACGTAACCTCAAAGTCTCCGTCGATGACCTACAATCATTCCCACAGGAGCAACATATGTACGGAATGGTGAATCGCGCGGTTGAAGAGATGGTGACTAGCCACTTTGGCAACGACACGTGGCTTGAAATCAAGCGCGTCGCCGAAGTGGATACGGAGGTCTTTGTCAGCCTCGAAGCTTATCCGGACGATGTCACCTATCGCCTGGTCGGTGCGGCTAGTGAGGTGCTAGGCTTGCCGTCCGAACAAATCTTGGAAGAGTTTGGGCAGTATTGGGTGCTGCACACGGCACGCGACGGTTATGGCAGCCTGCTCGACGCGGGCGGCGCCACACTGCCGGAGTTTATGCGCAACCTGCCGGGATTACACGCACGGGTGGCGCTGATCTTTCCAAACCTCAAGCCGCCCACATTCGCCGTGAGCGACGAAACCCCAAATTCAATCACAGTCCACTACCGATCGAGCCGCACAGGGTTGCAGCCAATGGTGTTTGGGCTGTTAAAAGGCGTCGCGGCACGCTTCCAGACGAAAGCGGCCATCACGCGGCTCCAATCCTACGAGGATGGCGCAGACCACGACGTATATCTGATGCAGTGGTAGTTTTGGAGAACATGTGATGACTGCTGGGATGAAAAATGGGGTGGGATTGCCTCCCGAACTCTTTGCTTCGGCTTTTCCTTTTCATCTGGCGCTTGATCGCGATCTCCACATACTTCAAGTTGGCCACAGTTGGGCACGCCTAGCCCCTGACGTCTGCCCCGGCGCACCATTCCATGCGCGTTTCCGCATCGCTTATCCCGATGTCATCGCCGACTTTGAACACCTGTGCCACGCCTCACAGTTCCTATTTATCCTCGAGCTTACAGATCGCCAGGCGCGCCTCCGCGGACAATTCGTCCATCTCCCGGAGCCTGACATCCTTGTGTTCCTCGGCTCGCCGTGGTTAAGCGAACTTGCCGAAATCACCCGCCTCGGCTTGACCTTTTCCGATTTCGCCTTACACGACCCCGTCGCCGACTTGCTCCAGGTGGTGCAAAGCCAGACCATCGCCCTGAGTGACACGCGCAAACTCGCCGACCGGCTTGCAGCGCAACGCTCCGAGCTCCGCGTCGCCAACGCCGCCCTCCAGGCCGAAATCACCCAACGCGCCGCCGCGCAAGTTGCGGCATCTGAACGCGAGATGAAGTTTTCCACCTTGCTCGAAGCCGCATCCGAGGCCATTATCGTCGTCAATGAAAGCGGGGTGATTGTCCTCAGCAACCCGCAGGCGGAAAAGTTGTTCGGCTACGCACGCAATGAGCTGATCGGCAAACCCGTCGAGTGGCTCATGCCCGACGCCGCGCGCAAACGCCATAGCGCCCACCGCAGGGAATACATGAGTGCACCGCACACGCGCCCGATGGGGGGCGGCTTGACCCTGACGGGACGCCGCAAGGATGGCACGGATATCCCCCTGGAAATCAGCCTCAGCGCCATCGAAACAAATGCGGGCACGCTCGTCATGAGTTTCATCACCAATGTGGCCGAACGCCGGCGGGCTTCCGAGGAACTGCAGTCACAGCGAGATTTCGCTCTGCAAGTCATGAGTGCAATGGGACAGGGGCTGACGGTCACAAATGCAGAGAGCAGGTTCGAGTACGTAAATCAAGCATTTGCTCACGTGCTCGGGTACGACGCCCAGCGCTTGATTGGCTGCGACCCACGGGAATTCGTCGCTGCGGCTGATCTCCAGAAATTGATCCGGATTGGCGAGGCATTGAGAGCGGGAGAACCCGTCACCGAAGAAATCACGCTCATTACCGCATCGGGCGCTGAGTCCCCCGCACTGACGACTTGTGTGCCCCGACAACGTGACGGCAAATATCTGGGCGCAATTGCCGTCATCACCGACTTGACGGAACGAAAGCAGATCGAACAAGCCCTCGAGTGGAAGCGTGATCGGGCGCTAGAGGCATCCCGCCTCAAATCAGAATTCATCGCCAGCGTCAGTCACGAGATTCGCACCCCGCTTAACAGCATCATCGGCGTCGCGGAGATGCTCGCCGCAACGCCGCTTGACAGCCAACAACACCAACTCGCATCGATCATCCAAGAGTCCGGGGGACACCTTATTGGCGCTGATCAATGACATCCTCGACTTCTCAAAGATCGAAGCCGGTAAACTCATGCTCGAACAGCGCCCATTCTCCTTGCAGCAGTGTATCGAACACACCGTTGAGTTGATCGCACCCAGGGCGGCCGAAAAAGGGTTGGAACTGGGCTGCCTGATCGAAGATGACGTGCCAGCCTGGATCAGCGGCGACGAGGGCAGGCTCAAGCAGATTCTCCTCAATCTGCTCGGCAATGCCGTGAAATTCACGGAGCGCGGAGAAATCGTCGTTACGGTTCGCCGGGTGGACGGTTCAGATTCAGACGATGGCACATCACCAGCACTCCTCGTGAGCGTTCGTGATACCGGTATCGGCATTCCGATTGAACGGCAGCAACGCCTCTTCCATCCCTTTACTCAGGTGGATGCGTCGACCACACGCAAATATGGCGGCACCGGACTGGGTCTGGCCATCAGCCGGCGACTTTGCGAAGCTATGGGCGGGAAAATCTGGGTGGAAAGCAATGGATCCAAGGGTGCCACCTTCCGGTTCACGATACCCGCGAACCCAGCGCCCACGCCCGACCAGAGCCCCATAGAACACCCAGCGCTCACGGGGCGCCAACTGATGATCGTGATGGGTAGCTTCGGCACCGGCGCACAGTGGCGCTCGGTGGCGCTCCATGCCATACGATTCGGCATGCAGGTGCGAATCACCGAGACAGTCGAAGAAGCGCTCGATTGGCATGCCACCGGCCAACCCATTGACGTCATGCTGGCCGATCACCGTCTCTTCGCAGCCAATGCCACGATGAATGGCAACCCGCTTAACGGTCACACATGGCCCTTGTTGCTCCTTGCACCTGTGAACTATCGCCCAGGCAATATCCCAGAGACCACCGTTGGCTACGTCCTTCAGCCGGTCCGCCAGGCGCAGTTCCGCGATGCACTGGTGCGAGTCTTTGAACCGGCGTTCACTGCCCCGCCACCGCCATGGACTGCGACCGCTGCGT
Organism: Candidatus Fredericiella danica; assembly: GCA_016713335.1. Lineage (GTDB taxonomy): Bacteria > Chloroflexota > Anaerolineae > Caldilineales > Caldilineaceae > Fredericiella > Fredericiella danica. The sequence goes on along the minus strand of JADJPH010000004.1, from coordinate 20,069 downwards.
TTGACGAAAACCTGGCGGAACGGCTTCCCCTGGAAATCCTGGTCGTTGAAGACAATCCCGTTAACCAATTTGTCATTCGACGCTTGCTGCAGCGTTTTGGATACACCGCCGTCACCGCCGAAAGCGGCGCCAGATGCCTGGAATTATGCACCACTTCCAGATTTGACTTGATCTTCATGGACATGCAGATGCCGGGGATGGACGGACTGGAAACGACCCGCCGGCTGCGCGCGATGCTAAAAGTGCGCAGCGGTGGTCAGCCCGGTCCAGCCATTGTCGCGTTAACCGCCAACGTCGGCCCCGAAGACAGGGCAGCCTGTCTCGACGCAGGTATGGACGACTTTCTTTCCAAGCCGGTTCAAGTCGCAGCGTTACGAACCATGCTGGAACGCATGAGTGTGCAGCGGGTTGACAGCGCTGTGCGCAGCAACAACCCGGCGACACGCTAATTGTCAAAGTTCCGGCCGACACTGGGAAAGTGCATCCAATGGACTGTATAGGGCTGGGCCTGCTCGGATAGCGCATATATTCCGGTCACGACTGCGGCCCCGGCGCGCGCCAGTGCGGATTGCTCCAACTTGTCCGGGGTATCCTCCGGTTTGTGATAATCCGGCCCACAGGCGTGGCCCGTGGCTGGGCGGTGGTTCACCAATACGCCTGGCACGCCATATACCGCAAACGGGATGTGATCGCTAAACATAAACTCCGCCCGCGAGATCACGTCGGCGTCGATCCCCAACCCCTCAGCGAACGCTAGATCCTGCTCGCGAAACACATGCAGCCCAAGCACGTCGCCGAGCCCTGCACAGTCAATATTGATCATCCCCATCGCCCGCACCCGGTCGATCGGGCGCATGTGGGTCACGTAATAGAATGAACCCGTCAATCCTATCTCTTCGGCGCTAAACGCAATGAATTTGACCGTTGTCGACACGGATTCGGTCGAAAGCAAACGGGCGCTTTCCAGCATGATTGCCGTACCAGAGGCATTGTCGTTGGCGCCAGGCCCACCAAAAAGTCCGTCAGGTGTGCGCAACACTGTGTCCAAATGGGCGCCCACGGTGATGGTATCGTAGCCTGCGATGCCAGGTTTGGTGGCGATGACATTGGTTGCCGTATACGGCACCGCGTTGCGCACAATCTGAAACGGTTGCAACTCGACCTCATACCCAAGGTCCGCAAACTGCTCTGCCAGCCAGGCAACCGCCGCCTCTTCGCCCGAAGTTCCCGCCGCACGATCCCCGATATCCCCCGCCAGATAGGTGGCTACCGCAAGCGCATTGGCGCCGTCAAACTGCGGCGCTTGATCCGCGCTCTGGAGCGCCTGAGGAGCGCACAGGACAAACAGCAACACCGCCAGCACAATTGCGCCGGCTTTATATCGTTGAGCGCTCGTCATCACTTGCAGCCCTTTGGCTAGTTGGCGACCCGCTTCGCCCACTCTTCGTCACTCACGAGCGTGATCACGCGGAATGGCTCCGCGTACTCCATCTCCTTGCCCCTGGCCGATTCCTGCGACCACGTGCGCAGCATTGGCTCCGGGTCCCATTCACCCATCTGACTCACATGCTTGCGCAATGCTTCAATTTTGAGATCGATCGTGTCGGTGATGTTCACAAAAGTGTCGCCGCCGCCAAACCCATTCACATAGACCTTGCGCACCTTGTGGGCCGCCAACCCTTCACCCGCAAGTTCCTCAAAGACATGCGGCTGCCCAGCTGCAGGGAAGACAGCATCAATCGCCGCCGCTGCCACCGCCCGATGGTCGGGATGGTTGATATAGTTGCTGTCCACAAAGAATGCTGTCGGATCCCCGCAAACCACAACTTCGGGCCGAAACCGCCTGATCTCGCGCACAAGTCGGCGCCGCAGATCCAGCGTATTGACGACAAGCCCGTCGGGCTCGCGCAGAAAGACGACATCCTGAACGCCAACGACTGCCGCTGCGTCCAGTTGCTCTTGCTCGCGCAAGGCTGCGGCCTCCGTACGCGTAATATCGGCCCGCGCAATGCCGACATCGCCACTCGTGACCAGCACGTACGCGATCTCTGCACCCGCTTTCACCCAACGGGCGACGGTTCCGGCACAGCCAAACTCAATATCATCAGGGTGGGCAAAGATGAGCATCACCCGTTCCGGCACATAGAAGCCACTGGCCATCTGTCGTTCCTTTTCACTCTTCAAAGGTGGGTAGATGGAGCCAGACCTCAACGCCCGGGCCATCATTCCGATTGTTCAATGTTACGTCGCCGCCGACATGCCAAATCAACGCCGCGACCAGGGCCAACCCCAGCCCCATGCCGGGCGCTTCTCCAGTAAAATACTTTTCGCCTTGAATATAGGGGGTCCAGACCCACCGCAACTGCTCCGGTGAAAGCGTCACGCCGTCATCACGAATGAGGACCGTCAATGCGTTTACATCCGTCTGGGTGACAATAACCTCCACCTTTGGCGCATGGTCGGGGTGGAACTTTGTCGAGTTCTCGAACAATTCCCAGAGGATCGTATCCAACGCCTGGGGCGTCAGCGAGATGCTGACCTCATCCATCCCAGGCGGCACAGTGACGGTAATACTTTCCACGCCGAGTTGGGCGCCAATTTCCGTGGCTTTGTCGGGCAACTGCTGGAGTTGGATCGTCTCGCCCGAAATCGCAAGGACAGGTGCGTTGATGTATTGCAGCACATCATCGATTTCGCCTTTCAATCGCTCAATTCCCTGGAGCGCCGTGCGCGCAAATTCCTCAACTTCGGCCCCGGACATTTCATTGCCATAACTGGCCAGCAACGAAAAACTGCCGTGCATGGCAATCAACGGCGTGCGCAGTTTGTGCACGACAGACGTGTGAAACCTCCGCATATCTTGATAGTTGCTCATCTGCGATGTCACATCGTGTAGACGCACCACCCGGCCAATCGAACCCGCATCCGGCAGATCCATGCCGTCCGCGCGCAGCCAGAAGGCACGCGCAGTCACGGTTTCAGGCTGGACCATAAAGCACGGCCCCGCGAAAGTCCCTTTGTTTCTGCCCACTGTTGCCAAAGGGCACTGGGTTCAAGGCGATAGGAACGCAGTGCGACTTCCAGAAACGGGCGCCCAAGGTCAACTTGCGTCAAAACAAGCAAGGCGCTGGCCCGCGGGTTGGCGTACTGCAACAGGCCATTTGCATCGAGCACCAGGTACCCTTCTTCTGACTGCTCGACCATCCACTCAAAGCGCGTCCGCTCCGCAATTAACCGGCGATAACGGCCAAGATGCGCAATCGTCTGCAGACGCGTTTTTAGTTCTACGCTGTCAAAGGGTTTGGACAGAAACTCATCTGCGCCAGCGCAGCCCGGCCAATCGCGAGGCACGATCGTCCAGTGCCGTGATCATGATGATCGCAACCTGTTCCAACTATGGATCGCTTCGCAGCCGGCGACAAACCTCGAAACCGTCCATGCCCGGCATCATGACATCCAAGAGCACGGCATCTGGTCGCACGGCAGCGGCCTTGGCCAAACCCTCAACGCCGCTGCCGGCAAAGTAAAGATCATAGGCCTCGCCCGCCAGGAGCGCCTCCAGCGACTCACGGGCGATCGGTTCATCGTCAACAATCAAGACCTTGCTGATCAGTTCCATAGCAAGCCACTTCCAGTCTTACTCCACGCTGGTGAAGTTGCATTCGCTAGTGCACCGCCGTGGACATTGCCGGTTGGTGCACGGTCTTGGCGGCGATCATGGCCTGGCCCAACGCAATGCCCCCGTCGTTGGCCGGCACGCGCCGGTGAACCAACGTTCGAACTCCATTTGACTGCAGCTTTTCGGTGGCGTCACTCAAGAGCGTCAAATTCTGAAAGACGCCGCCGCTCAGCGCAACACAATCAACGCCGGTCTGCCGGCGTATCATCGCCGCAGCCTGCGCAATCAAATCCGTTACCGCCCCATGAAACCGCGCTGCAATCAACCCCAACGGGCTGCCATTCATGATATCGGAGATCAATGGCTTCAGTACAGATTCGGGATCCACCAACATCATTTCTCCACCTTCGTGAAGCGTAAATGCATAGGGCTGCTCGCATGCACCCCAGGCCGCGGCCAGGGCTTCAAGCTCCATTGCGGCGTGGCCTTCGTAAGTCGCAATCTCCACGACCCCAACCAGCGCCGCCACAGCATCAAAAAGACGCCCCATGCTGCTGGTAGGTGCAACCTGAACCCCCTTTTCGAGTTGCTGTCGCAGGACATCGCGTTCAAGGGGTGGGCACGTCGTGACGGCGGGAAGGCGACTGTCCCACTCAATGCCGGCAGCCCACAACTGGGCAAGCGCAATCCGATAGGGCCGCCGGATGGCCGCATCCCCCCCAGGCAAGGGCGCATAACGCAAGTGGCCAAGTCGCTTGAAGCCAGTATAGTCGCAGAGCAGGATTTCGCCACCCCAAATCGCGCCGTCGAGACCATATCCCGTTCCATCAAAACTGAACCCGATTACGGGGGCGCTGCCGTCAAGTTCGTTTTCTGCCATCAGGGCCGCAACATGGGCATGATGATGTTGCACCGCAACACAAGGGCGACTCCCCTGATTGGCTTCTGCCCAGCGGCGCGAGTGATAACCGGGATGCATGTCACAGGCCAGAATCTCCGGCTCAATTCGGAAGAGGCGTTGAAAATGCGCCACGCTACGTTCGAAGGCAGCGACGGTCGCCTGATTCTCCATGTCCCCCACATGCTGGCTCATGATGGCATCGCGCCCGGCCGCCAGACAGAATGTTGCCTTCAGTTCGCCCCCTACCGCCAACGTTGGCGGCACGCGCACTGGCAACTTGACCGGAAACGGTGCATAGCCGCGCGAGCGGCGCAGCGGGATTTCGATCGCACCCATATGACCCATCACTGAGTCGTCGCAGGGAACCTGGATGCGCCGGTTATGCAACAGAAATGCATCCACCAGCGTCGATAGCTGCGTCAGTGCGTCGTCATCATGGTAGACAATCGGCTCCTCAGAAAGGTTGCCGGATGTCATCACCAACACACGTGGCGCAGGGACTTCGCCGGCCTGCTCATAGAAGAGCACCCAGTGCAGTGGCGCATAGGGCAGCATGACACCAACGTTGCCCGTTCCCGGCGCCACGCCCGGCGCCAATCCACCGCCGCTGCGCTTGGAAACCAGCACGATGGGGCGCTCGCGGGACGACAACAGTTCAGCTACCCCTGGTTCAAGCCGTGCGATGGCAGCGGTGCTCTCCAGATCCGCACCCATGACGGCAAACGGCTTGTGCGGCCGGCCTTTCCGCAGGCGCAGGCGCGCCACGGCCGCTTCGTTCGTGGCATCGCAGGCCAGATGAAAGCCCCCTATACCCTTGATCGCAACGATGCCGCCGGCAGCCAACACTGCTTTGCATGCCGCAATCGCGGTATGACCATAGCACTCGCCGTCGAACCGAGCGCGTAATTCGTTGAAACTCGACCCCGTCGGATCTTCCGACCATCGGAACTCAACACGTGGACCACACACCGGACATGCATTTGGCTGTGCATGGAAGCGCCGATTTGCCGGATCGTCGTATTCCGCCTGGCACGCAGGACACATCAAAAAATCCGCCATCGTGGTCGCGGGGCGGTCGTACGGGGTGCTGCCAATGATGGTGAAGCGCGGTCCGCAGTTCGTGCAATTGATAAATGGGTACAGATACCGGCGGTTTTTCGGGTCGAGCAATTCACGCCGGCAATCTTCACACAGACAGAGATCGGGTGAGACGAGCGTGGTAGCCGCCGCGTTGTGCGCCGACATCACAATCCGGAAGCCGGCTTCACCCTGTGCCGGCTCTACCGCAACCACAATTTCGTCGATATGTGCAAGGGGCGGCGCTTCGGTGGCCAACCGGCGACAGAATGACTCCAGCGTCTCCGGCGGACCTTCAACCTCAATAAACACGCCGCCGGCGTCATTGCCCACAAACCCGGCCAAAGCAAGTTCGGTTGCAATCCGGTACACATGGGGACGGAAACCGACGCCCTGGACAACACCTCGCACTTCGACCCGCCAGCGAGCATGGTCAGGTCGAAGTGCAGACTCAATCTCATTCACCAAGCCGACAGGCGCCACTAGACGTGCAAGTCCTCCAGCGGCTCCGGACGATGGCCGAAACTTGTCGCCGGGCGCGCCACCGGGGCGGCCCACTTGACGGCATTGGCAATCACACGCTGCACTTCCGGCTGATAATAGGTCGGATAGGTTTCGTGCCCAGGCCGGAAATAGAAGATCTTGCCCCGGCCCCGATGGTAGCAGCAACCGCTCCGGAAAACGTCACCGCCCTGGAACCAACTTAGAAGAACAAGTTCGTCCGGTTCCGGAATGTCAAAAAACTCGCCGTACATCTCCTCATGCGGAATTTCAAAAGCCTCACCAATGCCCTCGACAATCGGATGACCGGGCGATACAACCCACAAGCGCTCGCGCTCGCCGGCCTCGCGCCACCGCAAATCGCAAGAGGTGCCCATGAGCCGCTTGAAAATCTTCGAAAAATGCCCAGAGTGCAGCACGATCAAGCCCATCCCCTCCAACACGCGCTTGTGCACGCGCTCGACAATGGCATCGCTCACGTCACCGTGCGCCATGTGTCCCCACCAGGTCATCACGTCCGTAGTCGCCAACACATCTTCGGTGCGGCCGTGCTCGGGCTCGTCCAGGGTTGCGGTCCGCACCGCAAAGCCTGCATCTGACAACGACCTGGCTATCGCCCCATGCATGCCGTCTGGATAAATCTCGGCAATCTTGGGGTTCCGCTTCTCGTGACGATACTCACTCCACACCGTAACCCGAATCATCATCATCCTCATCTCTATTGAACAAAAGTGAAGTCCAACGTGCGCGCCGCCGCTGCGATGGCGCTTGCGGCGCGCACAATTTATGTCAAATCACATCTTTCATCATCACCGGCCGACCGCCAGTAGCAGCCGACAGCTTGATCATGTCCCACAACTGCGCCATGCGCAGGCCAACCTCTGGCGGTGAGGGGTTGGGAATCTGTCCAGAGCGCACGGCCAAGAATTGCTCCCAGGCGACGCGTGAAACACCAACGTCCACCGGCGCCAACTCAGCTTCACCGCGCCGTTGCACCTCAAGCCGCTCACCCCAGACGCCGGTGCGCAGCATCCCTTCACTACAGAAAACGCGTACGTCCGACGCACAGGACTCAATCGTGTCGCCGCAGCCGCTCAGCGCCACAAATGCGCCGGACGCCAACCGCGCCATGACGACACCGTTGATATCAACGTCGCGCCCGCTGTCGTCAAGCCAGGCCGCAACTTCCACAAATTCCTCACCCGCCAGATCTGCGGTCGTGTTGAGCAGGTGCGCGCCTGTATCAAACAGGAAGCCACCGCCCGACATCGCCGGCGCCTGACGCCAGGTATTGGCAGTCAACCCATTCCAGTTTTGCCAGACCACCGCATGAATATTGATCAGCCGCCCCAGGTCACCGCGTCGCAACATTTTGACCGCCGTGCGAATTTCAGGCGAGAGACTGCCGTTAAACGCCACCACGAGCAACCGGCCCGTTCTATCGCGGGTCGCAATGAGCGAACGCGCCTCCGCCGCCGACATCACCATCGGCTTTTCAAGCAGCACATCCACCCCGGCTTCCAGACAGGCGGTTGCCTGATCGTGATGGTAGACGTGCGGCGTGATGATGAATGCTGCTTGCACCTCTTGCGAGTATTCCTGCAGCAGCCGCTGCAGATCAGGCTCATTCGGTGGCGGCTTAAGGCCAACATCTTCAAAGAGCGCCGAAAACTGGGCATAGGCAAGCAGCGACGGTTCGCAAACCACCCGGATTTCCGTAGCCCCCTGGTGCCGCAGGATCTGCGCAGCATGGTAACGCGCCATACCACCACAGCCAATCAGCGCCATTTTTACCGGCATTTTCGTTGTTCGTACAGTGCGAGTTGACATTGGTCACGTCCTGCTTCTATGCGAGGTTACCACTACAGATAGTGTGCCATACGCAAGCGCTCCGGACAAGTCCCTGCAACAATCAGTCCCGCGTTTGATATTTCGCCTACCTTTCTGTAGCATAATGAACATGATGCTTACCGAACCTATGCCACCCAATTATCCTTGCTTCTGGCAGCCTCCGAAGGCAACAATTCCTACGTGATCTGGGGCTTGATTTCACCGTTGCCGTTGCCGACATCGATGAGACGCCGCTCGCCGGCGAAGCGCCGCTGGAAATGACACTCCGCCTTGCCGCCGCCAAAGCCGCCGCAGTCGCCGCACGCCGCCAGCCCGCAGGGGCATCGGCTATCATCGTTGCCTCCGACACGACCGTCGCGGTCGATGGCGTCATCCTTGGCAAGCCGGTCGATCCAGACGATGCGGGCCACATGCTCCGCCTGCTCCGCAATCGCTCACACCAGGTGATCAGCGCGATCTGCCTGCTGCGCACCGGCGAAGGGGCACGGCTGCAACGCGTCAATACGACGACAGTCTGGATGCGAGACTATACCGATCAGGAAATCGATGTGTACGTGCTGTCCGGCGATCCCCTCGACAAGGCGGGCGCTTATGGCATCCAACACCGGGGCTTCAATCCGGTGTCCGCATTGGATGGCTGCTACGCAGGCGTCATGGGGCTTCCGCTGGCCGACTTTTCCGACCTCTTGGCCCAATTTGGCGTCCGCACGCCAATCCCGGCAACCCAGGCATGTAGCGCGTTCAACACATTTTCATGTTGTGCAACGCATCTGGCGCACTCAACCCATATCGACCTGCCAATTGATTGACATCCATCACGGTAGCGCGATACACTCGAACGGTGCACCGGAAATGGTGGATGCTGCTCGCCATCAACCGTGCACCCGAAGAGGAGTAGCGCTTGCCACCTCAATCGACCGATAGTGACGACGATTATCAGGGCTACGAAGATCAGGCCGAACGCACCTACCGTGAAAAGCGGAGCCGGAAACCAGTCGCCAAGCGGGATTCTAATGTACTGCTGCACGGCATCGTGACGCGTGGCCGTGGGCATCACTTCGATGTCCGCATGCTTGACCAGACGCCTGGCGCCGAATCCACTTCGTTGCTATGCGAAGTGCGCGGACGCCTGCTGCAAGAAAGAGGAAAGGACACGCTCGTCGCCGTCGGCGATCGCGTGTGGGTCCAACCGATTGCCGCCAATAAAGGCCAGATCGAACGCATCGATCCCCGCACCAGCGTGCTGAGCCGCCAGCACCCAGGGATCGAAACCCCGGCCGAAGACGTGATCCTGGCCAACCCCGATCAGGCCGTCATCGTCTTCGCCGCCGCGCGCCCGGAACCCCATGTCCGGATGCTAGATCGGTTCCTCGTCGTCGCCGAGGCAAACCAATTGCCCGTGACGATCGTGGCCAACAAGATCGACCTGGTCGGTCTCGCCGCCGCTGAGGCGATCTTTGGGCTTTATGCGCACATCGGCTACCAGGTCATCTACGCCAGCGCGGAACAACACATTGGCATTGATGCCCTCCGCGACTTGCTGGCCGATCGGATCAGCGTCCTCGCCGGACCAAGCGGCGTCGGCAAGAGCAGCCTGCTCAATGCCGTCGAACCTGACCTGCAAATCAAGACCGGTGAACTCCGCGATTTTATGGACAAGGGCAAACACACCACACGGGCTGCGCACCTGCTCCCGCTGCCCTTTGGCACCAACACCTATGTCGCCGACACACCGGGCATCCGCGAACTCGGACTGTATGATATCGATCCATCCAATCTACCCTTCTATTTTCGCGAGATGGCGCCCTTCCTGCATGCCTGCCACTATCCCGGATGCACCCATGATCACGAACCGGATTGCGCTGTACTCAATGCAGTCGCTGACGGCGTCATCGCCCCCAGTCGCTATGATAGCTACCGTCGCCTGCTCAAAGGCGAAGAATAAACCCGCCCACCACGTGACACGCAACACGTGCCACGGAATACGAGATACGTGATACGTCCCATGTCCAACATGCTCGCCGGTCTGAACCCAGAACAAACGAAAGCCGTCACCACCGTGCAAGGCCCGGTGCTCGTGCTCGCCGGACCGGGATCCGGCAAGACGCGGGTGCTGACGCGCCGGATCGCCTACATGATCGACGAGGCCGGCATTGCACCCTGGCACATCCTGGCGGTGACTTTCACCAACAAAGCGGCCGGCGAAATGCGTGAACGCGTCGAGAAAATCTTTGAGGAGAAGTTTGGCCCACCCCCGCCGGGTCAGCCACCGCGATTGGGTGGCCTCAGCATCGGCACCTTCCACAGCATCTGCGCCCGCATCCTGCGCGTTGAAACCGCCGCCATCGGCTTCGAACCCAATTGGGTCATCTACGACACAGCCGACCAGGTCTCTCTCATCCGTTCCATCATGCACGACATGAACCTGGACGAAAAGCGCTACGCCCCGCGCGCCGTCCAGGCGCACATCAGCAAGTCAAAGAACGACATGGTGACGCCCGACACCTATCATGCCGCCACCTATTTTGAAGAGATCGCCGGCCGCGTCTATCGCAACTATCAGCTTGCCCTGCAAACCAACAACGCCATGGACTTCGATGATTTGCTCTTGCGCACGGTCCTCCTGTTGCGCGACAACCTCGATGTACGCGTTAAGTATCAAAAGAAGTGGCAATATCTACTGATCGACGAGTTTCAAGACACCAACGCCCCCCAATACGAGCTGGTTCATTTGCTCGCCGGCGCCCCCGAAGAACATCACAATCTTTTGTCGTTGGCGACGAAGATCAATCCATCTACCGCTTCCGGGGGCCGATTACCGCAATGTGCAGTTGTTCCGCCGTGACTTTCCGGATTCGACCCTGGTGCTCCTAGAACACAACTACCGCAGTACGCAGTCCATCCTTGACGTCGCCAATGCCGTCATCTCAAACAACCGCAATCGCACGCCCAAAAAGCTACGCACCGACAATGGCGCCGGCGTGCCGGCCACGGTCTACGCCGCGTATAACGAAGTCGATGAGGCTGACTGGGTCGGAAAAGAGATCAAGAAGTTACTCGCACGGCGCGAATACACGTTGGGTGATTTCGCCGTCACGTACCGGACCAACGCACAGAGCCGTGTCCTGGAAGAGATGTTCGTCAGCCTCGGTCTGAAGCACCGGTTGATCGGCGCGACTCGATTCTATGACCGTAAAGAAGTCAAGGATTCGTTGGCGTATCTGCGCTTGATCCACAACCCTGCCGATAGTGTGGCGCTCGAACGGATCATCAACGTCCCTACCCGCGGGATCGGGCAAAAAACGCACGAGGCGCTGCGAAACTGGGCGCAAGAGCTCGGTGAACCCGAATCTGTCGCACTGATGATCCTGCACCACGGTCTGGAGCGCGCCTCAAAACTGCTGGGCCGCCCGTTACCTGCCGGTGCGGCGCATCCTCCGATTGCGGGCAAACAACTTAAGGTGCTGGCCGACTTCTCGGCGCTGCTGGAAAACTGGGTGGAGCAGGAGCAGGCAGGCCGGTACGCCAGCGTTGCGGAATTGCTCGACGCCGTGCTGACCCAGTCGGACTATATCCGGACCTTGCGTGACGGGACAGAGGAGGGTGAAGATCGGTTTGAAAATCTTCAACAGTTGCGGGTGGTGGCAGCCCTCTATGTCCAGGGCATGCCTAACCTCGATGAAGGCGGCACGCCCCTGTCCCAATTTCTCCAGGAGACGGCGCTGGTCAGCGATACGGATGCCCTGGACGACAACGGCGGTGCGATTACGCTGCTGACTTTGCACACCGCCAAAGGACTCGAGTACCCCGTCGTCTTCATTGTTGGGTTGGAGGAAGGCATCCTTCCCCACAGTCGTAGTATCGAAGCCGATAACAATAACCCGCGCGGCGAGGAGATGGCCGAAGAACGCAGACTCTTCTATGTCGGTGTCACGCGCGCAAAACGGCGGCTCTATCTGCTGCATGCCCTGCGCCGCAGCCTGTGGGGCGGTAGCGAACTACAGACGCCCAGCCGCTTCCTCGACGAGATTCCCGAGGACCTACTCGCCGGCATGGTCGACAAGCGCGGGCGCCGCGAAGACAGCGCCCGGCGCATGACCAGTTGGGACGAAACCGATCAATCTTTGCGCCTGCCCCGTAGCCAGACCGGCGGACAATGGAGTGGGCGGTCGAAATCAACGCCCTGGCCGTCATCGTCCCAACCTGACAAAAAGCCGGTTTCCCCAGACCAGGATCAGACCAGGAACGCTGACCAGCCCAAACAGGCCTATTGGTCGCCAGGCGCCGCACAGCAGCCGATCAACCGCAAGGGTGCGACCGGCAAACCGGCCACGCCGGCGCCGACAAAGTTCAACCGCCGCGACAGCGTCCAACACCCATCGTTTGGCGTCGGCACCGTCATTGAAAGCGTGACGTCGCGCGATGGGGAAGAAGTGACGGTCGCCTTTCCCGGCGTCGGCATCAAAAGGCTGATGGCCGAATACCTCAAAAAAGTTGTAAGGACTCAATCCGCGCCGATTCTGGTAAAATAAGGAGTGGCGCCCTTCGACGACCCTCACCTAATCCATTCAATTCACTGAAAGCAGTTGGTTCATGATGGATGACGCAAATCTCTACCCACTCACATTCGACCCGGTCTTTAAGGACTACCCCTGGGGCGGCAGAAACCTGGAAACCATCCTGGGCCGCACACTGCCGGACGGCATCATCGCCGAAAGTTGGGACATTGCGGCGCACCCCAACGGCTCCACTATGGTCAACCGGGGACCCCTCAAGGGCAAAACCCTGCCGGAAGTGATGGAACTCTGGGGCGAAGCGCTGGTGGGACAGCGCAGCGAGAAGGCGCTTGCCCTCGATCGATTTCCCCTGTTGATCAAACTGCTCGACGCCAACCGCTGGCTCTCCATTCAGGTGCACCCGGACGATGCCAGCGCCCTCGCCAATGAAGGCGACTTCGGCAAAACGGAAATGTGGATCGTGCTCCATGCAGAGCCTGGTGCGGAACTGGTCTATGGCTTCAAGCGCGGCGCCACAAGGGAGAAATACGCAGCGGACTTCGGCACCGAACACGCGGCGGATGATCTCCACCGGGTGACCGTGCACGAAGGCGATGTGATTTTCGTGCCGGCAGGCGCAGTGCACGCCCTCGGCCCGGGCATCATCGTGGCAGAAATCCAACAGAACAGCGACACCACCTACCGCATCTATGATTGGGGCCGGCCGCGGCCACTGCACCGCGAACAGTCCCTTGCCGCCCTGAACTTCGACCTGATCGAACCGGGACCGGCGACGCCAACCGTGTTGCTGGATGAAGAGGGCTTCCGCATCGAGCGACTCGCCACCTGCGAATACTTCGAGACGGAACGGCTGACCATGCCGGCGGCGCAGGAGTTCTTCGGCCTGCTGGAAGGCGAATCCTTCGAAATCTGGGCTGTGCTCAAAGGCGCCGCGACCTTCTACACGGATTCAGACCCCATTTCTCTGCAGGCCGTCCAGTGGATTCTGTTGCCGGCTGAGTTGGGGGAATACCAGGTGCAGGCCGACGCCGACTCAGTGCTTTTGCGCGTCTTTGTGCCTTAACCTAACATACGCGACTGTCACCACCCGGCCAGCCGGCCAAACAACAATGGAGACACGCCATGTACGATCTCGTCATTCGAAATGGATTGCTAATCACGGCAGAAGGCGCCCTGGACGCCGACCTCGGTATCAGTGACGCGCAGATCGCCGCCCTGGGTTTGGGTCTACATGGCAAACGCTTTATCGATGCCGCCGGGTGTTACGTGATTCCTGGCGGCGTTGACCCGCATGTTCATCTCCAGATGCCTCTGGCCGGGCTGGTCAGCACAGACAGCTTTCGCAGCGGCTCGGTTGCAGCAGCCTGCGGTGGCACCACCACCTTCATCGATTTCGTGACCCCGGGCGCCGGCGAGCCGCTGCTCGCGGCACTCGCCGCACGCAAAGCCGAAGCGCAGGGCGAAGTCGCCATCGATTTCGGCCTGCACATGACCGTGCCCACCTGGCACGCCACCGAAGAACAACGGCTGTTGGAAGTGCCAGAAGTGGTTGCCGCCGGTTGTGCGACCTTTAAGATGTATCAAGCCTATGACGGCGTCATGCTCGACGACGTTGCTTTACTCCGTGCCCTGGCGGCCGTTGCCGACGCCGGTGGCCGCGTCGTCCTTCACAGCGAGACCGGACCCGTGATTGACGTGTTGCGCGCAGATGCCCTGGCCGAAGGGCACATTGAACCTATCTGGCATGAATACACCCGCCCGGCACAACTGGAAGCAACGGCCATCCATCGCGCCGCCGAGTTGGCGGACCTGACAGGGTGCCCGCTCTTTATCTTCCATGTGGGCTGCGCCGAAAGCATCGCCGAAATTGTGGCAGCGCACGACCGTGGCATCGACATCCACGGTGAAACCTGCCCGCAATATCTGCTATTGTCAGCTGAGGAACACCTTGGCGGCGCGCAGGGCGCACTCTTTATCTGCGCTCCCCCTTTGCGTGACCCGGAGGATCAGGAAGCGCTCTGGCGGGCACTCGCCAACGACGAATTGCAGGTCGTGAGCACCGACCATTGTCCGTGGACGCGTGCGGAGAAAACGCGGCGCGATTTTGCCCAGGTTCCGGGTGGCGTCCCCGGCATCGAAGCGCGCCTGTCGCTGGTCCATCATTTTGGTGTAAATCGCGGTCTCTTGAGCCTTGAACGCTGGGTGCAGGTCTGCAGCACCAACGCCGCCTCATGGATGGGCCTAACCACGAAGGGCCGGCTTGCACCCGGCTATGATGCGGATGTGGTCATCTTTGACCCGGCGCGCGAAAAGACAATCTCGCCGGCAACCCTGCACGAAGCCGCCGGCTGGACACCCTACAACGGCTTCTCGGTCTTTGGGTGGCCGCGCACCGTGCTCCTCCGTGGGCAGATGATCGTCGAAAACGAGGAGTATATCGGCGCACCCGGCGACGGTCGCTTCGTTAAACGTGAAGCATGATGAACGCCTTGATGCATCTTGCAGCACTCCTCATGATCGTCGCCATGTTGATCGGCCCGGCCGCGGCTCCCGTCGGAGCACGAACGCCTCACCCAAACGCCGAGGATGCTCGATGCCACCGTGGCAACCGCCTGGTTCGATCTGATGCTTGAACTGATCCGGCAGTCGCCAGGGCTATACACCGCCCGTGGCGTCACGGGCGCTTGGATACGCGGGCGTAACCCTGTATGATGCCGTTGCGCCTGGCATTCCCAATGCCAAATCGTTTGCCGAGCAACTCAACGGATTGGCACAGTTGCCGCGTACGCTCGAGGGCGCTCAGTATCATTGGCCTTTGGCTGCCAACAGCGCGATGGCCGCCATCTCACGGCGTCTCTTTGCCGGCGCCGGTGAACCGGCGCGAACAGCCATTGATGGGCTGGAAACAACACTGCGCAAGCGGTATGCATCCGAAACGTCGCCCGCCATCGTACGCCGTTCGATCGAATATGGCCGGCTGGTGGCGGCTACCATCTTCGCCTGGTCGCGCACCGATGGTGGCCATGAAGGGTACATGCTCAATTTCCCGGTCGACTACACCCCGCCCGCCGGCCCCGGCTTCTGGGTATCGACGCCACCGGCGCACCTGCGGGCACTGCAGCCTTATTGGGGCGAGAACCGGCCGTTTGTGTTGGCCTCAAACGAAGAATGCGCACCGCCGCCACCACCCACCTACTCGACCGCACCCACCTCCACGCTGTACATCGAGGCCAAAGAGGTGTACGACACAGTCCTTAGCCTCACGCCTGAGCAGCGTGAAATTGCCCTCTACTGGTCCGATGACCCAAGCCCTGACCGCAACCCCACCGGGGCACTCAGTGGCCATTGCCACCCAGATTCTGCGCAAGCCGGGCACATCGCTGGCACGTGCGGCCGAGACCTATGCGCGGCTTGGGATTGCTGTGGCAGACTCGTTTGTCGCAAACTGGCACATCAAGTACAAATACAACCAAATTCGGCCGATCACCTACATCCAGCGCGTCATTGACCCAACGTGGAACTGGCCCCGACCCACCGACCCGGTGATTACGCCGCCTTTTCCAGAATATCCTTCCGGCCATTCGACCGAAGCGGGTTCCGCGGCCGCCGTACTCACGGCCCTGTTTGGCGATGAGTACGCCTTTGAAGACCGGTCCCAGGAACGGCTTGGCTTTCCGCTGCGCCTATCCGTCCTTCCACGCCGCCGCCGAAGAAGCGGCCATCTCCCGACTCTACGGCGGAATTCACTTTCGATCCGGCAATGAGAGCGGCCTCGCCCAGGGGCGTTGCATCGGGGAACGGGTCATGACACTGGAAATGATCGGCGCGGATCAGCCCTAAACGGACATTACCAGGATGCCTCGCCGCGGCCCATCAGCGCCACGCACGTGCAAATCAGCGCCACGCACCAGCCAGTCAGAGCCACGCACGTGAGTAAGTGGTTCGCCTGCCGCAAGTCCGCGCAAGTGGGTTTGCGCTGTTCGCCGCGGCCCCGTTGCCGGGCGCTTCGACCCTGAGGCTGCCCAGCCACGGCAGTGGCTTTTTTCTGTCTGAACTGGGCTGCATGGGATTAACCGTTGCCAGGCTGTGATCAAGCGCCATGGTTTCGCTGGCGCCCGCTGGAGTAGCCACGCCAGGCCTGGACTTGCGCTGTTACTAGCCGGGGTTTCAACCCCAGGCTGCCAAGCCGCGGCAATAGCCTTTTTCTGTCTGAACTGGGATTCATGGGATTAACGGCTTGCCAGGATGTTTAATTTGAAACGAGGTGGTCAGAGGGTCACGAATCGTGGTAAGGTAATCGTGAAAAGGAAGCAAGGAAACCTCACCCGGGACCAGTTTAGGAGACCGCCATGATCGCAGTCACGTTTTCACCGGACGTTTCACCGGCGGTCTACGCCACCCTGGCACTCTGCCTGGCCCACGCCATCGAAAACGCCGAAAGCGGCGCCAGGGCTATGGCGGCGATCGGGGACGAACAGCGAACCAAAGAGTATACGCTTACCGCAGATATTCTCATTGCCATGCAGCGCCAGTTTGAACGCCGGAGCGCCGGTAAATACTGAGCAGCGAAAGCTTGACCTGCTGCCAGTCAACGGATAATGCGCGCTGTCAAGATCAGGAGCAACCAACTGTATTTCGCGAGGTCATCGTCAATGAAGTAGGCGATCGCGATGGACAACGCAAAGACCCCGATGAAGGCAACTGAATATAGATTCTCTTTGCGCCGCACACTGGCCGGCAAATCCGGCTCAACCAGACGGCTCCCATGCGACGCATACCACCAAAGCAGAAAGGATGCGATCCCGACAATGACAATCGACAAGGCATAGAAGATCGTGGCGGTCTGATTCCCATACTCGCTGATGACCGACGTCGAAAACGGCACAAAGGCGATTGTCATGAGATAGACAAGATTCAGCAATAGCAGATTGCGGTCGTAGTCGATGATGTACCGAAATCTACGGTGATGCGCCATCCACACGAAGCCAATGACCAGGAAGCTGATGACATAGCCCATGTAACTCGGCCAGATGGCGATGAGACTCTCGCGCAGTTGCGCATTGGTCATCGCTCCTTCGTGTGGTGGCAGGCGAATGTCCAATGCGAGCAAGGTGATTGCAATGGCAAAGACCGCATCACTGAAAAAGACTAGGCGCTCCAGCCCCGGATAATCTGGCCTGCGGCTCGTCCCAACTTGTCTCTCGTCTGATTGAGTTTCACTGGCTTCTGACACGTCATCACCTCGCAACCAACTCAGCGAATTTCAAACGCCCCTAGCTCAACAAGATCCTGTGATCCCGACGGGGTAGCCACCGGCAGCCGCGCCCAGTCCTGCGGCGAATAGACCCCTGCCAGCAATTGGTACGGCTTGCGCTCAACTTCCGCAGGTATCTCTAGCACCACGCGCTGCGCAATGACGTCGCCCGGCTCCAGCCCCTGTAGCGCCACATCCCACCCATCATACTGCGCAACCTTATTGCCGGGGTCACCGTCCACCAGATGCACAAACGCCGTGAGCGGCGCGCCCCGCGCCGGCGCGGGCTGCGGCATTGCCCGCTCTCCCACCTGCCAGTACAGCGTCACTTCCACCGGCGCACCAGGCGATCCGCTTGCGGCTGCGGTCGCATACCCTAACAAGGTGATGACGTCGCTGAAGTTAGCGTCCACCACTGTAAAGCCTGGCACCTCGGCCGCCACAAAGCCGCTGCCCTGTGGATAGATCGTGGAATTGCCACCCTGTTGCCACTTCGGCATGGCGCGCACGCCGGCCGCGATCCCCAGTTCCGCCGGCGTCAGCTGATAGATCGGTCGGTCCACGACCACAGGCCGCGCCACCTCTTCACCAGCCGTTGGCTCAACCTGATAAAGATAGATCGAGTAGCCGGCGCGATCCACCGGCGTCATTTCTCGAAACGGAGCATAAAGTTCGGTCGTGTCCGGCTGCAGCGTCCCCAACCGCAGCGCCGTCGCACTGATTGCATACCACCCGGGCGCCGGCGTATAGGGATTGTAGGCCGCCACCTCACGCCCCTCCATAAAACGCAGATAGCCGGGGAGCGGACGGTAACTGACCCCATACGCCTCCGGCACGGCCTTGCCAAAGTAGCCCAGATTCACCGTCTCGACGCCAAGGTCAGCCATTTTCTGGCGCAGTGCCGGCAGATCCTGCCCCCAATCCAGGTTGGAGTCGACCAGAATATGACTCCAGTTGCGCCAATCGCCGGCCACTTCATTGAAGTAGCTCTCCTGGTTTGGATAGATGCGCAGCGTGCCCACGACGAGCCACGCCACCAACACCCCGCCTACCGCCGTAGGAACCCAGCGCCGAGAAAAATGTGGGATCCAAAGCGTGGCGTCACCCGCCAGCAGGATGGCGAAGGGCACCGCCGGCAGCATGTGGCGATAGCCGATCGTCAGCACGCCCGTCAATCCCATCAGCAGAAACGCCAGCATCGGCAGCCACCAGACCACCTGGCGGCGCCACTGCCGGTGCACAATCATGGCGACGATGCCGGCGCCACACAGCAAAAGTAATGGGAGGGGCGTCTTGACCGCCAACGCCACCGGAAAGTAGTACCACCAGCCGCCCGTCGATACCTGCCCCAGCAGGAAGTCGGGTTTGACGGTCGTCTCGATCACCAGCCCCGAAAAGGTCGACCAGAGATGATCCCAGAAGAATGGCGCCGGCACCGGCCACTGAACTGGGAGCATCTGGGGCACGCCAAAATCGAAGCGATAGACGGCCCACAGCGCAAGCAGCCCGGCGATGACCATGCCTGCCACACCACCCAGCCTACGCCCCCACCCCTGGCTCGCCTGGCGTGGATAGACCAACGCCGCAATGACTACTACGGGCCACACCAACATGCCGTTATACTTGGACGCCATCGCCAGCCCGCCCAGCATGCCTGCCAACACAAAGTCATACCACCGGTCGTGTTCGAGCCAACACCACGCCCGCCAGAGCGCCAGTGTGAAAAACGCCGTCAACGGCAGATCGGTCGTCACCAGTCGGGCGTTCGCAATCAGGTTGGGGTCAAAAACGGCCAGGATCAGCACCAGCCAACTCGCCGTGCGCCCCAGCAGTTGGCGTGCCCAGAGGAACAGCCCCGCCACCAGCAGGATGCCAAGCACGGTAATGCCGCGCCGGGCGCCGACCAGCATCCCCTGCGGATCCTGGTTTGCCTGCCATAGGAACACATCCGAAAAGTCAAAGCGATTGCCTTGCTCCCAGAGTGGGTTATCCAGCGGGAGCGCAATATCCGTACGCGTTGCGAGGGGTAGTGCGCCGGTCAGACCGGCCAACGGTGGATGCGTGGTCGCCAGTCGAAAATCCCCGGTCTTCAGATAGCTGTAACCGGCAGTCAGATGATACTGCTCATCAAACGAGGCCGATTTCTGTGGGGAAGAAAGCAGAACCTGCGCGGCAAAACAGCCAAGAAGTGTGGCAAACAGCAACCATTCCCACCAGCGTAACTGGCGGATGCGATTGCCTTGCGCCATCATCGCAGCACCCGCAAATCTCCCTCACGCCGGGTAATCCGCCGCGCGTCCATCTCTTCAAGCACGGCCTGCGCATACTTCCGGCTTGTATTGAAGAGAT